>NZ_NKUF01000009.1 GCF_003206495.1 Gluconacetobacter entanii | reverse complement strand
GGCCGCGGCGTCAGCAGGCGGGGCGGCCGGCGCGTCCGCCGGGGCGGCAGCGGAAGGGGCACCCGCGCCATCGGTCGGGGGTGCGGAAACCGCCGGCGCGTCTGCTGCCGGGGCCGCGTCCTGCGCCAGCGCCGCAAGCGGAGACGAAACGCACAGCATGGCGGCGAAAGCTGCCGAGGTGATGAGAGCGTGTTTGCGATGCAGTCTGATCATTTACTCAGGATCCTCTAGACAGGACGTGTTGTTTTTAGAAGCTGCTGGGGACTTCGAGCCCCCGCATCGCAACATTGGCTGACACCGCCACACTCAGTCGTTCAGGCTGAATGTGATGGTATAAAGGTGATGAAATTCCTTGACCGGAACACCATTTTTCACGGCCGGAGCGTAACGCGACTGACGCACGGCACGCAGCGCGGCATCGGCAAACGGCTGCCCACCCTTCACGCTCATGACCTGACAGTTGCTGGTCGCACCCGTCGTTTCAACGTCACACGCAACGGTCACGACGCCTTCGCGACCCGCATCCGACATTTCTTCCGGATATTCGGGCACCACATGGTTCAGCGGCGACGAACCGGCCATGTGATCGGGCACTGGCGGCGCATTGGACACCGGCGCATCCGACGACGACGGCGGGGTCACCTTGGCCGGCGGCATGGGCTTGGGCGGCTTCGTATGCGTCACGTGCTTGATCGGCGGCGGCGGCGCCTGGACCTGGATCTTCGGCGGCGGGATGTACGGCGGCGGCGGCTGCGTGATCACCGGCGGCGGCGGCGGCGGCGGCGGCGGCGGTGGGGGCGGCGGCGGCTCCTTGATCACCCGGGCCTGCACTGGCGGACGCGGCGGCGGCGGCGGCGAGGACTTGGGCGCGCCAAGGCCATACATCAGCGCCGTGACGAGAGCGCCCTCGAAAAGTAAAACGACGCCAAATATTATGGCTTTCTGTAATCGATTATCACTTTGTTCCGCATACGTCATACCCATACCTCATTCAGAACGGCATAGTTAATGGAGGTTATAGAAAGTTTCCTGATGTTCTGATTTGACCGAATACTACGAGAGTATGACCAGATATCTACGAAACGTCTGGTTGAATCCGACTGCGCCAGCCCGACATTCCTCCAACCGGATAGCGCTGTTTTCGCAATTGCCACGGATTGCAGCCAACAGCGTGTCAGAAGGACTGGCAGACAGTCGTGAAGCCGGTAGCCGGTTCCCTCCCTGCAAGGAAAGTCGCTTGTCCATCATGATTTATCCATAAACGTCCATAAACATTATTAACTCTCCGAAATCAACCCTCTTGTGGCCGAAACGGCATGGGAGGACACGCGTCATGCTTCGTGAATCGATTACCGAAAATAACAAACCAGAAACGCCATCTCCACCCGATGAAAAACTGATTTTGCCAGCTTGAGCAAAAACCCCGCGCAGTCAAGCTAAGGGACAACAATTAATGGAAAAAACACACAGGCGACGCTTCCCCGAACTCACTTTCGCACATCGTTGATATCCTTGCGGGCATTGCAGGCGGTCCCTGATGTTACCGTGCCGCCTGCATTCCATCGCGCGATGCAGCCCGGTGCAGGCCGATCCTGCGGATGTTTCTTGCGCAGAATGACAATCGCGCGACATAAAGTTATCATATCGAAACGATATGCGGTAGCACGTTCCACACCACCACATCACTTTTCGTTATTACACGATGTATTCACGGAATTCCGACACACTGTTCATGCGGACCGTCGCCCCGATTAATGCATCCCGGCGAAAGGCATCATACACCAGCTGTTATATTTACGGCTAACAAAATATTACTGCCCCCGGCCCGCAGGGCCACAATTCCGCCACATCCCGCCGCGACCGTCCTCAACTGCGGCAGAATGCCGGCAGCGGGTCGGGTTCCTCCTGCATGGCGCGGGCCTCCCCCTGCTTCACCAGTTCCAGGCAGGCGGTGAAGGTGCTGGTCCAGGCGGAGCGCGCACGCACGGGCGATTGGTCGGACGGTGCGGGCGCATCCCCCTCGCGCAGCGCCGCATCGGGCAGCATCCGGTCCAGCAGGACCGGGCCATCGCTCAACCGCAGGGCATGGCGCACACGCACGCGCGCATCCTCCACATCGAACAGGTCAAGCTGCACCGGAGCGTAACCGGGTTCGGGCGGCGGCACGCCCCAGTTGCCGTCAAAGACCGCAAGGCACCCCCACAGGAATTCGATGCGGTCGGTTTCCCATTCCGGTGGCTGCTCCGTAATGGCGCAGGCGGGCCCGGCGCCATAGACATGGATATCGCGGCCCAGTTGCGGGCGCGCCGACAGCCACGCCGCCAGACGGGCCGCTTCCTCCGCCGCCAGCAGTTGCGCGCGCAGGCGCGACACCTCGTCGGTGGCTTCCTGCTGTCGCGGGTCATCGGCCGGCAGCATCAGGCGCGAACGCAGCAGCAGCAGGCCCGACACCATGACCGCCCATTCCGCCCTGCGCCCCAGCGGGAGCGAGGACGAGGTACGGATGGCGACCGTCAACTGGTCCACCAGCGCGACAAGGTCGAGCGCACGGATATCGATCCGCCGCGCCTGCGCCAGCGCCAGCAGGTGCGTCAGGCCACCTTGGTACGCCTCCATGCGGATGACGGGTTCCGGGCGGCCATCCTCCTCGAACAGGTCATACTGCGCCATTACGCCATGTCCCGTGCCGACAGGACGAAGGACAGGTCCGGCCAGCGCGCACGCACCGCCGCGACCAGCGGTTCGGGGGCCTCCGCACGGGGGGTAAAAAAACCATAGACCACGGGCTTGTGCCCGTTGGGCAGGCGGCGTCCCGCCTTGCGCCCCACCAGGCGCTGCACGTTGCGCGGGGCCTCCGCCGTGCCCCAGTGCCGCCGCAGCCATGACAGCGCATCGGGATGCGTCGCCCCCAGTCGCAGGATGGAGGACGGTATGGGCACCAGCGCATGGAAATCCAGCACGCAGGGACGGTCCATGCGCATCAGGTTGTGCGAATGGCGGACCTCCGCCGCGTCACGGAACTGCCGCGCGAGGATGCGGCATCCCTCGATCGACAGGCCACGGCGGGTATGCGCGGACGCGCCATCGCCAATCGCCAGCGCGAACATGTCCTCCTCCACCCGTTCCCCGTCAAAGGGCCATGGGATCAGGCCGCGCCCGCGCGCCGTGGCGGCGAAATCGTCCACCGCCGCGATCGGGCCATGGACCAGCAGGTGCCACCATTGCCAGTACCCCTCCGCCGCCGCGTCGCGCCATGCCGCAAGGGGCCTGCGCCCGCGCCGCCCGCGTGGCGCGGGAGTGAGGGGTGCCGTGGAGTCGGAGAGCGGTTCATCTCCCTTTACCGGCGGCAGGTCGGCCCACGGGAAACGCAGGTTTTCGGTCATGGCGCGCTGGCCCGCACGTAGGCGAGCATCCCGCGCGGGTCACGGTGGCGGGTATGGCGGCGCACCTCCTCCACATCAACGCCACGTGCAAGGGCATCGACGATATGGCCCGCCCGCAGGGCATGCGCGCTAAGCCGGGCGGCATATCCCGCATCAAGGTCGGCCAGTGCCGCGCGCCGTTGCAGGATGCGCGTCACGGCAAAGGGGGTCAGCGCACGCCCCCCGGCCCGGTCGCCCTTGGAAATGGGCCGGAACAGCGGCCCGGTCTGGCGATGCGCCACCTTCTGCCACGCGGCAAACGCATCGGCGGGGCAGAGCAGCAGGTCATCGGGACGTTGCGGCATGGTGACGTCCTCCCCTTCCGGCATGTCGTCCGCACCTGCGCGGACGGACGCCGCGCGGTTGCGCACATGCAGCACCACGCCATGCGGTACGATGCGCACGTCCTCCACCATCAGTCCCACCAGTTCCGAACGCCGCAGCGCGCCCGCGAACCCGAAGACCAGCAGGCAGCGGTCCCGTCGGCCGCGCGCGCTGTCGTCGCAGCGTTCGACCATGGCCCGCAACTGCGCCGGTGTCAGGATTTCCGGCCGGGGCGCGACCTGTGGCGTCGCGGCCTCCAGCGCGGCGTGCAAAGCGGCGCGGATGACGGGATCGCTGACCTTCCACGGCTGGTTGTTGAACCGGTGCATCTTGCCGATCGCGGCAAGGCGGCGGCGGATGGTCGCAGGGGCATAGTCCTGCAGGGAGCCCAGATACGCCGCGACATCTCCTGCCGTGGCCGGGATGGGCCGCACCCCGTGTTGCGCGCACCATGCGGCGAAATGCGTCCAGTCGGCGCGATAGGCACGCAGCGTCGCCGTGGCCTGTGGCCGCGTGAGGGAGGGGCTGTCGCCGTGCGCCGTCATGTCCTGTGCCATCGGTTATCCGCGCATCCTACAGCAGGGCCATGCGATCGACATCCACCATCCCGAAATCCGTGATCTTGAGGTGCGGGATCACGGGCAGCGGCAGGAACGCCAGTTGCAGGAACGGCTCATCCAGCGTGCAGCCCAACCCGCGCGCGGCGGCGCGCAGCACCTCCAGCCGGGAGGCGACCTGCTCGAACGGGGCATCGCTCATCAGGCCCGCGATCGGCAGCGGCAGGTCTGCCACCACGCGCCCGTCGCGCACGACGACAAAGCCGCCGCCAGTGGTTTCCAGATGGTTGACGGCGGCGGCCATGTCCGCGCCGTCGATCCCGACCACGCAGATATTGTGGCTGTCATGGCCAACCGACGACGCCAGCGCCCCGGACTTCAGCCCGAATCCCTTCACCAGGCCCCGCCCGATATTGTCGTTATGCCCGTGTCGCGCCACCACGCAGACGCGCGCGATGTCGCGGGCGGGGTCGGCCTGCACCACACCGTCGCGCACCGGCATGTCGGCACGCAGGAATTCGGTGATGATCTGTCCGGGGATCAGGCCGATCACCGGGGCCTGCACGCCATCGCCCGCCTGCGCCATGTCGGCGGCACTGACCGGGGCGGGCAGGCTGATGCTGTCCAGCCCCACCGGCGCGATGACCTCGCGCGCGGCGAACAGCGCGTCATCGACCACGCGCCCCGCCGCGATCACGTCGGAGACCCGACATTCACGCAGGTCGTCAAGCAGCACGATATCCGCCCGCCATCCCGGCGCGATCATCCCGCGGTCGCGCAGCCCAAACGCATTCGCGGCACTGAGCGAGGCGCTGCGATAGGCGGCGACGGGTTCGACACCTTCGGCGATCGCAAGGCGGATCAGGTAATCCAGGTGCCCCTCATGCGCGATTTCCAGCGGGTTGCGGTCATCGGTGCAGAACGCGAAGAACGGCGAGGTCGCGGGCGTCAGCAGCGGGACAAGCGCGCGCAGGTCCTTGCACACCGATCCCTCGCGGATCAGCACCGTCATGCCCTTGCGCACCTTCTCCAGCGCCTCGGCGGCGGTCGTGGCCTCATGGTCGGTGGAAATCCCCGCCGACAGATACGCATTGAGCGCCCGCCCGCGCAGCAGCGGCGCATGCCCGTCGATATGCCGCCCCGCAAAGGCCGCCAGCTTTTCCATGCAGCCCGGATCCCCATTGATCACGCCGGACACATTCATGAACTCCGCAAGGCCGATGACCTTCGGGTGGTCGCGCCATTCCACCAGGTCGGCGGCCGACAGGCACGCGCCCGATGTTTCCAACGCGGTGGACGGCACGCAGCTTGACAGGTTGACGCGCAGGCCCATCACCACGCGCGACGCGGCGGCCACGAAATAATCCAGCGCCGCGCGCCCCAGCACATTGGCCATTTCATGCGGGTCGCAGATCGCGGTCGTCACCCCGTGCGGCAGGACGCAACGGTCGAATTCGAACGGCGTGATCAGCGAGGATTCGACATGCAGGTGCGTGTCGATGAAGCCCGGCACCGCAATACGGCCCCGTGCCTCAATGACATGGCGTCCCTCGTAATGGTCCAGCGTGCCGACGATGGTGTCGCCACAGATGGCGATATCACCGTCCAGCAGGTCCCCCGTCACCAGGTCAAGCAGGCGTGCGCCACGGATGACGGTATCGGCGGGTTCGCCGCCACGGCCCTGCGCAATGCGGGTGGGGATCGGTCGGGTGGTCATCGGCCTGTCTTCCGTTCTGATTTCCCTTGCCCTTTTACCCTACTCCGCCCCGATGCTGATACCGGGCGGGCATATTTTTCACATCCTGTTGTCTGATGCCCATGGTGATTGACAATGCGCGCGGCTTTGCCGATCCTGCGCCTACCAAGGGGAGTCCCGTCAAAGGGGCTGAGATACCGCTGGCACGCCGCCGAGGCGTGGATGCGGGGACCCTGCCGGGCGCATGGCGCGCCCGGGGAACCTGATCCGGTTCATACCGGCGGAGGGACTGGTGTGACATCGGAAAAAACAGGCCCTCCGCCGCGATCCACGCCCGCAGGACCACCTTCCGGTTTCTCCCCTTCCCCTGTCGGAGAGAAACACGAGGTGTCCTGTCATGAACAAGATTGTCCCGCCTTCCTCTCCCGACCATGTCACCACCGGCCCGATCCAGGGCTCGGTCAAGGCGTGGTCTTCCCCCACCGGCCGCCCGGACATCCGCGTGCCGTTCCGCGAAATCGCGCTGGAACCCTCGGCCAACGAACCGCCGGTGCGCGTCTATGACACGTCCGGTCCCTATACCGCCTCCCCCGCCCATACGGACGTGAACAGGGGCCTGCCGCGCATCCGCGAGGGCTGGATCGCAGCGCGCGACACCATCACCGTGACCCCGCGCGCCGTCCGGCCCGAAGATAACGGCTTCGCCGCGGGCGAGCAGCTTGTCCCCCCCTGCCCCGCGCCGCATGTGGTGCGCGAGGGCAGGCGCGGCACAAAGGTCACGCAGTTCGAATTCGCCCGCGCGGGCATCATCACGGACGAGATGATCTATGCCGCGCACCGCGAAAACCTTGGCCGGACGGAAATGGTGGCGGGTGCTGAGGCACGCCGCGCGGACGGGGAGGATTTCGGGGCGGACATCCCCGCCTTCATCACCCCGGAATTCGTGCGCTCCGAAATCGCGTCGGGGCGGGCGATCCTGCCGGCCAACATCAACCATCCCGAACTTGAACCGATGGTCATCGGGCGCAATTTCCTGGTGAAGGTCAACGCGAACATCGGCAATTCCGCCGTCACCTCCTCCGTCGCGGAGGAAGTGGAGAAGATGGTCTGGTCCATCCGCTGGGGCGCGGACACGGTGATGGACCTGTCTACCGGGCGCAACATCCACAACATCCGCGACTGGATCATCCGCAACGCGCCCGTGCCGATCGGCACGGTGCCGCTGTACCAGGCGCTGGAAAAGGTCGGCGGCGTGCCCGAAGCCCTGACATGGGACATCTTCCGCGACACGCTGATCGAACAGGCCGAGCAGGGCGTGGACTATTTCACCATCCATGCCGGCGTGCGCCTGCGCCATGTGCCGCTGACGGTCAACCGTGTCACGGGCATCGTCTCACGCGGGGGGTCGATCATGGCGGGGTGGTGCCTGCACCATCATCGCGAAAGCTTCCTGTATGAACATTTCCCCGAAATCTGCGACATCATGCGCCGTTATGACGTGTCGTTCTCGCTTGGCGACGGGCTGCGTCCCGGCTCTATCGCCGATGCCAATGACGCGGCCCAGTTCGCGGAGCTTGAGACGCTGGGCGAACTGACGAAAATCGCGTGGGCCAAGGGCTGCCAGGTGATGATCGAGGGGCCGGGCCACGTGCCCATGCACAAGATCAAGGTCAACGTGGAAAAGCAGTTGCGCGAATGTGGCGAAGCCCCGTTCTACACGCTTGGCCCGCTGACGACCGACATCGCACCGGGATATGACCACATCACGTCGGGCATTGGCGCGGCCATGATCGGATGGTTCGGCACCGCGATGCTGTGTTACGTCACGCCCAAGGAACATCTGGGCCTGCCGGACCGCAACGACGTGAAGACCGGCGTCATCACCTACCGCATCGCCGCCCACGCCGCCGACCTTGCCAAGGGGCACCCGGCGGCTCAGTTGCGCGATGACGCGATCAGCCGCGCGCGGTTCGACTTCCGCTGGAACGACCAGTTCAGGCTGTCGCTCGACCCCGATACGGCCTGCGCCTACCATGACGAGACCATGCCGCGCGAGGCGCACAAGAGCGCGCATTTCTGTTCGATGTGCGGGCCGAAATTCTGCTCCATGCGTATCAGCCACGACCTGCGTGACAATGCCGCGCGGGAGGCGGGAATGGCGCAGAAGAAGGAGGAGTTCCGCGAAGGTGGCAACCGCCTGTATGTCCCCATGCCCGAGGGCGAACCCGCGGCGGAATGAGGGATTTTTGAAAAATTGATAAACGAATAAAAGTTTTTGGGTGCCGCCTTTTTTCAAAAAGGCGGCGTTCTTCGAAGCTTTTTGAAAAAAAGCTTCACCAAAAACTTTTGATACTTTCAGGGCTTTCCATATGAAAAATGCGCGTCCATTCCGGACGCGCATTTCCATGAAACCCTCCCCCCATCATGGATGGTGCGGTTCAGATGACCTTATGCACCCAGCCATACGGGTCGGGCGCATTGCCGCGCTGGATCGCGATCAGGTCGGTGCGCAGCTTTTCCGTCACCGGGCCGATGCTGATGCCATCGCCGATCACGACCTCGCCCTGCTTGCCACGGAACCGCCCGATGGGGGAAATCACCGCCGCCGTGCCGCAGGCGAACACTTCCCGCAGGCGGCCGCTGGCGGCATCGGCATACATCTGATCGATCGCATAGGGTTCCTCACGCACCGTCAGGCCCACGTCACGCGCGATGCGCAGGATGGAGTCGCGCGTGATGCCACGCAGGATCGTACCCGTCAGCGGCGGGGTGGCGACCGATCCGTCATCAAAGACGAAAAACACGTTCATGCCGCCCATTTCCTCGATCCAGCGGCGTTCCACCGCATCAAGGAACAGCACCTGCGCGCAGCCATGGCCCTTGGCTTCCTTCTGCGCCATCAGGCTTGCGGCGTAATTGCCGCCACACTTCGCCTCGCCCGTGCCACCGGGGGCGGCGCGGCAGTATTCGGACACCCAGACGCTGACGGCCTGCTCCCCGAAATAGGCGCCCACGGGGGAGGCGATGACCATGAACAGGTATTCCGACGCGGGCTTGACGCCCAGGAACGCCTCGCTCGCGATCATGAAGGGGCGGATATACAGGCTTTCATCGGGACGGGCGGGCACCCATTCGCGATCCACCGTCACAAGCTGGCACACCGCATCGACAAACAGGTCCTCGGGCAACTGGGCCATGGCCATGCGCTCGGCCGACTTGCGGAAACGCCGGGCGTTGGCGTCGGGACGGAACAGGGAAATCCCGCCATGCGCCGTGCGGTATGCCTTCATCCCCTCGAAAATTTCCTGCGCGTAATGCAGCACCGCCGCTGCGGGGTCGAGGCTGATTGGCGCATAGGCGCGGATCACGGGATCGTGCCAGCCCTGCCCCTCGGTATAGCGGATGATGGCCATGTGATCGGTGAAGATCTTTCCGAATCCGGGGTTGGCCAATACCTCCGCCCGACGCTCCGGCGAAACCGGAGAAGGATTCGGTGAAAGCGTGAAACGGAGTGTACTGACGCTGTCCATGACCATTATTCTCTTTCATCATGCGCGGCCGCCACGGCGACGTGCCGGGCTGTTTTTTGCGCATCCGGACGGGAAACAGACACAACTTCCCCAGAATACCCCGCAGGTCAAGCCCATGGCCGTCATGGCCCCCACCCTGCCCGATCGGCCAGAAGGCCACTGTCAGGGCCTGCCCTGAAAACATCAAAGGTTTTTGGTGAAGCTTTTTCCCAGAAAGCTTCGAAAGACACCGCCTTTTTCGATCAAAAGGCGGCACCCAGAAACTTTTACTCCCAGATCCTAGCGCAGTTCGAACCCCATGCGCACCAGTTCCTCGCGCAGGCGGTCGCGCCCGTGCAGCGCCTGCACATCGCGGATGCGCCCGATCACGGTGGTGGACCAGTCCTGTGGTGACAGCCCCTGCTCGGTGCGAAACCGGGTCATGGTGGCGTCATAGGCCGGGACTTCCGCCTCCCCACCCGCATATTTCTCATGATGCAGCACCGCCGATTGCGGCAGGCGCGGCTTGATCGCGGTCGGGTGCTTGCGGTCGGGATGGCCCACGCACATGCCAAAGACGGCGACAGTGCGCGGCGGCAGGCCCAGTTCGGAGGCGATTTCACCGGGTTCGTTGCGCACCGCGCCGACATAGACGATGCCAAGGCCGAAGGATTCGAACGCCGCCGCCGCGTTCTGTGCCGCGAATGACGTATCGGCCACCGCCATGGTGAAGCTTTCGAGGTAATCCAGCGCCACATGTGGCTGCGCACGCGCATCGGCCACATGTTCCAGCCGCGACAGGTCCGCCACCCACACAAGGAACAGCGGCGCCTGCGCGATGAAGGCCTGATCCCCCGCCAGCTTCGCCAGGCGCGCGCGGCGTTGCGGGTCGGTGACGGCAATCACGCTCCATGCCTGGAAATTGCACGAACTCGATGCCGACTGCGCCGCCGCGATCGCCGCCTCCAGCGCGCCCTGCGGCACGGGGGCCGGGGAAAAGGCGCGCACGGAACGATGGGCCATCAGGCCACGCACGACCGTGTTTTCGGGCAATGCCACATCGGGCGGCGGCTGGCGGTAACGTGCTTTCCACAGGTCGGCCAGCGATGAAGATGAAGTCGGTGCATCCACCATGGCGGTACCCCTTGCTTGTACGAGGACAAATGAAAGGCTACCTCATCACGATCACATCGCGCAGCGGTAGCCACGCGATGTCACACCAGCCCCCTTTTACGCGCACGCCTGATCCGGAACGTTCCGTCAGCCGTACGCCCGCACCGTCACCAGGCGCGTGTCCAGATAGGCCTCCAGCGCCTCCGTCCCGCCTTCGGAGCCATAGCCCGAATCCCCGATCCCCCCGAACGGGATTTCCGGCAGGCCCAGGCCGATATGGTTGATCGTCAGCATGCCCGCGCGCATCTGGTCACGCAGGATGGCCGCCGTACGCCCCGACCCGGTAAAGGCATACGACGCCAGACCGTAATTCAGGCGGTTGGCCTCCGCCATGGCGGCATCAAGCGTATCGTACGGCGCCATCAGCGCGATCGGGCCGAAAGGTTCCTCGTTCATGATGCGCATGTCGGTCGTGACATCGGCAAGGACCGTAGGTTCAAAGAAATAGCCGGTATTGCCGATGCGCTTGCCCCCGGCGGCAAGGCGCGCGCCCTGTTCCAGCGCGTCGGCCACCAGCGTTTCCATCATGTCCACGCGCCGCACATTGGCCAGCGGCCCCATCTGCGTCCCCTCCGCCAGGCCATCGCCCACGCGCAGGCCCGATGCGACCTCGGCAAAACGGCTGACGAACGTGTCATAGGCGGGGCGTTCGACCAGGAACCGCGTGGGCGCGATGCACACCTGCCCCGCATTGCGGAACTTCGCCCCTGCCAGCAGCGACACCGCGCGGTCCATGTCCGCATCGGCGCTGACGATGACCGGCGCGTGGCCGCCCAGTTCCATCGTCGCGCGCTTCATGTGCGCGCCCGCAAGGGCGGCAAGGTGCTTGCCCACCGGGGTGGACCCCGTAAACGTGACCTTGCGGATGACGGGATCGGCGATCAGCGTCTCCGAAATCTCCGCAGGCGTGCCATAGACCAGCCCCAGCACACCCGCCGGCACACCCGCATCCGCCAGCGCGCGGATGAAGGCCGCGGGCGACGCCGGGGTTTCCTCCGCCGCCTTGACGATGATCGAACATCCCGCCGCCAGCGCCGCCCCCACCTTGCGCGCGACCTGGTTGACGGGGAAATTCCACGGGCAGAACGCGGCCACCGGCCCGACGGGACTGCGGATCACCTCCTGCATCACGCCCGGCGTGCGGGCGGGGACGATACGGCCATAGGTGCGGCGGCCTTCCTCGGCCATCCAGTCGAGCACGTCGGCAGCGGCCAGCAGTTCGATCCGTGCCTCGCCCACGGGCTTGCCCTGTTCCATCGTCATCAGGGCCGCGATGTCGCCGCTGCGTTCCCGCAGGAGCGTGGCCCCCCGGCGCAGGATGTCGGAGCGTTCCAGCGGGGAGGTGCGACTCCACGTCGCAAAGCCACGGGCCGCCGCATCCAGCGCACGGCGCAGGTCCTGCGCCGTGGCATGGGCGACATGGCCGATCACCTCCGCCGTGGCGGGGTTGATCACGTCGATCGTGCGTCCCGTCGCGCCATCGGTCCATGACCCGTCGATATAGAGCTGTGTGTTGCAATAGGCTGTCATCGGTTTCCTGCTTTCGTTACCCGATCCATCATGTGCGCACATGTCGCGCCATATTCGCATGAGCGCACCAGCGCAGCACATATCCAGATCACAAAACAGACAGTTCACGCGGATGTCGCTGCACAGGCGTCGCAAAACCTGCGCCTATCGCGCGTCCGCACGCCCGGCGGCCGCGTGCCCACACGGCCCCCATGTGCGGACGGGGCGCGGCGGACGACCTCTCCTGAAATTGTACAACTTATTGATATCTGTTCGTTTTATCCTGATCCGCCACAGGTTACGGACCGCAATCTGGACAGGGGAACATCCCTGCCTGCCATGACCCGCCGGAGAGCGCGCCGATGTTCAACGCCATCATGATCGACAAGACCCGCGCGGGATCGCGCGCCAGCGTACGCAGCATTGATCCCGCCGACCTGCCGGAAGGCGAAATTACGGTACGCGTCGATTATTCCTCCCTCAATTACAAGGACGCGCTGGCGATTACCGGGCGTGGCCCGGTGGTGCGGCGTTTCCCCATGATCCCGGGCATCGACCTGGCGGGGGAAATCCTCGCCTCGGACGACCACGTCCATCGCCCCGGCGACCAGGTGATCGCCAATGGCTGGGGACTGGGGGAGGAGCATTGGGGTGGCCTGTCGCAGATGGCGCGCGTGCATGGCAAATGGCTGCTGCCACGCCCGCGTAGCTTTTCCGCGCGGCAGTGCATGGGCATCGGCACGGCCGGCTATACCGCGATGCTGTGTGTCATGGCGCTGGAGAAGGGGGGCGTCACCCCCGGCGATGGCGACATCGTCGTGACCGGGGCGGGGGGCGGCGTGGGCGGCATCGCCATCGCCCTGCTGGCGCGTCTGGGATATCGGGTGGTGGCCGTGACCGGGCGTGACAGCCTGACGGACTACCTGCGCGGGCTGGGCGCGGCCGAGGTCGTGGGACGTTCGGCCCTGACCTATACCCCCCGCCCGCTACAGAGCGCACGGTGGAGCGGGGCCATCGATGTCGCGGGGGGAAAGGTGCTTGCCGCGCTGTGCGCCAGCATGCGGCCCGGCGGCGTTGTCGCCGCGTGCGGACTGGCGGCGGGGATGGACCTGCCGCTGACGGTCGCGCCGTTCATCCTGCGTGGCATTACCCTGCGCGGGATCGACAGCGTGATGTGCCCGCGGGAGCAGCGCATGACCGCATGGGCACGGCTGGAACGTGACCTCGACCCCGCACTGGTCGATTCGATCTGCGCGGAGATCACCCTGAAACAGGCGATCACGACATCGCCGCAACTGCTTGCGGGCAACATCCGCGGCCGCATCGTCGTCAACACGCGCGAGGGGTAGGCCCGCACCGTCCTGACACACGCACGGGCGTCAGGACAGGCAGGCGCCGGAACGGATCAGTGGCAGGGGAAGCCGAGCAGGTGGCGTCCGTCATGGACGAATTCATGGACATAATGTCCCGACACCAGCGAGGTCGCGCCCTGTTCCGCGCCGACGAAATACAGCAGCAGTGACGCGATCACGAGGCCGAACGCCGCCCAGGGCAGCAGGTCACGAACCGGAATCGCGGCAGGTGCGGAGGACAGGCCGCCCGTGGGCAGGACGGAAGATGTGTGGTTCATGGCAAATGCACTCCCTGATCAGTCGTGATCCCCGACTAACCGATTTCGCGACCATCGGCAAACGCTTCACACCGGGCAGCGGGCATGCATGGTCGGTGGCAGGGAACCATGACTTCCCTTTGTGGATGCAAGAACGCAGAGTGTTTGCGTCGCGCGGGCTGACGGAGGAGAACATAAAAAGTTCTGGGTGGAATCTTTTTCAAAAATTCCATGTTATTTGAAGCTTTTTGAAAAAAGCTTCACCAAAAACTTTTATAAATCCACCAGATGTCTTCCGAACGGCATTTTCAGACAATCTCTTAAGCAAACAGAAGTTTTTTGGTTCTTTTTTCAAAAAAGAACACGCCTTCTCCTGCACACGAAACCAAAGCCCGCCATGCACCTGACCTGCCTGTCCCTTCCCGCGCCCGACTGCCTGCGCCGCGCCATCATTCCCACCCATGACGACCTGCCCGCCCTGCCCCCCGGACAGGCCGCGCGCTGGTGTACGGATACCCCCGTCACCTGTGGCGATGACGCTGCCACACAGGTCGGGTGCTGGACCGGGCGCACGCCCCTGCCCCACCCCGCCCTGCGCGCGCGCCACCATGGCGCATGGCAGGGGCGCGCCCTGCGTGACCTGCCCGCACAGGACATGGCGGCGTGGATCACGGACCCGCACTTCGCCCCACCGGGGGGCGAAAGCCTGCGCGACGTGCTGGCGCGCGCGGCGGCATGGCTGTCATGCTGTCCCACCGATCGCGGGGAAATGGCGCTTGTCGCGGATGCGCTGGTCATACGCGCGCTTGTTCTGGCGACGCTTGGCGCGGATGCGGCGGCGTTCGCGGCCCTCGACATCGCGCCATACACACGGACCGTCCTGACATTCCACAACCGATGGCGGGTGCGTGAAACAGGGGGCATTGCAGCGTTTTGACTCTGCATGGCGGGGGCGTATAAAAGCCCGCGTGATGGTTCCCGCAAGGGATGAAACAGGGAAGTACGGTGCGTGGCGCGGCAGGCCGCCGCACACAATGCCGTCGCTGCCCCCGCAACTGTAAGTGGCGTCAAGCGCCCGGCAGGTCGCCCGTGTCCGGCATATGTCCGACATGGCGCGGCACGTCACTGGCCCCCATGGCCGGGAAGACGCCGGACGCGCGGGCACGGACACCCCAGTCCCTGTCCCGGCCACAAGTCAGGAGACCTGCCATCATCGTCATGCCCTGCCCTTGCGGGACATGGCACGATTACTGGTGTCGCAGGTCCGGCGGGGTGCCTGGAATGCGATGACGTCCTGATGTCCGCGCCGCGCATCGTACGTGATGCCGCACGGTCGATGCACCCCGGCCATGTCCACATCCCCATCCGGGATGATGCGACGACAGCGCAGGATGAACGTGCAATGACCACAGGCGACGTCCCCCTTCCCCCACCGGGTTCCGACACCCCTGCCATCCACATCCATGTCTGCGTCACCTGCCTGCGCGGCCTGCCGGTCGGCGCGCCACCACCCGGGCGCGACCTGCACGAGGCGATGCGCGAACGCGCGCAGGGCACCAGTGTCGTGGTGCATGAGGTCAGATGCCTTGCCGCGTGCGACCGTGGCTGCACCGCCGTCGTCGCCATGCCGGGGAAATGGGGATGGCTGCTCGGCCATCTAGGCCCGGAGAAGGCCGACGACCTGATGACCTACCTTGCCGCCTATGCCGCCTCACGCAGCGGCAGCGTCATGCCCTCGCGCCGCCCGGCCTCGCTGTCGGACATGGTGCTGGGCCGTTTTCCCGCCTCCCTCCTGACGGAGCAAAGTTCATGACCACACCCTCCCCCTCCCGTGCCCCTGCCGCCCGTGCAAAGGTGCCGGTCACCGTCATCACCGGCTTCCTCGGCGCGGGGAAGACGACGCTGCTGCGCCATGTGCTGTCGCAGGCGCGCGGGCGGCGCATCGCCATTGTCGTCAACGAATTCGGCACGCTGGGCATTGATGGCGAGACGCTGCGTTCGTGCGGGGTGGAAGGCTGCCGGGACGAGGATATCGTCGAACTGACCAATGGCTGCCTGTGCTGCACCGTGGCGGACGATTTCCTGCCGACGATGGAGGCCCTGCTCGACCGGGCCGAGCCGCCGGAGCATATCGTGATCGAGACCTCCGGCCTTGCACTGCCCAAGCCGCTGCTCAAGGCGTTTGGCTGGCCCACGGTGCGCACGCGCATGACCGTCGATGGCGTCATAACCGTGGTCGATGGCCCCGCCGTCGCCGCCGGGCGTTTCGCCGATGACCCCGACGAGATCGCACGCCAGCGCCAGGCCGACCCGTCGCTGGACCACGACAATCCCCTTGCCGAAGTGTACGAGGACCAGTTGCTGTCGGCGGACATGGTGGTCATCAACAAGACCGACCTGATGACGCCCGAACAGATCGCCATGGTGGAGCGCGAGATCCGTGCGGAGATCCCCCGCGCGGTCAAGATCGTGCATGCGGTGGACGGGCAGGTGGACCCCGTCGTCCTGCTCGGCATGGATGCGGCGGCGGAAGATGACCTGTCGGCCCGTCCCTCCCACCACGACGCGGAAGGGGGCGAGCATGAGCATGACGATTTCGAAAGCTTCGTCGCCCCCATCCCCGAACAGGACAGCGCCGACGCCTTTGTCACGCACCTGGCGCATGTGGCGGAAAAATATGACATCCTGCGCATGAAGGGATTCGCCGCCGTGCGGGGCAAGCCGATGCGCCTTGCGGTGCAGGGCGTGGGCAGCCGTTTCCGCCACCAGTTCGACCGTCCCCTGCCCGAAGGCGCGCCGCGCACCGGCAGCCTTGTCATCATCGGGCAGAAGGGCCTGCCACGCGCTGCGATCGAGGCGGACCTGCAACAGGCCTGAAAGACTGTCTGAAAACTTTCACTTTCCATCAACGCCCCCTGATGCCGTTGCAACCGCCATGAGCCGATGACCATGAGCACGAAACACAGAGACGACGCACATGCATCTCCTGGCGCGTGAGGTCCGCAGCCTTGACGAGGACGCGGTGGCCGAAGACCTCGGCCATGCGCCCGCCGACATCGTGTTCCTGTCATTTTCCGACAGCGACCTGCTCGCCCTGCGTGCGGCGGCCGATGCCGTGGCGGCGGGTGACGCCACGGTGCGCATCACCAGCCTGTCGCGCCTGCTCCATCCCATGTCGATCGACCTGTACGTGGCCGATACCCTCATGCGTTCGCGCTGCGTGGTGGTACGGCTGCTTGGCGGGATGGAATACTGGCGCTACGGGGTGGAGGAACTGTCGCGCGCCTGCCGCGATGGTGGCATCCCGCTGGCGCTGGTGGCAGGCGATGCACGCCCCGACCCGCGCCTTGCCGCGCTATCGACCATTCCCGCCCCGACACTGGTCCACCTCGATGCGCTGCTGCGCGCGGGGGGGCCACGCAACATGGCCACAGCCCTGCGCCTGATGGCCGGCCTCGCGCGTCAGGGTGACATGGCGGAGACGGCGCCGGACACGCCCCCGCCCGAAACCCTGCCACCTGCCGGCCTGCTGCGCGCGGCGGACCCGGCGCTGCCCCTGCGCGCGGGCGTCGTGTTCTATCGCAGCCACCTGCTGGCGGGTGACATCGCCCCCATCCTTGCCCTGTCGGACACGCTGGCGCACCACGGGATCGGGGCGGACCTGTTTTATGTCGCCTCGCTCAAGGACCGGACATGTGCGGCGATGGTGCACGACTGGCTGACGGATGCGCCGCCCGATGTCATCGTCAACGTGACGTTCTTTTCCGCGCGGGGGGAGGAGACGGACATCTCCGCCCTCGATATCGCCGATGTGCCGGTGATCCAGGCGCTGCAGCCCGGCGTGACGCAGGCGGCATGGCGCGACAGCACGCGCGGCCTGTCGCAGGCGGACCTTGCGATGCAGGTGGTGCTGCCCGAACTTGACGGGCGGATGCCCGGCGCGCCGATCTCCTTCAAGGAGGAAACGGCCCCCGGCCTGCCCGCGCGCCATGTCCCCTATCCCCCGGGGCTGGAAATCGTCGCCGCCCGTGCCGAAGGCTGGGCGCGGCTGTCCCACCTGTCGCCCGCCGCGCGGCGGGTGGCGATCGTCCTGTCGGATTATCCCGGCGCACAGCGTGACGGCGGTGGCGACGGGCAGGCGGGCCATGCCGTGGGACTGGACAGTTTCGCCAGCCTGTCGGTCCTGCTGACGCTGCTGCGCGCGGAAGGATATGACACGGGTAACGACACCCTGCCCGACAGCGCGACACTGGCGCACCTGCTGGCGCGCGCGCCGGCCACGCCGTTCATGACGCTGGCGCGGTATGAGGCGCTGCTCGCCACCCTCCCGCGCGAAGCACGCGACGCCCTGTCCGCATGCTGGGGCACGCCTGCCGAGGATCCATCGGTGGTGGACGGGGCATTGTGCCTGCGTCACCTGACGCTGGGCCATGTCACGATGGCGCTGCAGCCTGATCGCGGGTCGAAGCTGGACCGCAAAAGTTGGTACCACGACCCCGACACGCCGCCACGCCATGCCTATGTCGCGTTCTACCTGTGGCTGCGCCATGGGGTGCGGGCCGACGCGATGGTCCATCTGGGCACGCATGGCACGCTGGAATGGCTGCCGGGCAAGGCGGCAGCGCCCTCGGCCCGATGCTGGCCTACCCTGCTGGCAGGCGGGATGCCGGTCCTTTATCCCTTCATCGTCAACAACCCCGGCGAGGCCGCGACCGCGCGGCGGCGGCTGGGGGCAGTGACCATCGGCCACATGACGCCCCCGGTCATGGCGGCAGGCCATGGCGATGGCCGCACCGCCGAACTGGAACGGCTGATCGACGAATATGCCGCCGCCGACGGACTGGACCGCAGGCGCGGCGCGATCCTGCGCGGGGAAATCCTGCAACGCGCGGGGGACCTCGGCCTGCTCGACGAAAGCGGCCCGCGCCCGGACGAGGATGAGGACGAGGCGCTGGCCCGGCTGGATGCCTATCTGTGCGACGTGAAGGACCTCCAGATCCGCGACGGGCTTCATGTCTTCGGCCGTCCCCCGCCGCATGCCCGCGCACTCGCGACCACCATCGCGCTGGCCTGCGGGGCGGATGCGCCGGCCGACCTTGAAGAGCGGCTGCATGACTGCGGCGCGGCGGAGGCCTCCGCCCTGCTGCGGGGACTGGACGGGCGCATGGTCCCGCCCGGCCCGTCGGGCGCCCCCACGCGCGGGCGCGCCGACGTGCTGCCGACGGGGCGCAACCTGTTTGCGATGGACCCGCGCGCCATCCCCACCCGCTCCGCCGTGGTGCTGGCGCAGCGCGCCGCCGACCTGCTGCTGGAGGGGCACCTGCAGGACGAAGGCGATCACCTGTCTTCCATCATCATCGACCTGTGGGGATCGTCCAGCCTGCGCACGGGGGGCGAGGACCTGGCGCTTGCACTACTGCTGATGGGCACGCGCCCGGTCTGGGACAGCGGATCGGGCCGCGTGCGGGGGATCGAGGTCATTCCCATGGCGGTGCTGGACCGTCCACGCGTGGACGTGACGTTGCGCATTTCCGGCCTGTTCCGCGATGCGTTCGCGGGGCAGATCGCCCTGTTCGAGCAGGCGGTGCAGGCCATCGCCGACCGGGACGAGGACCCGGCCCTCAACCCGCTGGCCCATGGCGTGCGCGGCCTGACGGGGGCGGCACGGCTGCGGGCGACGGCGCGCATCTTCGGCACGGCGCCGGGCTGTTACGGCACCGGGATCGAGGACATGCTGGCGCGCGACGGGTGGGACGGGCGTGACGATCTGGGCCGCGCGTGGATGGCGGGATCGGCATGGACCTATGGCGGCACGCGGGAGGGCACGCGCGACGACGACGCCATGCAACGCCGCATCCGGGCCGCCGACGTCATGCTGCATGTGCAGGACCATGCGGAAATCGACATCCTCGAAAGCCCGGACATCGCGGCCCATGCGGGCGGCATGGCCGCTGCCGCCGCCGCCCTTGGCCGGACGCCACGCATGCTGCATGGCGATACGTCCCGCCCCGACACCCCGCGCCTGCGCGCCACGGCGCAGGAGGTCGCGCGCGTCGTGCGTGGTCGCCTGACCAACCCGGCATGGCTTGCGGGGATGCGTCGCCATGGCTATCGCGGGGCGGCGGAAATCGCGCGTGGGGTGGCGACCCTGCATGCCTTCGCCGCCACCGTGCCCGCGCGCTTCGACCGGCAGTTCGACCTTGTCTTTGCCGCGATCGCCAATGATGCGGAAATGGACCGCTTCCTTGCCACCGCCAACCCCGACGCCCGCGCCGCCATCCGCCACCGCTTGGCGCAGGCGCAGCGGCAGGGCCTGTGGCGTCCACGTTCCAACAGCGCAGCGATGCTGCTGGACCCCGACGCATGAGCACGTCCCCCACCGTACGCGGATGGTGCCCCGGCCTGCATACCCCGATGGAGGCCGCCGATGGCTGGCTGGTGCGCGTGCGCCCGCCGCTGGGGCAACTGACGGCGGCGCAGGCGGGGGTCATCGCCGATGCCGCGACACGCCTTGGCAACGGGCGCATCGAACTGACCAGCCGGGGGAACCTGCAACTGCGCGGCTTTTCGCCCGACACCGCGCCACGGTTCGCATGCGAACTGCGTACCTGCGGACTGGGGGGAGAGGACGCCTCCGAACGGCGGCGCGCGGTACTGGTGTCGCCGCTGGCGGGGCTGGACCCGGCCTGTGACGCGCGGACCCTGCCCATTGCCCGCGCGCTTGATGCGCGTCTCGCGGCGGCGACCCATCTGTCCACACTGCCCGCGAAATTCGTCATGGGGGTGGATGGCGGCGGATACGTGCCCGCAGGCGCGATCCGCGCCGACATCACCGCGCGCGCCCATGGCGGACGCTGGCATATCACCTGCGGCAATGCGCGCGCTGCCTGCGCGCCCGATGCGATCCCCGGCCTGATGATCCGCCTTGCCGAAGCCTTCGTGCAGGTCGGGGGCACCGCCCGCCCGCTGCGTCGGCGCGACATCGGCATGACCCTGTTCGCGCAGGCCGGCATCCCGGCCGAGGCCCATGATGACGGCCCTGCCCCGCCATTGCCGCCGCTGGTCGGTGCGCTGCCGGTGGGATGTTACGGGGTGACGCCGCCGCTGGGCCGGATGATGGCCGCCGACCTGTCGCAACTGGCGCAAGGGTGCGCCAGCGATGGCACGGGCGTCCTGCGGATGGGACCGGGGCGGGCCATCGTGCTGCCGGGACGTACCACTGCACCGGACCTCGGCGGGTTCGTCACGGACCCACATGACCCGCGTCTGCGTATCGTCGCGTGCATCGGGCGGCAGGGTTGCGCCTGCACGGAGGCTGACGTGAGTGCGGACGCACTGGCGCTGGCCGCCGACGTGCCTGCGGGCCTGCGGCTGCATGTCTCGGGATGTGCCAAGGGATGCGCGAATCCCGGGCGCTGCGACATCACGCTGGTGGCGGACGGGACGGGTTACGACCTGTGCCGCGATGCCCGCGCTGCCGACGCACCGCTCCTGCGGGGGCTGGGCGTGGCGCAGGTACGCGCCCTCTTGCATGAAGGGCGTGCCTCGGCCGATACACCACAACACCAGAACGGGGAGAAGACACCGGCATGACCGGCACCACGCGGTCTTATGACTATATCCATGACGGGGCGGCGATCTATGCCCGTTCCTTCGCGACCATCCGCACTGAGGCCGACCTGAGCGGTTTTACCCCGGACGAGGCCCGCGTGGCGGTACGTATCATCCATGCCTGCGGCATGGTGGATGTTGCACGCGAAATCCGCATGTCGCCCGATTTCACCGCCGCGGCACAGGGCGCGCTGCGGGCGGGGCGGCCCATCCTGTGCGATGCGGAAATGGTGGCCCGTGGCGTCACCCGCACCCGCCTGCCCGCCGACAATGCCGTCATCTGCACCCTGCGCGACCCGCGCACGCCCGACATCGCGCGGCGGATCGGCAATACGCGTTCCGCCGCCGCCCTCGACCTGTGGGGCGATGACATGGCGGGCGCGGTGGTGGCCATCGGCAACGCGCCGACCGCGCTGTTCCACCTGCTGGAACTGATCGAGGCGGGTGCCCCGCGCCCGGCGGCGGTCATCGGCATGCCGGTCGGGTTCGTCGGGGCCGCCGAATCGAAGGAGGCACTGGCCGAATTCGGGGACCTGCCGTTCATCATCGTGCGCGGGCGCCTTGGCGGCAGCGCGATGGCGGCAGCCACCGTCAACGCCCTTGCGTGCGAGGCGGAATGAACACCGCCCCCGCACGCGGCCGCCTGTCCATTGTCGGCATGGGACCGGGGGACCCGGAACTCCTGACGCTCAGGGCGGCGCGGATCCTGCGCGAAAGCCCGGTCGCGGCATGGTTCGCCCGCCATGACCGCACCGGCCATGCGCGTGAAATCGCGGGCGACCTGCTATCCCCCGACGTCATCGCGCTGCGCTTCGCCTATCCCTTCACCGTGGAAATCCCCGTCAGCGACCCGCGCTATCCCGCACGGATGGCCGAATTCTATGACCGCTGCGCCGAAGACATCGCAACCCACCTCGACGCCGGGCGCGACGTGGCGCTCCTGTGCGAGGGGGACCCGTTCCTGTTCGGCTCGGCCATGTATGTGTTCGACCGCCTGCATGGACGCTTTCGCTGCGAGATCGTGCCGGGGATCACCGGCATGGCCGGGTGCTGGTCGCAGGCGCAGGTGCCGATGGTCCATGGCGATGACGTGCTGTGCGTCATTCCCGCGACACTGGACGAGGACAGCCTGTGCGCATGGCTGGAACGCGCGAACGCTGCCGTCATCATGAAGCTGGGGCGCAACATGGCCAAGGTGCGCAACGCCCTGCGCCGCACCGGGCGCGACGGGCGGGCGGTCTATGTCGAACGCGCGACACAGGCGCAGCAGCGCTGCATGCCCCTGTCGGACGCGGGCGAACGCGCGCCGTATTTTTCCATCATCCTCGTGCCCGGACGCACAGGTGTAAGATGACCCAGACGCCTCCCCCTTCCCAGCCCTGCCTGTTCATCGTCGGCCTCGGCCCCGGCGCGCCGGGGCAGGTGACGCCACAGGCAGCCGCCGCACTGGCGCAGGCGACGGACCTGATCGGCTATGGCCCCTATGTCGCGCGCGCCGTGGCGGGGCCGGACGTGGTGCGCCACGCCACCGACAACCGCGTCGAACTTGAACGCGCGCGCCATGCGCTGGAACTGGCGCTGGCGGGACGGCGGGTGGTGGTCGTCTCCGGCGGGGATGCGGGCGTGTTCGGCATGGCCAGCGCCGTGTTCGAGGCCATCGACCACGGTCCCGCCGCATGGCGCGACATCGACGTGCAGGTCATCCCCGGCGTGTCCGCCGTCCTTGCCGCCGCCGCCCGCCTTGGCGCGCCGCTGGGCGGGGATTTCTGCGTCATGTCGCTGTCGGACAACCTCAAGCCGCGCGCGGTGGTACATGACCGCCTGCGCGCCGCGGCGGGTGCGGGGTTCGTCATCGCGCTGTATAACCCGCGTTCAAAGGCCCGGCCCGGACAACTGGCGGAGGCATTCGACGTGCTGCGCGCCGTGCTGCCCGGCACCGTCCCGGTTGCCTTCGCCCGCGCCATCGGCCGCCCCGATGAACGCGTCATCCTGCATGACCTCGCCCATGCCGATCCCGAACAGGTGGACATGAGCACGCTGGTCCTGATCGGCTGCGAACGCACGCACCTGATCCCGCGCCCGCAGGGGCAGCCATGGCTCTATACGTCGCGCAGGGTCGATCCCTCGTGAATGACGGCCGCGACCGCAGCCACGCCATGGCATGCCCCACGTCCCCCACCACGGTCGCGGGGGGTACTGCGGTCCGTTCCACCATGATGACCGCAATCCCCAGCGCCCGCGCGGCCTCAAGCTTCGCCACCGTTGCCGCACCACCCGAATTCTTCGTCACGATCAGGTCGATCCCCTCGCGCCGCAGCAGCGCGTCCTCCGCCGCCACGTCGAAGGGGCCGCGCGCCTGAATCGTGCGCGCCCCCATGGGCAGCAGGGCCGGGTCCGGGGCATCGACACTGCGCACCAGCCACGTATGCCCACATGCCGCCACGTCGCGAAACGCCAGCAGGTCCTTGCGCCCGATCGTCAGCAGGATACGGCGCGGCGCGGGGCCGATGGCGCGCGCGGCCGCCGCCATGTCGGGGACCATGGTCCAGCGGTCGCCAGGCGACGGGGCCCATGCGGGCCGCTCCACCCGCGCCAGCGCAACGCCCGCGCGCGCGCAGGCCGCAACCGCATTGGCGCTGATCCGCGCGGCAAAAGGATGCGTTGCATCAATGACGGCCGCCACGCGATTGTGCGACAGCCAGTGCGCGAGCCCTTCCACCCCGCCGAAACCGCCGATTCGCACCTCCATCCGTGGCAGGACGGGCGCGCGCGTCACCCCGGCGAGGGAGAGCGTGGCCGCGAAACCGGATCCCGGCGCCTCGAGCCTGCGGCACAGAAGCCGTGCCTCCGTCGTGCCGCCCAGAACCAGTACCCGCATCGTTGCCACCCCCCAAGGAGACTGAAATGACCCATCCCGCATGGCTGCATGTTATCGGCATTGGCGAAGATGGTGTCGAGGGCCTGTCGGAAGTGGCGCAGGCACTGATCGCCGCGGCCGAACTGGTCGTGGGGGGACGGCGGCACCTGCTGCTGGTCGAAGGGCTGATGCGTGGCGAACGGCTGATGTGGCCCACCAGCATATCCGAAGGGATCGAACGCATGCTGCGCTGGCGCGGGCGGCGCGTGGTGGTGCTGGCGTCGGGCGACCCGTTCAGCTTTGGCATCGGCGTCACACTGTGCCGGTACATACCGGTGGGGGAGATGACCTGCATCCCGGCCCCGTCTTCCATCACGCTGGCCTGTGCGCGGATGGGATGGGCGCGGCAGGATACGACGGTGCTGTCGATCTGTGGCCGCCCGATGGAGGTGGTGGCCCCCGCATTGCAGACCGGCGCGCACCTGATCGTGCTGTCGGCGGACGGGCGTTCGCCCGTGACGCTGGCGAAATGGATGACGGCGCGCGGCTTTGGCCCCTCCGTCATCCATGTGCTCGAGGCGCTGGGCGGTCCTTATGAACGCCACGTGCACATGCGCGCGGACGCGCTGGCGGCGGGCACGGCGGAAGGGATCAATCCGCTGAACCTGATGGGGATCGAGGTCGTGGCCGAACCCGGCGCGATGGTCCTGCCGCTGTCAACGGGGCTGCCGGATGACATGTTCGCCCATGACGGGCAGATCACCAAGCGCGAGATCCGCGCCGCCACCCTGTCCGCCCTTGCCCCGCGCCAGGGCGAGATGCTGTGGGATATCGGTGGCGGGGCCGGGTCGATCGCCATCGAATGGATGCTGTGCCATCCCGCCAACCGTGCCGTCACCATCGAACGCAACCGCGAGCGTACCGCACGCATCGCGCATAATGCACTGACGCTGGGCACGCCCGCGCTGCGCATTGTCGAAGGCAGCGCGCTGGAGACCCTTGCCGCATTGCATGACCGGCAGACGCCGCGTCCCGATGCGGTCTTCGTGGGGGGCGGGATCGGCAATCCGGGCATGATGGAGGGGGCATGGGACGCCCTGCGTCCCGGCGGCCGGCTGGTGGCCAATGCCGTCACCCTGGAAGGCGAGACCGCGCTGCTGGCCGCGCATGCGCGCTGGGGCGGCAGCCTTTCGCGCCTGCGCGTCGAACGGGTGGAACAGGTCGGCACGCAGTCCGCCTTCCGCCCGGCGATGACGGTCACCCAGTACGCGGCCACCCGTCCCGCCGCATGAACGCGACCACGACACCGGCGACGCATGCGAAGGGCCTGTGCGTGGCGGGCATCGGGTGCGGCAGCGGATGCGACGCGGACGATATCCTCGCCCTCCTGCATGAGGCCACCGGCCGGGCGCACTGCCGGCCCGGACTGATCGCCATTCCCGATTTCCGCGCCGACTGCGCCGCCCTGCACGCGGCGGCGCGACAGGCGGGCCTACCGCTGCGCGTTGTCTCCCACGCCGACCTGCTGGCGGCGCAGCCACGTTGCGTCACCCGTTCGTCACGTGTTATGGCGGCGCACGGTGTCGCCTCGGTCGCCGAAGGCTGCGCCCTTGTGGCGGCGGGAGACGGGGCGCGCCTGGTCGTGGCGCGCATGGCCTTCCGGCGCGTCACATGCGCCATTGCACGAACGGAGCATACATGACCGTACATTTCATCGGCGCAGGTCCCGGGGCCGCCGACCTGCTGACCCTGCGCGGGCGCGACCTGCTGGCGCGATGCCCGGTCTGCCTTTACGCCGGGTCCATCGTCCCGCGCGAAATGCTGGCCCACTGCCCGCCTGATGCGCGCCTGGTGGATACCGCGCCCATGACGCTGGACATGATCGAGGCGGAATATGTCGCGGCCCACGCGGCGGGCCACGATGTCGCGCGCCTGCATTCGGGGGACCTGTCGGTCTATAGCGCCGTGGCGGAGCAGATCCGCAGGCTCGACCGCCACGGCATCGCGTGGACCATGACACCCGGCGTCCCGGCATTTGCCGCCGCCGCATCGGTGCTGGGCCGTGAACTGACCATGCCCGAAGTCGCGCAGAGCGTCGTGCTGACCCGTGTCAGCGGCCGGGCGTCGGCCATGCCGGAGACCGAGACGCTCAGGGCCTTTGGCGCAACGGGCGCGACCCTTGCGATCCACCTTGCGATCCATGCGCTGGACAAGATCGTGGCCGACCTGACCCCGCTTTACGGCGCGGACTGCCCCGTGGCGATCGTGGCCCGCGCCACATGGTCCGACCAGGTGGTACTGCGCGGGACGCTGGGCACGATTACCGCGCAACTTGCGGAACATCCCATCGAACGCACGGCCCTCGTGCTGGTGGGACGCGCGCTGGGGCAGCATGATTTCCGCGAAAGCGCGCTCTATAACCCCGACTACCACCGCCGCTTCCGCTCATAAAAAACCTAAAGAAGTTTTTGGTGAAGCTTTTTTCAAAAAGCTTCGAAAGACGCCGCCTTTTTGGAAAAAGGGGGCACCCAGAAACTTCTATCAGTTTTATCCGTCTTCATCGGCCGGACGGGGACCATGGCGTGAAACCAGCGTGCCCGCACGGTCGAACATCAGGATGTCGAGGGCGCATCCACTGCCCGCCAGCACATCGCGCGCCACACCCCACGCCCGGCGCGTGATGACGGCGCCAAGGTCGATCCCCGCTGCTGCCGTAAGCGTGAACGCCGCCGCGACCGTATGGGTCCGCGCGATCCGTGCGGCAAGGTCCGCATCCGCCCCCGCACGCGCGGCATCGCGGGCCAGTTCGGCCATGTCCGCGCGCCCGCGCCGTGAATGCAGGTCAAGGAACCCATGCGCCAGCTTGCTGATCTTCGCGACCCCACCGGCCACGGTAACGCGCGGCACCGGATGGCGACGCAGGTATTTCAGCATCCCGCCCGCGAAATCGCCCATTTCGATCATCGCCTCCTCCGGCAGGCCGTACAGCGCCCGTGCCGCGCGTTCGGACACATCGCCGGTGGAGCCGACCACATGCACAAGCCCCATGGCACGCGCCACGTCCACGCCGCGATGGATGCTGTCGATCCACGCGGCGCAGGAAAACGGCACGACGATGCCCGTCGTCCCCAGGATCGACAGGCCCCCGACAATCCCCAACCGCCCGTTGAGCGTGCGGCGTGCAAGGCGTTCGCCATCGGCGACCGAAACCGTGACCTGCACGTCCGGCTCCCGCCCGCCCCCTTCATTCAGGGCGGTACGGATCATCCGGCGCGGGACGGGGTTGATCGCAGGTTCGCCCACCGCGATCGGCAGGCCCGGCAGGGTTACGGTCCCCACGCCGGGACCGGCGCGAAAGGTGATGCCCGTCCCCGGCGCGGCGGGGGCCAGATCGACACGGACCAGCGCGCCATGCGTCACGTCGGGATCGTCGCCCGCATCCTTGATGACGCACGCCCATGCGCCACCCGCCCCGTCATGGCCATGGGCGGCGAGGCTGAAGGCCACTTCCTGCCCGGCGGGCAGGGTGATGGTGACGGGATCGGGGAAATCGCCACCCCGCATCGCCACCCATGCCGCCCGCGCCGCCGCCGTGGCGCAGCTTCCTGTGGTCCAGCCCCGGCGCAGGCTGGCCGGATCGGGGGTGTTGCGGGTATGTGTCATCGCGGCGTTCCAGTATGGGCGGGGACCATGATGGAACAGCATGTAGCAGGTAGGGACACACGATGGCAGGCGTGATGGCACGGGGACTGATGATCGCGGCCCCCCGTTCGGGCGGGGGGAAGACCACGCTGACACTGGCGATCATGGCCGCCCTGCGCGCGCGTGGCGTAAGGGTGGACGGGGCCAAGACCGGGCCGGATTACATCGACCCCGCCTTTCATGAGGCCGCAACCGGCCGCCCCGGCCTCAACCTCGATAGCTGGACCATGCCGCCCGCCCTGCTCGACACGGTGATGGCGCGCGCCCGGCACGCAGCGGACGTGGTGGTGGTGGAGGCGTCGATGGGCCTGTTCGACGGGCTGGACACACCCGATGGCGCACGCGGCGCGCCGTCGGACATCGCGGCGCGTTTCGACCTGCCGGTCGTCCTTGTCCTCGACGTATCGGGACAGGGGCAGTCGGCGGCGGCGACCGCGCTGGGCTTTGCACGGCTGGACCCCGGCGTGCGCGTGGCGGGGGTGATCCTCAACCGTGTGGGCTCCCCACGCCACCGCGCCATGGCGACCCGCGCGATCGAGGCCATCGGCCTGCCGGTGCTGGGCGCGTTCATGCGCAATCCCGACCTGCGCATGCCCGAACGCCACCTGGGCCTGGTGCAGGCGCGTGAACATGACGGGCTTGCGGCCCTGCTGGCGCAACTGGGCGCGCAGGCGGAACGCGACCTCGACCTTGACGCGCTGCTGGCGCTGGCGGCGGGCCGGTATCGGCGACCGGCAACGCCCGCCATCGCCCTGCCACCGCCGGGACAGCGGATCGCGGTGGCCAACGACGCCGCCTTTTCCTTCCTCTATGCGCACATGGTCATGGGATGGCGCGAAATGGGGGCGGAGATCCGCTTCTTCTCCCCGTTGGCGGACGAGGCCCCGGACGGGGAATGCGACGCCTGCTGGCTGCCGGGGGGATATCCCGAACTGCATGCCGCGCGCCTGTACGCCGCCACGCGCTTTCACGCCGGGCTGCGCCATTTCGCCCGCACGCGGCGGGTGCATGGCGAATGCGGCGGGTTCATGACGCTGGGGGCCAGCCTGACCGACCGCGACGGGCGGACACATGCCATGGTGGGGCTGCTGGACCATGAAACCTCGTTCGCGCGGCGGCGGATGAACCTTGGCTACCGCGCGGCACGACTGCGCCATGACTGCGCGCTGGGGCCTGCGGGCACGCACCTGCGCGGGCACGAATTCCACTATGCCACCATCACCACCCCCGGCACCGACACGCCGCTGGTGGATCTGCGCGATGGCAATGGGGAGGACCGGGGCATGGCGGGGGGGATGCGCGGCAATGTCAGCGGCACGTTCTTTCATGTGCTGGCACGGCATGGCTGAGGTGCGAAACACGGTTCCCAGTGCGACGTGAGTGTCCGGGGGACAGGCGTTTCATGAGGCCAGTTCCTTTCAAAAATCTGGCGTCCTTCGAAGCTTTTTCAGAACGCTTCCCCAAAAACCCGTTGCCGGTTTTCGGGATGTTGCGCGGGCGGTCCCTTACAACAGGCCCGGAAGCCGATGGACAAGGCTGGTGCCAAAAATTAAGATTAATTCTTAGAGGCTGTTTCAAAAACCCCGTTCCCGGCGCATAACGCTGCGCCAGCGCGCCGGCTGCCTGCGGCGACTGGTGCGCAGGGATGCCCGCCGGTCACAGCCATCGGGATCGCCCACTGGACGATCCGCGGGGCCATGACCCGGGCGGGACTGCTGGATGGCCCCTTTGCAACCTGTCAGGTCCCGGGCCGGCCTGTTTCATTTTGGGCGCGCCATACCATATGGGTATGTGTGCGAGATACAGATGCGACTGAATGAACTTCCACGCGGGATGGAGGCCATCATTGATCGGGTGGAAGACGCCAGTCACCCCGACCCGGTGGCGGGCCGCCTGCGCGAACTCGGCTTCGTCCCGGACGAACCCGTGCGCGTCGTGGCCACCGCGCCCATGGGCGGCGACCCGATCGCGGTCAGCATCGGCTTCACCCGCTTTGCCCTGCGACGTGACGAGGCCGCGCGCGTGATCGTCCACGTCCCCGGCCAACAGCCCGGGTCACACCCATGAACATGATCACCCCGGCCCGCACCCTGCGCATCGCGCTGGTGGGCAACCCGAACTGCGGCAAGACGGCGCTGTTCAACCTGCTGACCGGCAGCCGGCAGAAGGTCGCCAACTATGCCGGCGCCACGGTGGAGCGCAAGGAAGGCCGCTTCACCACGCCGCAGGGGCACGACATCCGGGTGCTGGACCTGCCCGGCGCCTACAGCCTTGTCGCCACAAGCCCGGACGAGGCGGTGACACGCGACATCTGCGCCGGGACCTATCGCGGGGAGGCCGCGCCCGACCTGCTGGTGTGCGTGGCCGACGCGACGAACCTGCGCCTGCACCTGCGCTTCGTGCTGGAAATGCGCCAGCTTGGCCGTCCCATGGTGCTGGCGCTCAACATGATCGACGCGGCGCGGCGCAAGGGCATGGAAATCGACCTGCCCCGCCTTGCCGCCGAACTGGGCGTGCCGGTGGTCGCCACCGTGGGGATCCGCCGCGATGGCGCGCGCGACCTGCTGGCGCAGCTTGACGCGCCACTGCCGCCGCCGCCCGTGCCCCTGCCCACGGATACGGACCTGCATGCCGTCGTGCGGCGTATCCTGGCCGACTGCGTCACCCGCGCGCATCCGGTCTCCAGCGAACTGGAGGAGCGGCTTGACCGCTGGGTGCTGCATCCGGTGTGGGGGCCGCTGATCCTTGCGGTGCTGCTGTTCGTGATGTTCCAGGCGGTCTTTGCCTGGGCGCAGCCACTGATGGACGGGATCGACGCGGGCATGGGCTGGATCGGCGAACAGGTGGGCCACCTGCTGCCCGAAGGCGCATTGCGCAGCCTGCTGGTCAATGGCGTCATCGCGGGCGCGGGCAGCGTCGTGACCTTCCTGCCGCAGATCCTGATCCTGTTCCTGTGGATCCTCGTGCTGGAGGAATCGGGCTACCTGCCCCGCGCGGCCTTCCTGCTTGACCCGGTCATGTCGCTTGCGGGGCTGAGCGGGCGTTCCTTCATTCCCCTGCTGTCGAGCTTCGCCTGCGCGGTGCCTGGCATCATGGCGACGCGCACCATCCAGAACCCGCGCGACCGGCTGGTGACCATCCTGATCGCGCCGCTGATGACCTGTTCGGCGCGGCTGCCGGTCTATACGCTGCTGATCGGGGCGTTCATTCCCCACCGCGCCGTGTGGGGGTTCCTGAACATGCAGGGGCTTGTGCTGTTCGGGCTGTATGCGGTGGGTATCCTGTCCGCCCTGCTGGTGGCGCGCATCGCGCGGCGTGGTGGGCGCGGGCAGGAGGCGGCGCTGCTGATGGAGCTTCCGGCCTATCGCCTGCCCAACCCGCGTGACCTGCTGCTGGGGCTGACGGAACGCGCGCGGATCTTCCTGATGCGCGTGGGCACGACCATCGTCTCGCTCACGGTGCTGCTGTGGGCGCTGTCCAGCTTCCCCGCGCCGCCCGCAGGGGCCACCGGCCCCGCCATCGACTGGAGCCTTGCGGGGCGGATCGGGCACCTGATGCTACCGGTCTTCGCGCCGCTGGGCTTCAACTGGCAGATCTGCGTCGCCCTGATCCCCGGCCTGGCGGCGCGCGAGGTCGCGGTCGGCGCGCTTGCGACCGTCTATGCCATCGGGGATGCGGGCGCCGATACGGACCAGGCGGCGATGCTGGGGCAACTGCTGCCCGCGCACTGGAGTGTCGCGACCGCGCTGTCGCTGCTGGCATGGTATGTCTATGCCCCGCAATGTGTCGCGACCCTTGCGGTCATCCGGCGCGAAACCGCATCGTGGCGCATGGTCGCCATCACGGCGGGCTACCTGTTCGCGCTGGCCTATGTGATGGCGCTGCTGACCTACCGCCTCGCGCTGCTGTTCTGAGGGCGGGGCATGATCCAGTCGATCCTTGTGGCATGCGCCGTCGTGGCATGCGCCCTGTACTGGACGGGACGGCTGTTCCCGCGCGCGCGCCTGTCGGCATGGGGCATGATTGCAGCCACGCTGCAGCGCATGGGCGCGCCCGAACGCTGGCGCACCATCGCGGCACGGCGCGCGACCCCGCGGACCGGCGGCGGATGTGGCGGATGCAGTGGCTGCGCCGGGGCCTCCTGCACACCGGACAAAAAGCAGAAAGCCGGTTCGAAATAACCGGTCGCTACAGTCTCCGCGCGCCATCCCGTTTCAAAAACCAGCATTCTTTCAAAACTTTTCAGATCAGAAACGCCTGAACCGGTGTGGGCCGGTTTTCTGCCCCCTGCCGTCATCGCATGTCGATGGCCGCACGCAGGGGTCCGCCCTGCAATCCGCCAAAGGATATCCTTCCTTTGAGACGTTATTTATCAACAGTTTGCGTCATGCGTTCGCGCCGTTCCCGCCGACCCACTGACGCACGCGCATCGCGCCTGCCCCTAACCTTTCGTTAGCATCTGCTGATTACGCTGGGACCGCAGACGCGGGCCTGTCACCCGATGTCAATTAGGGGGCATAAGATTTATTTGTCTTTTTGCGGAAAACATCCCTATGCACATCACGATACGAATTGATAGAAACAAATAAGCCTGTATTGTCCAATTTCATAAACATAGACTATAAATGCATCTTTACTCTGAAAAAATTACTCATCTTTCCATTGTTTTTATTTCATATCTGAAACAGACAGCCTGCCTTGATTATGGATACCGGCACGCCTGACATCGCATGGGCACCCCTGCGCGGTGGCGAGACATGACTTTCAGATCCGCAGGCCCTATGATCCTTTTTCCTTTCTCCCCCTGAGGTTGATGATGAGCAAGTCCCATCTAAGCGCTGAAGTCCTCTTGTCGGCACTTGAGCATGCCATTGATGCGACAGTGATTATTGATGACAAGAACAACGTCATCTTTTTCAACAAGGCCGCCGAAAACCTCTGGGGACTGCCCCGGCAGGACGTGATCGGCAAGAACGTCAGTTCACTCGTGCCGCTCCAGCACCGCCAGGACCACGACAGCTTCATCGACACCAACCGCCGCACGGGGGTCAGCAAGATCGTCGGCACCTCGCGGGAGGTGGAATTCTCCCGCTCGGATGGGGAATATATCTGCGGGGAACTGTCACTTTCCAAGGTCCTGACCGGCGAAGGCCGCATCTACTACATGGGGGTGATGAAGAACGTCACCAACGAAAGCCAGCAGCGCAAGATCCTGATCCTGCAGAACGACGTGCTGCAGGCGCTCGCCAGTGACATGCTGATCCAGGACGTGGCCGACCTTCTGTGCCGCCGGGTCGAAGGGTTCGTGCCCGGCGCGGTGGCGGTCCTGATGCTCATCATGCCCGACGGGCAGTTGCGCGTGCTGTCCTCGCCCACACTGCCCAAGCGCTTCCGCGCGGCACTCGAGACGGTGCAGCTTTCCCCTTCCGCCATGGAAAAGCTGCGCGCGGACCCGAAGCAGGCCAACCGACTGGTATGGGACAGCTACCGCTCGCTGGGGATTTCGCTGGGGCTGCAGCAGTGCTTCTCCACCCCGGTCAAGACCCAGACGGGAGAGGTCTCGGGCATCTTCGCGCTGTATTCGCGCGATGACGCCCGCCACAATTCATGGCCGCAGCGCATCGTGGATTCATGCATCCCCTTCTGCGCGCTGGCGTTCGAGCAGAACGCGACCAAGCAGCATATTTCACACCTGTCGAACTTCGACTCCCTGACCGGCCTGCTGAACCGCTCTTCGGTGCACAAGGTCCTCGAGGGCATGATCGCCAAGCAGGAGGGCAACCACCACTTCGCGATCTTCATGCTCGACATCGACCGCTTCCGCGACATCAACGACGCGCTCGGCCATGTCTATGCCGACCAGTTCCTTGTCGAGATCGCGCAGCGCATCCGTTCCATCGCCAAGGATGATTACATCGTCAGCCGTTCCGGCGGGGACGAGTTCGTGGTGGCCGTGCCCAACTGCCGCAATGACGATGCGATCAAGTTCGCGGAAATGCTGATCGCGACCATCGCCAAGCCGATGCAGATCGGGCAGAACACGCTGACCATCTCGTGCAGTGTCGGCATCAGCACCTTCCCCGACAACGGCCCCGACAGCGAATCCCTGCTCAGCAACGCAGACGTGGCGATGCGGCAGGCCAAGATCGACGGGCGCGGCACCTACCGCTTCGCCAATTCGGAAAAGAACCAAGTGGCGCAGGACCGCCTGGTGCTCGGCTCCGCGCTGCGGGATTCGCTGGCGCGCGGGGCGCTGAACCTGCATTACCAGCCACAGGTGCGCACCCATACGCTCGAACTGTGCGGGGTGGAGGCGCTGTCGCGCTGGCATCACCCGCACCTTGGCAACATCTTTCCCTCCCGCTTCATCGCGGTGGCTGAGGAAACCGGCCAGATCGAGGCCATCGGCCGCTGGTCCCTGCAGGAATCGTGCCGCCAGATGGTGCAGTGGGACAAGGACGGCATCCATGTCCCCACCGTGGCCGTGAACCTGTCGGCGGTGCATTTCCGCAACCGCGCACTGCCGGAATACATTTCCAACCTGCTTGACCATTACAAGCTGACGCCCGACCGCCTGACGGTGGAAATCACCGAAAGCGTCATGATGGACAGCAGCAGCGACACCGAAGAAGTGCTGCAGGCCATCCGCAACCTTGGCGCGGGGCTGTCGATGGATGATTTCGGCACGGGCTATTCCTCCCTGTCGCGCCTGACGCGCCTGCCGCTGACGGAAATCAAGATCGACCGCAGCTTCATCAACGATTTCGAGCACGACACCAACGCGCAGGCCGTGACCATGGCGGTCATCGGCATCGGGTCGCGCCTGGGCATGACGGTCGTGACCGAAGGCGTGGAGACCGAGCAGCAGCGCCGCCTGCTGGAGGAGCTGAAGTGCGACGTGATGCAGGGTTACCTGTTCGCCAAGCCGCTGGCGCCCAAGGATCTGGAGCAGTGGGTGCGCCAGCGCCGCACCATCAAGAACCTGGCCGACCCGACGGGCAAGGCAAAGACGGTATCGGAAAAAACAAATCGAATTAAAAGTTAAGGCACCATTCCAGCGTTTCGCTTTGTTCCGAGGTTTTATATGTCCGCCAGACACGACGACCGACTCAGGGCCCTTACACATGAAGATGCCGATTTCTGGGCTGATGTCGTCGATAATGTCCTGATTGTCGCCGTCACCGACAGGAATGGCGTCATAACCTATGTCAACCAGAAGTTCTGCGACGTCAGCCAGTATGCGCGTTCGGAACTGCTGGGGCAGACGCACCGGATCCTCAATTCCGGCGTGCATACGCATGCGTTCTTCCGTGACATGTACCGCACCATCTATTCCGGGCGGACATGGCACGGGAACATCTGCAACCGCACCAAGGACGGCAGCCATTACTGGGTGGCGACCACGATCATCCCGCACCACGGTTCGGACGGGAACATCATCGGCTTTGTCGCCGCGCGGTTCGAGATCACCGAACTGATGAACACCAAGGAGCGGCTGAAGATCCAGGCCGCGACCGACACGATGACCGGGCTGCTGAACCGTGGCGGGTTCAACGCCAGCCTGATCGCCACGCTGGAACAGTGCAAGCACTCCAGCGCGGAGGAACGCGTGCTGGTGATGTTCGACCTTGACGGGTTCAAGCAGATCAATGACATCCACGGCCATCATGCGGGTGACATCGTGCTGCGCACGATCGGGCGGCGCATTGTCGAACTTGTCGGGCCGGAGGAAGCGACCAGCCGGCTGGGCGGCGATGAATTCGCGATCATCCTGCACAAGAGCCTGAAGGAAAACTCCCTCGAATCCATCCTGACCCGCCTTCAGACGCTGCTTGAGGAGCCGATCGACCTTGAATCGGCCGTCGTGCGTGTCTCCGGCAGTATCGGGGCAACCCCGCTGACGGCGACCGATACGCTCGAAGACGTGCAGAAGAACGCCGACGTGGCGCTGTATGCCGCAAAGCAGGCCGGTGGCAAGCAGGCGCGCATGTTCAGCGCCAGCCTGCACAAGACCGCGCTGGAACGTGCCAAGATCCTCAAGGAAGCCAGCGCGGGCGTGAAGCAGAACCAGTTCGAGGTCTATTACCAGCCCATCCTGAACTGCCACACCGGGCAGATCGAACAGGCCGAGGCCCTGATGCGCTGGCACCATCCGCAGCGTGGACTGCTGTCGGCCGGGGCATTCACTGACGTATTCGCCGATTCCGGACTGGCGCAGGAGATGGAGACCCATCTGGTGCAGTCGTTCCACGACGATATCGCCATGTGGAAGAAGGCGGGCCTGCCGAACCTGCGCCTGGCGGTGAACCTGTCACATCTCGACCTGCTCAGCCTCGACCAGCAGGTGGACCTGCTCAGCGAGATCAAGCACCTGAAGATGGATCCCAGCACCTTCATGCTGGAGGTGACGGAACATATGCTGCAGGGGCGTCGCGCGGAAAAGAGCCAGTTGCGCCTCAAGTCGCTGGCCGAAGACGGGTTCGGCCTTGCGCTGGACAATTTCGGCCATGGCAGCGTGCGGCTGTCCACGCTGAAGAACCTGCCGCTGAAATCGCTGAAGATCGACCGCAGCCTTGTGCGCTATATCGACACGCGGGAACAGGATCGCGACATCCTTGCCGCCCTCATCCGGCTTGGGCACGGGTTTGGCCTGTCAGTGACGGTCGAAGGCGTGGAGACACGCAAGCAGTTCGACATCGCAACCCAGTTGGGCGTGGATTATATCCAGGGCTTCTTCATCTCACGCGCGGTATCCGCCACCGATCTGGTGAAGATCACCCGCGAACATGCATGGGAGCATGATCTGGGCTGACCCCTCCCGGACAAACTGATGGATATAAGAAATAAAAGTTTTTGGTGAAGCTTTTTTCAAAAAGCTTCGAAAGACGCCGCCTTTTTGGAAAAAGGCGGCACCCAAAAACTTTTTGAAATTTACAGCCTTTTACCAAAAAAGCCTTCCACACGGACGGGATACCCCGGACCATGCGGAAGGCTTTTTTTCGTGTGGAGTGGGACAGCATGCCCCACCCCGGCAGGCGGATCAGATGTGGATGGCGCGCTTTTCCACGTCGAGGGCAGCTTCCTTGACAGCTTCGCTCAGCGTGGGATGCGCATGGCAGGTACGGCCGATATCTTCGGACGATGCGCCGAATTCGATCGCCATGGTGCATTCGGCAATCAGTTCGCCCGCCATCGGGCCAATGATATGCACACCCAGCACCGCGTCGGTCTTGGCATCGGCCAGAACCTTGACGAACCCGTCGGTCATGCCGATCGCGCGCGCGCGGCCATTGGCGGTGAAGGGGAACTTGCCAACCTTGTAGGCGACGCCTTCTTCCTTCAGCACTTCCTCGGTCTTGCCCACGGTCGCGACTTCCGGCCACGTATAGACAACGGCGGGAATGGCACCGTAATTGACATGTCCGGCCTGACCGGCCAGCAGTTCGGCCACCGCAACGCCTTCTTCCTCGGCCTTGTGCGCCAGCATCGGGCCTGCGATCACGTCACCAATGGCATAGATGCCCGGCACGTTGGTCGCGTAATGGGCGTCGGTCACGATGCGGCCACGCTTGTCCAGCGCAATCCCCGCTTCTTCCAGGCCCATGTTCTTGCTCGCCGCCGAACGGCCGATCGCCACCAGCACGATGTCCGCGTCCAGCGTTTCCGCCGCACCACCGGCCGACGGTTCCACCGTCAGGGTGACGCCTTTCGGCCCCTTGACGGCCTTCGTCACCTTGTGGCCCATCTTCATCTGCAGGCCCTGCTTGGTCAGGATGCGCTGGAACGTCTTGGCGATTTCGTTATCCGTGCCCGGCACCAGACGGTCGAGATATTCGATCACCGTGACTTCCGCCCCGAGGCGATGCCACACGCTGCCGAGTTCGAGGCCGATCACACCGCCACCGATCACCACCATCTTCTTCGGCACGGCAGACAGTTCCAGCGCACCGGTCGAGGTCACGATCTGCTTTTCATCAACCTCCACACCCGGCAGCACGGCACTGTCGCTGCCGCTGGCGACGACGATGTGCTTCGCCGTCACAGGCTTGCCGTTGACGGTGATACGGCCCGTGCCCTCGACACGGCCCTCGCCCTTCAGCCAGGTGATCTTGTTCTTCTTGAACAGGAACTCGACGCCCTTGACGTTGGCATCGACCACCGACTGCTTGCGCGCCATCATGCGCTTGAGGTCAAGCTTCACGCTGTCGATGATGATGCCCATGTCGGCATATTCATCCTTGGCGGCGTGGAAATTCTCGGACTGCTGCAGCAGCGCCTTGGACGGGATGCACCCGACATTGAGGCACGTGCCGCCAAGGGTCGCGCGCTTTTCAACGCAGGCCACCTTGAAGCCAAGCTGTGCCGCGCGGATGGCGCAGACATAACCGCCGGGACCGGCACCGATCACGATGACATCGTAATCCGTCTCCGCCGGGGGGGCGGCAGCAGGCGTGGCGGCGGGGGCGGGTGCCGCAGGTGCGGCGGCGGCAGGGGCAGCGGGGGCCGCGGCCTTGGGGGCAGCCGCAGGTTTCGCACCGGCACCGCCGGCTTCCAGCGTGGTCAGGACCGCGCCGACCTCGACCTCGTCACCTTCGGCCACCTTGTGCGCGCCCAGCACGCCGGCCTGCGGCGCGGGGACTTCCACGCTGACCTTGTCCGTTTCCAGCTCCACAATCGGGTCATCGGCGGAAACCGCCTCGCCCGGCTGTTTCAGCCATTTGCCGATCGTGGCCGTGGTGACGCTTTCACCCAGCGTCGGAACCTTGATTTCAATGGTCATTCTATTCTGTCCTGCTTGCGGTATCGTGGAGGATCAGGCGGGAGGGCCATGGATCGGCCCCCCGCCCGGCCGCATCAGACCTGCAGCAGCAGACGGCGCGGGTCTTCCACGTTCTGCTTGACCCGGACGAGGAAGCTGACAGCTTCCTTGCCATCGACGATCCGATGGTCATAGGTCAGCGCGATATACATCATCGGACGGATCACGACCTGCCCGTCCACGGCCACGGGGCGATCCTGGATGGAATGCATGCCCAGGATGGCCGACTGCGGCGCGTTGATGATGGGGGTGGACATCAGGGAGCCATAGATGCCGCCATTGGTGATGGAGAACGTGCCACCCGACAGTTCGTCGATCTTCAGCGTGCCTTCGCGCGCCTTCTTGCCAAAGCCCGCGATGGCGCTTTCGATCTCGGCAAAGCTCTTCTGGTCGGCGTCACGGATCACCGGCACCACCAGTCCGTTGGGACCGCCCACCGCGATGCCGAGGTTGACGAATTCACGGTAGATCACGTCATCACCGTCGATTTCGGCGTTGATCGCGGGGAATTCCTGCAGCGCGGCAATGACGGCGCGGCTGAAGATCGACATGAAGCCCAGCTTCGCGCCGTTATGCTTCTTGGCGAACGCGTCCTTGTATTCGGCGCGCATCGCCTTGACCGCCGACATGTCCACCTCGTTGAAGGTGGTCAGCAGGGCGGCCGTGTTCTGCGCATCCTTCAGGCGGCGCGCGATGGTGCGGCGCAGGCGCGTCATCTTCACGCGTTCCTCACGCGGGTCATCCTGACGCGGCGGACGCGGCGCGGCCGTGTGGGTGGCCGCACGCGGCTGTGCCAGGAACGCCTGCACGTCGCCCTTCGTGATGCGGCCATCCTTGCCGGAGCCAGCGCCGACCTGTGTGGCGGACACGCCCTGTTCGGTCATGATCTTCTGTGCCGCGGGGAACGGTGCGTGGGCCGCACCCTGCGCCGCAACGTCGGATGCGGGTGTTGCGGGACGCGCGACCGGTCCGGTGCTCAGCGGCTGTGCCTGCACGCCGGCGGCCGGCGCGGGCGCGGGCTTTGCGACGGGGGCGGCGGGCTTGCCCGTGCCGGCTTCGACGGTGGACAGGACGGTGCCGACCTCGACCTCCGCCCCTTCGGGCACCAGCAGCGGACCCAGCACACCGGCCTGCGGGGCGGGGACCTCGACACTGACCTTGTCGGTTTCCAGTTCGGCCACCGGGTCATCGGCGGACACGGAATCGCCCGGCTGCTTCAGCCATTTTGCAACGGTTGCGGTAGTTACGCTTTCACCCAGCGTCGGCACCTTGATCTCGGCAGACATTCCTATTTTCCAATCCCTTTGCCGCCCCACCCCATGTCGCGGTTTTTCCGCGTCCGTGATGGGCCAGCGTGACAGTTCCTGACCTCAGGCCTTGTTCACATGGCGGCAGTACCGCCATCCGGCCTGTTAACCCTGCCCGGTCCCGGATGACGGGCCGGACCCTGTTCGATGCCACGCGCCGCGATGTCCATATGGCAATGTCCATGCCACGCGTGACGAAATGAGCGGGCGGCGGCAGGACGGCATGTGCCCCGCCGCCTGCCCTGTTACGCGACGCCGAGCGCCTTGTTGACCAGCGCGGCCTGCTCCGCAAGGTGCACCTTCGCAAGACCCGTCGCCGGGCTGGCGGCGGCGACGCGACCGACATATTCGGGACGCGCGCTCTTGTGCTTGATGCTGCCCAGCACGCCCTCGATCCGGCGATCGACAAAGTCCCAGCCACCCATGTTGGCGGGTTCTTCCTGGCACCAGATGACCTTCGCATCGGGATAGCGTGCCAGTTCGTCGCCCAGCAGCTTTGCCGGGAACGGATAGAACTGCTCCAGCCGCACGATCGCAACCGTGTCAAGCTTGCGCTCCCGCCGTTCGGTCAGCAGGTCGTAATAGACCTTGCCCGAGCAGATCACGACGCGTTCCACCTTCTTGGGATCGGCAATGGTGTCGATCTCCCCGATCACCGGCCTGAAGGTCGTGCCCGGGCCGAAATCCTTCAGTTCGGAGACCGCCAGCTTGTTCCGCAGCAGCGACTTCGGCGTCATGATGATCAGCGGCTTGCGGTAGTCAAGGAACAGTTGCCGACGCAGCGCGTGGTAGTAGTTGGCCGGCGTGGTCAGGTTGCACACACGCAGGTTGTCTTCCGCGCAAAGCTGCAGGTAGCGTTCCAGGCGCGCGGAGGAATGTTCCGGCCCCTGCCCTTCATAGCCATGCGGCAGCAGCATCACGAGGCCGGACATGCGCAGCCACTTCGTCTCGCCCGAGGCGATGAACTGGTCGATGATGACCTGCGCGCCGTTGGCGAAGTCGCCGAACTGCGCTTCCCACAGGACCAGCGCGTTCGGATCGGCCAGCGAGTAGCCATATTCGAAGCCCAGCACCCCGAATTCCGACAGCAGCGAGTTGTAGATCTCGATATGCGCCTGGTTGGGGTCGATGTTGTTCAGCGGCACGTAGGTGTTCTGGTTCACCTGGTCGATCAGGACGGCATGGCGCTGGCTGAAGGTGCCGCGCTGGCAGTCCTCGCCCGACAGGCGGACATGGTGCTTTTCAAGCAGGAGCGAGCCAAAGCCCAGCGCCTCGCCCGTGGCCCAGTCGATGCCCTCGCCCGTCTCGAACATCTTGGCCTTGGCCTTGAGCTGGCGGACGATCTTGGAATTGGCGGTGAAGTCGTCGGGCACCTTTGCCAGCGCCGCGCCGATTTCACGCAACTTGTCGATGGCGATGCCGGTTTCGGGCATGGTCACGACCGCATCGACCGGCGGCGGCTTCAGCCCCTGCCATGCGCCCTCCAGCCAGTCGGCCTTGTTCGGCTTGTAGCCCTGCGCGGCCTGGTAGGCGGCCTCAAGCTTGTCGTGGAACGCGTTCCACTCCCCCTCGACCTCGGCCTCGGTCACGACGCCTTCGCGCACCAGGCGCTCGGAATACAGCGTGCGGATGGTCGGGCGCGCCGCGATGGCCTTGTACATGATCGGCTGCGTGAAGGACGGCTCATCCGATTCGTTGTGGCCGTGGCGGCGGTAGCCCACGATGTCGATGACCACGTCGGAAGCGAACTTCTGCCGGAATTCGGCGGCAAGGCGCGCGCAGTAGACAACGGCCTCGGGCTCGTCACCATTGACGTGGAAGATCGGCGCCTGCACCGCCTTGGCGATGTCGGTGCAGTACAGCCCCGAGAAGGCATGGATGGAAACGGTGGTGAAGCCGATCTGGTTGTTCACCACGACATGCACGGTGCCGCCGGTGCGGTAGCCGATCAACTGCGACATCGCCAGCGTCTCGTAGACGATGCCCTGCCCCGCGAACGCCGCGTCGCCATGCAGCAGGATGCCCATGTGGCGGCCGCGCTGGTGCGGGTCGTCATCGTCCTGCGTCGCGCGCACCTTGCCGATCACCACGGGATCGACCGCCTCGAGGTGGGAGGGGTTGGGCTGGAGCGAGATGTGGACCGGCGTGCCGCCGATTTCCACATCGGTGGAGGTGCCCAGATGGTATTTCACATCCACCGATCCCTGCACGTCGTCCGGCTTGAACGACGCGCCGGCGAATTCGCTGAAGATCGCGGTATAGGGCTTGCGCACGATGTTGACGAGCGTGTTCAGGCGCCCGCGATGCGGCATGCCGATCGCAACCGAACGCACGCCGCCGCTGGCGGCCTGGTCGATCACGGCATGCAGCGCGGGGATGGTGACGTCCTCACCCTCAATCCCGAAGCGCTTGGTGCCGACATAGCGTTTCTGACAGAAAGATTCGAAACCTTCGGCCTGCGTCAGGTGTTCAAGGATGACCTTCTTTTCCTGCGCGCTGGCACCTTGGCGCCAGTTGTCGCCTTCCAGGCGGGCCTGCACCCACATCCGCTGTTCGGGATCCTGGATATGCATGTATTCCGTGCCGATCGGCCCGCAATAGACCGCGCGCAACGCATCAAGCACCTGGTTGATGGTGGCGGTTTCCGCCCCGATCAGGCTGGCGACGATGCGGCCGAGATAGATCGGGCGGTCACGGTCGTTGGGACCGAAGCCATAGGTCGCGGGGTCAAGGTCGGCATGGGGCTTGGGCACCTGCAGGCCAAGCGGGTCAAGCCGCGCCTCGAGATGGCCACGCACACGGTACGCCCGGATCAACTGCGTCGCGCGCAGGCTGTCATCCGCCGCCGCGTGCAGGCTTTCGGCGGAAACCGTGCCGCCCGCGGGGACGGTCTCGGCTTCCTCGCCGGTGATCATGGGTGCACGTGGCGCCCACGACGCGCCTTCGGCATCGTGTTCGATTTCCGCGCTCTGCTCATCCATGTCGGAGAACAGGGACGCAAAGGAAGGATCGACACTTTTGGGGTCTACCGCCCAGCGTGCATACAATTCGGCCAGATAGGCCGTATTGGAGCCGCTGAATGCGGTCGAAAGAATATCTACGCCCGCCATCTTGAAGACATCTCCTCACTGACGACCTTGTCGGCCGCGTTATTTGTCCGGTCCCGCATCCGTGGCGCCATGTGATGGCCCCTGCCCGCAGGCCGGCTTATGGCCCTTACCCTAACGGCACCCGGCCATGGGTACCGCCATCATTCATCAAGGTCAGGATTGCTGTGGACGCATGCTGACATTTTCGTATGTCCCCCGGAGAACGGGGAAAACGCGGTGAAAATGCAGCCCTGCGTGGCACAATTCCGGCCCTGGGAACTTCCTCGACTACCCAAGCAAAGACCGGCCCCTTTGCCTACCGCCCCACCAGTCACAGGCGCGCCATGGGCGTCACGATGGCGTGACCCTCCGCCCATGGCGCGCGGCGTTGTCACAACAGCTATGCCGACAGGTGGGGCAACTGCGCGTAGGAGGCGCTCTGCATCTCCTCGAGGCGCGAGGCGGTGCGTTCGAACGCCTTTGCCCCCTGCCCGCGTTCATACAGGGAATCGGGCTGGTCCCCGGCGGAGGCGAACAACTTGACGTTCTGTTCGTACAGCGCGTCGATCAGGACGATGAAGCGCCGGGCCTCGTCGAAATTGTCCGGCCCCATGCGTGGCACGTTGTCGATGATGAGGTTGGGAAAGCGCGTCGCAAGCGCGAGATAGTCCCCCGCCCCGAGGAAGCGCCCGCACAGTTCGGAAAAATAGAAGCGCGCGACCGGTCCCGCCTCACGGGCGACATGCAGGATGCGGCCCATGATGTCGAGGTCCACCTCCTGCACCGGCGCGCCCGCGGCAAGGTGGGTGAAGATGGTGTCGAGTTCCGCCTTCGCCGCCGCATCGGCGGGCACGATCCATGTGCGCATGCCGCGCACGCCGCCACGGCGGTAATCGCGCGGGGAATCGAGGATGACGGTATCGACCTCGCGCATGATGATATCGATGAAGGGCTTGAACGCATCCGCGCCGGGACGGTCCTGGAACAGGTCTTCGGGCCTGGTGTTGGAGGTCGCGACCACCACCACCCCGTCGGCGAACAGGTATTCGAACAGACGCCCGAGGATCATGGCGTCGGCGATGTCGTTGACCTGGAATTCGTCAAAGCACAGCAGCCACGCCTCCTGCGCGATCTGGCGCGCCAGCGGCGGGATGGGATCGGCAAGGTCAGGCTGCGCCACCTTCATGTCATGCAGGCGCTGGTGGACGTCCTGCATGAAGCGGTGGAAATGCACCCGGCGCTTGTGCTCCACCGGGGCGAGGTCGAAGAACAGGTCCATCAGCATCGTCTTGCCGCGCCCGACCTGCCCGACCATGTAGACCCCGCGCGGCCGCGCTGGCCCCGCCTGCGCCCCGCGCCCACCACCAAGCCCCAGCCGCGCGCGCAGGCCGCCGAACAGGCCGGGACGCGCGGCGGCACGCTGCATGACCACCGGGTGGTAGTCGCGCAGTTCGCGCCACAACCGGTCAAGGCGACGCGCCGCCTTTTCCTGTTCCGGGTCGCGGTCGAGCGTGCCTGCGGCGACACGGGCCTCGTACACGGCGAAGGGGCCGGCATCGCCTTGCGGAACCGGCTGTGAAGGGGCGGAAGCGGTGCGAATTTCGGTATCCATACCCAACGCCGATAATCCCTCCCCGACCCTTCGGCAAGGGCACAAAACCGCCATATACGGCCGTTACGGGCGTTCTCTCCATCTGGTGAACGCAAAGGGCGGGAAATGGAGCATTTGTGATGGACCCGCCCACCCTGCCGCGACGTTCACCACGCATCATGCCCCACACCGCGCACCACATCCCCCATGCCCCGTCCCGCACGCCCGTGACGACAGCCTTGCGACGTGCGGCGCGGCCCCCTAATCTCGGGCACGCACCCCTTGCCGTGGCCCTACAGGATCGCATGACCATACCCATCATTCCCGACTATGCCGCGCTGCAAAACGCCGCTGTCGCCACCGATCCGTTCCCCCATGCCATCGTGCCCCATTTCATCGGGCCGCAGGACCTGCGCGCGGCGGTGGCCTCCCTGCCGGTCTTTGCCTCCGGCGGGTCCTATCCGCCGAGCGCGCTGCGGCTGTCGCCACTGATCCGCGACCTCGTTGCGGAACTGGAGGGGCCGAGGCTGCGCGACATCATCGCGGCGAAATTCGGGCTGGACCTGCATGGCGCGCCGACCATGCTGACGCTGCGCGGGCGCACGCGGGCGCAGGACGGGCGCATCCACCGCGACTCGGTGTGCAAGCGGGTGACGGTGCTGCTTTACCTCAATGTGGACGACACGACATGGACCCGGCACGAAGGCTGCCTGCGGCTGCTGCGCGGGGAACATGACATCGAGGACTACGCCACCGAGGTCGCGCCCGTGAACGGGACGCTGCTGGTCTTTCCCAACGGCACGAACACATGGCACGGGCATCGCCGCTATGTCGGCGCGCGCAACACCATACAGCTCAACTACATGACCGATGATTCGCGCGCGCGCGGCGAACTGCGCCGCCACCGCCTGTCGGCATTGACGAAACGCCTCAGGATTGCGGCATAACGGAGGCCGCGACCGTCATGATTTCGACATGGCGGGCACTATGATGGTGACTGCTTAACGACCATGACCGGTTGACGTATCATCCACCCCTTCCTTTTAACGCACCATTGGACAAGGGCCCTCGCATTGAAGCGGTTTTCACGATTTCCCAAGTTCCTGGCCGTCGCGGGCGCAGCACTGACGCTGGCGACAGCCACCCTGCCCGCCGCCTCCGCCCTGGCGCAGCCATGGGGTGGACGTGGCGGCCCGCCGCCGCCGCGCGGTGGCTGGCATGGCGGTCGCGGCCACGGTGGCGGAGGCGCAGGCCTTGCGGTTGGCAGCGGCATCGCGGGCCTTGCGATCGGCACGATGCTCGGCAGCACGTTGGCGGACCGCGCCGTGGCCCCGCCGCCTGCGTACTACCCGCCGCAGCCCGTGCCGCCGCCCCCGCCGCCGTCCTATTATTCCCCTTATGGTTACGGGTACTGAAACCGGGTCATCCGACGCCGCGTTTCCCGCCCGCCCGAACAGATCTGAAGGTATCCAGTCATGAGTCTTCGCCGTATCCTTCCTGCCGCCGCCCTCTTGCTGCTGCCGGGCATGGCCATGGCCGCCGTCCCCCCGACGCAGGCCGCGCCTCCCGCCGCGACGGCACCGCTTGCGCATACGCCGCATGATCCCTCGCCCGAGCAGCTTGAGGAGCACATCACCGCCCTGCATACGCAACTGCACATCACCAAGGCGCAGGAAAAGCTGTGGGCGCCGTTCGCGCAGGACATGCGTGACAATGCAAGCCGCCTGCATGACGCGATCGAAAAGCGCCGCACCGACCTGCCGACGATGAGTGCGACGGACAACATGCAGTCCTATGCAACGCTGGTCGCGCAGCGCGCGCAGGACATGCAGACGCTGAACCAGGCCTTCACGCCGCTCTATGCCGCGTTCTCCAAGAAGCAGAAGAAGAACGCCGACGCGCTGTTCCGCCAGGGTGACGAGGAACATGCCGAACGTCAGGCCGATGCGGGTCAGGCTGCCGCATCCGACAGCACCGCCGCAAAATAAGCCGTACCCGACAGGGCACGGCGGAAATGTCGCCTGATGGGGGCGTGGCCAGTGAATGGCCACGCCACTTTTTCATTGAGGGACCACAGCCCCCCGCACCCCAATCCATTGGGTAAGTCATGGTTTCCAAAGGGCAATGCCCTTTGGCGGGTTTCAGGGTAGAGCCCTGAGGATCGCCCTCACCGGGAAATTTCCGGATGAGGGCTGTTTTCAAAAAGCCGACGCCCTTCAGACCCCGTCGAGCGGATACCAAGCCCGCCCGTCACGTTCGAGCAGTTCGTCCGCGCCCTTCGGCCCGGTCGCCCCGGCGGGATAGAGTTCCAGCCCATCCGCATTGCCCGCCCATGCCTTCAGCACGGGATCGACAGCACGCCATGCGGCCTCGATATTATCCGCGCGCTGGAACAGGGTCGCATCCCCCGTCAGGCAGTCATACAGCAGCGTTTCATACCCGACATTTGGCGACTGCGCGAAGACGTCCTCGTAACGGAAGCGCACCTGCACCTCCGCAAGGTCCATCTTCGGTCCCGGCCGCTTGGCCCCCATTTCCACCGTCAGTCCCTGCGCGGGCTGGATGTTGAGGATGATGCGGTTGGGCGGCAGTTCCTGCGTTTCGGTATCGCGGAACATCATCATCGGCGGTTTCTTGAACTGCACCACCACCTCCGTCCGGCGGCCGCCCAGCGACTTTCCGGTGCGCAGGTAGAACGGCACCCCGGCCCAGCGCCAGTTATCGACATGCAGTTTCAGCGCGACATAGGTTTCGGTATGGCTGTCGGGCGCGACACCCGGGCTTTCGCGATAGGCGATGACGGGCTTGCCCTCCACCGTGCCTGCGCCGTACTGCCCGCGCACCGCATCGGTAGGGGGGATGGGGCGCACCGCCTCGAACAACTGCTCCTTGCTGGTGCGCACGGTGTCGGCGGAAAACGAATTCGGCGGCTCCATAGCCACCATGCCGAATAGCTGGAACAGGTGGTTGGGGATCATGTCACGCAGCGCGCCGGTGGGTTCATAGAACGCGCCACGCTGCTCCACGCCGATCGTCTCGGCCGCGGTGATCTGCACATGGTCGATGAACTCGTTGCGCCACAGCGGTTCGAACAGAAGGTTGCCAAAGCGCATGGCCAGGATGTTCTGCACCGTTTCCTTCCCGAGGAAATGGTCGATGCGATAGACCTGGCTTTCATCAAGCACCGCAAGGATGCGGCGGTTGAGTTCGCGCGCGCTGGCAAGGTCCGCGCCGAACGGCTTTTCGATGACCACGCGGCGGAAATGCCCGTCCGTCTGCGTCACCAGCCCCGCCCTGCCCAGCATTTCCACCACGGGGGCGAAGAAACGCGACGACACGGCAAGGTAGAAGATCGCGTTGCCGGGGATCTTCTCGCCCAGCGCGCGGACCTGCGCGAGGTCGCCGAAATCGGCCTGCACGTATTCCAGCCGTTCACACACCCATCCCCACTGCTTCGAATCGATGCTCGGCGCGTGGAACTCCGCATTGGGGTCATGGGTGAAGGACTGCATCATCGCCGTCAGGCCGTCGCGCCACTGCGCGGTGGTGCTGGCGACGCGGTCCACGCCGATGATGCGGAATCCGGGATAAAGGAGGCCGCTGCCGGCAAGGTTGTACAGCGCTGGCATCAGCAGGCGCTTGGTCAGGTCGCCATGCGCGCCGAAGATCACCAGCGTGCAGGCCGGGGCAGGACGCGCGCCAGCGGGCGCGCGCGGCGTTGCAGGGGCGGGAGTGGCGTCAGTTGGGGGGGCGTCAGGTAATGACATGGTCCGTGACAGTCCTTTGGCTGTGCTTTTACGCACGGCGGGGCTGCCGGGGCGGCCCACGCACGCAAAAATCCGTCCCGGCATGCGCATATGCTGCCGGGCATGCAAAGCCATAGCACCATATACGGACAACAGGCTTTGCGTCTGCTCAAACGGTGTTACGCCCGCAGGGCGGGTATGTCGGGGGGATATGCCCTGACGGATGCGCCGGGCCAGATGTGAAAAGCCGGAGGGGACTTCCGGGCAACAGATAAAAACATTCGGGAAAAATATCGTGTTGCTTGCACCGCCTGCACGCAGGCTCTACGTGTCGGGACGCTTAGTGGCGCCAGGTGCCACTGTCTGCCAATCCGCGCCGGCATGGCCCGTTCTTTCGCGGGGGCCGGCGCCTCATCATTCAGGGGATTATCCAATGGGTTACCGCGTTGCGGTGGTGGGTGCCACCGGCGCCGTCGGGCGTGAAATACTCAAGACACTGGCCGAGCGCCAGTTCCCGGTGGACGACATCGTGGCGCTGGCCTCCGCCCGGTCGGCGGGACAGGAAGTGTCATTCGGGGAAAAGCGCGTGCTGAAGGTGCGCAACCTCGAACATTTCGACTTCACGGGCTGGGACGTCGCCCTGTTCTCGCCCGGCGGGTCAGTATCGGCCAAGTATGCCCCGCGCGCGGCAAAGGCCGGGTGCATCGTGATCGACAACACGTCGCACTTCCGCATGGAACCCGACGTCCCGCTCGTGGTGCCGGAGGTCAATCCCAATGATGTGAAGAAGGCGAAGCGCGGCATCATTGCCAACCCCAACTGTTCCACCATCCAGATGGTCGTGGCGCTGAAGCCGCTGCATGACCTGTTCACGATCCGGCGCGTGGTCGTCGCGACGTACCAGGCCGTTGCCGGCGCGGGCAAGAGCGGGATGGACGAACTGTTTACCCAGACGCGCGGCAGCTTTGTCGGCGACCCGGCCGAAGCGCAGCAGTTCACCAAGCAGATCGCCTTCAACTGCATCCCCCACATCGACCGCTTCATGGATGACGGCGCGACCAAGGAGGAGTGGAAGATGGCGGTGGAGACGCGCAAGATCCTCGACCCCGACATCTCCGTCTTCGCCACATGCGTGCGCGTGCCGGTGTTCATCGGCCATGCCGAGGCCGTCAGCGTGGAATTCGAGGAACCCGTGGACCTCGAACGCGCGCGCAGGGCCCTGCGTGACGCCCCCGGAGTCGTGCTGCATGACAAGCGCGAGGATGGCGGGTACGTCACCCCCGTCGAGGCGGTGGGCGAGGATGCGACCTATGTCTCGCGCCTGCGGATCGACCCGACCGTACCGAACGGACTCGGCTTCTGGTGCGTGTCCGACAACCTGCGCAAGGGGGCCGCGCTCAACGCCGTTCAGATCGCGGAAACAATGATCGCGCTTGACCTGCTGGGCCATCACTGGCAGGGCTGAATACATGCCTTTTTGGCGCGGATCAGCCATGCGTCCGCGCCAATGCTTGGATCAATACATTCGGGGCGTCTCTCAACCTCGTGTTCCGGGCCTGAGTTGACCACACCCACCGGGGGGCGTAGGACCGAATAATACAAGGCAACGGAACAAACCGAAGCCATAACAGGGAAATTGACGAGACGACCATGCAGGATGTCCGTGATGCGCTCTATGTAGGGCACCGAAGCGACGGAACTCTGACCAGGCGGCCAATGTCCCCGCACCTCCAGGTCTACCGCTTCCGTCTTTCCATGTTCCTTTCGATCGCGAACCGCGCGGCGGGTGTTGCCGCCGCTGCCGGTTCCGCGCTTGGCATCTGCTGGATCAGCGCTGCCGCAAAGGGACCGAAATCATTTGCCAAGGTCCAGAAAGTGACCGGCCACCCGCTGGGCAAGCTTGCCCTCGCGGGCTGGGCGCTCGCGCTGGTCTATCACTTCGTGGCGGGGATTCGCCACCTGATGTGGGACAGCGGCGCCCGCTTCGACAAGAAGGAAATCAACGAGGACGGCCCCATCGCCGCGGGCGTGACCGTCGGCGTCACGCTGGCACTGGTTGTCAGCATCCTTGGCGTCGCCGCCTGCCGTTCCAAGAAGAGGGCCTCCTGACATGAGTACTTCGCACAAACCGCACATCACCGTCATGCGTTCGCAGCTGTCGCGCGCGCGCGGGCTGGGTTCGGGCAAGAGCGGCGTCGCCCACTGGTGGGCCGAACGCATGTCCGCCGTGGCGCTGGTGCCGCTGTCGGGGTGGTTCGTCATCCAGGTCTTCCGCCTTGCGGGCGCGTCCCAGCCGGAAGTCGCGCAGTGGGGCGGCAGGCCCGTCAACGCCACCATGATGATGGCGCTGGTGATCCTGACCTTCTACCACACGCAGCTGGGCCTGCAGGTCATCATCGATGACTATGTGCATGGCAAGGCGCATGTCCCGGCAAGCCTGCTGATGAAAAGCGTGGTTTTCCTGCTGGGTGTGTTCGGCGCGATTTCCGTTCTGAAGCTGGCGCTTGTCGCGACGCGCGGGCGAATCGCCGCGAACTGACGCGCGCGCCACGCCACCGGCAAGACAGAGACATTCGCGGACTGGCGGTCCGGACAAACCCGCCCGGCAGTCCGAACGAGCATCGGGACACGTCCAAACAATGAATGCGATCACATCCCCAATCCCCGGCAATTACAAGATCGTCGATCACGCCTATGACGTGGTCGTGGTCGGTGCCGGCGGTTCCGGCCTCCGGGCCACGCTTGGCATGGGTGCCGCCGGTCTGAAGACCGCCTGCGTCACCAAGGTTTTCCCCACACGCAGCCACACCGTCGCGGCCCAGGGCGGCATCGGTGCGTCGCTTGGCAACATGGCCGAGGACAACTGGCGCTGGCACATGTACGACACCGTCAAGGGGTCGGACTGGCTCGGTGACCAGGACGCCATCGAATATATGTGCCGCGAGGCCGTGCCCGCCGTGCAGGAACTCGAACACATGGGTGTTCCGTTCTCCCGCACCGAGGACGGCAAGATCTACCAGCGCCCGTTCGGCGGGCACATGCGCAACTATGGCGAGGCCCCGGTGCCCCGCGCCTGCGCCGCTGCCGACCGCACGGGCCATGCCATCCTGCACACGCTGTACCAGCAGTGCCTGAAGCATAACGTCGAATTCTTCGTCGAATATTTCGCCATCGACCTGATCATGGACGAAAAGGGCGCATGCAAGGGCGTTGTCGCCTGGTGCCTTGATGACGGCACGCTGCACCGCTTCCGCGCGCAGATGGTCGTTCTGGCGACGGGTGGCTATGGCCGCGCCTACCACTCCTGCACCTCCGCCCATACCTGCACCGGCGACGGTGGCGGCATGGCGGTGCGCGCGGGCATCCCGCTGCAGGACATGGAATTCGTGCAGTTCCACCCCACCGGCATCTTCCCCGCAGGCTGCCTGCTGACCGAAGGCTGCCGTGGCGAGGGCGGGTACCTGACCAACTCCGAAGGCGAGCGGTTCATGGAACGCTATGCGCCGACGGCCAAGGACCTCGCCTCACGCGATGTCGTCTCGCGCGCCATGACGATCGAGATCAACGAAGGGCGTGGCTGTGGTCCGAACAAGGATTACATGCTGCTGCACCTTGAACATCTTGGCGCGGACCTGCTGCATGAACGCCTGCCGGGCATTTCGGAAACGGCCCGCATCTTTGCCGGTGTGGACGTGACGAAGGAACCGGTGCCGGTGCTGCCGACGGTGCATTACAACATGGGCGGCATCCCCACCAATTACCATGGCGAGGTCATCCGCCCCACCGCCGACGATGTCGATGCGGTCGTGCCCGGCCTGATGGCCGTGGGCGAGGCCGCGTGCGTGTCCGTGCATGGCGCGAACCGCCTGGGCACGAACTCCCTGCTTGACCTGGTCGTGTTCGGCCGTGCCGCGGCGCAGCGTGCAGCCCAGATCATCAAGAGCGCGGAAACCATCCCGCCGCTGCCCCCCGGTGCGGGCGACAAGGCGATCGAGCGTTTCGACCGCCTGCGCAACGCCAAGGGCAAGACCCATGTCGCCGCGATGCGTTCGAACCTGCAGCGCACGATGCAGAAGCATGCCGCCGTATTCCGCAACACCAAGAGCCTGGCCGAAGGTGTGGAGAAGATCGCGCAGATCTGGAAGGAAGTGGACGATATCTCCATCTCCGACCGTTCGCTGATCTGGAACAGCGACCTGATGGAAGCGCTGGAGTTCGAAAACCTGCTCGCCAACGCCACCGTCACGATGGCCGGGGCCGAGGCACGTCACGAAAGCCGCGGCGCGCAGGCGCATGACGACTATCCCGATCGTGACGACAAGAACTGGATGAAGCACACCGTCGCCCACATGGACGACAAGGGTGGGGTCACGCTGACCTATCGCCCCGTGCACATGAAGACGCTGACCGATGACGTTCAGGTCTTCCCCCCCAAGAAACGCGTCTACTGAGCGCGCGGCGGAAAGGGAACGAGACGATGGTCGAATTCAAACTGCCAAGAAACAGCACGGTGGGCACGGGGCGGACATTCACCGCCCCCCCCGGTGCGACGAACGTCAAGTCATTCCGGATCTATCGCTGGAGCCCGGATAACAACGACAACCCCGTGATCGATACGTACGAGATCGATCTGGACCGTATCGGTCCGATGGTCCTTGATGCGTTGATCCACATCAAGAACGACATCGACCCCACCCTGACCTTCCGGCGGTCCTGCCGCGAGGGGATCTGCGGATCGTGCGCGATGAACATAGCGGGCGAAAACACGCTGGCGTGCCTCAAGCCGATCCGCGACCTGCAGGGTGATGTGCCGATCTATCCGCTGCCGCACATGCCGATCGTCAAGGATCTGGTGCCCAACCTCGACGGGGCCTATGCGCAGTTGCGCTCCATCGACCCGTGGCTGAAGTCCGACACGCTGCCGCCGCCCGACAGCGAACGGCTGCAGAGCATCGAGGAACGTGCCGAACTTGACGGCATGTGGGAATGCATCCTGTGCTTCTGCTGCTCCACCTCGTGCCCGTCGTACTGGTGGAACGGGGATCGCTACCTCGGCCCGGCCACGCTGCTTGCGGCGTATCGCTGGATCGCAGACAGCCGCGACGAATATGCGGGTGACCGCCTCGACGCGCTGGAAGACCCGATGAAGCTGTATGCCTGCCGCACGATCATGAACTGCACCCAGACCTGCCCCAAGGGTCTGAACCCGGCCAAGGCCATCGGGCGTCTGAAGGAACTTCAGATGGAACGCAAGGGCTGATCCCCCGAGACATGGTCCCACGGCGCATCCTGCCGTGACGGATTGACGAACGAAGCGCCGGATGGGACATTCCGGCGCTTTTTTCGTCTCTGCACCCATGAAAGGATGCGCCCGTGTTCGATGGAACCCTGTCCAGCGCGTCAGGGCGTGGACGCGCCTGGATCGACAGCCTGTTCGTCGATCATGCGATCCTGCGCATGACATGGACGAACTTCCGCACCGTCATCCCCGGCCGGGTCTATCGCTGCAACCATCCCACCCCATGGCGCCTGGCCATGGCGACGCGGCGGCTGCACCTCAAGACACTGGTCAACCTGCGCGGCCACCGGCAATGCGGATCCGATGCGCTGTCGCGTGATGCGGCACGCCGCCTGGGGCTGCGGCATATCGACATGGCGTTCGAAAGCCGCAACGCCCCGCACCGCGACCGGATCGAACGGTTCGAGAAGATCTACCGCTCGCTCACCTTCCCCATGCTGATGCACTGCAAGTCCGGGGCGGACCGCACCGGCCTTGCCGCGGGCCTTGTGCTGCTGTTCGAAGGGGGGACGGCGCGTGACGCGCTGCGCCAGCTTTCGTGGAAGAACGGGCATTTCAACAGTTCGCGCACCGGCGTGCTCGACGCGTTCTTCCTGCGCTACCAGGCCGAAGCCGAAGGGCGCATCCCGTTCATGCAATGGGTGCGCACCGAATATGACGAAGACCGCCTGCGCCACGATTTCCGCGCCGGCAAAATCGCGGCCTTCCTCAATGACAGCGTGCTGCGCCGCGAATAGGGGGCTTCAGGCCGTCGTCGCCATCGAACGCACGAGGTCCAGCACACGCCGGCGCACCGCAGGGTCGCTGATGCGGTAATAGGACCTCACGAGGTCGATCGTCTCCCGCCGCGACAGCAGCGCGAGTTCGTTGCTGGCGAACCGGTCGTCCCCACCCTCTGGCTGGGCCGGGGCGGGCGTGCCGCCAAACGCGCCCCGTGCCTCGGCAAACGATTCGACGGGCATGGACGATGCCTGCGGGAGGGCGGCCTCATCCGGCATGCCGTCGAAAAAGAATGCAATCGGCACATCCAGAACCCGCGCCAGGTCATACAGGCGCGACGCACCGACGCGGTTGGCCCCACGTTCATATTTCTGCACCTGCTGGAATGTCAGCCCCAGCGCCGTTCCCAGACGTTCCTGCGACATGCCGAGCAACGTCCGGCGCAGCCGGATCCGGCTGCCTACATATACGTCAACGGGACTGGGAGTACTAGACAACTTGTTATTCACTACAGATGCCCTATGCCAGAAATACGATTTTCTGATAAATCATCACTTAGTTATATATTAAACAAAACAGTTATAGGATTCATTATTAACCTTTTGTAAAGGGCGAAATTATATCCTCACCGCGGCACGTCGAATAACCCCCTGTGATTCAATCTGTTATGACTGCCGCATAAAAGGTGCTTTTTGGTACCTTTTTGTTGCAGTCTATTTCAGCATCCAATAGATCGGATTTTTACAGATTGTCAGGCGTGGCGATCCTAACGGCACGCATTACGAATCGTTCCTGAACCCATATGTTACAGCTATGTCAGGAACGCCCGGATGCCGGCCTGTTGCGCCATCCGGCCGTCATCCCCGCCGCCAGCAGCCCGAACGCCAGCAGCACCGGGACCAGTCGGCCCCAGCGCGCGAAAAAGGGCGGCAACAGCGCATCAGGCATCGCCCGGACGATCACCCCCGTCCGGTCCCATCCCAGTCGCACCACCTCATGCCCGTACCCATCGAATATGGCGGAAATGCCCGTGTTCGCGGCCCGTGCGATGGGCAATCCTTCTTCCACCGCGCGCATCCTGACCGCCGCCAGATGCTGGCGTGGGCCGGCACTGTTTCCGTACCAGCCATCATTCGTGCTGTTGAGCAGCCATGAAGGCCGGTCATGCGCATCGACCGTCTGGCCTGAAAAGATGACCTCGTAACAGATCAGCGGACCAACGGGGGCGATGCCCGGCACGTGCCATGTCCGCACGCCACTGCCCGCCGCCATGCCATCACCCGGCACCACATGAAAGGGCAGCAGGGCGGGCTGGTATTCCCCGAACGGTACCAGGTGCGATTTGTCATACAGTCCGCCCACCTGCCCGTCGGGGGGCAGCAGTACGGCCATGCTGTTGCGCCAGCGGTCCTGCTCATCCTGCCGCAGGGTGCCAATCACACCGGCCACCGCCCCCCGCCCGGCCTGCATGATCATGCGCCGGGCGATCGCGTCCTCCAGCAGCAGGCCGGGAAATGCGGATTCCGGCCAGGCGAACACGACGGGCCGCCCCTGTGTTCCCTGCGACAGGGCCTGCCCCACGCCATCATGGGTCAGGGTGAGGTAGCGGCGGAAAATAGCGACATCCTCGTTCCCGGCCATCTTTTCCGCTTCGGGCACATTCCCCTGCACCAGCACAACCACGGGATTGCGGCCCACGTCACGCCCCCGCACCCCGGATGAAAGGCGGGCCGCCCCCGCCCCCACCCACAGCATCAGGGTCGCGGCGATAACCATCCATCCCCGCCGTCCCCACAGGGGGGCAAGCGCCAGCACCACCGTCAGCAGCGTCAGGCCATCGACCCCGATCCATGCCGCAGGCTGGATCATCACATCGCCCGCCACGCCGGGAAATTCCCAGACACTGCCCGGCGGGTTCCATGGAAAGCCGCTGAAGATGAAGACACGCATCATGTCGGCCAGCGTCCATGTCGCCGCCAGCACAAGGCCACGCGCCACGCCCGCAGGCACGATCCGCGACAGGGCGGCTGGAATCGCGGTGGTCGGGGTCAGGATCAGCGCGCATCCCGGCGAGGCCAGCGGCACCAGCCACCAGAACGCATCGGCGCGCAGCATGATCGCATCGGTCAGCCAGTACAGCCCCGCCGTATGCATCCCCAGCCCGAACATGAAGCCGCGCCGCGCCGCCACGCGCCAGTCGGGGGCGGCGTCGATCATGCGCATCAGGATCGGGAAACACAGCGCCAGAACCGGCACCAGATGGACCGGCGGCAACGCCAGCGCCCCCAGCGCCCCGACCAGCAGCATCGCAACATCCGCGCGCCAGCCAGCAAGGCGGGGCAGTGCGTCATGCCATGTGCGCAAAACGGTGGGAAGCTTCATTCCGGCGCAGGGATATATGGCAAACCGCCCTGCCCCGGCGCGTCAGTCAAGGGCGTCACGCAGGCGACGTTCGTAATGGCGGTAATACTTGTCCGCCAGCAGTTCGCTTTTGACCAGCACGGCAACATCGGTCGTGTTGAACTGCGTATCGATCACCGCGCCATCGCCAACATACCCACCCAGCCGCAGATATCCCTTGATCAGCGGCGGCAGTCCGGCAAGGCAGCGCCGGTGGTCAAGCGCCTGCGGATCACGGCGCAGCATTTCCACCCGCCGTTCAGGCAGCGCGCGCACGCGCAGCGCGGGCGGGGCAAGGTGGTTGTGGTAGAGATAGGTCAGTTCGTTGCTCAGCGGTTCGGGATCCGTCCCCGGCAGGCTGGCGCAACCGAACAGCACGTCGATACGGTGCAGGAAGATGTAGGACGCAATCCCGCGCCACAGCAACTGCATCGCCGCGCGCCCGCGATAGGCCTGATCCACGCAGGAACGCCCGACCTCCAGCAACCGGCCGGGAAATTCCGTCAGCGGCGAGATGTCATATTCATTCGAGGAATAGAAACGTCCCAGCTTCTGCGCCGCATCGCCCTGCATCAGGCGATAGGTGCCCACGACCCCCTTCGCGCCAGAGGAAATCGCATGGTCGATCACCAGCAGGTGGTCGGCATATTCATCGAATTCGTCGATGTCACGCCGCAGCCGCCGCGTCCGTTCATCAGGCTGGGCGCCCATTTCTTCATAGAATACGCGATAGCGCAGGGCCTGGGCTGCATCGCGTTCCTCATCCGTGCAGGCGATCCGCACCCCGAGGTTGCCGCCACGCAGTTCGGGAAAGCCGTTGCGCTCCAGATCCAGCGTGGACAGGGAGTGCATGATTTTCTCGGCGCTCATCGTTTTGACCTGCCTCCCGTGCGTGCCGGCGGCGACGGCGCGGCGGTATCCTGTCCGGCGTCGGCAGGCCGCTTGCGCGCGAAAAGCTCCAGCCGGTGGGAAACGAGGTCGAAGCCGAGGTCACGCGCAATGCGACGGATCAGTTCGGCATGCTCCCTGTCCTCGAACTCGATCACCTTTCCGGTCTCGACATCGATCAGATGATAATGGTCGCCTTCCTCGGTCGCCTCGTAACGGGCACGGCCACCGCCAAAATCGCGGCGTTCAAGGATGCCCTTTTCCTCCAGCAGACGCACGGTGCGATAGACCGTGGCCACCGAAATGCGCGAATCCAGCTGGGCTGCGCGCCGGTACAGCTCTTCCACGTCGGGATGGTCCTGCGCTTCCGACAGGACGCGTGCGATGACACGCCGCTGCCCCGTCATTTTCAGGCCCCGCTCGATACACATGCGCCCGATGCGCGATTCCATTACATCACTACCTGCTGCCATGGTTACAGGCGTAGCCCATCATCAGATCGATTGTCCAACGACACCGTCATCCTTCACGCCTGGTCCGCGCCCCGATCCTTGGTTCCCAGCCCGATCTTGCGTGCAAGCTTGGAGCGGTGGCTGGCGTAGCTGGGTGCGACCATGGGATAATCGTGCGGCAGGCCCCAGCGTTCGCGATATTCTTCCGGCGTCATGTTATAGGCCGTCTTGAGGTGACGCTTGAGCATCTTCAGCTTCTTCCCGTCCTCAAGGCAGACGATGTAATCGGGGAAGACCGATTTTTTCAGCGGCACCGCCGGAACCGGCTTTTCAGGCACGGCCTCGACCTTGCCGAGCGAGGACATCGTTTCATATACCTGATGAATCAGGTCCGGCAGCGTCTCGGCATCGAGTGTATTGCGTGCAACATACGCGGACACGATTTCGGCGGTCAGTTCCCGCAATTCCACATCCGCTGTTTCGTCAGCCATCAACTTGGTCCTGTCAGTAGAAATACATGCATCTTATATAAATAATCCGGACAAGACCGCAACCATACCCATGAAGGAATATCAGGTAACATGCCCGGTATTGATGTTGAGGAAATAGATATCACCCGCGACGTCTGTCCCATGACATTCGTGCGCACGCGACTTGCACTCGACCGGCTTGCGCCGGGGGGACGATTACAGGTGCGCCTGCGTGGTGACGAACCGCTGGACAATGTCAGTCGCAGCGTCAGGCTGCTCGGCCATGAAGTCGCCATGCATGAGGCGCAGGACGACGGACTGACCCATGTCCTGCTGATCATCAAAAAAATGTCATAACGTCGGCCATGCGCCCGACTCCGCATCCCGTGCGGGCATCACGTCGCGCGCCATGACCTGCGCATCGGACCCGTCGGGGTAATAGCCACGCCGACGCCCCACCCCGTCAAAGCCCGCATCACGGTACAGGGCCAGCGCGGCGGTGTTGTCCACGCCCACCTCCAGAAACAGGCGCGCGGCCCCCTGCCCCGCCGCCATGTCCACCATCCATGACAGCAGCGCACGCGCCAGTCCGCGCCGCCGGAATGCGGGATCGACCGCAAGCGTCAGGATTTCCGCTTCGTCAAGGACGGTGCGCACCATGATGAAGCCGGCCACCACCTGCCGTCCCCCGTCCTGCGCCACGGCCACGCCCAGCGCCACGCCGGGCATCGCCAACAGGGTTTCAAGCGCCGGGGCATCCCATTGCTGGTCCGGGGCAAAGGACGCCGCATGGACCTGCGCCAGCGCCGGCAGGTCCGCCATCGCGGCAGGCACGGCCACGACCGGGCCCGTGGCGACATTCATGCGTTGTCGTCTGCCTTGCGCGGCGGTGGGCGCAATCCCGCCGCGGGCAGCTTCGCCTCCGGCGGGTCAACATACAGTGGCAGCACCGCACGCGGCGCCAGCACCCCCTCACGCCGCAACAGTGCCGCGCGCGCAATGGCGCAGGCGTCGGGCCGCGACAGCGGGGCAATGGTCACATTCGCCCGTCCCCGCGCACAGGTGGCCGCCACGTCGGCAGCGGCACTCCCGCCCAGCAGAAGCGGGCCAGACGGCAGGGCGGCGGGATCATCGAGCATCACGGCACGGACCTCCCCGTCCCCCCGTCCAGCCTGCGCCGGAATGGATTCGACAAAGGCCCGGCCGCGCCGCGCAACGGAGCAGCACAGGATCCGCGTCCCCGGCGCAGCGACCTGCGCGCGCAGGGAATCGGCCAGGGCCTCGCCCGTCGTCACCCCCACGACCTCACATCCCAGCCCCAGCGCCAGTCCCTGCGCAAAGGCAATGGAGGCACGCAGGCCGGTGAACGATCCCGGCCCGACCACCACGGCCACCATGTCCAGCATCGGCATGGTCCAGCCACATTCGGCCATCAGGTCACGCGCCAGCAGGGGAAACCCTTCCGACCCGCCGCGTCCCTCGGCCTCGTGCCGATGTTCGGTCACGCACCCTTCGGGCGTGATGCGCACGCAGGCTACAATGGCACGCGCCTGTGCCCCGGCCTGCGCGCCATCCAGAACCAGCACCCGCATGCGTCAGGCCATCACGCAGGCATCGTCGAAAGCAAGGCGCGGCGCGCGCGGCGTATCGAACCCATGATCGGCGTAACCAAGGTTGACAAGGAAATTGGCCCGCCAGCCATGGGCATGCAGGAATGTTTCCTCCACCATCATGGCGTCGAACCCCGACATCGGCAGCGCATCCAGCCCCAGCGCACGGGCCGCCATGATCAGGTACGCCCCCTGCAGCGTGCTGTTGCGTATCGCCGTCTCCTCCGCCAGGCCCACATCGGCGGCGAACCACGACCGCACGCCCGGTTCGGGGTTGAGGACATCCATACGGTCGAAAAACAGCGGGTCCCACGCCACGATTACCGTGACCGGCGCGCTCATCACACGTGCGACGTTACCTTCCGACAGGGCGGGACGCAGGCGTTCGCGGCTGTCATGCGTGCGCAGGAAGACGAATCGCGCGGGACAGCAGTTGCCCGATGTCGGCCCAAGCCGCACCAGGTCATACAACTGGTGCAGCGTCTCTTCCGTTACGGGACTTTCGTTCCATGCCGCGGGCGTCCGCGCGGCACGGAACAGGATGTCCAGCCCGGCATCATCAAGAACCATGAAACTTTCCCACCCCGGCGTATCAGGCTTCGACCTGTTCGACCGATACCACTTCGGGGACGTAATGGCGCAGCATGTTTTCCACCCCATGCTTCAGCGTCGCGCGCGATGACGGGCAGCCCGAACACGCCCCCTGCATCGTCAGGCGCACGATCCCGTCGCGATAGCCGCGAAAGACGATGTCGCCGCCATCGCCAGCCACGGCCGGACGCACGCGCGTATCCAGCAATTCCTTGATCTGCTTGACGATTTCCTCGTCCCCCGGCGCGATCGCGTCTTCCACCACCACGGCTTCCTGCTCGACCGGGGCCTGCCCGGTGGCGAGATAGTCGGCAATGGCGGACAGCACCTGCGGCTTCAGGTCATCCCAGTCCACGGCGTCGGCCTTGGTCACGGCCACGAAATCGCCACCGAAAAACACCCGTGACACGCCCTCAAGGTCGAACAGGACCTCTGCCAGGCGGGAACGGCCCGCCACGGAATCCGCGTCAATGAAGTCCGCCGTCGCGCCATTGGGCATGATCTCGCGCCCGGGCAGGAACTTCAGGGTGGCGGGATTGGGGGTATCTTCGGTTTCTATGAACATGCTGCGGTCTTTCCCGACAGATAGAGGAAGGCGGATATCTCTGGTCCTGTTAGCATCCAGATGTACCGTGGTCCACGCCAGCACAACCCCCGGTCACACGATAAAGGCCGCGGCATCCCCTCCGGGCGTGCCGTCACGTCAGGACGCCGCCACCTTGCGCTCGGTTGCGGGCAACGTCCCCTGCCCCGCACGCGGCAGGATGATTTCCGCGCACAGGCCGCCACTGTCACGGTTATAGAGGCGCAGGCTCACGCCCTCGCGCATGATTTCACGATTGACGATCGCAAGGCCCAGCCCCATGCCGCCGGTGGCGCGCGAACGTGATCCCTCCACGCGGTAGAACGGCGTGGAAACACGCGAAAGCTCCGCCTCCGGCAGGCCGGGGCCGTCATCCTCCACCCGGATGCGGATGCTGTGCGCCTCGACCTGCAGCACGACATGCGCGTTGCCCCCGTAATTCAGGGCGTTGTCGATCAGGTTGCCGATCACCCGCTTCATCGCCAGCGGCCGCACCACCGCCAGCGCCTGATGTGGTCCTTCATAGGTGACGGGCCTGCCCTGGTCGGCATCATCATCCACGCGCGTCGCGATGATGGAGGCAAGGTTGACCGAACGCGCCGGTTCGGGATCATTCTCCCCCGCCAGATAGGCGAGGACGCCTGCAATCATGGCCTCCATCTCAGTCACGTCGGCCTCGATTTCCGCCTGCGCCGCCGCGTCCTCCAGAAACCCCGCCCGCAACCGCAGGCGCGCCAGTGGCGTGCGCAGGTCATGCGACACAGCGGCCAGAGCCTCCGTCCGGTCGGCGATCAGGCGGCCTATACGCTCCTGCATCGCATTGATGGCGCGCGCGAGGTAGCGGACCTCCCGCGGGCCCTTGTCCTCCAGCGGGACCCACCGGCCCGAACCCACCGTATCGGCCACCTGCGCCAGTGCCCGCAGCGGCATGCTGAGCGCGCGCACCAGCATGCCCGCCGCCAGCAGCACCGCACCGGCCAGCACGGCGGCGGAGACGATGCCCCGGCGCATATGATGTGGCTGCAGCAGGTCCGGCGCACTGAAGCCCATGAAGCTGCCATCGGGCAGGCGCAGCACGCCACGGATGTCGGATGTGGCCGTCACCGTGCCCGCAAGGTTGAGCACATCGCCCTGAAACGCCGGCACGCTGCCGGCCACACGTTCATGAAGGCCGCGCAGGGCCCCCGGTTCGGGACGGACCACGCCTTCCTGCGCGCTGGTGCGCCAGTCGATGGTCAGGTCGGGGGTGGACAGCATGGCCGCCAGCACCATGCGTTGCGATGTGGGCGTCGCCGCCAGCACGCGCGCATCGATGACCAGCCGTTCGCTGACCTGATCCAATTGCGCGTCGTCGATGGTGTAGGTCTCGGCCTCCTCATAGAAGACCGAACTGCCAACGAACACCAGCGCGACCGCCGCAAGCAGGACGAACATCACCCGCCACACCAGTCCACGCGGCCAGAGCGTGATGCGACGCGACGCGGGCGCGTCGGACAGGGCCTCTTTCATGCCTGCCTGCCGCGATTACCCGGAGACTGTTCCAAAAACCCGCCCAAGAAACATCCTGCAAATTTTCAAAAGTTTTTGGTGAAGCTTTTTCCAAAAAGCTTCAAAGAACACCGCCTTTTTTGAAAAAAGCCGGCACCCAAAAACTTTTATTCGTTTTATCGAGAGGCCGTCTTTTCAGACACGCTCCACCTCGGACGTGAAGATATAGCCCATGCCGCGCACGGTGCGGATCAGGTTGTCGGCATCCGCGCCCAGCTTGCGCCGCAGGCGGCTGACGAGCACGTCCACGCTGCGGTCCGACACATCGCCCAGGCGCGTGCGCGACAGTTCCAGCAGCCGGTCACGCCCGATCACACGCTGCGGATTGTCGAGAAAACTGGTCAGCAGGTCGTGCTCCGCACCGGAAATCTCCACCGCCGCCCCCGACGGGTCCGTCAGTTCACGGCGGCGCAGGACCGCACGCACACGCGCCAGCAGTTCCTTCTGCCCGAACGGCTTGGGCACATAATCATCGGCGCCGAGTTCAAGCCCCAGCACACGGTCGAGTTCCTCCCCCCGGGCGGAGACCATGATGATCGGGACCTCGCTGACATCCGCGCCCCCGGCCGGGACCGTCCCCTCGCCCGAGCGCAGGGCGCGGCACAGGTCCAGCCCGTTCGTGCCGGGCAGCATGACATCAAGGATGATCAGGTCGGCAGGCTGCGCCACCAGGGCGTCCCACATTTCCGATGCATCCTGCACACCGCGCACGCGATAGCCGTCGCCCTGCAACGCCCGCACGATCAGGGTACGCATGCCCGCGTCGTCCTCGACAACCACGATACGGGCGGGAAGATCAGGATCAACAGATGGATGTGTGGTCATGCCTGGCAGTATTTCCCTGAAATTCGAACAATGATCGCTGAATGTGCAGCTTTCACCTTATCCAACGTGCGGATGGGGCAAAAGGGTGCGTCATATGTCATAAAATGTCAGGAACCGACGGCCCATGTCCGCAAACGACAACGGCGGGAGGAGGCTGTCATGCCCCCTCCCGCCGTCTGGGAAGCCTGCCCGGAAAAATCATGAAAGTTCTGGGGGCCGCCTTTTCTTTACAAGGCGGCGTTCCCTGAAGCTTTCTGGGAAAAGCTTCACCAAAAACTTTTATGCGTTTTATCAGGCGGTTATTTCACAATCCGTCTTCAGGCCGGTGCGCCAAGCTTCACCACCCAGAACTGCGCGATGTCCTGCGCGCCATTGTCGCCACCCACGCTCTTCAGCGTCGTGATCGCGGCTGCCTTCTGTCCGGCGGCAGCCTGCGCCAGACCCAGATGCAGCTTGGCGATGTTGATGTCGGTCGGGCCCTTGGCGATGCCCGCGTTCATCAGTTGCAGGCCCTTGTCCGCCTGCCCGAACGTCACGTAGTTGTAGCCGGTCGTCAGCAGCGCATTGCCGTTGGGGACCTGCTGGGCCTGCGTTTCCGCCGTGGCGATGTTCGCCTTGCGGTCCGCCACCGTCTGGACGATCATCTGCTTCAGCCGGTCTTCACGCGCTGCACCCGCGTCATGACCCAGGACGTTGGTGCTGTAGCACTCGTTCATCACGTCAAGCGCGATCTGCGGCAGGCCCGCCTGCATCGCCAGTTCGGCAATGTCGATATATTCCGCCGGGGTCTTCACCAGGCCCGCCGCTAAGCGGACGCGATCGACATCCAGCCGCAGCGCCGGGGACATGTGCGGGTTGCTCAGCGCCGAATGCACCACCTGCGCCCAGTAGTCGGGCTTGGGGTAATAGGTCGCAAGCGCCACATAGGTCTTCATCAGCGCCGCCTGGTCATGCGTCTGCGCCTGACACGCGGCAAGAAGCTGAAGCTGGTTTTCCGTCGGCTTGGTGCCGGCCTTCATCTCCGCATCGATCTGCGCCTGCTGCGCGCGGGCGGCGTTGGCGTAATCCTTGCCCACGTAATAGGCCTGGATCAGGATCGTGTACATCTGCGGATTCTTGCCACCCGCCTTGATATATTTGTCGGCCACCTGTGCCGCGCGGGGATAATCCTTCGCGGTGTAGGCCATCGACGCCTCGGCCAGCGCCATCTGTTCCTTGGTGGCCGCAGGCGTGCGGTTCGAGGCGATCAGCTTGTCATAGGCGGAGATGGCCGCCGTGACATCGCCCGACTGCGCCGCGACGGCCGCGCGCATCTGCTCGATGGTATAGGATTCGTATTCGGTCTTGCCAGACACGGCGTCGGCCGCGTTCACGGCGGCCATCGCCTCTGGGTATTTATGGGCGGCAAGGGCCGTCTGCGCGGTCTGGAGGTTCTTGCCCACCTTCTCGCCCAGTACGTCGGCGGCCTGCGCGGGCTGGACCATCAGGAACACGGACAACGGCAATGCCGTCACCGCACCGGCCAGCAGCATGGCACGCGCCCGGAACGACGATTTCAGATTAGTGGTTTTCAACGTGAGTGTCCTTTCCATGAATCGGTCATGACCCGTAATCGCGGACCGCGCCGCGCATGGCCAGAATGACAGCGCAATATTCACCGCTCTGCAAGGAAGAAGGGCCGCGCGGGCACATGCGTCCCCGGCCCAGAAACGGCACGGGCCGACGTCATGACCAACGTCGGCCCTGCCAGTACGGATACACGGCGCGCGGGCATGTTGCCGCCGCGCGCCAGTGATGCCTCAGCTATTGGGGTCGAGGTGACGGTAACCACCCAGCAGCACCGACTGCACGTCGGCGGCGAAGTTGCGGACCTCGTCCATCGCGCCCTTGTTACGACGCACCAGCAGGTTGTAGCCCAGAACCGCCGGCACCGCAGTGCCGAGGCCGATGGCCGTCATGATCAGCGATTCACCGACCGGGCCCGCGACCTTGTCGATTGAGGCGTTACCGGCAATGCCGATGGCCGTCAGCGCGTGATAGATGCCCCAGACCGTGCCGAACAGGCCGACGAACGGAGAGGTCGAACCCACGGTCCCGAGGAACGCAAGCCCACCATGCAGGCGCGTCTGCACCAGTTCGACCGAACGCAGGATCGACATCGTCGTCCAGGTATGCAGGTCGATCGCTTCCTGCATCGTGCCTTCGTGATGTTCGGCTGCAGTGATGCCGGTCTGCGCGATGTAGCGGAAGGGCGAGCTTTCGGGCATCGCGTCCGCACCGGCCTGGATGGTCGGCTTGCTCCAGAATTCGCTCTTCATGATCTTCGCATCCTTGAGGATGCGCGCCTGTTCCAGGAACTTGCTGATCATGATGTACCAGGTGCCGACCGACATGACGACCATGATCAGCAGGACGGTGCGGGCGATGAAGTCACCGTTCGACCACAGGGCGCCCAGACCATACGGGTTGGCCTCCGCCCCTCCTCCGCCTGCGGCGAAAGCCATGGCCGGTGCGGCCGTCATCAGCACTACGGCCGCGGTAAGAAGGATACGATGCTGTCGGGTCATTGTAATCAAGATCCTCTGACGGGAAAGAAACGGTGCGGGGTTCCAGCAATACAAGGAACCGGCAGACGACAGGGCCGGGACCGGCCCGCCATGGGGTAAGCGGTCATTTGTCATGACCCGGATGGTCATGCCCATGCAGCATCCGCGCGATATCGGGCGGCGCGATCGGTGGGGCGACCGGAATGGTGGAAAGGACGGGCCCATGTTGTGGCGCGGTGGCGGCGGGCAGGAAGGCGGGCGCATCCCTGACGATCCGCAACGGGATCAACTGCGCCCGGGGCGGAGAGGGAAACATGTTCCACGATTTGGGATGCAGGCCATAGGCAAGGACGCCAACGGCAATGACATGCAGTGCCGCAACACCCGCAATTACCCGCCCGAATGGGGTCTGCCGACGTTGCAGTCTTACATAATCCATCCCGGAACCATCCCTTATCCCAAACCAGCGCCATGGCATCGCCACGCATGCCTGTCCGCCCGACGGGACATGGCATGATGCATGATGGATGCCTGTTATGGGATTGGGCGGTTTCCGCCGTCGCATGTCAAGGCGGTTATGCACCGGAAACGGAACAATTTTCCCGCAAGCGCCTCATACCCGGCCTTAAAAGGCGGCACGGGCGCGCATCCATGCCCGCCTGTAACAGGCATGGATGCAAAAACACGATCCTGCGCGTGCGCCTGCGACGGGGCGCAGGCCGGTCACTGCGCCTGTGCGCTGGCCTCCGACCGGGTGGCCCCGACCTGTGCGGCAAGGGAGGCGGCCATGAAATCATCCAGGTCGCCATCGAGGACGGCCCCCGGATTCGTCTTTTCCACGTTGGTCCGCAGGTCCTTGACCAACTGGTAGGGGGCAAGGACGTAGGAACGGATCTGGTGGCCCCAGCCGATATCGGTCTTCGCCGCCTCGGTCTGTGCCGCCGCGGCTTCGCGCCGCTGCAGTTCCTGTTCGTACATCCGCGCCTTGAGCATCGCCATCGCGGTCGCGCGGTTGCGGTGCTGCGACCGGTCGGTCTGGCACGCCACCACGATCCCGGTGGGGATATGGGTGATGCGGATGGCCGATTCCGTCTTGTTGACGTGCTGCCCGCCCGCGCCGGATGCGCGGAAGGTATCGACACGCAGGTCGGCCTCGTTGATGTCGATCTCGATGGAATCGTCGATCACGGGATAGACCCACACCGACGCGAACGAGGTCTGCCGCCGCGCCGCCGCGTCGAAGGGGGAGATGCGCACAAGCCGGTGGACCCCGGCCTCCGTCTTCAGCCAGCCATAGGCGTTGGGGCCGCTGATGAGGATGGTGGCGGATTTCAGCCCGGCCTGCTCCCCTTCGGAGCTTTCCATCATCGTCACCTTGTAGCCATGCTGCTCCGCCCAGCGGGTGTACATGCGCAGGAGCATTTCAGCCCAGTCCTGCGCCTCCGTCCCGCCGGCGCCGGCATTGACCTCAAGGTAGCAGTCATTGCCGTCCGCCTCGCCCGAGAGCAGGCTTTCGGTCTCGCGCCGCTTCGCCTCGTCGGCCAGCGCGCGCAGGGCCTGCACCCCTTCGGCGACGACATCGCCGTCGCCTTCCATCTCCGCCAGTTCGACGAGTTCGAGCGTATCGCGCACATCGCCTTCCAGCTTCTGCACGCCCTCGATCTGGTTCGCCAGCAGGGTGCGCTCACGCATCAGCTTCTGCGCGGCTTCGGCGTCATTCCACAGGTCGGGGTCTTCGACGCGGTTGTTCAGCTCCGCGAGGCGTTCGATTGCGACATCCCAGTCAAAGATGCCTCCTCAGCAGCGCCACCGACTGCTTGATCTGGTCATTCAGGGCCTCGGTCTCGGCAGACATCGGGGCTTACTCCTAAGCTCATCGTGATAAGGACACGCGGGTCCGGCCGCCCGCGCACGGGCATGCCGTCCTGTCAGGCGTCAATACAGGCCACCCATGCCGATGTCACCCCCGGACGGCGGTGGTGGCGCGGAAGTCCCGGGTGATACCGCCCCCGGCACGCCATTGCCCACCGGGCCATGGCCGGGCATCGTCGCCATGTCGCTTTCGGAATCGGGCATGTTCTCCGCCCCCGTATCGGCCGCCGTCAGGGTGCCGATCGCGCCCGCGCCCATGTCAACGCTGATGCCGGGCTGCTGGTCGGGCTTGAAGGCGTCGATCGCCATGCCCATGCCGGTATTGTACTGCGCAAGGCGCATGTCCGGCGGTGCGCGGAAATCAAGCCGCGGCCGGTCGGCAAGTGCCGCCTTCATCACCTGGTTCCAGATCGGCCCGGCGATCACGCCACCGGTTTCGTTGCGGCCAAGGCTCTGCGGCGTGTCAAAGCCGATCCACACCACCGTCACAAGGTCGGGGGAGAAGCCCGCGAACCACGCATCGTTGAAATCCTGGCTGGTGCCGGTCTTGCCCGCCACGGGGCGGTCGATACCCACGCCCGCGCGCACGCCGGTGCCACGACGGATCACGTCACGCAGCATGGTCACCACCTGGTACGCGCTGTCGGCGGAGACGACCTGCGGGCGCGTATCCACCAGCACCGGGCCGGTGTCGGACGGCGTGGCGGCGGCATCGGCGGCAGGCGCGGCATCCGGGGCCGAAGCCGGAGCCGGGGTCGGCACGTCGGAACCGGCCGCTGGCGTCGCCGATGGCACGGGGCCAAGCTGCAGGCCTGGCGCGCGCCATATGACGTTACCGTTGCGGTCCTTCACATCGTCGATCAGCGTCGGCGTCACCAGATGTCCACCCGCCGCCAGCGTGGCATAGGCCACGGCCTCCCGCATCACGGTGGTTTCCACCGCGCCAAGGGCGGCAGGCAGGACGAGCGGCATGGAATGCACGAGGTCAAGCTTCTGCGCCATGTCGGCCACCGACTTCATGCCGATCTGCGCCGCAAGGCGGATGGTGACAAGGTTGCGCGACTCCCGCAGGGCGTCGTGCAGCATGGTCGGCCCCCAGAAATCCTTTTCATAGTTGTTGGGATGCCATTCACCATAGGACACCGGTGAATCATCGAATTTCTGCGACGGCGAGATCCCCTGCTCCATCGCGGCGAGGTAGACGAACGGCTTAAACGATGATCCCGGCTGGCGCGCGGCCTGTGTCACGCGGTTGAACTGCGACGCACGGAACGACCATCCCCCCACCATCGCCAGCACGCGGCCGGTACGCACGTCGATGGTCGTCAGCGCCCCCTCCACGCGCGGCACCTGCCGCAGGGCGACACCGGAACTGTCGGCCATCGGTTCGACCATCACGACATCGCCGGTCGCGATCCCCTTGCCCGCGCGCATCCACGAACTGTCCCGCGCCGGCAGTTCCCCGGTATGCGGGATGGCGGGCGACGTCCCCTCCAGCCAGCCAACCTGCCCCGTCGTGGCCGACAGCACGACCGCAAGGCGCCACGTCGTCAGCATGGAGGGCGGCGCGCTGACCCGCGCCAGCGCATTGGCCCAGTCCCCCTGCGGGTCCACACCGTCCAGATGCGTCACCGGCCCGCGCCAGCCGCCATGCGCACGGTCATAGCGCATAAGCCCCTCATGCAGGGCGACGGTGGCCACCTGCTGCAGGTGCGGGTCCATGCTGGTATGGACCGAAAGCCCGCCTTCCATGGTGGAATTGACGCCATATTTCTCGATCAACTGGCGGCGCACCTCCTCCGAAAACCATTCGGAACCGGGCACCGGGCCGGGGCGTGTGAAGGAGGAGGGAATCAGGGGTTCCTGCTCCGCCGCGCGGGCGTCCTGCGGGGTGATGGCGTGCAGTTCCGCCATGCGTTCAAGCACCCAGTTGCGCCGGCCGGTCGCGGCCTGCGGGAAGCGGACGGGGTTGTAGTTGGTGGGCGACTTTGGCAGCGCGCCAAGGAACGCGGCCTCGGCATTGTCCAACTGGTCCAGCGGCTTGTTGAAATAGGTCTGCGCCGCCGCCCCGATGCCGTACGCCCCGTTGCCGAGGTAGATTTCATTGAGGTAGATCTCAAGGATCTGCTGCTTGGAGAGCGTCTGCTCCAGCCGCATCGCCAGCAGCGCTTCCTTGGCCTTGCGCTCCATCGACACGGCGTTGGAGCCGAGCAGCATGATGCGCGCCACCTGCTGCGTGATGGTGGACGCCCCGATCGGCCGGTGCTTGGAGCCATGCATCATCAGGTCCGTCAGGCCCGCGCGGATGATCGCCAGCGGGTCCACGCCGCCATGGCTGAAGAACTTCTGGTCCTCCGCCGCAAGGAAGGCGTTGCGCACACGTTCGGGAATCGCGTTGTAGGGAACGAAGATCCGCCGCTCCGCCGCCAGTTCCGCCATGATCTGGTCATCGCCGGAATAAAGGCGGCTCATCACCGGTGGCTGGTAGGTGCGCAGGCCGTCAACGGTCGGCAGCCCTTCGGACAGGCGGGCATATTCCTGCCACGCGACGACACCGCCAATCCCGCCGACAAGCAGCACGGCACCCAGCGCCCCGCCCGCCAGCCTGCGCACCAGGCGATAGCGCGGGCGCGGGCCACCGGTGGGTGGGCGTGGACGGCGGCCGCCCGCACGCCCGTCATCGCGCGTGGCGTCAGAAGTTCCATCCACCCGGCCATCGCGGCCCGATCCGTCAGCAAGCGTCATCCGGTATCCAATAGGGAATATAGGGACTGTGTGCCCCTGTCCTAGCACCGTCCGGCGTCCACGTCGCCCCCGATCCGCAGGACACGCATGACAGCCTGTTCAGGATCAGGCGCGCAGGCGGTCCCATTCCGCGCGGCCGTCACGATCGAGGGCGTCGAATTCCGCATCCGTCAGCGACAGGGTCGCGGCCTGCGCATTGGCGCGGGCATGGTCGGGGCTGGAGGTTCCGGGGATGGGCAGCATGACCGGCGAACGCCGCAGCAGCCACGCCAGCGCCACCTGCCCCGTGGTCGCCCCCCGCGCCTGCGCCACGCGGGTCAGCACGTTGTCCCCACGCGCAAGCCCCCCGGCCGCCAGCGGCGCCCACGGGATGAAGCCGATATTTTCGCGCGTGCAGTAGTCCAGCACCTCCTCCGAATACCGGTTGACGAGGTTGAAGCGGTTCTGCACCGTCGCGACCGGGAAATACAGCCGTGCGCGTTCGATCATCTCCACCGTGACTTCCGACAGGCCGACATGGCGGATCAGTCCCTGCGCGCGCATCGCCGCGATCGCCTCGAACTGCCGTTCCGGCGTGGTGTCGGGGCCGACGCGGTGCAACTGCCACAGGTCGATGCGCTCCACCCCGAGGCGACGCATGCTCATCAGCACGCATTGCTGGAGGTAGTCCGGGTTCCCCACCGGGCACCAGATGTCGGGACCATGGCGGGTGTGCCCGCCCTTGGTCGCGATCACCATACCCTTGTACGGCGACAGGGCCTCGTGGATCAGGTCCTCGCTGACGAAGGGGCCATAGGCGTCGGCGGTATCGACGAAATTGACGCCGAGTTCGGGCAGCAGGCGCAACGTGGCAAGTGCGGCGTCACGGTCGGCGGGTTCCCCCCATATGCCCGGCCCGGTAATGCGCATCGCCCCGAAGCCGAGACGCGCGACCTCGAGTTCGCCGCCAATCCTGAAGGTCCCGCCGGGACGTGATGCAGATACGGTCATGGCCTTGCTCCTTACCTGTGCTGTACGACAGCCTACCGCCTGATGACGGACGGGCGCACGACAGGTTGCACGGAACCTGCCCTGTGGCCCACGCAGGACACGGCGGATCGGGCAAAAGAGTTCAGAAGTTTTTGGGTGCCGCCTTTTTCCAAAAAGGCGGCGTCTTCGAAGCTTTTTGGAAAAAAGCTTCACCAAAAACTTCTATTATTTATCAGTGATTTTACCCCAGCATGCGCCCGATCACGCGCGCGGTGTAATCCACCACGGGAATGATGCGCCCGTAATTGATCCGTGTCGGGCCGATGACACCGATCGCACCGACGATGCGGTTGGAATCGGTGCGCGCGGGCGCCATCACCACCGACATCCCCGCCATCCCGAACAGGCCGCTTTCCGCGCCGATGAAGATACGCACCCCTTCGGATTCGCACGCAAGGTCGAGCAGGCGCAGCATCGTCTCCTGCGTTTCCAGCCGGTCGAACAGCATCTGTATGGTCGAAAGCCGCTCGATCTCCGTCACGTCCGACAGAAGCCGCCCCTGCCCCCGGATGAACAGCGTGCCGCCGCGTTCCTCCGCATCGCTCCATGTGGCGAGGCCGCTGGCCACCACCTCCGTCGTCAACTGGTCGAGTTCGGTGCGGTTGGCCGCGATGTCGCCGCTCACCTTCTCACGCAGGATGTCGAGCGTGCGGCCCGACAGGTGCGCATTGAGGTAGTTCCCGGCCTCCACCAGCGCCGAGGGCGGAAGGCCGGGCGGGATCTCGATCACGCGGTTTTCCACCTGCCCGTCGGAGCCGACAAGGATGACCAGCGCGCGCCCCGGCCCGAGGGCGACGAATTCGATATGCTTGATCGTGCCATCGCTCTTGGGCGCCAGCACCAGTCCCGCGGCCGAGGACAGGCCCGAAAGCATCAGCGACGCCTCCCCCAGCATGTCCTGCAGCGAACGCCCCCGCACCTCCAGCGCGCTGGTGATCGTCTCGCGCTCCTCCTCGCTCAGGCTGCCGAACTGCAACAGGCCATCGACAAACAGCCGCACGCCCTTTTCAGTCGGCAGGCGCCAGGCCGAGGTATGGGGCGAAAACAGCAGCCCGGCCTCCGTCAGGTCGGCCATGATGTTGCGGATCGTCGCGGGCGACAGCGACAGCGGCAGGCGCTGCGACAGGGTGCGCGACCCCACCGGGTCGCCGGTTTCCACATACTGTTCGACGATTTCGCGCAGGATGGCGGCGGATCGCGCATCCAGCCCCGGCGGCAGGGCAGGACGCGAAGACAGTGCCACGATATCCATGTCGTTCTCCCTCCTCCCCTTCACATCCATGAGTATCCGGATGGACCGCCATATGGCGGCCTTCCCCGATGGACGTGGCGTGGCCATGGCCCTGGAACAAGGATAGGGACAACGTCGTGTTGCGACAATCACATGATACGGGCCACCCCCACAATTCCACCGTCCCATGACACACCCTCCGGGGACGGGACTGGAAAGAGCGGGGGTTGCGCGCTATGCCGCGAGGCAGGTTTTCATCGGGAGTTTCCTTCATGCGCCCATCCGGCCGCGCCATCGACGCCCTTCGCCCTGTTTCCATCCAGACCGGATTTGCCCGCCATGCCGAAGGGTCCGCGCTGATCCGCATGGGCGGGACAGAGGTGCTGTGCGCCGCCAGTGTCGAATCCCGCGTCCCCCCTTTCCTGCGTGGCAAGGGACAGGGCTGGGTCACCGCAGAATACGGCATGCTGCCGCGTGCGACCCACAGCCGTGGCCCGCGTGAGGCGGCAAAGGGGAAACAGGGTGGCCGGACGCACGAAATCCAGCGCCTGATCGCGCGCGCGCTGCGTGCGGGCATCGACCTCAGGGCATTGGGGGAAATCTCCATCACGGTGGATTGCGACGTGCTCAACGCCGATGGGGGCACGCGCTGCGCCGCCATCACCGGCGCATGGGTGGCGCTGCGCCTCGCGCTGGAAAAACTGGTGCGGACGAACGTGATCCCTGCCCTGCCGGTCACGGCGCAGGTGGCGGCCGTGTCCTGCGGCCTGACACAGGCGGGCGCGGTGCTGGACCTGGATTACGCCGAAGACAGCAACGCCGCGGCGGACGCCAATTTCGTGCTGACCGAAACCGGCGGCATCATTGAAATCCAGGGCACGGCGGAACAGGCCCCCTTCTCGCAGGAGCAGTTCAATGAACTGATGCGCCTGGCGCAGGCGGGCACGGCGCGCCTGTTCGAAATCCAGCGCGACGCCGTGGCGCAGGCGGTGGCGGCATGAGCGGCGAACAGACACGCAGGCTGCAACGGGGGGATACCCTCGTCCTTGCCAGCCACAATGCCGGAAAGCTGGCCGAATTCTCCTCCCTGCTGTCGGGCTATGGCATCAGGGTCGTCTCCGCCGGGACGCTGGGCCTGCCGGAGCCGGAGGAAACCGCCACCACCTTCGCCGGCAATGCCGAAATCAAGTCGCTGGCGGCGGCAAGGGCTGCGGGCCTGCCCGCGCTGGCTGATGATTCGGGGTTCTGCGTCAGTGCGCTCAATGGCGATCCGGGGGTCCTTTCGGCACGCTGGGCCGGGCCGGACAAGGATTTTCCCGCCGTCATGCGCCGCATCCATGACCTGATGGGGGACAATCCGGACCGGGGGGCATGGTTCATCTCCGTCCTGTGCCTGGCATGGCCCGACGGGCAGACCGCAACCTTCGAAGGCCGCATCGACGGGCAGGTCGTCTGGCCGCCGCGCGGGGACCACGGCCATGGCTATGACCCGATCTTCGCCCCCAACGGCAGCACGCTGACCTTCGCGCAGATGACGGAGGAGCAGAAGAACGCCATCAGCCACCGGGGCCTCGCCTTCCGCCTTTTCCGTGACGGATGCCTGCAACCCGCATGACGCCCGCGCGTCATCGCATAAAAAACCTTGGGTCGTGACGGAAAATTCCGAAATCAACCCACTGTTAAATAAAGGAAGTTTCTGGGTGCTGCCCTTTTTGAAAAAGGGCGGCGTTCTTTTTACAGGCTGCTTTCTCAGGGCGCTGCCCTGAAACCCGCCAAAGGGCATTGCCCTTTGGAAACCGTGACTTGGGGGCTGTTTGGGAAAGCGGGTTCTATAACACCCTGAAATTATAAAAGTTTTTGGTGAAGCTTTTTTCAAAAAGCTTCAAAAGGCGATGTCCGAAACCTTTCTGTTATTTTCCATCTGGATGACCACAAAAAAACCCCGCCACGATCCCGTGACGGGGTTTTGCAATTCCGGGCCATGCCCCGCAACAGCGCGGCACAGTCCCATCAGCGTCCGGTCATGATCCGTTCGACAAGCTGTGCCACGGTCGGCACGAACCCGTTGGCATAGAAGGGATCGGTCGCGAAGCGCCACGCATTGGTGCCACCGAACATCAGGTTGTGTTCCATGACATCACCCGCATCGGGACCATGGGCATGCGCCACCGTCTGCAACGTCTTCTGGATGCAGTAGGAACGCGGGTCGGCCTTGTGCCCGTTGGAATAGGACGGGCCGCGCTGGCTCCAGTTGGAGAAGCGGCATTCCGACAGGCACCCCATGCATGCAGCCTGATCCGACAGGATCTCGCGCGCCTTTTCCGGCGTCACGAACACCAGCGTGTTGTCCGGCGTGCGCAACCCTTCGGTATAGCCTTCACGCTGCCACAGGGCGGCGCGTTCGCTGTCGGGATGGGTCACATAGACGACGCGCCCACGCGCACCCACGCTGAAGGGTGTCGCATGTTCGCCCACCGCCTCGGTCGAGAAGGCGATCTGGCGTTCGGAACGCGCCCGCAGTTCACGCAGGAAGTCATTATTGACCGCCGAGGAATAGAACCCCGTGGGCGAGAAGCGGTTGAGGAACACATCGCCCTTCTTCAGCGTCATCAGGCGCTGCTTCCACACCTCGGGAATGGGGCTTTCACGCGTCAGCAGCGGACGCGTGCCGAACTGGAACGCCACCGGCCCGAGTTCGGGATTGTCGATCCAGTCCTGCCATTCCTCCAGCCACCAGACGCCACCCGCCATGATGATGGGCGTTTCATCAAGGCCAAAGGCGCGCATCTGCTTGCGCAGCGCCAGCACGCGCGGCAGCGGGTCTTCGGGGGCGAGGGGATTTTCCGTGTTCGACAGGCCGTTATGACCGCCCGCGCGCCACGGATCCTCGTACACCACGCCACCAAGCAGTTCGCCGCTCTTGTGATATGACCGCCGCCACAGCGCATTGAACGCACGTGCCGACGACACGATGGGGTAATAGTACACCCCGTGTTCGGTGGCGATGTCCGACAGGCGGTAGGGCATGCCCGCCCCGCATGTCAGGCCGTTGATCAGGCCCTTCGTGCCTTCGAGCACACCGCGGATCACACGTTCGGCACCCCCCATTTCCCACAGGATGTTGGCATGGATGCGTCCCCTGCCGCCTGCGATCTCATGGGCGATGCGCACCTGGTCGATGCCGCCACGGATGGCGTAATCGATCAGTTCCTCATGCTTTTCCAGACGGGTCCGCCCCCGGTAGGTCTGGGGGACGATGTTCCCGTCTGCATCGTACGAATCGGCATTCACGATCGATACCGTTCCCGCGCCGCCCGCCGCGGCCCAATGCCCGGACGAGGCCCCGGTGGAGATCGAAACCCCTTTTCCGCCCTCGACCAGGGGCAGGATATCCACCCCACCCATCCGGATCGTGTTGATCGCCTTCATCGTCATTCCATCGTCATCTGTAAAACCGGTCCACACCGGCCATGTCGCCGGGACGGTGGGTACGGGGGGCATTTCCCCGTACCCGGCCCCTCATGTCGGTCGTGTCCGCGATCCGTGTTCAGCGCGCGCCGCGACCGGCCTTCGCGCCAACCGCATCACCGATATCGGCACCGGTTTCCTGATCGACAACCCGCATGGACAACTTAACCTTGCCACGGTCGTCGAACCCGAGGACCTTCACCTTCACTTCATCGCCCTGCTTGACGACATCGGTGGTCTTGGCAACGCGGCCCTGCGCCAGTTCGGAGATGTGGACAAGCCCGTCACGCGGGCCAAGGAAGTTCACGAACGCGCCGAAATCGGCCGTCTTGACCACCTTGCCGTTGTAGATCTTGCCAACCTCCGGCTCCGCCACGATGCCACGGATGCGCTCGATCGCCTTTTCCGCCTGCTCGTCGGACGAGGCCGCGATCATGATCGTGCCATCGTCGTTGATGTCGATCTTCGCACCCGAATATTCCACGATCTCGCGGATGACCTTGCCACCCTGGCCGATCACGTCGCGGATCTTTTCCTTCGGCACGGAGATCGTCGTGATCTTCGGCGCGGAAGCGGACACGTCCGAACGGCCTTCGGTCAGCGCCTTGGCCATCTCGCCAAGGATGTGCATGCGGCCGCCGCGCGCCTGGTCCAGCGCGATTTCCATGATCTCGGGCGTGATGGACGTGATCTTGATGTCCATCTGCAGGGCGGTGATGCCCTTTTCCGTGCCCGCGACCTTGAAGTCCATGTCGCCGAGGTGGTCTTCGTCACCAAGGATGTCGGACAGGACCGCGAACTCTTCCTCTTCCTTGATCAGGCCCATGGCGATGCCCGCGACCGGACGCTTCAGCGGGACGCCCGCATCCATCAGCGCCAGCGACGTGCCGCACACCGTGGCCATGGAGGAGGAACCGTTGCTTTCCGTGATCTCGGAGACGACACGCATCGTATACGGGAACGTATCCTTGCCCGGCAGCAGCGGATGCACCGCGCTCCACGCCAGCTTGCCATGGCCGATCTCACGACGGCCGGGCGAACCCATGCGGCCACATTCCCCGACCGAGAACGGGGGGAAGTTGTAGTGCAGCATGAAGTTGGTGCGGTATTCGCCCTCAAGCGCGTCGATCACCTGCTCGTCCTGCCCGGTGCCAAGCGTGGCGATGACCAGGGCCTGCGTCTCCCCACGGGTGAACAGGGCGGAACCATGCGCGCGCGGCAGGATGCCGACTTCGGAGACGATCGGGCGGATCGTCTTGAGGTCGCGTCCGTCGATGCGGTGCCCCGTCTCCAGCACGGCGGAGCGCACGACGTTGGCCTCAAGCTCCTTGAGCAGTGGCTTCGCGGCCTCGGCCTCTGCCGGGTCGAGCTTGGCGAGGATCGCGTCCTTCGCTGCGGCGACCTTCTTGTAACGCGCCTGCTTGACGCGCTCCTGGTACGCTTCGGCGATCGCCTTGCGGCCCAGCTTGTCGATCTTCTTGCGCAGCTTGATCTCTTCGGCGGTCGGCTCAACCAGATCCCACGGCGCCTTGGCCGCATGTTCGGCGAGGTCGATGATCGCGTCGATCACTTCCTGGAACGCCTCGTGCCCGAACGTCACCGCGCCGAGCATGATCTTCTCGCTCAGTTCGACGGCCTCGGACTCGACCATCAGCACGCCTTCTTCCGTGCCGGCGACGACGAGGTCAAGCTCGCTTTCCTTCATCTGCGGGATGGTCGGGTTCAGGACGTACTTGCCGTCGATATAGCCGACGCGGCACGCGCCGACCGGGCCGAAGAACGGAACGCCCGACAGCGTCAGCGCGGCCGAGCAGCCAATCAGGGCGACGACCGCCGGGTCGTTTTCCATATCATGGCTCAGCACCGTGGCGACGACCTGCACCTCGTTGCGGAAGTTGTCGGGGAACAGCGGGCGGATCGGGCGGTCGATCAGGCGCGAATTGAGGACTTCGGCCTCGGACGGGCGGCCTTCGCGCTTGAAGAAGCCACCGGGGATCTTGCCCGCGGCATAGGCCTTTTCCTGGTAGTTGACCGTCAGCGGGAAGAAATCCTGCCCCGGCTTGACGCTCTTTGCGCCAACGGCGGTGCACAGCACGACCGTGTCGCCATAGGTGACGACGACCGCGCCGTCGGCCTGACGGGCGATCTTGCCCGTTTCAAGGATGAGGGGACGGCCGCCCCACTCGATTTCAGTACGGAAATAGTCAAACATGCAGACAGTTCCTGTCCGTTGGCTACCGCAAACGGAACAGAGCGGACCGAACATTGGGATATCGATGGCAGCGCCTCGGACGGCATGGAGCGATGACGGACCGACCGTCAATACACCATGTGGCCTGAAACGCTGCGACCCTGTCCGGGTGTCTCCGCCGTCATGTCGGCAGCGTGTTTGCGGCATTCACGATTGAATGCCACGAAATGCGGGGTCACGCGGGGTTACAGGGCGTTACCGTCCCACCGCCGCGCGACCCACGGCGGGCGCATTATGAATGCGATCCCGCCATGCCGCAAATCAGCGACGCAGGCCCAGACGCTTGATCAGCGTTTCGTAGCGGGTCTGGCTCTTGCGCTTGACGTAATCAAGCAGGCGACGGCGGCGGCCGACAAGCATCAGCAGGCCACGACGCGAATGGAAGTCCTTCGCGTGGGTCTTCAGGTGCTCGGTCAGGTTGACGATCCGTTCCGTCAGCAGCGCAACCTGCACTTCCGGCGAACCGGTGTCCTTGGCTGCGGTCTGGTATTCATCAATCAGCGCCGTACGGCGTTCCGGGGTAATCGACATCGGGTTGCTCCGTGTATCTTCAAAGAGGTTCTGGCTACAGCATGCGCACGGGCCGCAGCCATCCCTCAGCAGGACGGCACAGGCCCACGACACGCGCCCCGTCCATCGCACGCACGACCCCGCTGCGGGGATCGACGGCATCCGGAATCCGGCCCATCAGGTCAAGCAGGCTGAGCGCCTGCCCGTGCGACAGGGAATCCGCTTCTTCGGGGGTCAGGGCCAGCGCCGGGATGTCGTCCAGCGCGGTCGCGACCGGAAGCAGCAGATCCGGCGAGGCAGGCGCGTTGTCGGCGCTGGCGACGATTTTGTCCAGCATAATCGCATCGGACTCACCAAAAGGCCCCACCTGCAACCGCCGCAGCGCCGCGACATGGCCCACCGTCCCGCAGGCCCGCGCGATATCACGCGCAAGCGAGCGCATGTACACCCCCTTGCCGGATTCCACCTCAAAGATCGCGGTATCCGCGTCGGGACGCGCGATCAGTTCGAAACGGTCGATACGCGCCGGACGCGGCGGCAGTTCGGGCGGGCGTCCCTCCCGCGCCATGTCATAGGACCGCTTCCCCCCGACCTTGAGCGCCGAAAAGACCGGCGGCACCTGCATGATGTCCCCGCGAAACGCCGCCAGCGCCGCCTCGAACGCCGCATTGTCGGGCCGCACGTCCGATGTTTCGGTCACCGTGCCATCGGCGTCATCACTATTGCGTGCCTCGCCGATGCGCAGGGTAAAGTGGTACCGCTTGGTCCCGTCCATCACATAGGGGACGGTTTTCGTGGCCGCGCCGAACGCGATCGGCAGAAGCCCTGTCGCCAGTGGGTCAAGCGTGCCGCCATGCCCGGCCTTGCACGCATCGAACAGGTATCGGACACGGCCGACCACCTGCGTTGACGTCATGCCTGACGGCTTGTCCACAATCAGCCAGCCATCGATCGGGCGTCCACGCCTGCGTCGCATCAGCACAAGAACCTTTTTTGCCAAAGAACCAAGGCCCGTGCGTGTAAACGACGCGCCGGGGCGGGGCAATGGCCTAATTCTTGTGCCATGGGGATGGCCGTTGCGCCCGCGTATGATAAAACGCCCCGGCGGGAACATGCCAGCCATCCGGCGGCCCCGCTTTCGCGACAGGCATTCTGGTGTCATCCTTGATGACCGGTCGCGTAAGGCGGATTGGACTGAAACCTCTTTAATATTGCGTCGTAGGGAGACCTGAACACATGGCAGAACGGCAGACCACGGTCGGCGCTTTCGTGTTGGGTGGTGCGCTGCTGGGGGTCGCGGCAGTCGTCCTGTTCGGCAAATTCCACCCGTTTTCCGCCACCAACAACGCCGTCGTGATCTTCGACGGGGCCATCAACGGGCTGGGAATTGGTGCCCCCGTCACGCTGGAAGGCGTGCAGGTCGGCACGGTGGAAAAGATCGGGATCAAGTTCGATCCCGCCTCCCACAAGGCATATATCCCCGTCACGGTCCAGTTGCGCGCAGACCGCACCAAATCCACCGAACATAGTCAGGGCCTGACCGCCGAAGGACTGCCGGACCTGATCCGCCACGGCCTGCGCGCGGAACTGCATATGCAGAGCTTCGTGACCGGGCAGGAGGAAATCGACCTGTCCTTTGACCCCGCGACGCCCGCGCAACTGCATCCGGGCATTTCGGACCTGACGGAAATCCCGGTGCGCGAATCGGAAATGCAGAAGCTGACCGATACGCTGACGACGCTGCCGCTGAAGACGATCGCGACCAACGCCGATGAAATGCTGGTCAGCATCCGCAGCCTGGCCGACCGGCTGGACAAGGACCTGCCCCCGCTGGTCACCAGCGTGAAGGAAACATCCGACCGCAGCCGCGTGACCGTCGATACCGCGACCGACACGATCCGCGACCTCGACAAGCGGCTTGACGTGACGCTGGCCTCGATCGACCGGCTGGCCAACAGCGGCACACAGCAGTTGGATTCGCGCGGGGCGGAACTGCATGACCTGCTGCTCAATTCCAACAATACCGTGACCGAAGCGCGCCAGACCCTCGCAGGGTTGCATGACATCACGGCGCCGAGTTCGGCGGACCGCGCCAACCTCGATTCCTCGCTGCGTGACCTTGCGGCTGCGGCCTCGGCCCTGCGCGGTTTCGCCACCGATGTGGAACGCAATCCCCAGCTTCTGCTGATGGGCCGCCGCAACTGATTGCAGCCCTGCTTCATGATATGGAGCAGGCTGGCTTTCTGCCTGTTTTCCCCGATGAGGGGTAATCGCAAAAGGTAGAATCCGGGCGCTGCCCGGACCCGGCAGGGATCGCGATCCCTGCACCCTGATTCCTAAAGAAGTTTTTGGTGAAGCTTTTTTCAAAAAGCTTCAAAAAAGAATGCCGCCCCCTAGACCAGAGAGCGGCATTTCACCCAAAGGACAATCCTGAAAACGCGCCCTCAGTCTTCCAGATCGCGCGCCACGGACGGATCCCGCAGCAGGTCATCCACATGCATCGCATAATCCAGTGCCGTATCGGGCTGGAAATGCAGTTCCGGCACACCACGCAGGCGCACCATGTGCGACAGGCGCGAACGCAGGAAGGATGAAACCCGCTTGAGCGCCGGCAGAAGGGCCTCGATATCGCTGCGGCCCAGACGTGCGACAAAGACGGTCGCATGTTTGAGGTCGGGCGAAATCCGCACTTCGGTTACGGTAATACGGGCATCGACCAGTTCCGGGTCACGGAATTCGACACGCGCGAAAATATCCGCCAGCACGCGACGGATCTCCTCGGCCACGCGCAACTGGCGCTGCGAGGGTCCAGACACACCATGACCGGCAAGTTTCCCTGCCGGTCCGGTGGTCTTTACCTTGTCCCGTGAAGAATGGCGGCTCATGCCGGGACCAGTTCCATTTCAAAGCACTCGACCACGTCGCCTTCACGCAGGTCATTGTAGCCGGCAAAGGACAGGCCGCATTCGTAACCGCGCGCCACTTCCTTCACATCGTCCTTGAAGCGCTTGAGCTGGCTCAGCTCACCCTCATGGATGACGACGTTGTCACGCAGCAGGCGTACGCCACAGCCACGCTTGACCACGCCTTCGGTGACATAGCAGCCGGCGACCTTGCCCACGCGGGTAATGTCGAACACCTGACGGATCTCGGCATAGCCCAGGAACTTCTCGCGGTGCTTGGGCGCGATCTTGCCGCGCACCAACTGCTCCACATCGTCGGCCACCTGATAGATGATCGAGTAGTAGCGGATATCCACGCCCTCGCGCTGCGCAAGCTCACGGGCCTGGGCCGTGGCACGCACGTTGAAGGCGATGATGACCGCACCCGACGCCTTGGCAAGCTGCACGTCGCTTTCGGTGATCTGGCCAACACCCGCGTTAAGGACGCGGATCTTGACTTCCTCATGCTCCAGCTTCTGCACCGTGATCTGCAGGGCTTCGGCAGATCCCTGCACGTCGGCCTTGATAAGGACCGCGACTTCCTTCTGCGCACCGGCCTGGATCCGGGCCAGCATCTGGTCAAGGGTGCCACGCGCGGCCGTCTGGCCCGCTGCGGTGCGTTCCTTGATCACGCGCTGACGGAACTCCGAAATCTCACGGGCACGGTTTTCATTGTCAACGACAACGAACTGCTCACCCGCGCCGGGAACCCCGGCAATGCCCAGCACCTCGACCGGCATGGACGGGCCTGCGGCCTGCACCTGACGGTTGCGATCGTCGATCATCGCACGCACCCGGCCCCATTCGGCGCCAGCCACCACGATGTCACCACGGCGCAGCGTGCCCTTCTGGACCAGGACGGTGGCCACGGGGCCACGTCCACGATCCAGACGGCTTTCGATGACCGCACCTTCGGCCATGCGATCGGGATTCGCCTTGAGGTCTAGCATTTCGGCCTGCAGCAGGATCGCTTCTTCCAGCTTGTCGAGGCCCGTGCGCTTGAGGGCGGAGACCTCGATATCCTGCGTGTCGCCACCCATGCTTTCGACGACGATCTCGTGCGACAGCAGTTCCTGACGGACACGGTCGGGGTTCGCACCCGGCTTGTCGCACTTGTTGATCGCGACGATGATCGGGGCATCCGCCGCCTTGGCGTGCTTGATGGCCTCGATCGTCTGCGGCATGACACCGTCATCCGCCGCCACGACCAGCACGACGACATCCGTCACCGACGCGCCACGGGCACGCATGGCCGTAAAGGCCTCATGACCCGGGGTGTCGATGAAGGTGATCTTCGCACCCGACGCCAGCGTGACCTGATACGCACCGATATGCTGCGTGATGCCGCCCGCTTCGCCATTGGCGACATCGGTCGTGCGCAGCGCATCGAGAAGCGAGGTCTTGCCGTGATCGACATGGCCCATGACCGTGACGACCGGCGGACGCGGCCGCAGGTCCTCAGGCTTGTCCTCGATACCCTCGATGCCCAGTTCCACGTCGCTGTCGGCGACGCGACGGACACGATGGCCGAATTCCTGCACGATCAGTTCGGCGGTATCCGCATCCAGCGACTGCGTGACGGTCGCCATGACGCCCATCTTCATCAGCGCCTTGATGACCTCACCCTGACGGGCGGCCATGCGGTTGGCGAGTTCCTGCACCGTGATCGTCTCGGGCAGCACGACATCACGCACCACGCGGACCTGATCCGAACGCAGGCGTTCCAGTTCCGCCTGACGGCGCTCACGCTCACGCTGGCGACGGACCGATGCGAGCGAACGCGTCTTGTCATCGTCACCCTCGATCGCGGCCTGCACATCAATGCGGCCCGAACGGCGACTGTCATTCTTCTTCGACCCGCCCGAAGGACGGCGTCCCGGCGCGACATTGCCACCGGGGCGACGGCTGGGACGACGTTCTTCCTCGCCCCCGTCGGCCAGGCCGGAGCGCAGACGCAGGGTTTCCGCGGGTGCCGCAGCCGAATTGGCACGCGACGGCGCGGGCCGCGACGGCGTGACCGGCTTGGACGGCATGATCGCGCGTTCAGCCAGCGGACGCAGACGTTCCATCGGCGGCGCAAGCGTCACCTCGCCGGGGATCGGCGTGGCCGACACGACGGGACCCGGGGGTTCCGGCGTCGGCGCTGCGGCAGGACCCTTGGACTGCGGGGCGCTTGCGGCACGGGCCTGCTTTTCCTCACGCTCGCGCGCTTCGGCCTCGGCCTTGGCGCGTGCGCTTTCCTCGGCCTCGCGGCGGGCGTCCTCTTCCTTGCGCCGCGCTTCCTCGGCAGCCGACAGGATCGTGATCTTTTCCTGTTCGCGCCGTTCCTTCTCACGCTGGATCGCGGCCTTGCGCTGCTCTTCGAGCACGCGCTGGCGCGTGGCCAGTTCGGCCGCCGTCAGCGCCCGTCCGGCACCGGCGCGGCCACCGGAACGGCCACCCGACGGACCGGATCCGCTGCCTGGAGTCCCGGCGCCGCGCTTCTTGCGCACCTCCACCTGGACTACCTTTGAACGACCATGGCTGAAGCTCTGCCTGACGGAACCGGCATCGACCGTCCGTCCGACCTCCCTCCGGCCCGCCGGCCGCAGGGACAAGCGTCCCTTACCCTGATCCTGATCGTTGCCTTCGCTCATGTACCCGCCTGTTCACACCGTCCGACGGACTTATCCGCCGAATTCGGTTCCATCCTGCCGGACAGTCCCGCAAAACGTTCATTCTCGACACGGAAACGGCGCGCCAGTTCGCCATGCAGCATCGCTGCATGAACGACATGGTCACGGCCGAATGCCGCACCCAGTGCCGATGCCGTAGGAACAACCGCAACCGGAAGATCCCGTGCACCGGACAAAACTCTCATCCTCTCGTCCGGGCTCCCGTCCGCCGCCTGGATAACCAGCGCGGCGCGACCGCCCACGACCCATTCCCGCACCTTGGCAAAGCCACAGACAACCTGTCCGGCCCGCCGTGCGAGTCCCAGGACATCCATCATCCTGCGTTCAAGCCCGTCCGTTACCAGATGGGCCAGATCAGGCGGAATGACAACCTGTCCGCGCGCGGCACGTGCAAACACGCCACGTGTCTGTGCTGTTTCTAGCACATCCCGCCGTGCGCTCAACCAAATTCCCCGTCCGGGCAGACGCGCGGAAAGATCGGGGGTCACGATCCGGTCAGGTGAAATAACAAACCGGACCATCGTTTCACGTGGCAGGCGCTCCCGCGTGACCGCGCAACGGCGCAGCGGCCCGCGTTCTTCCTGCGTCTCGTGATCGTCTATGGGATATTCCTCAGACGTCGGAATTCTCCTGCTGTTCAGGGGCCTCATCCGCCCCCGACTCGTCATCCTCGAACCAGTGCGCACGCGCGGCCATGATGATCTCGTTGGCCGCTTCCTCATCAATGGCATCGGCGCCAAGGATATCGACCAGTTCGTCACCCGCCAGGTCCGCAAGGTCGTCAAGCGTCTTGACGCCCTTCTCACCCAGCGTCACGAGCATCTGCACCGTGAATACACCAAGGTTGGCGATATCGTCCGACACGCCAAGCGCGCGGCGCTTTTCGTCCATTTCCTCTTCGCGACGGGCGAGGAAGCCTTCGGCGCGGCGCACCAGTTCGCTGGCGACATCCTCGTCAAAGCCCTCGATTCCCGCCAGTTCGTCCGCATCGGCGAAGGCCAGTTCCTCGATGGAATGGAACCCTTCGGTCACCAGCAGGCCGGCGATCACGTCGTCAACGTCGAGCGCCTCGACAAACAGGTTGCTGCGGCGGCGGAACTCTTCCTGGCGACGCTCCGATTCCTCGGCCTCGGTCAGGATGTCGATGTCCCAGCGCGTCAACTGGCTGGCAAGGCGCACGTTCTGGCCGCGACGGCCGATGGCAAGGCTCAACTGCTCGTCGGGGACGACCACCTCGACCCTGCCGGCTTCCTCGTCCATCACCACCTTGCTGACTTCCGCCGGCGCCAGCGCGTTGACCACGAAGGTCGCGGCCTGCGGGCTCCACGGGATGATGTCGATCTTCTCGCCCTGCAGTTCCTGCACCACCGCCTGCACGCGCGATCCGCGCATGCCGACGCACGCGCCGACCGGGTCGATGGAGGCATCGCGGGAGATCACCGCCATCTTGGCGCGCGAACCCGGATCACGGGCCACGGCCTTGATCTCGATGATGCCGTCATAGATTTCGGGCACTTCCTGCGCGAACAGCTTGGCAAGGAACGCCGGATGCGTGCGCGACAGGAAGATCTGCGGCCCGCGCGGCTCATCACGCACGTCATAGATATAGGCGCGCACGCGATCCGAATTGCGGAAGCTTTCGCGCGGGATCAGTTCGTCGCGGCGCAGCAGCGCCTCGGAACTGCCGATTTCCACCATCAGGTTGCCGTATTCGGTCCGCTTGACGGTGCCGTTGACGATCTCGCCCACGCGGTCCTTGAAATCGTTGTACTGGCGCTTGCGCTCGTATTCGCGCACGCGCTGGACGATCACCTGCTTGGCCGTCTGGGCGGCGATGCGGCCGAAATCGATGGGCGGCAGCGGGTCGATCAGGTGTTCGCCCAACTGGATTTCCTGGCGGAACTTGCGCGCGATGTGAAGCGGGATCTGGGTCTCCTCGTTCTCCACTTCCTCCACCGCCTCGGTCCAGCGCGACAGGCGCACGTCACCGGTCTTGCGGTCGATGGTGGCGCGAATGTCCTTTTCGTGGCCGTACTTGGCGCGGCCGGCCTTCTGGATGGCCTGCTCCATCGCCTCGAGCACTTCTTCGCGGTCGATCGACTTCTCACGCGCGACGGCATCCGCCACCAGCAACAGTTCAGGACGGGAAACGGACGTATCCATCAGGGTCTCCAGAGCGTCTTTCAGTGGGCCTTGCGCGACGGCTTGCCGCCGCGCCGACCGCGAGTCTGTTCCAACATCCCGTCCGGCGACTCGGCCGTCGGGTCCTCATCAGTCTGCGGCGCGTCACCGTCGGTACGCGCCATGCGGGCGCTCGCCTCGATCAGCGCATCGGTCAGCACCAGCCGCGCCTTGCGCATCTCCTCGAAAGGCAACGCCACCTCGACCCCGTCGTCAAGGCGCATCAACCCGTGCCCGTCGCGCGCGCCCAGCACGATGCCCGAAAACCGCTTGCGGCCATCGACGGGCATGTTCATCTCCGCCTTCGCAAGGTGGCCGGCATAACGGTCCCAGTCCTTGGGTCGCGTCAGCGGGCGGTCGATCCCGGCGGACGAGACCTCCAGCGTCCATTCACCCGGCAGCGGGTCCTCCACGTCGAGGATTGCGCCGACCGCGTGACTGATCTGCTCACAATCCTCAATGGTGATCTGCGAACCATCGGCGCGATCGGCCATGATCTGCACGGTCGGGGATTCCCGCCCCAGCACCGCGACGCGGACAAGCTCGAACCCCATGTCCACCAGCGCGGGGCCGATCATGTCGGCGATGCGGGCGTCGAGGCCGGTCAGGAAAGGCAGGTCTGCGTCCAATGCAAAAAAGGCGGCCCTGCGGCCACCCCCCAAATAATCGTAAATTGAAGGAATTGCCGCAATACTTAGGCCATGATCCGCCAGTTCGCAAGTTCTATATAGTGCACGCCGACAGTACGGGACGGGCAAATGCATATGTGAACGCTTTTTTAAGCCGCCGGTCACACTACGCGCCGCTTAAACGCTTGCCTCCCCCTTCCCGCCCCATCATTATAATAACATGACGCCGATGTCCGCCCCACCGACGGAACCATCCCGCCAGCCACAACGCCAGGGCGGCAGCCGCCGCATGGTCGTGGCGGGGCTGCTGGCGGCTGTCGTGGCGGGGGGCCTTGGCGTCCACAGCCTTGGCGGCGCGTCGGATGCCACCAGTGGCGCAGGCGGCGCTGCTGGGGCGCCCACCGCACTGGCGGGACAGGGCGGCAGCAGTGCCGGCGGGGGATTGCGCGCGGTGGTGGACCATACCCGCACGCATGCGGACCTTCTGGGTGAAATGCCCATGATCGCGCCGGACCGCGCAACCGACATGCTGCAGTTCACGTCATTCGACATCAACCAGAAGAATGCGATCCTCGCGGCGCTCAAGCGCCATGAGATCGTGCTGGCGGAAATGCCGCTGTATGACATGGGCACGGGCAGTTCGGTCGTCAGCGTGGAATCCATGGGCCTGACCCAGATCGTGCACCTGACGGGGCAGCCACGTACGGTTGTCCTGCCGATCCGCATCGCGGGCGAGGTCACAATCCGTCCCGTCAGCGACCCGGGCGCCACCGGACTGCATGCGGGGGCGATCTTCGTCCCCGGGCCGACGTCGCTGCCGGTGCTGTACAAGGATGGACAACTTGTTATCGGGGTCGTCGTTCAATGAAGGCGCTGTATCCGGCTTTTGAACGCATGCTGCCGGTCATCATGGTCATATTCCTGATACTGGGCAGCATACAGGCCGCTGCGGCCTTGCATCTTTCGCTCGCCAGCATACGGCATTTCATGGAATGGTGTGCGCCGGCCTATCCGGTCGCAGCCGTGGGTAGCGCATTTTTGACGCTGGCCGGACTCTGGTTCGAAAACCGTGCAGAGAAACTGGCCAGAAATGGACTCCGACGCAGACGGGGATGGATGATGGACGTACTGGCCAGACTGACCAATCGTAGTGCGCTGGAAGAAATGCTGGCGCGCGAGCAGAAAGAAACCATCATAGATGCCGAGGAACTGGCCGCGAGCCTGCGTGCGCGCGTCATCGGCCAGGACCAGGTGTGCGAGGACATCGCCGCCCAGCTACGCCGCAGGCTGGCGCTTCATGTCCGTGGCAAGCCCGTGGGCATCTTCCTGCTGGCCGGGCCGCCGGGCACTGGCAAGACCTACCTTGCCAAGCAGCTTGCGCGCCAGCTTGACCGGCCCCTGCTGAACTTCGACATGACGCAGATGAGTTCGCCGCACGCCGCGACGCAGCTTTTCGGTTCGCCCAAGGGGTATGTCGGATCCGACACGTACGGCAAGCTGACCGGGGGGCTGAAGGAAAAGCCCGACGCGGTGGTGCTGCTCGACGAGATCGAGAAGGCGCATCCCGATGTCTTCAAGAAGTTCCTGACGGCATGGAACGACGGCCATGTGACCGAGGCCTCCACGGGGCAGCACATCTCCACCGTGCGCTGCATCTTCATCCTGACCTCCAACATCGCGACGGATGAACTGTCGGAGATCGCCGACCGCCTGAGTGACGAGCCCGACAAGATGCGCGCCGAATCCGTCGAGGCCCTGCGCCAGGCGGGCTTCGCGCCGGAAGTGCTGAACCGTCTGGACCGGATCTTCGTGTTCCGTGCGCTCGAGGGGCTGGATATCGCCCGCGTCTCCGCGCTGGAGATCGAGGCGATGATCGACAGCTATGGCCTGAAGGTGGAAACCGGCGGCATCGACCCGTCGCTGCTGTTCCAGGTCATGCGCCGTCAGGACCGCATGGGCCCCGCCGCCAGCGCGCGCGACCTTGCCCGTTCGATCGAGGACATGATCAGCGACTCGCTCATCACCGCGCAGCAGCAGGGTGCGAAGCTGGTACGTATCGTGTCGAACGAGGATGGTGTCGTGGCGGAAATCGCCAATGACAGCGAAGCCCAGAAGGCACGCATCATCAAGTAATCCGCACCCTGTCCCATTGACGGGGCCGGGATCCCCCGTGATCGTGGCGTCATCAGTCGCCCTGTGGCTGCCCGGATGCGCGGCGTAAGGCGAAATGGTCTTTTCTGTCATCCGGTCCTGCGTTCCCGGCCGGATGTCGCGTCAGGATATGAAATCCCGGAATGTCTGCTTTTTCCCGTCTCTGGCATCGTGCCCCGGTATGGCGTCTGTGCCTGTATTCCATTTTCATCTTTTCGATCCTGATGCTGGTCTTTCCACCTGCGTATCTGGGGCGCCTGTGGCCCGGTGTGCAGAACATCACCCAGCGCATCCATCATGCACTGGGCATGAATGACGCCCCGCCCCCCAGCGACAATGCCGGCGGTGGTGATGATGGCGTCGTAACCATGATGCCGATCACCGATCGCCTGACCAAGGCGATCCCGTTCGCGGGCCGCATCCTGCCGCTGCCGGCAGGGGTGTGGCATCCGGTCATGAATGTCATCACCGGCCCGCATGGCGAGATTCTGGAAAATGTCCTTGTCCGGGTTCACGACCATGTCGTCACCGGCCTGATCGGGGCCGAGGCCAGCACGCAGGCCCTGCCGGAGACCGCCGCGCTGTCGATGGATTCCAGTTGCCATGACGACCGCAACCTTGCCGCCCATGTCATGCCGGCAAAACCGCCGGGTGTGGAATGCTGGTTCACGGCGGCGGTCTATCCCACCTACATCACGCGCACGGCCATCATTGCCAACCGCCTGAAGGAACTGGGCTTTACCCTGCCGAATGTCCTTTACAAGGCAAGCTGGACCCTCGCCTCCCCTTCACCTGACCATACGGTGAATATGGAAACGGTGACGATCTTCCTCAATCCGGTCGCCACCGACAAGACCTCCTCCCTGCAAAGCCCGGATGACTGGGCCAAGGAAACGCTGTCGCAGCATCCCGCCGCGCTGAATTTCGTGCAGAAAGGCAATAGCTGGATGGAAACGTGGGCGCATATCCTGCATGACGGCTTCAACAGCGACATGATGGCCTCCAGCGAGGAACAGCGCGCCCGTGCATCGCAGGATCCGGCGGCACCGACCGACAAGAATGCCAGCAGTTCGCTTGATTGAGGAAACATAACAGTTTTTGGATGTCGCCCCGTCTTTGAAAAGGCGACATTCTTTGAAGCTTTTTGAAAAAGCTTCACCAAAAACTTCTGAATGCTTTGGGTGCTGGATCTCGATCCCACACCCCAATGCCCTGAAAAGTCATGGTTTCCAAAGGGCAATGCCCTTTGGCGGGTTTCAGGGCAGAGCCCTGACCATCCCCCCCAGCACGAACCCTTTTGACAGGTTCCACGCGCCCCCTACGGACGGCTTACCCCTGCCGCAGCACGTCCGAAATATCGATCAGGAAATCCAGCACCGTGCGCGTGCGCAGCGGCAGGGTGCGCGGTCCGGTATGCACCGCATAGAACGGCATTTCCGGCACCGTCCATTCGGGAAACAGGTGGATCAACCGCCCGCTGGCGATATCTTCCTCCACCTGAAAGGACGGCAGCATGCCGATGCCCAGGCCGGAACGCACCGCCTGCAATACGGCCTCGCTGCTGTTGGCGCGGAAGGGGCCACTGGCGGCGACGACGTTCTCCTCCCCCTTGCACTCGAAATGCCAGTCATGGCGCGATCCGCCATAGCTGTAGGCAATGCAGGGATGGTTCAGCAGGTCGCGCGGATGCGCCGGCGTGCCACGCCGGGCCAGATAGTCGCTGGAAGCCACGACATACCGACGCACGGACCCGAGTCGCCGCGCAATCAGGGAACCTTCGGCAATGGACCCCACCCTGACCGCAAGGTCGAGTCCCTCCTCCACCAGGTCACCAAACCCGTCGCGCATGACGAGTTCGACCGACAGGTCGGGATGCTCCTCCAGCAGCTTGCCCAGCTTGCCCGTCAGATACAGGCCGAAAGCCGTCGTAACACCCAGCCGGACCAGTCCCGACACCGACGCCCGGCGACGTCCCAGCGCGGTTTCCGCCGTCTCCAGGATCTCCAGCACTTCATAGGCATGAGGAAGCAGGCTGCGCCCGTCCTCCGTCATCATCAGGCTGCGGGTTGTGCGCGCGAACAGGGTGGCGCCGTAATGGGCCTCCAGCAGTGCGATATGGCGCGAAATCGTCGGCTGGCTGGCCCCGGTTTCACGTGAAACGGCGGAGAACGAGCCAGTTGCAGCCACGCGAACGAAGCTGTGCAAGGCAGAGAGCAGATCCATGAGGCCCCGGTACGTGCAGCATGTTATTACATCATATATAGTTTTAAACGATGCCGTATTTATACACAATATAGCGTAAAAGCACCGCCGACATGTGTTTCTTGCAAGGTTCCGTATAACGGGGACGGAGGCATGGGCGAATCCGGCGGTTTTTCGCCATCGGCAGGACGGACCGCCATCATCGGGACATAAAAAAACGGCGGTCCGTGATACGGACCGCCGTCTTTCTTACCTATGCTGGCGAAACCACCAGCCGGCCTGTATGGATCAGGCGGCCTTGGTCATGCCACGCAGAACGGTCTGGAGAATGCCGCCATTGCGGAAATACTCGACCTCGTCCAGCGTATCGACACGGCACAGCAGGGGAACTTCCTGCTTGGAGCCATCGGCACGGGTGATGGTCATCGTCATCGTCATGCGCGGGGTGATGTTGTCCAGCCCCTTGATTTCGATGATTTCATCGCCCTTCAGGCCCAGCGTCTTGCGCGTCGTGCCGTCCTTGAACAGCAGCGGCAGCACGCCCATGCCCACCAGGTTGGAACGGTGGATGCGCTCGAAGCTTTCGGCGATCACCGCACGCACGCCCAGCAGCAGGGTGCCCTTCGCCGCCCAGTCGCGCGACGACCCCATGCCGTATTCCTTGCCGCCAAAGACGACCAGCGGCGTGCCTTCCTTCTTGTACTCCATCGCCACGTCGTAGATGGCGCCTTCCTTGACGTCGGGATAATGCTTGGAGAAGCCACCCTCGGTCCCAGGAACCATCTCGTTCTTGATGCGGATGTTGGCGAACGTGCCACGCACCATCACGCGGTCATTGCCACGACGCGAACCGTAGGAGTTGAAGTCCTTCTTCGCGACGCCATGGGCTTCAAGATACTTGCCCGCAGGGGAGCTTTCCTTGATCGCGCCGGCGGGCGAGATGTGGTCGGTCGTGATGTTGTCACCCAGCAGCGCAAGGATGCGCGCACCGATGATGTCGCCACGCGGCTTGGGCTCGGGCGTGATGTCCTGGAAGTACGGCGGATCCTGCACGTAGGTGGAGGACGGATCCCATGCATAGGTTTCCGAACCCGTCGCGACCTTCAGGTTCTGCCACTCCTTGGTGCCCTGGCTGACGTGCTTGTAGCGCTTGATGAACTCGTCACGCGTGATGGCCGAACCCATCAGGGCGGCGATCTCGTGGTTGGTGGGCCAGATGTCCTTCAGGTACACCGGCTTGCCATCCTTGGACGTGCCCAGCGACGCCGTCGTCAGGTCCTCGCGGATGGTGCCCAGCAGGGAGTAGGCGACCACCAGCGGCGGGCTGGCGAGGTAGTTGGCGCGCACGTTCGGGGAAATACGCCCCTCGAAGTTGCGGTTGCCCGACAGGACGGACACGGCCACGAGCTTGTTGTTCTCGATGGCATCGACAATGTGGTCCTCAAGCGGGCCGGAATTGCCGATACAGGTGGTGCAGCCATACCCGACGGTGTTGAAGCCCATCGCGTCCAGCTCTTCCTGCAGGCCCGCACGCGTCAGGTAGTCGGTGACAACCTGCGAACCCGGCGCCAGCGACGTCTTCACCCACGGCTTGGGCTTCAGGCCCAGCGCGCGCGCCTTCTTCGCCACTAGGCCCGCCGCGATCAGGACCGCCGGGTTGGAGGTGTTGGTGCACGAGGTGATCGCCGCGATCACGATATCGCCGTGACCCAGTTCATAGTTGGTGCCCGCGACAGGCGCCTTCTTGTTCTTGTCGGCTTCGGGCACGCCCAGGCTGCCGGTCAGTTCCGTCTCGAACGCCTTGTCGGCACCCTTGAGGACCACGCGGTCCTGCGGACGCTTCGGACCCGCGATCGACGGCACGATGGTCGCAAGGTCGAGTTCCAGCGTGTCGGTGAAGACGGGATGTTCCGAATGCGGGTGACGGAACATGCCCTGCGCCTTGAGGTATTCTTCCGTCAGCTTGATGCGGTGTTCCTCGCGGCCGGTCTGGCGCAGGTAATCCAGCGTCAGGTCATCGACGGGGAAGAAGCCGCAGGTCGCGCCGTATTCCGGGGCCATGTTGGCGATGGTCGCGCGGTCGGCCACCGGCAGGTGGTCAAGGGCGGGGCCAAAAAACTCGACGAACTTGCCGACGACGCCCTTCTTGCGCAGCATCTGCGTCACCGTCAGCACCAGGTCGGTGGCGGTCACGCCTTCGGGCAGCTTGCCGGTCATCTTGAACCCGATGACATCGGGGATCAGCATGGCGATCGGCTGGCCCAGCATCGCGGCCTCGGCCTCGATCCCGCCAACACCCCAGCCCAGCACGCCCATGCCGTTGACCATGGTCGTGTGACTGTCGGTGCCGAACAGGGTGTCGGGATAGGCATAGTCCTTGCCACCGACATGCGCCGTCCACACCGCCTGCGCGATATATTCCAGGTTCACCTGATGGCAGATACCCGTGCCCGGCGGCACGACCGAGAAGTTCTCGAACGCTTCCTGGCCCCAGCGCAGGAAGGCGTAACGTTCGCCGTTACGTTCGAACTCGATCGTGACGTTATCCTGCAGCGCTTCGGGCGAACCCGCGACATCCACCATGACCGAATGGTCGATCACGAGGTTGACGGGCACCAGCGGGTTGACCTTCTGCGGGTCACCCTTGAGCTTGAGGATGCCGTCGCGCATCGCGGCAAGGTCAACCACGGCGGGGACGCCGGTGAAGTCCTGCATCAGGATGCGCGCGGGCTTGAACTGCACTTCCTTGGTGGAACTGCCCTTGGGCAGCCAGCCGGCGATCGCCTTGGCGTCGTCAACCGTATAGGAATGTCCGTCCTCGAACCGCAGGACGTTTTCCAGCAGCACCTTCAGGCTGACCGGCAGTCGTGCGACGTCGCCGATTGTCTTCTCGGCTTCGGGGATGGAAAAATAATGGTAGGTCTTGCCGTCCACATTAAGTGTGCGGCCCGTTTTCAGTGAGTCGTGCCCAACCGTCTTCATTGGCTTTGTTTCCTCCGAGGCATCAGCCGTTAGCCATCCACCGAAGCCCTCCCGCCACGTGAACAGACAGGCGTGGCGTGACCTTTCAGTGGATAACCGGCTTGATCTCCCAACGGTGGTAGAACATACCCGGACGCGGGGCTGACACAAGCTAGCCCCGGTAACAAGAACGCGGGATCGGGTTTCGGCACGCCCTGTCCCACCCCGGTCACAATCATGTGGAGGACCCGGCCATCACTGCCTTTGCCCCCAGGAACACGCCCCTGCTGAAAGTGGAAAATATCTCGGTTTTTCGCGGGGAACGCCTTGTTCTGGACCAGGTTGGCCTGGCGCTCGACGCGGGTGACGCGCTGCTGCTGACCGGTCCGAACGGTGCTGGAAAGTCCACATTGCTGCGTGTGCTGGCCGGGCTGCGCAAACCGGAAGGCGGCCATGTGCTGTGGTCAGGCGTCGATGCGCTGGCGGACCGTTCGCGCCATGCCGAACGGGTGGCGTACCTGGGCCATCAGGATGCGCTCAAACCCGGGCTGACGCTGCGCGAAAACCTGACGCTGGCGGCGCGCGCTGGCGGCGGCGATCCGGATTCCTGCATGTCTGCACTCAATATTTCCGGACTGGCGGACCTGCCTGCACGCATGCTCTCGGCCGGGCAGAAACGCCGCGCCGCACTGGCGCGCGTCCTGCTGGCCCGTGCGCCGCTCTGGCTGCTGGATGAACCGAGCCTCGGCCTCGACAGCAACACGATGGGACTGCTGGAAACGCTTTTCCGCACCCATCGCGAAGCTGGCGGAATCGTGATCGCAACCACGCACGTTCCCCTGCCCCTGCCGGATGCAAAATCGCTGGCGCTGCCGGGACTGAACGAATCCGACATCCCCCAGGCGATGGAGGATTTCCCCGAGGATGACCTGTTTTGAAGCTTCAGACCCCCACCCTGATCCTCGCCATCCTTGAACGCGACCTGCGCCTGGCCCTGCGCCACGGGGCGGATACGCTGGGTTCCGTGCTGTTCTTCATCCTTGCGGGCGCGCTGTTCCCGCTCGCACTCGGCCCCTCGCCGGAACTGCTGCGCCACATGGCGCCGGGAATCGTCTGGGTCTGCGCGCTTCTGGCCGCCCTCCTGCCGCTCGACCGCCTGTTCGGGTCGGAACTGGAGGACGGATCGCTGGACCAGTTGATGATGACCGGCCTGCCGCCCGCGCTGATCGCACTGGCGAAGATGATGGCCCACTGGCTGACCACCGGCCTGCCGCTGCTGGCTGCCGCAGCACCCCTGGGCATCATGCTGGGCATGCCGTCGGACAGCCTGCCGATCCTGCTGATCGGACTGCTGCTGGGCACATTGATTCTCTCGCTGATCGGGGGGATGGCGGCCTCGGTCGTGCTGGGCGCGCGACGCGGCGGCGTGCTGCTGCCGCTGCTGGTGCTGCCGCTGACCACGCCCGCGCTGATTTTCGGCGCGGCGGCGCTGGATGCGGCACAGACGGGCCTGTCATGGGGGCCGGACCTTGAACTGCTCGCGGCGTTCCTGGCCGCAGCGATCCCGCTGTGCCCGCTGGCGGCGGGCGCCGGATTGCGCGCGGCCGTGGAATAACGCGGTCCGGCGTTTAACAGGCCAGTGGCGTCGCATGCCCGGGGGCTTTGCCCCCGAACCCCCACCCAAGGGTATTACCCTTGGGAAACCATGACTTCGTGAACGAATCAGGGTGCAGGGAGCGCGCGCCCTGCCGGGTCCGGGAAGCCGCCCGGATATTTCAGGCCTGCCCCCAGCAGGTCGTTACTTCTGTGGGGCGGCGACCACCTCGAACGGCACGTCGCCATGGCTGACGCCACTTCCCTTGCCGCCCGCGCGCCATTGCAGGACATATGCGCCCGGCGTGGACAGCGGCACATCGACCGAAATCACCTGCTGCTCGTCATCCTTGGGCGAGGCCAGCAGCAGTTGCGGCACCCCGCTTGGCCCGAGCAGGACGAGTCGCGTGTGAAACGGATCAATGACCGAATCGAAATCCAGCCGGATCGTCACCGTTCCCGCCCCCACGCTCTGTCGCGCGGCGGGCGTTGCATGCACCAGAGACGGATTCGCCCATGCCGGTCGCGCCAGTCCAAAGCACAGCAATGCGGTGGCAAGGCAGGCGGGCAGAAAGGAAAATGAATTACGCATGGCGCGCCCCCGACGGAAGATGACAGACGGGTGATGTTCTATCGCGCCCCACAAAATAGAAAAGGGACGGCCACGGATATCCCGCGCCGCCCCTCCCGAAAGACAGGTTTTTAAAAGTTTTTGGTGAAGCTTTTTTCAAAAAGCTTCAAAAGACGCCGCCTTTTTGAAAAAAGGCGGCACCCAAAAACTTTTATTACTTTTCAGTATTTTAGGCAGAAAGATCCACTCAGATATAATGCTCGGTCAACGGCGCCAGGCCATTGAACCCGGTCGAGCAGTAGGTCGAGACATACGCCCCGGTGGAGAGCAGTTCGACCCGGTCGCCCGATTCCAGACCCAGCGGCAGGTTATAGGGCGTCTTTTCATACATGATGTCCGCCCCGTCGCAGGTCGGACCGGCAATCGCCACCGGCCCTGTCGCCATGCCGTCATGCGGCGTGCAGATGCCATAGCGAATCGCCTCGCCCTCCGTCTCCGCCAGACCGCCGAAGCGACCGATGTCGAGATAGACCCACCGCACGCCATCATCAATGCCGCGACGGCTGACCAGCACGACCTCGGACGAGACCACGCCCGCGTCACCAACGATGAAACGTCCCGGCTCCACGATCATTTCCGGCAGGTCATTGCCGAAATGCTCCGTCATCGCGTGGCTGATCGCCAGCGCGAAACGGTCGATGCCCGGCACGTCATCGCGGTAACGGATCGGGAACCCGCCACCAAGGTTGACCATGCGCAGTTCAAGCCCTGCGGCCTTCAGGTCGGTGAACAGCATGCCGACCCGCGCGATCGCGGCTTCATACGCGTTGGTTTCGGTCTGCTGGCTGCCGACATGGAAGGACAGGCCATACGGGTCCAGCCCCATGTCACGCGCCCGCAGCATCAGGTCGCGCGCATTGTCCAGCGTCGTGCCGAACTTGCGCGACAGCGGCCAGTCCGCGCCCTCGTTCTCCACGATCAGGCGGCAGTAGACCCGCGCGCCCGGCGCATGGCGCGCCAGCTTTTCGAGTTCCTCGGCGCAGTCGAAGGCGAACATGTCGATGCCTGCCTCATGCGCGCGCGCAATGGCCGACACCTTCTTGACGGTATTGCCGAACGAGATGTCCTGCGGCGCGGCACCGGCGCGCAGGCACATCTGGATTTCTTCCCACGAGGCGGCATCGAAGGCAGAACCAAGGCCGACAAGGCGGTCGAGGATGGCCGGAGCCGGATTCGCCTTGACCGCGTAGTAGATGCGCGCAAGCGGCAACGCCTCGCGCAGGGCGCTATAGCGTTCCTCGACGCGATCGACGTCAACGACAAGGCATGGCGTCGCAGGGGACTGCTCGGCCAGATAACGGGCGATTTTGGGAGTCATCGCACCCAAATCCCTTCTGTTCTGCCGTCCGGATGCAAGTGGAAGTACTGAACAAACGGACAGATGTTGCGAAACGGTCTAACGGACCAGCGACCAGTGAGGAGCCCAAGCAGCAGGCTCCGATTGCCAGAACGCTTGACGTAGTTGCGTAACCTCAGAGGGCCAGTGGCACGTGCGTTGTTGCGTAGGGAGCGCATATGAGGACAATACGCCCATAACGCAATAGAAAAATTCGCCTCCTCGTGACCTTTTTCGTTTAAGAGCCCGATCCGAAAGTTTTTGAACAATACCAGCCTGTTGTGATTCATCCGTCTTTGCGAAGAGATGGAGTGAATGGTGACATGGACTGGTATTGCCCGACGTGAACATAGCCGGGAAGGAATGCGATATCCATCGGATACGACGGACGAAGAGTGGGCTCTGATCATGCCATTTATACCCCCGGCGAAACGGGGTGGTCGCCCCCGCACGACGGATATGCGCGAGGTGGTCAACGCGATGCTCTACATAGCCTCGGCCGGGTGTGCGTGGCGTTTGCTGCCGAAATGCTTTCCGCCGGTCTCGACCGTCAGGCGCTATTTTTACGCCTGGCGTGATGCCGGATTGTTCGAAGTCATGAATACGGTCCTGGTCATGAGCCTGCGCGAGATTGAGGGGCGTGAAGCCTCTCCAAGCGCGGGCGTGATTGATAGCCAGTCGGTAAAAACCACGGAAAGCGGCGGGCTTTCGGGCTATGACGCGGGTAAGAAGGTCAAGGGCCGCAAGCGCCATATCGTGACGGACACCTGCGGCTTCCTGATCTTTCTCCTCGTTCATGCCGCCGACATCCAGGACCGTGATGGGGCCGTTGATGTCCTGGCAGCGATACGCAGGCGCTTTCCC
>NZ_NKUF01000097.1 GCF_003206495.1 Gluconacetobacter entanii | reverse complement strand
GCTCTTCGAAAGAGGCCCCTTTTTTTGGGCTCCCGCCGCTTTGTGGTGAGCCCTGATGTTTGTGCCATCCAGAAAAGTCATTCCGAATGCCACTCCCTGTTGTTCCTGAACCAGTGCGAGCAGCCGCTCCCATACGCCGAGCTTCGCCCAGCGGATGAAAAGCTGCGCAGCCCGCCATCACGGACCCAGTTCAGCGGGGATACTCCGCCATTTCGCGCCATTCTCATGACGCCAGAAAATCGCTGCTATCGTCCGCCGCAGATCATGTGGCGGCGTCTTGCCCCTCGGGCGAACCTCTTCAATCAGAGGTTCCCAGATCGCCCATGTCTCGTCCGTAAAGGTGCCTGTTCTGTCTCCTTCTTCCATCCCTACAATATGGGAAGAAATTCAAGATCTAACAGGCCCTAGTTCCTAGAACCAGGTCGTTCGCCTCCCCCCCCGCTTTCCTGTATGTTGTCTATAGAAATAACAGACCGGTTGGCTACCAGTTGTCGCCGGGTTCCGAAACGGGCGCGGGCGGCTTTGGTTAACGGCGTAAACAGGCTGATGATCGTGCCCTCGGGATCGCGGAACTGGGCCGTGCGGTTGCCCCATGGCAGCAGCTTTGGCTCAATCACAACGTCCACTTTGTTTTTCAGGCGTGCGAATACGGCATCCACGTCATCAACCCTGAATTCCAGAATTGCGGTGCGGTTTGCCCCCGGTTCGGCAGTTCCTTCCCTGAACAGGGCGACCGTCTCGGCGCTACCGATCGCGAGTGTCGCGCCAGGGGTGACGATTTCGGCAAACTGGGGTGCAAGCCATTCGGCAGGCTGTTCGGTCACCAATTCATAAAATGCAACCATGGTGTTGATGTCAGCGGCAATCAGGCGGGTAGAGGCAAACTTCATCGAGCGATTCCTGCATAAGGTTGTGTTCGCCGTCTTTTGGCACAATCATGCTGACAGCATCCTGTCAGCATGATTGCAAAACCCTTGCGTAGTACCGACCGCCTTTTTCAGATTATCCAAATCCTGCGCCGGTCGTCGCGCCCCATCACGGCGCAGGCGCTGGCTGGGGAATTGGAGGTCTCCACGCGCACGATCTACCGCGATATCGCGCATCTGATGGGGCAGCGCGTGCCCGTTTCAGGTGAGGCTGGCGTTGGTTACGTGCTCGGCTCCGGATACGACATGCCGCAGCTTGCGCTGACCCCGGTGGAAATTGAGGCGATTGTTCTGGGCGCGCAGTGGGTGGCAGCCCATGGCGATGAAATGCTTGCATGTACGGCATTGGACGTTCTTGCTAAGATTGCGGCAGTTGTGCCCGAGCGCCTGCAGCCATTTATCATTGCGCCGAGCACTGCGGCGAAGCTGCCTCTTGATGCGTCCAAGGATACGGTGGACGCGGCGGACTTTCGATCTGCAATACGTAAAGAAATGAAATTGCGCCTGCATTATTGCGATCAACGGGGTACGCTAACCGAGCGTACGGTATGGCCAGTGGTTCTTGGCTATTCGGATACCACGCGCGTACTGATCGCTTGGTGCGAACTGCGACAGGACTTCCGTCATTTTCGTACGGACCGGATAACCGCGGTAGAAAAGCTGGATGAGCGGACAGGTGAACCATACCACCGCCTGCTTCGCCGCTGGGAGATATGGCGTGCATCGGAACTGGCTCAGCTCAAGGCCAATTAATTCGTTGAACAGCGCTAGATGTCGTGATCCGCAACGGTTTTTGATGCGAAGATACCAAGAAAGCGTGTGGCCAGCATCCCGCCGAAGAAGAGTCGGAAATCAAGCCTGAAAGTTACGCATTGAGAAAAACAGCGTCTAAAGGCGGCCTTTTAGGTCTGCCTTAACCGCTATCTGGTCAATGAATTTGAAGCAGGGAGGTAGTAGCCGCCTTATCCGTCTCCATCATAGCTTCCTGTAGTCGCGTGGGCTGATGCCGGTTTCCCTGCGAAACATCTGTGCAAAATGGCTCGCACTCTCATAGCCACTGGTCAGGGCGATCTCGATGATGGACCTGTTGGTCTGTGACAGAAGGTCCTTCGCATGTTCCACACGCCGCCGGATAAACCAGCGTGATGGGCTTTGCCCCATGGTGTTGTGAAATGACCGGCTGAAATGAAACCGGCTCATCCCGCATAACCCGGCCAGAAGATCGAGATCGAACGGTTCGGCGAGATGGGCCTCCATATGATCCAGCGCCTTGCGCAGCTTCCACGCTAGCAGTTGTGCAGGTCTGGGTGTGGGCGAAGGCTGTGTCCGGGCATAATGACGCAGAAGATGGACGGTCAGGCTTTCCAGAAGGCCATTTACAAATAGAGAACTGGCCGAATGAGTCGCCTGGATCTCGGCCGCCAGGCCTGTCAGAACGCCAGATATGAATGCGTCCTGACCACCGGAAATGTCGCGCATGGAAAGCCGTGATGGATTAAGCCCCAACGATCGGGCGGCCCGGTTCACCAGAGTAAGCCCCAGATAAAGATGCAGGACTTCAAACGGACGGTCCGGATCAGCCTGCCAGCGCATGAGGTAAGGCGCATCGGTCTGTGTCAGGAAAAATGATCCGGACCCGGCCTCACTTTTCGTCCATTCACCTGTCAGTTCGCGTTCCTCGATCTGCGCTTCTCCCGAGATGATCCAGACCAGCAAGGGTTCGGCCACGGCCGGGACCAGCACTTCATCTTCCTGTTGCGGTCGGCGGAATATCTGTGCCTCGGCCTCTTTCCATGCGTCCCCGTGGCTTTGCGCGATCTTCCGGCCCGGAATGCGGTCATTGAGGGCATAACTGGCGGCATGCAGCGAAGAACGATGCGGGTACGGCATCCGGTTTACCTTTCAGACGTGCCGTGAATTGTCCAGTCCAACTCACAAAAACGCAAAATCACAATGATTTTGGCAAGAGGACGACAGAAACCATTTTCATTGGTCTTTACCTGTTTTCTCGATCTTTTTTAAATGGAATAGGTGGAGATTATCATGAGCATCAGAGGTAAAGTCGCCCTTGTTACCGGCGCCTCCAGCTGGATAGGGGCTGCAACAGCACGCAAACTTGCGACAGAGGGTGCAATAGTCGGTCTGGCAGCACGGCGCAAGGACCGTCTGGACACGCTGGCGGCGGAAATCACCGGGGCAGGGGGTAAAGCCGTTGCCCTTTCGACCGATGTTACGGATCTGACCTCATGCAAGGCTGCGGCAGATGCCCTCATTGCCCAATTTGGCAGGATTGATGTGCTGGTCAACAATGCGGGCCTGATGCCCCTGTCCAACATTGACAGCCTGAAAGTGGACGAATGGCAGCGAATGGTGGACGTAAACGTGTCCGGTGTCCTCAATGCGACGGCGGCAGTTCTTCCACGGATGATTGCACAGCATTCGGGCCAGATCTGGAGGGATCGAAGAACCCCTGATTGATGTGCTTGGCCGGTAATTTCTGGGTTTTGGCGATTTGATTGACGGTTTTTGCGATGGCCTCCGGTCTGCGTTTTGAGCAG
>NZ_NKUF01000149.1 GCF_003206495.1 Gluconacetobacter entanii | reverse complement strand
GGGGTCGTTTGCGGGAGGGGGCGAAATCCTACGCTAAGCTGAGAACGCGCTTCCCATAATCCCTGAGCTCGCCCTTCGGTCCGACATATCTGTATAGAGTGACGCGCTCGATCCCGAGTTCCTTGCACAGATCGGAAACAGACGTGTCGCGCTGCGCCATGGCGGCCTGGGCGAGACGCACCTGTGCTTTGGTCAGGGCGAATTTTCGCCCTCCCTTTCGTCCGCGCGCTCTGGCTGCGGCAAGGCCAGCCATGGTGCGCTCGCGGATCAGATCCCGCTCGAACTCGGCCAGAGTGGCAAAGATACCGAACACCATGCGGCCGGATGCGGTCGTGGTGTCGATCTGAGCGCCTTTTCCGGTCAGCACACGCAGGCCGATCCTGCGGTCTGACAGATCCTTCACGGTGTTGACCAGGTGGGCGAGCGAGCGCCCGAGGCGATCGAGTTTCCAGACCACCAGCACATCGCCGTCGCGCAAGGATTTGAGGCATGCAGCTAAGCCGGGCCGATCATCGCGGCTACCGGATGCACGATCATCATAAATATTACCTGGCTCGATACCGGCGGCACGCAGGGCGTCGTGCTGGAGGTCGAGGGATTGGGAACCATCGGCTTTGGAGACGCGGGCATATCCGATCAGCATGTTTCTTAAACGTTGGTTTGAAGCGGTGACGAACATGAGCACATAAGCTTGCACTATTGTGTATCTTAACCAGCATCGCAATCAAACTATCTCAAACCTTACCTTGGAAAGAATAAGGAGCATGTATGCCGCGTCGCGTGACCCTGACCGATCGACAGCGCGAGGCGCTGTTTCACTTACCGGTCGATCAAGGTGATCTGCTGCGGCACTATACCCTTAGCGATGAGGATCTCGGGCATATCCGCCAGCGCCGGCGCGCCCACAACCGTTTCGGCTTCGCGCTGCAACTGTGCGTCCTGCGCTACCCGGGCCGGGTACTCACCCCTGGCGAGCTGATCCCGGCACAGGTATCGGATTTCATCGCGGCCCAGCTCGGGCTGAGCCGTGACGATCTACTCCTCTATGCCGCGCGCGAGGAGACCCGGCATGAGCATCTGGCGGACCTACGCCGGATCTACGGCTATCGCTCCTTTTCGGGGCGGGGCGCACGGGATTTGCGCGATTGGATCGCTCGGGAAGCCGAGGCGGCGACATCGAATGAGGATCTTGCCCGTCGCTTCGTTGCAGAGTGTCGCCGCACCCGCACAATCCTTCCCGGTTTCTCAACGATTGAGCGCCTTTGTGCCGATGCACTGGTCAAGGCCGAACGCAGGATCGAAGATCGTATCGCCCATCGCATAACACCAGCCCTGAGCGAGAATTTGGCTCATCTGTTAGAGAATACGGTGGATGGTCGCATCACCCGCTTCGTATGGCTGCGACAGTTCGAAGTTGGCGCAAATTCGGCGGCGGCCAATCGGCTGATGGATCGACTGGAATATCTCCACAAGTTCGATCTTCCGGCAGATTTGCTGGACGGCGTTCCCGCGCATCGTGTGACCCGCCTTCGCCGGCAGGGCGAGCGCTATTACGCCGACGGCATGCGCGATCTGCCCGAAGGCAGGCGGCTTGCAATCCTCGCTGTCTGCACCATGGAATGGCGGTCATCTCTGGCTGATGTCATCGTGGAGACCCACGATCGCATCGTAGGCCGTCTCTATCGGGTCTCCGAACGCCTTTGCAGCACCAAGATCGCCGACGAAAAGGCGGCCGTTCGGGACACGCTGAAGTCTTTTGCTGAAATCGGTGGTGCTTTGCTTGGAGCGCAGGACGATGGCGCATCCCTGGACTGGATAATCACCACCGGTCCAGGCTGGGAACGGTTCAGAACCCTTGTCGCCACGGCCTCTGCGTTGACCAATGTGCTCGCTGCCGACCCGCTCAGCCGTGTGCTGGACGGCTATCATCGCTTCCGCCTCTATGCGCCCAGGATGCTGCGCCTGCTCGACATGCAGGCGGCGCCGATTGCCAAGCCTCTTCTGACGGCTATCGCGCTGCTACAGAGCGGGATCAAATCCGATCCTCCTATGGATTTTCTACGTCCCAACTCCAAATGGCATCGCCATCTTCGCGCTGCGCCCGCCGGCGACTACCGACTTTGGGAAATCGCGGTGCTGTTCCATATCCGCGACGCTTTCCGGTCCGGCGACATATGGCTGGCAAAATCGCGCCGCTATGGCGACCTCAAGCAGATCCTGGTCCCGCCACAGGCGATAGAGCAGACCGCGCGGTTCGCTGTGCCGCTGCAACCCGGCGAATGGCTTGCCGAGCGCATGGCTCGACTGGATACACAACTGAAGGCGCTTGGCCGCGCGGCGCGAACCGGTACGATCCCAGGCGGCATCATCGAGAACGGCAAGCTGCACATCGACAAGCTGAAGGCTGACACACCCGAAGGCACTGAGGATCTCGTACTCGATCTCTATCAACAGCTCCCGTCCACGAGGATCACCGATTTGTTGCTGGAAGTCGATGAGCGAACCGGATTCTCCGAGGCTTTCACGCATCTGCGCACTGGCGTGCCTTGCCGCGACCAGATCGGCCTGATGAACGTGTTGTTGGCGGAAGGCGTCAATCTTGGTCTACGCAAGATGGCAGCGGCGACCAATACGCACAGCTTCTGGGAATTGCTGCGGATCGCACGCTGGCATGTCGAAGGCAGCGCCTATGATCGGGCGCTCGCCATGATCGTGGAAGCCCATGCCGCTCTGCCTATGTCCGCCTTCTGGGGACAAGGGAAATCCGCATCCAGCGACGGGCAGTTCTTCCTTGCTACCGAGCAGGGCGAAGCGATGAATCTGATCAACGCGAAATATGGCAACGTCCCAGGCCTCAAGGGATACAGCCATGTGTCCGATCAATATGCACCCTTCGCTACCCAGGTCATCCCGGCAACGGTCAGCGAGGCACCTTATATACTCGATGGGCTGCTCATGAATGACGCAGGCCGCCGCGTCCGCCAGCATTTTGCCGACACGGGTGGCTTTACCGATCATGTGTTCGCCGCCAGCTCCTTGCTCGGCTACAGGTTCGCACCGCGTATCCGAGATCTCTCTCAGAAAAGACTCTATGCCTTCACGCCCAACGCGACGCCCGCCAATGTGCGAGCGCTGGTTGGCGGCAAAATCAATGAACCGCTCATCGAGCGCAACTGGCCCGACATCCTGCGCGTCACGGCAACGATCGCAGCGGGCATCGTCGCCCCCAGCCAGATTCTTCGCAAGCTCGCTTCCTACCCGCGCCAGAATGAGCTGGCCCTCGCATTGCGGGAGATCGGTCGCATCGAGCGCACCCTGTTCATGATCGACTGGATTCTCGACGCCGGTCTCCAGCGCCAGGCTCAGATCGGTCTCAACAAGGGCGAGGCCCATCATGCCCTCAAGCGCGCCATCAGCTTCCATCGTCGAGGTGAGATACGCGACCGCTCAGGCGAAGGGCAGCACTATCGTATTGCCGGCATGAACCTGCTCGCCGCCATCATCATCTTCTGGAACACCATGAAACTCGGGGAGGTCGTGGACAGACGCGCCGTGGACGGCATCATCATCCCGCCTGATCTCCTCGCCCATGTCTCACCGCTGGGATGGGAACACATCAACCTCACCGGCGAATATCGCTGGCCTAAATCCTTAGCGTAGGATTTCGCCCCCTCCCGCAAACGACCCC
>NZ_NKUF01000096.1 GCF_003206495.1 Gluconacetobacter entanii | reverse complement strand
GCGAATGGTATGCTGTCAGATGCCAGCTCGCCATCATGTTCGATGATCGTTTCCCAATGGCCTGAAAAAGTGCCACCGCACAAAATTCTACACAGTCTCGCCGTCGCGAGGTGGACCGAACGGGGGACGGCGTTCTTTCAGGCTGGCGCAAAAAAGGGCGGCCGGAAAGGAACCGGAAACGATCAGAACGGAAGTGCTGGCGCTTGAAAGACGGATCAGGAAGCAGGCGGCCCTGATCCATCGCCATCAGGCACGAAAGGCACGCACCGACATGCGCGACTGGGCGAAGGCGCGACGGGAACGCACTCATCATCTGATCGAACTGGGCGGTCTGGTCCAGAAGGCGGGACTGGTCGATCTGACCGATGATGACCGCGCCACCCTGCTCGGGGCTTTTCTGGATATTGCAGGACAACTACAGGGCAGCAATGATACTGCTCCGATTGACCTGAAAGCACGCTGGAGACGTGCGGGGCTTCATGCCTTCGACAGGGACAGGGAACATGACTGATTGCAAAACACGATCATCCGAAACGGACAGATTGTAATCTCGGCCACAGAACAATTTGACGGTCTGGAAACTGACCGCCACAAACACTTCAAGAGGATACCTAATGGCTCCAGAATACCATTCTCCAGAATGGTTTTCTGATACAATCAACCGTCATCAATGGATGTGGAATCTGAATGCTCGGTTCGTTGCACGGGCGGCAAAGCGTATGACCGATACGGATGCCTTCATCTTGCTCAATGAGGCGGTCAATCTGGAAATAGCGGAAACGGCTGCCAACCTTCTTCGGGAAGGTGTGCCAGAAAAAATTGTCGCTGATTTCGTTATGGCTTACAGTCAGACACAACGAGCAGAATTGCTGGATAATGTCTGCGATTACGCATGGCGGATTTCTGCCCCTGTCGCTGCCACGAAACACGAGGCGATGAAGACATGACCATGACGGACCTTTCCGACGAACGGGCTGCCAAAAGGGATGCAATCCGCAAGGCACGCAACCCACTGTCCCGGCCGATCAGGTTCTTGCTCTTCTGGACGCCGATCTGGCCCGGATTCAGGCGGCCATTGACACCCTCCCTACGCCTCGCCCCACGGATTGATGAGGGTGTTGGTGTCGTGAACGATCCCCCCCGAAATCCACGTCCCTGATGGCCTCGTGGAACGCGGGAACGATCCCTCATTCCCGCGCTGAAGATTACCAGTAATATTCGTGTGGTCGCCGGGTGCCGGTATACGGAAAGACCGCCTCGACAGGATCGAGGTCGCCCTTGATGATCAGGCGGGCAACATGCCTGTCATGATGACGGCCAGGACGGATATCGTGCAGATGACTGTACCAGTTGGGAGATTCAGAGGCTTCACGTGAGCCTCCATAGCCACAGCGATCCGGCTGGTTGGCCCAGCGATGATTGCGACCGTATTTGCGGCTGTGATGATAGGTGCGAGACATGGGAGCTTCCCCTCCATGACGCGCGGAGTGATTTCCGAGCGTACCTACATCGCCCGATCTCCTCTGTTCTGGTCGGAATATACTTTACCGCGTCTGTGCGACATCGGTCTCCAGCAGGGACGCCGGCAGGCGCATGTTGAGGGCAGCCGCCTTGGGTTCGATCTCAAAGCGCATGGGCTTGAAACCGTACAGGTCATACCGGGTCAGATCGACGGTCGCGACGAAATCCTCGGCCGCTTCGTCACTGTGCAGCGAGGGCATGGACCTATTTTTGTAGCTCATACTGGTCGATCTCCTTCAGACTGCTTCGATCGGGCCTGGATAAGCCTTTACCAGCGGATCATGGGTCAGCAGAAGCAATCCTTCCACCGTGGCCTGTGCCACAAGGATCCGATCAAAGGGATCCCGATGCACATCTGGCAGTTGTCCGACTGCCAAGGCGTGCTGGCTGGTGATCGGTAACTCCTCATAACCGTTTTCGATCAGACCGCGTCGCAGCAGATGAGGATCGACCTGGAAGTCTGCCCGTCCCAGCCCGGTCTTAATGGTGATCTCCCAGAGACTGGCCGCACTGAAGACCAGATCATTGCCCGGATCTTCCATCAGGGTTCTCGCCCGTGCTGACAGCTTATCTGGCTCTCCGGCTGCCCAGAGCAGCAGATGGGTATCCAGAAGAAGCCTCATGCCGGACCGTCGAACAGAGACACAATATCGTCCTGTCCCATGCGATCAAAATCTTCGGGCACCCGGATTTTTCCAGCAAGAAACCCCAGACGCCGTTGCTGTAACTCTTCAGGAGCCGTAATCGGGCTGACCCGCACCATCGGCCGGCCGGCTTTGGCAATGATGAAGCTTTCCCCTTTCATGGCCGCGTCAATCAGCCGGGACAGATGGGTCTTGGCTTCGTGGATGTTGACCGTGCGCATGGCGAAAGCCTCCTGAGTTTACTCAAAAAAAAGACTTAGCCATATTAGTCTGGTCCATCAAGACAAATGTCGCCAGAACCACCTCAGGAAACGAAAAAAGCACACTCATCGCGTTCCTCGTTTACCGTCATACCCTTTCGGATGCGACATTGGCGGTCAGGAATGCCGCATAGCCCAGTTCGTCCATCTGACCTGCCGCCAGCGCGAGAACCGCATTTGCTGCATCTTCCTGGGCTGCCGTGAAACGATAGCCGTTCAGTTCCAAAAACAGCACACCGAGCACAAAGCCCGTACGCTTGTTCCCGTCGATGAAAGGATGGTTTTTGACGATACCCGCCGTATAGACGGCCGCCAGATGCACTGGATCCAGCGGATCCGCATAAGCCGCATGCTGCTGTGGCCGGGCAAGCGCGGATTTCAGAAGACCTGCATCCCGTACGCCGGAAGCGCCACCATGCACCCCCAACAGCCGATCATGCAGGATCAGGGTATCCCGTTCGTCTATCCAGACGAAGGCTGTCATTGAGCCAGAACATGCAGCGTATCACGGTAACGCCGCATAATATCTTCAGCCTTTGTCATTTTGGTTTCGAAGTCAGGATCATAGGGCACTAGCCGATATCCGCCTTCTGGTGCTTCGGTCAGATACAGGGGCGCGCCATCCTGGGTGTTCAGCCGTGAGATCACTTCCTTGGGTAGTACGACCCCGAGTGAGTTTCCGAATTTTCGCACTTTCAGCTCGACCATAGTGAATCCCCTCAATGTTATTACCAATGTAATAACTGTTTGCGGTTTCAGCAACCATCATGCATTTTTCTGACGTGCTCAGGCGAATAGGCAATGGCCAGCCTATCAAGCCCCGCAGGGCACTATGGATGGCCGCACAAGCCACAACACCCGTTACAGACACCCAAACAGCCACCACATCTGATAACGCCTGTACGGCCATCCTATGGCGTCTAGCGGGCATGTTGCGACACGTGAGCTGCTGAATGATCGCCTGAACTCCGATGTGTCTTGAGCAGTTTATGGTTTTGCCCGGTTCTTCTGATGTTGCAGGCGTTGGGTGAGCGCTGAACGGGAGAGCCCCGTAGGGCGTCGAAGGCGCCAACGTGGATGAGGAAGGTGCTCTGGTGGAGAGACGATGCGTTTCCGCATCGTCAGATCATGACTTTGCGCCGTAGGCCGCGAGCCGGCGGGGGCGGAGCCCCCAAGAGGCGGTGTTTGGGTTCAATTTGGTTGGAAATTTTTGAGGTTTGTGAGATGGGGTGGTTGCCGTCCTCCCCGCACGGCATCGCAATGTGCCAGAATGGTCGTTGGAAGAAACGACTGCGCGAAAGGACGGCAGATGAAGGATAC
>NZ_NKUF01000095.1 GCF_003206495.1 Gluconacetobacter entanii | reverse complement strand
CTCTATACAGATATGTCGGACCGAAGGGCGAGCTCAGGGATTATGGGAAGCGCGTTCTCAGCTTAGCGTAGGATTTCGCCCCCTCCCGCAAACGACCCCAAAAACTTTCGGATCGGGCTCTTAGAAAAATCATTGTCAAATAATTGCCTATTATAGCCCATTCGAAAGTTTTTCATCCTGTGTCATTTTTCGCTGACTACGTTATCATACATTCGCTTCATACCACGGCAGGCCTCTAGTTTTCGCGGGTTTCTAACCGCATCGTCTCCAACCAGTGAGCCAAAAAATGAAGTTGCTGCGTTAGGATTCAACAATTTTTCACATTTGGATTTGTACTTGTTCCAAGTATCAACGATTTCCTGCTGCTGCTGTGCCTTTCTATCAAAAGATTCCTTGCTAAGGTCAGTATTTCCGTCATTATTATTTGCAGAATTCATTTCTTGTTGCAATAACTGCGCCTGTCTATTGGCTTCGCCACCAAATATCTTTTTGTAGGTTGAACCCATGGCCGAGTCATCACCGTTTGACATATATTTATTAGTTGATCCATCATTATTCACTACAGTTACTGAACCATCGCCATTGTTCATCCACGTTATGATGGAAGAAACACCATAAACTGTAGTGTTTCCCTGGCATACTGGCATAGTTTGATAATGCCCTCTGCTTACATTATCGAAGTGAATATTTTGCTGCATTGCTTTGGTTAGGACTTGTTCTGTATGCTCAACTTGGCAAGTTGCTGCATAAGAAATAGAAGGAATGTAAATTATAGAAATAATTAAAATAATATTCTTCATACCATACACCTTATTATACAATAGTTATTGTTAATCAATAATGTAAATTGACACACATTTATATAAGTAATTATTTTTACTTCATGAAAAATTATCTGATACTATATCAGTCATGCAGCATCTTTTTTGGCAGTTCGTTTGGTATCAAGATCAAACATATCAGCCTGCGCAGACTCAGAGCGGTATTTAACTAGTACATTCATGCGTTGTCTATGGTCTCCTTTGAAAATTACATCAGGATTGAGTCGCCACAAACTACGGCGCGGTTCGACGATTACGAGTGCTGCTTTTAAGGACCGCATGAGGCGTTGAACCGTTTTAGGGCTAGTGGCTGTAGCGTTTGCAATTTCCTGATGTGTTGCGAGCACCTGATTTTGGTGATCGGCCTTGGACAAAAGCCACATTAGAATTTTCATTTTTGCGTTGCCTACTTCATCCACCAATTCGAGGATTTCAGACAACCAAACCTTATGGAACCCTGCGTCACCAATGGTTTTGGTAACGACTTGCGCCTCAATGATTTCACCGGTTTCCGCATCGAGTAACCGTCGCTGCCCATTGAAAAATGTTGCCATATTCAAAGCTCCGTTCCACCTGGGATAGGTGCAGTAAGTGGTCATCATAATGCCCAGTTTTGTGGTCACGTTCAAGTCCACAAAACTGGTCATTTTTGTCCAGTTAAGTGGTCATTCTTGTCCAGTGAGATGCTGGTTTCCTGCGGGTTTTCGGCATGTTTCTTTCTTGATCTATCTAGGAAGGACCGTTTTCGTGTGTTCTGACGATAGGGGACGACGTCTGAACGGACTGCTTTCCTTCCCTAAAAATTAAAAATTCCACTTGGTGATGTTGGGTGTGCCGGTGGGAATGTGGATTGAGCGTGGAGCCGGTGGGCAGTGGTGTGGGCAGGCGGTGGGCAGGCCGTAGGACTGTCCACGGGCTGTCCATGCCCTGTCCACGGGCGGAGCGCGGCCCGAAGGGCAATCCACATTTCCACCGGCTGGATGTACCACGCCGGGAGTGTACGCGCGCGAGCGGCAAAAACGACGTTGTATCGGCCAGCTCCGGCGCTTCGCGCGCTACGCGGTTCCTGCTCCGCACTCACCCGGAGCCTGTAGGCTGTCGTTCGTTGGCACTGCTGATCTGCTCAGGAAGGGGAGTGGTTGGCGAAGCAGTCGGCTCATTACGCGGCTACAGCGCGTCAGAAGGCCGTAGAAGGCGCCATAGGATCATTTGAATGGATTTGTATGCGTGATGGCATGAAGGGGCCTGTACGGGCTTTTACGGACCTTCAGGCGCTGACAGCGCTCCTTGATGTTCAAGACTACCGACCTTTTTTTGCTGCTGGGTGTCCTTCAGGCCGTCCCGTATGAGCGCATAGGCTTTCGCAGCCACCGATTTGGGAATGGGAGCACCTGCCGCAGACAGTTGGGCGATCATGCTGACCAGACGTTCCGCGTCAGACAAGTCTGTCGCCTGTCTGACAGGTGTGTCAGACAGGTTTTCTCCCTGTTTTCTGCCACTTTTTATGTGGGAGCGAATGGCCCTGTCCAGCCAGTCGCCAATCGTGAGACCTTCCCGCCTTGCCGCCGACAGGGCGGCATTCCGCACTTCTGGGTGAACGCCACGGATTGACCACGGCTTGGGGTCGTCTGTCATGTCTGACTCCTTGTCTGACTTGTCTGACAGGGAGTGTGATGGTGTTTATCTGCCCGGCACAAGCGAAACAGTGTGGGCTATGCGTGTGAGAGGTCGAGGGGCTGGGATACGGACCCCGTTCTAGGGGAACTGGCGGCGCGCATGGACCACATTGACGATCTCAACGCTCGTTGCGGTCACCCGATAGAGAACGATGTAATTTGGATGCGCCACGATTTCGCGCAAGCCAGCCGCTCTTTCGCTGGTGCGATAGAGATAGGGATGTTCGGATAACGGCTGGACGACCGCTTCCAGCCTGATTTTTAGTCGTCGAGCTGCTGGTGGATTTTCGGCGGCTATATCTGTGATAATCTGACGTAAATCGGTACGGGCGGTATCACGCCAGGCGATTGGTAGCATCAGGCAGAACGGCGGCGCTGTTCTGCGGTCCGGATGATGCTTTCCATCTCGGCCATAACCTCATCGTGTGGGATTGGTGGGCGCGGGTCGGCCAGACTGGCTGCAATCTTAGCTTGAAGCCATGCAGTGTATTCAGTTTCCTGTTTGGCCGTCTCGAACTCGGAGACGATGGGGGAGAGTGCTTCGCTCATCATGCGGCTCCTGTCGTGGGTGACGTGACGAGGTATAATACCAGAAAATTAGGTTTGATGCCGGTTTTTTCGTGCTTAGTGTCCCGCAGGAAGAAACCGTTATCAGACGGAAAATTCAGGAAACACCGGGAACGTTTGTCTGTCATGTCTGACACTTTGTCTGACTTGTCCGACAGTGGGAATGGCGTTCCTCCGCTCCGCGCAAGCAAAACAGTTTCAGGGCGCATTGTTGTGCCTGGCCCGCCAGTCGTCATGAGCCGCCTGCATTCTGATCCAGAGGCCGGGGCCATTTCCTAGCAATTGGCCCAGCCGCTCTGCCAGATCGGGTGTGACAGGCTTTCGTGCGGCCAGCAGTTCATCGAGGCTCTGGCAGGATATGCCGAGCGCCTGTGCGATTTCTGGCGCATCCATGCCACTGGCAGGAAAGACGTCCATCCGCAGCAATTCACCGGGATGGGTGGGGCAACGGTTTATATCCCGTGGCATCATTCACTCCTGACGTGAAGTTATGACGATGGGAGCGACCATTCAGGCCCCCCGCCGGTATCTTTCATCGGGGTGCACCAGTGTCCGCCATTCTTCTGGACGACATGATACCCCTCGATCTGGCACCGACCGAATGCCTGTACCTCTCCGGTCTGGTCCATCTGATAGGCGAGCGGGGGTCGTTTGCGGGAGGGGGCGAAATCCTACGCTAAGCTGAGAACGCGCTTCCCATAATCCCTGAGCTCGCCCTTCGGTCCGACATATCTGTATAGA
>NZ_NKUF01000094.1 GCF_003206495.1 Gluconacetobacter entanii | reverse complement strand
CAGATGGCCAACAGCAACGCCGTCAGAATGGCGGCATAACAACAACCGGGTATAGCTTATTCAAACCCAAAAACTGTCCGAACAGACGGGTCCACCTCTAGGTTCCGCTGACCACGCCACGACTGAGTGGTACCTGACGATGCGTACACCGGTCATCAAGTGCGAACACCAGCCCTGCCTCTGGACGGACAATGACAACCGGTCTGCTGCCGCAATAAACCCCGATTGCTTTTTGATGTCTCAGATCTGCACTGCGCAAAGCGGGATACCATTGTGCATTGTGGTCCGGATCAAAAGGTTGCAGTAGAGTATGTGTCATGCCCATGACAATTCCTCCAAAATCTTGTTAATGGACGAAGGTCGCCGCCACGCAAGCACGTTGAACCTTCGCCAAGTCTGAAAGTGTATTGTGAACCTCAGGCGGTAATTGCCTACCGTCCTTATTGGTGAAACGCATTGTCGTAGACGGTGTAATAATCACGCGCCTTCGTAGACATTCTGCACGGATCTTATCTATCCATCGCATCGCGCTATAGACATCCGTTGGAATCCGATTCAGGCCGTCCACAACTCCCAGAAGAAGGTCACAGCGCGGATTAAGATTAGAGAGCACCGATGGAAGTTCTGCGCCGCCGCGCACCATATCGATATGAAGGCCATTCATCGGCAATGACATGACGTGGGGCAGGTTACGCCAGAAGCCCCCTCCTCCCCCGACGAAGACGAGGGATAGTGCATGTCCGGATGCCACCTCTGCCATGCTCCGCCATGCCAGTTCCATCGCCGTCTGGCGTTCTTTCGACATCGGACCAGCCGTTGTGACAGGTTCCGTAATCTGAACCCAGAAACAGCCTGCCGTGGCGAGTTCGTGTAGAATCTCGATGTACACCGGAAGAAGCTTCAATAACAACAGGACAGGGTCCGTGCCGTCAGTCCGGTCACATGCGGCAAGAAAGCTCACTGGCCCTAGAAGCACAGGCACAGTCGCGATCCCGCGTTGCCATGCATCAACAAATGCATCGCGGACAGGATTGCTGCATAAGTGGAAGAACGTCTGATCTGTCAGTTCGGGCATGCGCTTCCTGCCGCACTGAGGAGCCTTCCCCACACCCACCATCTGTGCTGTCTGCCACACGCGATGCCAGTCATCCGGGCAGGAATTGGACGCTACATGCGAGACGCCTGTGCGCCGCTGCAAAGCGGTCAATGCGGGGGTATCAAAACCCGAGAGACCAAGCGTCCCGGTCAGTAGCATGAGGGTTCACCGCAGGTCTGCGCATCATCATGCCAGTTTGTAATTGTGGAAGTGCCGTGTCGTTCAGCGACAGGCAAGCCTATGCAGTGCTGCAAAGCCGTGCTCCTGCCTCCGGTTCATCCCGCCCGGCGGCCGTGAGATCGACAGTGGCAGGTCTCCTGGCTCACGGATTATCGCAGATCGTGTCTACCTTCCCGTTGCTGACACAACAGTGGCCCATTCCCCTCAGAAAATGGACGACACGACCCCATACCGCTTACAGTTGCGGGAGCAGCCACCGACTGGCTTCCGGGACGGACCCTGCCGAAGCGGAACGGTGTTCCCTTTTCATCCGTTTGCACGGAACCACTGACTATATAGAAGGCGAATATGCCACCACCTTCCACTTTTCAGCAATGTTTTCCTTTCAATGCTGATCAGACGGCCAAGTACACTCTACGTCTTATCATATTCATACGTTTTATATGATTTAACAATAATATAAATTAGTACTTTCTGTTCGTGTATTTATACTTAAAAAGTAATGCTGCTGTGCAGGCCGAAAATCGCTTCGTCACCTACGCGGCGCAAACCGGTCCAATCCGGCGCGCCGCCCGAAGGGTGCCATACGTACTGAAAATCAGGCTGCATGACCATCCACGGCGTAACCTGCGCCTGATAGGTCAGTTCAAGATGGTTTTCATTGCCCTGCACAAGCGTCTGACTGTCGCGGTCAAATTGCCGCAGGCCGGAACTGGCGCGACCAATGCCCCAGCCCAGACCGATCGTGTCGTTATCGCGCCCCTTAAACGGCGCCTTAAGATTCAGGCCGGCGTCAATAGCGAAGCTGATCTGGTTACGATCACCGCCATTACCCGTGGCGCGTACGAACACGCCCACCGAGCGGGCCGATGTGAGCGACGGCCGCCAGATCATCTGGTCGATGATACCATACACCATCCAGTTACCCCGGTCCCAGCGCGGGGTCAGGTCACTTTGTGGCGTGGCTGCGGTGGCGTTGGCCACGGCAGCTCCTAACGAACCGCCATTGCGGTTGTAACGATAGTCGGCGAACTTCGCGGTATCATAGAACCCGCCCAGCTTGTACACGCCCGGCAGGCCAGGATTCTTGGCCACGTTCGACATGTCGGCCGGCTGCGGGTTAAGCGCGTATTGCAGTTCGGTCATCAGCAGGGCACCGGTGCCCATGTTGAAATTGGTGCCGTTGGCGCCATCATAGGTCTGGCTGGTGGGATCGGAATTATAGCCGCTGATGGAGCCGGTAGCCTGCTGGATGGGGGTAGAATTATAGCGGTTACCCGGCGGATTGTCGTCCGCTGCGGCAAACATGAAGGTGAACTTCTCGCTCGGCCGGTAGCGGATCCGGATGGCGGGAGACGACAGCGGCCAGGACGGCCCGCCGCCGTACAGGTTGACCGAGGGCGCCATGGGCCAGCCGAAATTGGCGTTGAGGTAAAGCGAGGCGTAATCGCTGATCAGGAACTCGGTATCAAGATCCTGCTGGCCGATCTTTACGTCCAGCTTGCCGCCAAGGAAAGACTGCTGGTACCACAGTTCGAACAGGCGGGTGGAACGGTCAGCCTCAAATCCGCTGACAGGGTTGAAATTGGCCAGATGGTCCTGCGAGATCGAGCGCCCGCGTGTCTGCAGTGCGCTGACATTGAACAGCCCCCCCTTCAGCCCGAACAGTTTCTCGGTATCGACGGTCAGCGTGGGCATGGTTACACCGTCGTAGGACGGGCCGGTGCCTGATCCGCCTGCACCATCATTACCAGAAGCCGAACCGCCAGTCCCGTTGCCCCAGAGTTCATCGACTTCCTGGATGTCGAAGCTGATGCCGTGCTTGTACATCCATGACCGCGCGCCCCACATATTGCCTAGCAGGTTACCACTGGTGTCGAGTTTATCGTCACCAGCCGCCTTCTCCGCAGCATCGGCTTGCGCGCGCTCCGAATCACGTATGGTTGCTGGGTCGATCTGCTCAACCAGCGGAGTGGAGTTGCCAAGGCGCGCCCGATCTTCCTCGATCTGGGTCTGAGGAGCCTGAGCATAAGCGGCTGAGTATGCGAAGAGACTTCCTACCAGAGTGGAATTGATAAAAAGCACACGAGCCGAGCGTTGCGTATCGCCCGGAGAGTCAAGAAATGTCATGGAGGGAGCCTGTCGGGGAAGCGTCGGGAAAAGGAGCAACAATTCCGAATGCAGTCATTTCCCGACTGGGAAACAAACACGCATGCCGTCGCGACAGAGCGTCAAAGAAGAAAATGCATCACGCCTTGATCCGCCTCCGGCTCCACCCGCCCGGCGACATATCTGAACTCGACGGTAGGTCTCCTGACTCACGGGTCACCACGTTGCATCCGCCTTCCCAACCGAAGTCAGTGGCTGCTACCCAATCTGGTAGCTGAGGACACAATGCTCGCCGTCTACAGTTGCGGGGGCAGCTGTCGACTGAACTCCCGGGGAAATTGCCCCAGCCAGAGTTATACGACATTCCCTTTTCACCCGTTCGCACGGGACCGTCGACTTGATAGACAGTGTTATAAAATTCTTATCCCCAAAAAGGCAAGACAGGATAATTAGAGATGGGGTGGTTGCCGTCCTCCCCGCACGGCATCGCAATGTGCCAGAATGGTCGTTGGAAGAAACGACTGCGCGAAAGGACGGCAGATGAAGGATAC
>NZ_NKUF01000093.1 GCF_003206495.1 Gluconacetobacter entanii | reverse complement strand
CCTTCCATCAGGCGGTCCAGGAGGTCTTTATCAATGCTCATGCGGGGGCTCCTCTTCGAGCAATTTATCACCACACCGCACAAAATTCAGGATAGTCCCGGAACTGTGGTTCATCCACTGCTTGTTCCACGCATTGGACATCACGAACTTGAAGCCCGCATGGATCGTCAGGCGGTCGTTGAAATATTTCGCCGTGTCCTGCACGAACAGCGAATGCAGTTCATACCCCGCCGTCTGCCCGAACACGGCGTTGCCGTTGATCTGGTACTGCGCCCAGTTGGGGCTGGGGTCCGCGCCATTGGCCATCGTGGCGCTGAGCGGATAGGACTGGATGGTCTGGGCATTTTCATACCAGTACCCGACCGAGAAATGGTTGTGCGCGTCGATCTGGTAATTCAGCTTGGCCACCGCACCGACCTGCCGCACCTCGTTCTGGAGGAAGTAGTTGGTCAGGTTCTGGTTGGTCGCAAGCTGCCCGTTGTTGTAATAGGCCACCGAAGGGCCAAAGAGCGTGCTGTACGACCCGTCCGATGCCGTCGTCCCGCCGGGCGAGCCATCCCATCCCTGCCCGAAGCTGAAATAGGGCTGCAGGTCGAGGGAGAAGCGCGACGGCAGCACCACATGGACCGGCGCGGTCAGGAAGATCTGGTTCCAGTGATCGTTGTTGTTCTTCCAGTAATTGTCGCTGGAAGGGTCGGAATTGCGGCCATAGCCAACGCCGGTATGCTTGTAATTGTAGAACGCCGTGGCGTCGGGATAGGAATCGATCGTGAAATCCTCGGAATTCCACGACAGGAACAGCCGCGCCGTCGATCCGTTCTGCCAGTCCTTCTGCAACCCGAAATCAATATGCTTGCGCTGGTTGATGCCCGACCCCATCCATGACCGCGCGTGCGAGTTGGAGAAGGAGAAGAAACTGCGCACGCCGGTATTGCCGATGTCACCCGATTCAAGGCGGATGAATTCGCGCGACAGGTTGTTCGTGCCATACGAAAAATCCGTCATGCCGCCGAACTTGTGCGACGCGGTGTGCGAACGTTCATTCATCACGCCGCCTGCCGCCGACATCACCGGCAGGTCCGTGCCCGCGCTGCCCGGCGTGACCTCGACACTTTCGAGGTTTTCGGAATCGATGTTCTCCGCCAGGTATTTCGCCGCCGCCGCCGGCGCGCCATCAAGCATCAGCCCCATGTCGAGGTCCGTCAGGCCGCGCACCTGAATCTGCCCGCCCTCCATGCCGGAGGAATCCGGGGTCGTGACGTTCAGGCTGGGCAGGTTCTTGACGAGGTCCAGCCCCGTGCTGGTGGGGCTGCGCATCTCGATATACTGCTTGCCCACGGTCTGGACCGCATGCGGCGCGGTTTCCAGGCGCATCATGCCGCCCCCGCCATCGCGGGCGTCACGGGCACGCGAAACATGGATGACCTCTGGCGTGGCAGGCACGCTCGCGGGATGCGCGGCCGCCTGTGGCGCGGTGGACGTCCCGGCGGCACGATGCACCTGTGCCGCAGTGTGCGTGGTGGTGCCCCGCGGCGTGATGCGGTGCGCGGCAGTCTGCGTGGATGTCGCCGCATGTGCCCGGCCCGTGTTCCCCGCGAGCACCAGCCCCGCACCGACAAGGCATGACACCGCACACAGCCGCGCGCGCAGACCCGTTGCATTCTTTCCCATGATACCTCTGCCCCCTGTCGTGCGCATACGTAATGATCCGTCACGCATCACGATGCTTCCCCTTTCCGGGACACATGTCCCACATTGCATGGCACGCTCAGGTCAACGGCTGACAGCATGGTCGCAGGTGGCAGGGCAGTGCATTTCAGCGTGATGTTCATCAGTCCCCCCAAACACTGTTACTTTCCCGATCCGGTTACAGGCAGGACGACACCTCCCCCGAGGGCGTCCATCCGGACATCCGTTCAGCAGATCGCCCCCCATGCCGCCCGCACCGCACGGCCACTACGCCATGCACGGACACATGAAGGGATCGCATACCCGAGAACCTTCTGTTGACCTAAAGGAAATAAGATGACGGGGGAAAGGGTAAAAAAGGCAACAGGCTGTTTATGTACCTGCATGCGCGCCGCATCGCTTCCGTCCCGATCCGCAGGTGTGGCACGGCAGATCGGCACCGGAACGAACCGACCGGAAACCGACAATTTTACGGGACTGTTTTTGCTGTATTTGTACAGTTTGCAATCGCGGCCACAACCGGACGGCACTTCGTGACCCACCCGGATCCAAAAGCCCGCCAAAACCGGATGCAAAATCAGCAACAGGGCGTTTCTTTTTCCCTGACACCCCGATCCGGTGCACAAACCCGGTTTCTGTCCCCTGAGTCGCAGGAAACAGGAAGATCGTTTTGCAAAGGGCATGAAACAGGAAACCCGTTTCCACCATCCCACGAAGCATCACGCACATCATCCGGACGTTTGTGGTGCAGCCCCTTTTCCCAAAAATTTCAGGAACTGCCGCCCTTTTCAACGCCGCCACCTGCGGCCGCTGATTTTCCCTCAACCGGGCACCATGAAACCGCCGGATGCGATGCAGACACGCTCCCCGCAACAGATACGAAAAAACGGCCTTCCGCGATGTCAGGGACACGCGAAAGGCCGTTTTTCAGAACCCGGCAATTACAACACAAAAAGGCAGCGCGCCTTACTGTGCGTCCATGAACTGATCGTTGCCGATGATACCCAGCTTGGTGATGCCCAGACGCTGCGCATCGGCAAGGACATGGGCCACGGTCTTGTATCTGGCCAGGCGATCCGGATGGATATGCATTTCCGGCTGCACCGGCATGGACGCGGCTTCGGTAAAGTGCGCCTGCAGGGCGGCTTCATCAGGCACCGGGTCGCCGTTCCAGGTGATCGTGTTGTCAAAATCGATCGACACCGTATCAATCTGCGGGTCAGGCTCGGTCGAGGGAGGCGGATTCCCCTGCGGCAGATCCAGTGAAACCGAATGCGTCTGCATCGGGATGGTAATGATCAGCATGATCAGCAGCACAAGCATGACGTCAATCAGGGGCGTGGTATTGATATCTACAATACCTTCGTCCTCTGTCGTGCTGCTGGACCCGACATTCATGCCCATGGCGCGTATTCTCCCAGAAGTGGCCGGGAAAACCTCCCGGCCGGGAATGGATACCGAGGATCAGCCGTGGGGCTGTTCGGTAATGAAGTCAATATGAATGATCCCCGCCTGCTGACAGGCTGCGATCACCTTGCCGACTGCCTCATACTTGGCCGCCATGTCGCCGCGGATCTGGATCTGCGGCTGCGGCTTCTGTGCTGCGGCATGTTCCAGATGCGCCTCCAGGTCGGCATAGCCATTCAGCGGGGTTTCCCCCCAGTAGGCCTGCCCCTTCGACGTCACCGCGATCACGACGTTATCGATCGCGGTGCGGGTCGGCTGGTTTGCATCCATCGGCAGCTTTACCGTGATGGTGTGCGTCGCAACTGGAATGGTGATCAGAAAGATGATCAGCAGCACCAGCATGACGTCGACAAGCGGTGTGGTGTTGATGGCCGACACCACCTCGTCTTCATCGCCGCCACCTCCAACTTGCATTCCCATGATCAGGCCACCCGATTGTCAATAGTCGTGGTTGTAGGAGAGTTGTCCGGACGAACCGCAATCGTGTCCTGCGGATCGGTGCCATGACGATAGCCGCCCATCAGGATGGACTGCAAGTCGGCAGCGAAGTTGCGCACCAGATCCATCGCACCCTTGTTGCGGCGGACAAGCAGGTTGTAGCCCAGAACCGCCGGCACCGCGGTGCCGAGGCCGATGGCCGTCATGATCAGCGATTCACCGACCGGGCCCGCGACCTTGTCGATCGAGGCGTTACCGGCAATGCCGATGGCCGTCAGCGCGTGATAGATGCCCCAGACCGTGCCGAACAGGCCGACGAACGGGGAGGTCGAACCCACGGTCCCAAGGAACGCAAGCCCACCCTGCAGGCGCGTCTGGATCAGATCGACCGAACGCTGGATCGACATCGTCGTCCACGAATGCAGGTCGATGGATTCCTGCATGGTGCCTTCATGATGTTCCGCCGCCTTCACGCCGGTTTCCGCGATGTAGCGGAAGGGCGAGTTCTGGGGCAGCGCTTCCGCACCCTGCTTGATCGTCGGCTTGGTCCAGAACTTGGCCGTCACGTCCTTTGCCGCACTGAACAGGCTGGCCTGCTCGAAGAACTTCTTGATCATGATGACCCAGGTGCCGACCGACATGAACACCATGATCAGCAGGACGCCACGGGCGATGAAGTCACCATTGGCCCACAGGGCGCCAAGGCCATACGGGTTGCCTTCGGGCGCGGGCGGCGGCGGGGGCGCATCCGGGGCCGGGGCGGGTGCCTCTGCGGCGGGGGCGGGAGCAGGCGCATCGGCGGCCGGCGCGGG
>NZ_NKUF01000092.1:0-2500 GCF_003206495.1 Gluconacetobacter entanii | reverse complement strand
GGGGAGTGAAAGAGACCTGAAACCGAATGCCTACAAGCAGTCGGAGCCTCTTATGGGGTGACGGCGTACCTTTTGTATAATGGGTCAGCGAGTTTCTGTTTGCAGCAAGCTTAAGCCGGTAGGTGTAGGCGCAGCGAAAGCGAGTCTGAATAGGGCGACGAGTTGCTGGCAGAAGACCCGAAACCGAGTGATCTAGCCATGGCCAGGCTGAAGGTGCGGTAACACGCACTGGAGGGCCGAACCCACGCCTGTTGAAAAAGTCGGGGATGAGCTGTGGCTAGGGGTGAAAGGCCAATCAAACTCGGAAATAGCTGGTTCTCCGCGAAATCTATTGAGGTAGATCGTCTGGTATTACCCCGGGGGGTAGAGCACTGGATGGGCTAGGGGGGCCCAAAGCCTTACCAAACCTAACCAAACTCCGAATACCCGGAAGTATGAGCCAGGCAGACAGACAGTGGGTGCTAAGGTCCATTGTCGAGAGGGAAACAGCCCAGACCACCAGCTAAGGCCCCCAAATCGTGGCTAAGTGGGAAAGGATGTGGGGATTCCAAAACAACCAGGAGGTTGGCTTAGAAGCAGCCATCCTTTAAAGAAAGCGTAATAGCTCACTGGTCTAATAGAAACCCTGCGCCGAAAATGTAACGGGGCTCAAGCCACGTGCCGAAGCTGTGGGTGCATACTATGTATGCGCGGTAGCGGAGCGTTCCGTAAGTCTGTGAAGGGGACGGGGTGACCCTCCCTGGAGATATCGGAAGTGCGAATGCTGACATGAGTAGCGACAAACAGTGCGAGAAACACTGTCGCCGAAAGTCCAAGGGTTCCTGCGCAAGGTTAATCCGCGCAGGGTGAGCCGGCCCCTAAGGCGAGGGCGAAAGCCGTAGTCGATGGAAACCAGGTCAATATTCCTGGGCCTGCCAGAAGTGACGAATGCAATATGTTGTCGGGTCTTATCGGATTGGCCCGGCTTTTGGAGCATTCCAGGAAATAGCTCTGGCATATAGACCGTACCCGAAACCGACACAGGTGGACTGGTAGAGAATACCAAGGCGCTTGAGAGAACGATGCTGAAGGAACTAGGCAAATTGCTTGCGTAACTTCGGGATAAGCAAGACCCGTCAGTGGGCAACCATCGGCGGGTGGCACAGACCAGGGGGTAGCGACTGTTTAGTAAAAACACAGGGCTGTGCGAAGTCGAGAGACGACGTATACGGCCTGACGCCTGCCCGGTGCCGGAAGGTTAAGAGGAGGTGTGCAAGCACCGAATTGAAGCCCCGGTAAACGGCGGCCGTAACTATAACGGTCCTAAGGTAGCGAAATTCCTTGTCGGGTAAGTTCCGACCTGCACGAATGGCGTAACGACTTCCCCGCTGTCTCCAGCATCGGCTCAGCGAAATTGAATTCCCCGTGAAGATGCGGGGTACCCGCGGTCAGACGGAAAGACCCTATGAACCTTTACTGCAGCTTTGCAGTGGCATCAGAGACATTCTGTGTAGGATAGGTGGGAGGCTTTGAAACCGGGGCGCCAGTTCCGGTGGAGCCATCCTTGAAATACCACCCTGACTGTTTCTGATGTCTAACCGAGACCAGTAAGCCTGGTCCGGGACCCTGCATGGTGGGCAGTTTGACTGGGGCGGTCGCCTCCCAAAGTGTAACGGAGGCGCGCGATGGTGGGCTCAGGTCGGTCGGACATCGACTGTTGAGTGCAATGGCATAAGCCCGCCTGACTGTGAGAGTGACAGCTCGATCAGAGACGAAAGTCGGCCATAGTGATCCGGTGGTCCCGCGTGGAAGGGCCATCGCTCAACGGATAAAAGGTACTCTAGGGATAACAGGCTGATCTCCCCCAAGAGTCCACATCGACGGGGAGGTTTGGCACCTCGATGTCGGCTCATCACATCCTGGGGCTGGAGCAGGTCCCAAGGGTTCGGCTGTTCGCCGATTAAAGTGGTACGTGAGCTGGGTTTAGAACGTCGTGAGACAGTTCGGTCCCTATCTGCCGTGGGTGTTGGAGACTTGAGAGGATTTGTCCCTAGTACGAGAGGACCGGGATGAACATACCTCTGGTGCACCGGTTGTCGCGCCAGCGGCACAGCCGGGTAGCTAAGTATGGAAGGGATAACCGCTGAAAGCATCTAAGCGGGAAACCCACCTCAAAACAAGGTCTCCCCAAGGGCCGTGATAGACCATCACGTCAATAGGCCAGGTGTGGAAGCGCAGCAATGCGTGCAGCTGACTGGTCCTAATCGCCCAACAGGCTCATTCACAACGCCACAACGTGGCAAACACACATGCACAGCAGTCATCCACCCCACTCTCTCCTCACACAAAACACCAACCTCCCACACAGTCCTAAAAGGACTGACTGGATGATCTGGTGGCCATGGCGGGAATTGCTCCACCCGATCCCATCCCGAACTCGGCCGTGAAAAACCCCAGCGCCCATGATACTGTGCCTCAAGGCACGGGAAAGTCGGTCGCCGCCAGATCTTCCAGTCAGTCC
>NZ_NKUF01000148.1 GCF_003206495.1 Gluconacetobacter entanii | reverse complement strand
CAGTGCCTTGAGCGCATATTGCTGACTGGTCTGGCTGACGGCGCGGACAAAGTCCACCTCGCGGCGCAGAATGGTAAGCTCCCGCGCCTGCGTCACGTAATTGAGGTTGTCACCCGTTCTAGCCTGATAGTTCCGCCAGTGATTGCGGCGCTGCTCAAGGGCAAGGTTCCACACAAGACGGCACACGCCAGCGAATTGCAGGAAGGATTCCTCCTGCAAGGCGGTAGGCTTGAGCCTGTATGTGAAGCCACGAAACGTCATGTCGACAACTTAATATGAATGAGGGCTGACGGTTCCGCATCGGCCTGACGGTAACGGCGATATTTCCGATCAGCAGGACGCCAGTTAAACCCGACACGCCCCCCATCGTCTTGTTCCCCGTCTCCATCGGTCAGAGCAAGTTCCTCGTCGCTCTCCTGCCCTTCCTTGAGCACATTCTTGAGCGCCCCGCCCGTTGCTACAAACCGGAGCTTATGGACTTGCCTGGTCAACTCCATGAACCATTCCGGATCGGTGGTCATGTCGGCAGGCTTCACCGCATATTTCAGGGTTTCCGCCGCCGCCTGCTGAATGGCCTGTGTGCCGTCCTCTCCCTTGCGTGGATGCACCGCCCGCACGTCCACACTGGGGGCATAGTTCAACCGAGCGCAGGACTGCCACACCTCCACCCAGCGGGCCTGTTTGACGTAGTATTTCCCCTGAAAATACGACTTCGGCACCATCAGCAGCGCATGAAAGTGCGGGTGTGCTGAACCGTCCTTGCCCCGCGTCACCTCGGTTGTTCGTATCCAGCCCTGCACGGGCTTGAACTCTGGCCGCTTCACCAACCGCCCCCATGACGCATTAAGAGCCTTCAGGGTGGCCCGTAGATCGTCCACGGGGCAATTCCGCACCGTGAGGGTCAGAAAGAGCCACCGCACCCCTGTATGGGCTTCTATGAGGCCGGGAAGGGCTTGGTAGAAACGGGCCTGCCACATGAGCGAACGCCTCCACTGGCACACCGGGCAATGACGCACCCGGCAGAACTGCGCTTCCTTGAGTTTTAACCGGGCCTCGCCGGTTTCGGGGTCATGGGCTTCACTGAACCGCAGAACCCCCGAACACTTGCCAATCCGCTCCGCCAGCCGCTCAAACTCCCGCGCCTCGCCATAGATAGCCTGCACGTCCTGAGCCTGCGCCCGGTGGACTTCCCACGGCTTATCCCGTGGCGATAAATCGGAAAGGGAACTGTCTTGGTGTCGTAAACGACGTGTGTTATGATCCTCGCAAGTGCAGCAATGCACGGAAAAACCCCTGTTATTTTGTGTGTCTCGACAACCACAAGATGCAGGGTTTTTCTTTGTTCTGTCAAATCCAAAAAAAACCGCAGTCACTCTAGGGCTTGAGCCTAAAACTACGACCGCGAATTATCCCTTAAGTATAAATACAAGGTGCGAAAACCGCATTTTCGCCGCCCCGCGCACGTCCTCGCACAGCTCCGGGGCTCGCGGTGCGGCGCTACTGCTCCCACTCTCCATGCCCATTCTTACGGTCTCAAATTCGGGACAGGTTTTGCGTGGTTATATGTCACGCATCGGGGGAATGTGCGGGCAATCACCACCCCCCACCAGACGCCTACCGGCGGCCTACGGCGCTCCCGCTCTGCGCTCGCTCTGGTGCTGCACCGGCTTTGTGCTGTGCCCGTCTGCTTGCTCAAGGGGCGGGAGCGAACTGGAAGGGTCAGAGGCCAAACGTGACACGTCACGGAATGGGGGAAAGGTGGCAACCGCCCACCCGTTGAGCGCCGCAGGTGCGAATAAGGTTGTGTGAAGTTGGTTCACCGCTTGCGGTGAGCCTACTTCACCTGTCCTGCCCGCGATTATGATGATATTCTTACGCCAAAGATGGTTACATGCTCGTGCAAATCTCGGACAAACCTCGGACAAACCTCGGACATATCAGAGTGCAAAACTCTGCATAAACTCGGTCACTTTCTGGCGTAAAAAAACGAAGTAAAGGGCGTACTTATGCAAACTGGTGTTTGCGTGCGTTTCACCCGTCCTCAATGTCGATCTGTCTGGGGTCATGAATGAGGGCTGACGGTTCCGCATCGGCCTGACGGTAACGGCGATATTTCCGATCAGCAGGACGCCAGTTAAACCCGACACGCCCCCCATCGTCCTGTTCCCCGTCTCCATCAGCCAGGGCAAGTGCTTCATCACTCTCCTGCCATTCCTTGAGCACGTCTTTCAGCACCCCGCCGGTCGCCACAAACCGCAGCTTGTGAACCTGTCGCGTCAATTCCATGAACCATTCCGGGTCGGTGGTCATATCGGCAGGCTTCACCGCATATTTCAGGGTTTCCGCCGCCGCCTGCTGAATGGCCTGTGTGCCGTCCTCTCCCTTGCGGGGATGCACCGCCCGCACGTCAACACTAGGGGCATAGTTCAACCGAGCGCAGGACTGCCACAGTTCAACCCAACGAGCCTGTTTGACGTAATGGCGGGTAAACCAAGAAGGCGGCACCATCAGCAGAGCATGAAAGTGTGGGTGTGCTGAACCGTCCTTGCCCCGCGTTACCTCGGTTGTCCGTATCCAGCCTTGCACGGGCTTGAACTCTGGGCGAAGCACCAACCGCCGCCAGCTCTCGTTCATAGCCTTAAGAGTGGCCCGTAGATCGTCCACGGGGCAATTCCGCACCGTAAGGGTCAGAAAGAGCCACCGCGCCACTCTATGAGCCTCTACGAGCGCCGGTAACGCCTGATAAAACCGAGCCTGCCACATGAGCGAACGTCTCCACTGACAGACGGGACAATGCCGCACCCGGCAGAACTGCGCTTCCTTCAGCTTTAACCGGGACTCACCAGTTTCTGGGTCATGGGCTTCACTGAACCGCAGAACCCCCGAACACTTGCCTATCCGCTCCGCCAGCCGCTCAAACTCCCGCGCCTCGCCATAAATGGCCTGCACGTCCTGAGCCTGCGCCCGGTGAACGTCCCACGGCTTATCCCGTGGCGATAAATCGGAAAGGAAAGTGTCTTGGTGTAGTTTACGACACGTGCTATCTTCCTCGCAGGTGCAGCAATGCACGGAAAAACCCCTGTTATTTTGGTTGTCTCGCAGCTCCCAAGATACAGGGGTTTTCTTCTACGGGTCAATTCCTAAAAAAACCGCAGTCGCTCTAGGGCTAGACCCCAAAACTACGACCTGCATTTATCCCTTAAGTATAAATACAAGGTGCGAAAACCGCATTTTCGCCGCCCCGCGCACGTCCTCGCACAGCTCCGGGGCTCGCGGTGCGGCGCTACTGCTCCCACTCTCCATGCCCATTCTTACGGTCTCAAATTCGGGACAGGTTTTGCGTGGTTATATGTCACGCATCGGGGGAATGTGCGGGCAATCACCACCCCCCACCAGACGCCTACCGGCGGCCTACGGCGCTCCCGCTCTGCGCTCGCTCTGGTGCTGCACCGGCTTTGTGCTGTGCCCGTCTGCTTGCTCAAGGGGCGGGAGCGAACTGGAAGGGTCAGAGGCCAAACGTGACACGTCACGGAATGGGGGAAAGGTGGCAACCGCCCACCCGTTGAGCGCCGCAGGTGCGAATAAGGTTGTGTGAAGTTGGTTCACCGCTTGCGGTGGGCCTACTTCACCTGTCCTGCCCGCGATTATGGTCAGGTTTTCATGCTCCCTCGCGTGCGCGCGCGTACTCGCAGCCTGAATATCTGGTTTCGTCAGGTTTTCCCAATATCCTCGCGCGCATCGCGCGTAGGGTCTGTCTCATTTGTAGCGGCCACACCTGTGTAACTCGCGTACGGTTTGGGCCGCAGAGATAAACCAAAGGGTCCGCACAGTTATCAGCATCCCAATCCGCTGTCAGTTACACCGGTTACACATCTATCCCAAGCGGATGTAACCAAATCACTCGCATGAGAGTGGCTGTTTTCTGTCATTTTCCAGATTGGTTACACCGGTTACACTGGTTACACCCAAAAACACAGACCCCGAATGGCAATCGAGGGTGTGACCTGTCGCGTCATGGGCGGTTCCGGTGTGACCCGCAGCAATAGGCAGCCCATTCATCCATCAGGGCGCGGCGCTTCTCAAACAGGTCTCCCCTTCGATAAGCGGCTTCAACCTTGTTGCCGACCGCATGGGCAAGCGCCATCTCCACAACCTCATTCGGGTAATCGGTTGCCTCCGCTGCCCAGTCCCGGAACGTGGAGCGCAGGCCATGCACGGTCACGTCCTCGGTCCCGGCTGCAAGATGCAAAGCCTTGGACAGCGCCACGTCAGTCAGGGGGCGTGATGGCCTGTATCCGGGAAAGACAAAGTAGGAAAACTCATGTTTTTGGTACGCCCTGAAACACTCTGGGACGTAGGTTAGGCGGATTTTGAGTCCGCCATTTATTTTCAGAAAATCGCAGAATATAGCCGTTTTTCAGGGGTCGCCTTTTGGCTTACCCCCCTTAATACCCCTCTTAAAACTGCCGCTTGGATGGCTTTGG
>NZ_NKUF01000091.1 GCF_003206495.1 Gluconacetobacter entanii | reverse complement strand
GTATCCTTCATCTGCCGTCCTTTCGCGCAGTCGTTTCTTCCAACGACCATTCTGGCACATTGCGATGCCGTGCGGGGAGGACGGCAACCACCCCATCTCACAGGGCCCACAGCCACGTGAATGCCACCGCCGCGAGGTAGAGCATGCCCCCCGCAACCCGGCCCATGGCCATGAGAACGCCCGCCGCGGTTACGGCAAGACCGACAATGATATAGTACCAGGACCCGCCAAGAAACGCGAGTTCCGCGCCCATGTAAACAAGCGGCAGGCCCAGCGCGATGATAACGACCGCAAGCGCCAGTGTCGCCCATCCACCGGCGGTTTGGGGCGCTGTGAAAGCAGACATGATGGATGTTCCTCCAAAGTATTGTGATGCGGAGGCTAGTCCTACATTTATGGAACGAGAAAAAACGAAGTCGTGAAAGTGGTAACGACTTTATGAGTATTGTTACAGAATGGACAGTATTCCGCCAAAAAATCGCCCATGTCATTCCGTTTCCAATAGACAGGTTTGCAGTCAATGCAGACTTTAGGACTGGTTGTTATTTTTTTTCTTCATGAAAGGAACCGTTGCGTATCAAGAATAGAATAAGTCGGGGAATATTGCTTTTCAGGACCTTGCCTGCCCCATGAAGACCGTTCGGTCTATATGGCGGGGAGGGTGGACCCTGCCGTCTATTGTTCGGCTATCGACTGCATGGTCACGCACCTCCCTGCCAAAGGGACGCGGAGTCCGCCGGAGGCGACAGGACGCGGAAGGTAAGGTATGGAAACACGAGCTTGGGACTGTTTCGCGAAAATCATCTCCACGGATGTCATCTATGCGGTTGCCGGATCTTGAAGCATGGGCCATTTTTGCCAAGGTGGCGGAACAGGGATCCTTCGCGCGGGCCGCAGAGGACATCCAGCGGTCCAAGCCAACCGTCTCAAAGGCCGTCAGCCGGCTTGAACGCTCCCTTGGCATTTCGCTGTTTAACCGCAATTCACGCAATCTGTCCCTGACCGAAACGGGACGCCTTCTGCTTGGTCATGCGAACAGGCTGCTGGCCGAAGCGCAGGCGGCGGAAACCGAGGCCCGCGGAGGGATGCTCAGCCCCGCGGGCCTGATCCGTGTCGCCGCCCCCATGACGTTCGGGGTCAGGCACCTTTCGCCCATATTGCCCGGTTTTTTGCAACAATATCCCGAAATCGACGTCACCATTGATTTCAGCGACGTCCTCGTCGATCTCGTCGCCGAAGGATATGATGTCGCCCTGCGTATTGCCGCACTGGCAGATTCCTCCCTTCGTGCCCGGCAGTTATGTCCCGTCAGGATCCTGTCTGTCGCGACGCCCGGCTACCTCGACCGGATCGGGCGGCCCGATCACCCAAGGGCGCTGGAGGGGGAAAAGGGGTTTGTCTATACCAACACATCGGCGCCGGGGATGGTGCGGCTGCGCCATGACCATAATGGCCGCGAATATGTCCTGCGCCAGACGGCGCGGTTGCGTGCGGATAATGCGGAAGCTTTCCTGCCCGCGCTCGAAGCCGGTATGGGATATGGGTTTTTCCCGGAATTCATGGTCTGGGAAGGCCTGCGTTCAGGCCGGCTGGAACGCCTGCTGCCGCGATGGTCCGTGCCGCCTGTCGCCCTGTATCTGGTGACGCCCGCCAGCCCGTTACGTCCCGTCAGGGTGAGTGCGTTCCTCGACTACCTTGTCACGGCGTTCGGAGACCCCCCCTGGTCACGGCCCGACCCCGGACCCGTTTCCAGAAGGAAAAAGGCACGCGCGCCCGCACGCTCGTCCTGATGTCTTCAGGATCGGCAGGGGGACGCGAAACGGGACGGTCCTCGGCCCTGTCCCATGCCGTGATCGCCCCGCAGGTCATGCGAGTTTCCTGGCGAGGCCGGCCACATGCTGGCCAAGGAATTTCGCCCCGTCGCGTTCATTCGCGCTTGGCTGTCGGGACCCGTCGCCCGCGGCAATCGTCGTGGCCACATAGGGCGACCCGCCCGTGACCTCGTCAAGCTTCAACTGCCCCTGGAAGCTGTAGGGAAGGCCGCTGACGACCATGCCGTGATGGATCAGGTTCGACATCAGCGAATACAGCGTGGTCTCCTGTCCGCCATGCTGTGACGCGGTGGAGGTGAAGACCGCGCCCACCTTGCCAATCAGTGCCCCACGCAGCCACAGGCCGCCGGTCTGGTCCCAGAAATTGGCCATCTGCGCGGGCAGGCGGCCAAAGCGTGTGGGCGCACCGAGAATGATCGCATCATAATCCGGCAGTTCGTCAACGGTTGCGATGGGGGCATCCTGTTCAAGCTTGAAATGGTGTGACCGGGCCACGTCCTGCGGGACGAGTTCGGGCACCCGTTTCACGCCAGCTTCCAGCCCGGCGGAACGCACGCCCTCCGCCACGGCATGGGCCATCGTCTCTATGTGGCCATAGGACGAGTAATAAAGCACGAGAACCTTTGGCATGACCGCAATCTCCTCAATATCAAATGTGAACGGGGCGCGTATTGGGTGCTGGAAAATGCCCCGCCCGGATGTCCACGATCATATGCCCGCCGGAGATGGCGAACAGGCCAAAATCGGAAATGCTGCGTTTCCGGGAATTGCCGCGCGCTTGCATTGCGGTCGTGGCGTGCGTTGTCAGGAATCCGGCGTGGGGTTGGGCAGGGCTTCGGTTGCCAGACGACGCTGGGCCGCGCATTCCCGGGCAAGGAAATCAAGCAGGGCGCGCACGGCAGGCACCAGGCCACGCCGGGAGGGGAAGACCGCATGGACGATGCCCGCCTGCGGACGCCATTGGGGCAGGACCGGGACCAGCCTTCCTGCTTCGATATCCGGCCAGATCATCATGGTGGGAAACTGCCCGATTCCGACCCCGATCAGTGCGGCTTCGCGCAGGACCGCCATGTCATCCGTCGCAAGCCGGGGTTCGTGAAAGATGGTGGCCGTCTGTCCCTGCCGGTTTTCCAGCAGCCATGAATGTGCCCCCGGACCGGTATGGAAATCGAGGGAAGGAAAGCCATTCAGGTCCGCGGGGGAGGCAGGGGGATGGCGCACCAGTGTCGGGGCGGCGACAAGGCATTGCGTGCTGGTATCAAGCGTGCGCATGACAAGGTCCGAAGACGCCAGCGGCGGGAAGCGCACGCGGATGGCCAGGTCCAGCCCTTCCTTGAGCACATCGACGCGCCTGTTGGTGCTGTCGAGGTGCAGCGTAACAGAGGGATAGCGCAGGACGAACCGGGCCAGCAGGGCACCGAACTGGAAATTGAGCAGGGCGACCGGGCAACTCAGCCGGACCTGCCCGCAGGGTTCGGCCTGAAGCTGGGCGACGGAGCGTTCGGCGCTTTCGGCCTCGGCCAGCATGGCGAGGCAGTGTTCATAGAACCTGTGGCCGGTTTCCGTGACGCTGAAATGCCGGGACGAACGTTGCAGCAGGCGGGTATGCAGGCGATCCTCCAGCACGCGGATACGGCGGCTGAGCAGCGATTTCTGCAACCCCGTGGCCCGTGCGGCGGCAGAAAAACCGCCATGTTTCACCACCTGCACGAAATATTCAAAATCGTTGAGGTCCCTCATCGTTCCTTCCATAGGACGCATTGTTCGATCTGGCAAACTTCATGATACGATGGAACAGGCACATGTTCAGGGACGACGGAAGGGGCATCGTGCCGTCCTTCCCCAGATGGGATACTCATCATGCAGAAGAAGATTCTTGGCCGTTATGGAAATGACCGGGGCCACTGGGTCGGGAACGGATTTCCGGTGCGTTCGCTGTTTTCCTACACCGATTTTGGCGAACATCTCAGCCACTTCCTGCTGCTGGATTATGCCGGTCCGCATGAATTCCAGCCCACTGAAACCCGCCGTGGCGTGGGTGAACATCCCCACAAGGGGTTCGAGACCGTGACCATCGTATATGACTGGGAGGTCGAACACCGCGATTCCTCGGGCGGTGGGGGCATCATCGGCCCGGGTGACGTGCAGTGGATGACGGCGGGCAACGGGATCCAGCACGAGGAATTCCATTCCCCGGCCTATGCCAGGACGGGGGGACAGTTCCGTATGGTGCAGTTGTGGGTCAACCTGCCCGCCCGGGACAAGACGACGCCTGCGGGTTACCAGACGCTTCAGGCGGCCAGCATTCCCGTGGTGCCGTTTGGTGATGGGGCGGGGCACCTGCGCGTGATTGCCGGTGAATATGGTGGGCAGCACGGACCGGCGCGGATCTTCTCGCCGCTCAATGTCTGGGACGGCACGTTGCGGGAGGGCGCGCAGGTCACGCTGGATCTGCCTGCCGGGCATAACACGGCGATCGTCCTGCTGGAGGGACGGCTTGTTGTCAACGGTGCCGAGGAACTCACCAGCGCGCAGTTCGCCCTTCTGGGCCGCGAAGGCACGCAGGTGACGGTGCAGGCGGCGGCGGACAGCAGCTTTCTGGTGCTGACGGGACAGCCCCTGAACGAACCGATTGCCGGTTATGGCCCGTTTGTCATGAACACCCGCGAGATGGGGTGGTTGCCGTCCTCCCCGCACGGCATCGCAATGTGCCAGAATGGTCGTTGGAAGAAACGACTGCGCGAAAGGACGGCAGATGAAGGAT
>NZ_NKUF01000090.1 GCF_003206495.1 Gluconacetobacter entanii | reverse complement strand
CAGATGGCCAACAGCAACGCCGTCAGAAGGGCGGCATAACAACAATCGGGTATAGCTTATCAAGCCCGCAAAACTGTCCGAACGGACGGGACCACCTCAATCGATCACGGACATATACTGTCGTAAGATAAGCACTCACCTGCTCGAATGCACGGACTTTACCAGGATCACGCTCCACTCCGGCTGGATGTTGCTCTATATATGCAGCGAGTTTATCGAGTTTCGAGAGAGCAGTATCGGTCTCTCGCCGGATCGGATAACGTGTGCGTTGGGGAACCCCTGAAGGCCACGCTCTTTTATCGGCCGCATCAATGCAGATGATGTTGCCTTGAAATTCATCACCCCATCTACCGGCTCGACCGGCAAGGTTCCAAAAATCCTGCGGCTCCATCGGCGTCTTCTTACCCTTGCGGGGTCCGCGAACGACGATAGTCCTGCAAGACAAGTTTACACCCTCTATGAGAGTAGATGTACAGACGAGAAACTTGAGCTTTCCTGTCTTGAACAGCCTCTCAACTTCCAGACGGATAAGCGAAGGCATGTTACCATAATGGAAGGCGATGCCAGCTTCCACTAATGGTGCTAGCCTATAGCTTTTGTGCACGCACTTTCGTGCTAGATCTGCAAGATCAGCTAGCTCCTGGTCGATCTCTTTAGCTGTCGGTAACAACTGACTGATGATCTCAGCAACGTCCTCAGCCTCGGCCGCTCCATTGGCGTAGACAAGAGTGCCGCCCCGTTCTCCGATGGCCGCCGCGATGAACGCGAGCCTCTTTGCCAGCGTATTCGGCTTGCTTGCAAGCGTTAGTGTCCCGAGAGGCAAATATTCCTCATTGTGCCGAAACTTCAGTGCCCATTTCGTCGGCTTTGCAGGGACCTGATGGGCGACCACGATGTTTTGTAATACGGTCGCGACATCACTATCGATCGGTATGGTCGGCGTGGTGTCTGGCGCATCTTCAAGCAACACTTCAGGGTTTTGTGTTGCGGGACTCACAAACGTCACACGCATGTTCGGACTGGATCTGAGCAGCCGCTCAATAGCGTCTTGTAAAATAACGCCGCGTTGCGAATCGCCTATCTTATGAGCCTCGTCAACGACGACAAGATCTACATTGATGCGGTCTCGCAACAAATTAGCGAGAAGGTGCAACCGTTCTTGCGTGAAGACAAAGACGCATTGCTTGCCTGTTTTCTCCGCATCAGCATACTTTTGCGCTGAGGGCAGTGAGGATATCTCGATATCGAGTTCAGCCTGAGCCGCAACCTCCATCAAAGATGACTCGATTTCCGAAACAAGAGCGCGCGTCGGTGCAAGATAAACTACCCGTCGGATTTTCCCGATCGCAATGCAGTCAACAAGCCACTTCAAGACGAGGAATGTCTTGCCGGATGCGGTGGGCGCGGAGGCAGACAGCCAGGCCCGCTCTTGACCGGCCGCCTGCCAGAATTCAAGCTGAAATTCATTGACCGACAAGCGCTCACCCGTAGCCTCAAGAAGGATGGAGCTTTCGAGTTGTCTTCTTTGATCTTCAATCCTAAGCGCAACGCCGAGTCTTGATTCCAGATGCGGTTTAAGTCTTCCCCGCTGTTCGGCAAGAGTCACCGAGCGACGGTTCGACAGTTTATCGAACAACACTGCGGCGGTGTCTCGAACCGGGTCTGATGTTGGTAGCAGCATCGCACCAGTCGCGATGCGTAGACTTGCTTCCAGATGCGCACGTTTATCCGACCGTGCAAGGATACTCGCAGCAAACAGGAGACGCGGCCAGTCGAACGTGACATCCGTCAGCGTGGCGTCTTGGGTTACGTTATCGAGTTCTAGAAGAGTGGTGACCAAGCCGAGTTGCTTTAACTCGCCGCTTAGGGATGTCTCATAAAGCCAATCTTGAAGTTCTGTCTCTGACATCACTGCCCCATGGCCTCAAGAAAGGCTTCTCTGAACTTATCTACAGAAGGGAGTGGCAAGAATAGAAAGTGGATATCAAAGTGTTGAAGCCTCTCTGCAGTCAGCCTTCGTCCAAGCGATGTAGACCAGCTTTCAAGACCAACTTTTGCGGCTTCCACAATATCTTCAAGCGCACCTTTTTTATCATCATCTGGGTAGAAATCCGCGTCGAAGCCAACTAGCGCCACCCCGCAATACTCGACCCTGTTAGATAATGGTGAACTTGTGTCGAAGAAGCGTCGGAAGGCAGCCGATAACTCTGGATTTCCGAGATCCGCCTTATCGCTTAAAAGCACTAAATCGCGCTCTCGGGATGAGCCCAAATGATCTTCTTCGATCAGAAATGGTGCTAACGAACTGAGGCAATCGCGGATTGCGTCGGTTGGATCCTTATAGACCTTGGACTCCCCCCAGAAGAGCTTTAACTTCCCATCGTCAGAGACCGATGCATAAACACCATCGGCACCATGATAATGCATACGACTGTCAGTTTTTAGATCCATTTTGCAGAGAACATGAGGAATACCCAAAAACCGCTCAGCGAAAAGGAATAGAAGCATTTCGCCACCCTCTCCGCTTTTGGCTAGATCCGTAAACACGGCCTTTGCTTTTTCGTGTAGCGCGGCGACCGCCGATGTGGATCGGAACTTTGTATCCCGCGCCCGCGCCTCTTCGACACGCGTACGTGGGATGGCATAATCAGCTGCGGCATAACGTAAAAACTCAGCGAGCCTCTTTATTTTCACCTTTCCGTTTCCATCGGTGGTCAAACAATGGCAATACACTTTGACATTTTGGCCATCGATCATGATGTCACGCTCGACCAAATGTAGATGCACACCCAATTCTTCTGGGTCACCTGAGAGAATTGCATCGAGTTCAGCGCCAGTGATTTCCGCCATGACCTACGTTCCAAGAAAATGAATTTTAGTTACTTTGCAATTTGGCGGTCTCGGTCATTTCCACTCTATTAACCCCCTTCCCTCTTCCTGGTCATCACCATCATGCTGGAGTAAGAGGATGGGATATCGCTTGGATAGGCTTCAATCCCTAACCAAAACGCCTGATTGCCTCACGATCCTTCTCAAGCGCCCCATAAGGCAGATACCGGACTTTCAAATCTGCAATCCTGCTGAAGGCCGGCCGCCTCAACTGTTCCCGCACATCGGCTTCCCGCTTGTCTGGAGCGACAAGGAATAGTCCTTCCAGAGCCTGCGCCTCCGACCCAAGAGCAAGATCCAGCATCCGCACGATGCCGGAATAGATGGTCGTTGAATGCTCGACCTCGAATGCCGCAACAATCCCGTGGCTGTCCCGGTCCAGCCACAGGACATCGATCAGGCGCACGGATTCCGCTCCCTGCGTTTCCGTCGTGAATCCCGGCAACACCGACAGGCAGCCATCCCCCAATTTACCGTCCTGCCATGGACGACTGCGATCGTTGGCTGCAATCCAGACATCATACCCCAGAGAAAGCCCCAGATCGCGAAGCCAGCCCTGAATTTCGGTATGGGTGTGATCCGTTTCCCGCTCCGCGGCGAGGATTCGGGCCTCTTTTGCGCTCTGCTCCCTCACCTGATGAAGATCGGCTTCCCAAAGCTTCTGCGCTGTTTCGTCATCTTCGAGAGGCGGCGCTGTATAGCGTCCGCTTCCGAGGTCAAACAGCAGTCCACCAATGGCGCCCAGGTCATTGGACAGCAGCGAACGATAGGTCGCATTCAGCTTCAGGATACCCTGCCGCATGGCAAGATATTCGTCCCATCGCCCCAGCTTCACCTTTGAGCCGGTCAGGGCATTATAGCCGTTCACGATCGCCGTATTGAAAGGCGGCATGATCGTCGGATGCAGGAAATACAACAGATTGGCGACGGCTGGTCCCAGCCCTTTTATCTTCTGGGCATCGATTGTATGAATGGCCGAGACCACATGTTCTTCAGTATTGCAGCACAGACAGGTATCAAGAAGCTGCCCGAATGCTTTCTGGTTGGCGGAATTTTCGTAGATATCGGGAATTCGTAGCTTCGGCTTCCACAGGAACGCATGATCCGCACCCTTGAAAATCTGACGCTGCTCCGCAATCGAATGAACAACCGTTTCCAGGGAGGAGCCACGATAGGCGACCCCAAATGTGCCATCGGTAATCTCAGCGACGACCTGCTGCAGGCCGCGGCGGATAGAGCGAAAGTTCTTAAGGCGCTCATCCCATAAAAACCAGCTCTGATAGGTCCCTGCCGGATCGTCCCTCCAGCGAAGGATAAGGTTTCGAATAAGGTCCGTCATCAATCCAGAAGCTAAAATTACATTCGCTTCTGAGCCTGATTGTAACAGCGTCTCACGTCAATGCAGATAATCGCAAGTGGTTGCGCGGTAGGATACCCCCGATTTGAACCTACCTACCCTAAATACCTGAAATTAAACAGCTTCCCAGAATATGCCCTCGATTTACGCATAGCAAAACCCCGCTAAGCCGTTGACTTAGCGGGGTTCCAGAAACTGCAAGTGGTTGCGGGGGCAGGATTTGAACCTGCGGCCTTCAGGTTATGAGCCTGACGAGCTACCGGGCTGCTCCACCCCGCGGTGGTGAGTTGGTGGGACTGACTGGAAGATCTGGCGGCGACCGACTTTCCCGTGCCTTGAGGCACAGTATCATGGGCGCTGGGGTTTTTCACGGCCGAGTTCGGGATGGGATC
>NZ_NKUF01000008.1 GCF_003206495.1 Gluconacetobacter entanii | reverse complement strand
AGCGAACCATGTTCGGAAGAGCAGGCTTCGAACTCCTCAGGGCTCGTGTCCTCCAGCCCGCATAATCAAAAACATCATCACGAAAAGTGCGGAAGAACCTTATTTCTTGCGGATCCACCACTTCACGGGTTCGTCTTCATCCTCCTGCGTCTCCACATCCTCTGCGGGCGCAGGGGTGGGCGCGCGGCGTGGCTGTGCCGTCAGGCGGGTCTTGCGTGCGGCGGCGTTTTCTTCCTTCAGGCGCTCGATCTGTGCCTGTGCCGCGTACAGTTCCGTCTTGAGGCCGAGGATTTCCTCGTTCTTCTGCGCAATCGTGTTCTTGGCTTCGCCAAGCATGATCTCCGCATGGCCGATGCGGGTTTCAAGCCCGCGCAGGTTGCCCTGTATTTCCTGACGCTGGCGTTCGGCGGTTTCACGCAGTTTCTGCTCGATCTGGAGCCTGTTGCGTAGCTGTTCTACTTCGCCATTACTGTCGGACTGTATGTGAAGCGTGCGTGTGGAGGTCGGGCGTGTTGAAATGTTCTGGTGTTCGACCCGTACTTCGCCATCCTGTACGAACTTGCGGCGGCGTGCGCCGACTTCGGGCAGGCGCTGCTGGCGCTTGAGTTGGGTGGGGCGCCGGGGCATCGGGGACGCAGACGAAGGCCTGGCCTTCTCCGGTTCCTTGCCAAGGCGGTCAAGCGCCTCACGCGCTTCACTGACTTCGTCGCGGTGGGGGGAAGCGTCCTGATCTTCTTCACCGGGGAAGGACAGGAATTCATTATATGATGACATGGTCAGACTCTTTGATAGATACAAAGCCGAGGATCTGGAGGAAAAACATCAACCACAGGAATAGGAAATTATTCCTAATGGAGATATTCCAAGATTTCGCACCTGAAAATGACTTCGCGACTATGTAGCCTTTATTCTGGCAGGAATGCAAGCATCCATCAGGATATTGCGGCGTATTCATATTTTGTATGGATCATGGTCTTTTTTTTATGAAGGAGGTGCTGCAGTCTCCCAGTTTTCAACTATTCATCCCTGTATGGTCTGTATTTAGGTATATATTCATGTGCGGGAATGAATGTTTCGATCTGGTTACGCCATGTATCCATCACATGTTCTTGCGATGGGACTTTTTGTGGCCTGCTGTATTGAACCCCGCTGTAACTGGGCGATAACATCGCATGTGTTCCTGTATTATGCAGGTTGAGATGAGGTGTGCGCGGTGATGCACACGCAGAAACCGGTGGACCCTCAGGCGGCACCGCAAAGGGGATGGGAAAGTGATATCGGGCAACACGACCATCACGGCAGGGACGCTGGCGCGTCCGTCCTCGGTCCTGAAACGGGCGGGGGTACCGCGCGTCCTGGTGGTGATGGGGGTTTCGGGATGTGGAAAATCCACCTTCGCCCGGATGCTGTCGGAACGTCTGGGATGCCCCCTTGTGGAGGGGGACGACCTGCATCCTGCGACCAATATCGCCAAGATGGCATCGGGCACGCCACTGACGGATGTTGACCGGCAGCCATGGCTGGAACAGATCGGACAGCAGGTGGCGCAATGGATCGGCGCGCGCCAGCAGGGCGTGGTGACCTGTTCCTCCCTGAAGCATGCATATCGCACGACCATTTCGGGACGGCACGAGCAGGTCTGCTTTGTCTACCTGAAGGGCAGTCGTGACGGCGTGGGCGCGCGTCTGCGTGAACGCACGGACCACTTCATGCCGGCAAGCATGCTCGACAGCCAGTTCGCGACGCTTGAAGAACCGCGCGATGACGAGGTCGTGCTTGAACTCGACGCCAGCGCAACGTGCGAGGACCTGCTCGACGCCGCATGCGCCGCATTGCGGGCGCTTGAAAAAGAAGCCGGCGGGGATGAGGCCACGGTGGTGGTCGATTGTGTTCCCGCCGACCGCGCCCCAGGCTGATCAGGTGGAAAAGCTGCCGGGCAGCCACGTGATGTCATCGTGCCCGTCGGCATTGAAATGCCGGCCCAGCACAAAGAAATAATCCGATAGCCGGTTCAGGCAGGCCGGGATGGCCGGGGCGAGGGGGGCCGTGCGATGCAGGCTGATCATCCGGCGTTCCGCGCGACGGATGACCGTGCGTGCCAGATGCGCCTGTGCCGCCGCAGGCGTGCCGCCCGGCAGGACAAAACTGCGCAATGGGGGTTGGTGCGCACGCAGGCGCTCGATCTCGGTTTCCAGGACATCCATTGCCTCTTTCCCGGCGGGAAAGGCGTCGATGCCCCTGTCTGGCTGGCAGACGATGCCGCCGATATCAAACAGCAGTGACTGGATACGGCGCAGGAACCGCGCGTCGTGCGTCTCAGGCGGGCAGGCCGCGCGCAGCACGCCGATGACGGCATTGGCCTCATCCAGCGTGCCCAGCGCCTCGATACGTGGGTCGTCTTTTTCAACACGCGCGCCATTGCCCAGGGAGGTCTGTCCCCTGTCGCCGCCCCGGGTCACGACCCGGTCGATCCGAATGGCCATAAAATCTTTCCCCGGAATCATGCGTCAGGTCTAAGGTAAAGTCCGAAGAAGGCAGGCCTGCCCCCCGGTGGTGGCGGGGCAGGCGATGCGGACGCCGTTCAGTGCGTGGCGGTCGGCTTCTTCGCGCCGAGCTTGAGCGCTTCGTTCAGGTGCGCCTGCGTCGCGTCCGCCGTGGCGGAGGAATAGGCCTTCAGGTCCGGGTCGCTGGCGGATTCGGCTTCGTTCTGGAACATCGCCAGGGCGTCGCTGTGGGCCTGCGCCTCGATGTCGAGGTAGTCGCGGTCGAACTTGTGACCCTTTTCGGTCTTCAGCCGGTCGATGATCTGCTGTTCGTCGGTGCTCATGTCCTTGTTCAGTTCAAGCCCGTGCTGCAGGGCCAGCGCGGAGAGCTTGTTCTGGTTGTCGGTATGCTGCTTGACGAGGTCGGCGGCCATGTCCTTCACCTTCTGGCGCTTTGCCTGCGTGGTGGCCAGCTGGGAAATCTCGATTTCAAACGTGTTCACCTCGGTGGCGTTCTCGGCGAAGGTCGTGTCTGAATCGGTGAAGGGCGGCGGGGCCGGGGGTGCTGCGGTCTTCGGGGCACGGGCGAAGGAAGAGACAGGCAGCGCCGCGACCGAAGCGCAGAGAAACCAGGCAGCGTATTTTTTCATGTATCATTTTCCTAACGAGAAATATGCGAACGACCCGCTGAACGTGTGAAAAAGTCTAGCAGTTTTGCCCCTGCCGACAAACCCGCATTAAGGGGTTTATCCGCTTTTTACCGATCTTCGGGCATGGCCTGCGCTGCGGGGCGGGGGCAGCACATGGCGCGGGTGCGGGGCGCCACAGCATCTGCCTCCATGCGTGCCGGGCATGGAACATGGCGTCATGACCTGTATGGGCCATGTGGCGTTTATAGGCTACATGCTCGGGGGACACACGGGACTTTTTCGCCCGTGGCGTCCGTATTCCCTGTCATGGATGGCCCGATGCCGACTGTTATTCGCTTTTTACTGTCCCTGGCCGCGTTTGCCGCGCTGCTTGGCGTGGTTGCCGGTGCGTTTGTCGCCCACCTGCCGGACCAGTTCTTTGCACAGGGGGGGCGGGACATGGCGCGGCAGGCCATACAGATGGAAATGTGGCACGCGCTGGCGCTGCTGGGCATCGGGGTGCTGATGATGCAGGCCGGGTGCCAGCGGCTCATCTCGCTGGCGGGATGCGCGATGGCGCTGGGGATGTGCCTGTTCTGTGGCGCGGTCTATTTCACGGCCATTACGGGCGTGCATCTCGGGCCGGTGGCGCCGACGGGGGGCAGTATCCTGATGCTGTCATGGCTGCTGCTGGCGGTGGGGATCCTGCGTTCATGACATCCGCGCACACGGGCACGACGCCGGAGGGGATGTCGCCCGCCGACCTGACGGACCTGCAGGTGGGCGCGGCCTATCTTGCCCCGCCGGGGTTCGAGGAAACGCTGGAACACGAACTCGGCCGCCAGGGCGTGGCGGTGCGCTGGCACGGGCGCCTTGCCCTGACGGCGCAGGCACCGGTGCGCAGCGCATGGGCGCTGGAGACATGGACCGCACCGCAGTTGCGCGACATCGCTTCCATCAAGGGCGCGGCGCGCGACCTGCGCGCCATACAGCGCAACTGGGCCGGATACGCGCCGGACCTGCACCGCCGTTCCGCCCTGATCACCCAGAACCTGCCGCCGCTGCGTGCGCGTCCACTGGTGTTTCCCGCCCTTCCGCCGCAGGGGCACCTGGGGGCATGGACGCTGCTGTCGGCGGAGCGGATGCTGCTCTCCCCCACCAAGACGTCGCCCTTCATCAATGGTGAGGTCCATTTCGTCGAAGACCGCGAAGGCCCGCCCTCGCGCGCGTACCTCAAGTTGTGGGAGGCATTCACGCGCCTTGGGCAGTGGCCGCAGGCGGCCCAGACCTGCCTTGACCTCGGGGCGTCGCCGGGGGGATGGACGTGGGTGGCCGCCCGGTGCGGCGCGGATGTGATCGCGATTGACCGCGCCGACCTCGACCAGCGTGTCGCGGCGCTGCCCGGTGTGACGACCCGCCGTGAAAGCGCCTTTGGCCTTGATCCCGAGAGCATGCCGCATGTGGACTGGCTGCTGTCGGACATCATCGCCTATCCCGCGCGCCTGCTGACGCTGGCGCGGCGCTGGATCGACAGCGGGCGCGTGGCGCGCATGGTCCTGACCATCAAATTCCAGGGCGGGACGGACCATGACACGGCGGAGCAGTTCGCCGCCCTGCCCGGCGGGGTGGTGCGCCATCTGTGGCACAACAAGCATGAACTGACATTCTTCTGGATGCGTGAGGGGACGCCGCACGTCGCCTGATGGCGCGCGCGGTTCAGGACCGTTCTGCCCGCCGCCGGCGCAGGCGTTCGAGTCCATACTCCCCGAGTTGCACGATCCCGATGGCAAGCAGGCAGCATACCAGCGCCACGCCCATGATGATGGTGCGTTCGCGGTCGGTTTCATCCGCGGCCCCCGTCAGGCGATAGACCGCAAGCCATGTGTCCGACCCCGCCACATGGTCCACAAGTCCCGCGACCGTCGCACTGTAGCGCAGGCTGGCCATCAGCAGCATCGTGACGATCACGACGCTGCCGGTCTTCACCAGCGTGCGCGTCAGGGAGGTACTGGTTGTTGCGTCGGTGTTCTTCATGTGGATAGGCTACCTTTCCTCAAGGGGCGAGCAGGTCATGTCCGGCTCGTTGCCGGGAAGATGCGTAAGGGGAGTGAACGCAATGTATGGACGTTCCGGGCATATGTCGCGCCTGTGGCGTGCGGGACTGGTGGCGGGTGCGTGCGTTGGCGCGGCCCCCGGCGGGGGGCAGGCCGCGGCCGTGGATACGCCACCCCAGATCGGTGACCTGACACCGGCGGTTCCGGCGGAACCCTATGGCCCGACGGCAGGGGCGCGCGAACAGATCGCCGCCGCATTTGACACCGCGCGGGCCACCGGACGCAAGGTACTGCTGGATTTCGGCGGCAACTGGTGCCCCGACTGCCGCATCCTTGCCGGATTGATGGACGACCCCGCTGTCGCCCCCTGGATCGCGCGGCATTTCGTGGTGGTGATGATCAATGTCGAACGCATGAACACCAACCTCGAGTTCCTTGAACAGCACGGGCTGAAGATCTCGGCGGTGCCGACCGTGCTGATCGTCACGGCGCATGGCAAGGTGCTCAATGCCGATGGGCTGACGGCGCTGGGCAATGCGCGTGCGATGTCGTCGCAGGCGGTGATCGACCTGCTGGCGCAATGGGATGCACGCACCTGATAATCACCAGCGGACAAAAGTTTTTGGGTGCCGCCTTTTTTCAAAAAGGCGGTGTCTTTCGAAGCTTTTTGGAAAAAAGCTTCACCAAAAACGTCTTCTATTTTTCTGATGGCAGGGGAATGTTGAGGTAACGCGCGGCCTCGCGCACCGTGTCCTCAAGTGCGCCGGGCTGGAACGGGGAGGTCAGCCCCGCCTCCAGCACCAGCCCGGTAAAGGGCCGCGATCCCCCCCGTTCGCACAGCGCGACATAATCGTGCAGCGCACGGTCGTAATCGGTGCGGCTACGCTGCCAGAACTGCAATGCGCAGCACAGCGCGAGCGCATAGTCGATGTAGTAGAACGGCGAGCGGTAGATATGCCCCTGCGCCTGCCACCGTCCGCCGGCGGACGGGTGGGCGATGCCGCCATAATCGCGCCACGGCAGGTAGCGGCGCTCCATCTCCCGCCACAGTTCATGGCGTTCGGCGGGCGACATGTCGGGCCGGGCATAGATCTCGTGCTGGAAATGGTCCACGCACACGCCATAGGGCAGGAACGACAGCGACCCGATCAGGTGCATCTGGCGAAAGCGCTCGGCCTCCTCGGGCACGACCATCAGGTCCATGTGTGGCCATGTCAGGAATTCCAGCGCCATGGAATTGATTTCCGCCGCATCCATCGTCGGCCACAGCAGGTCCACCGCAGGCAGGTTGCGGCTTTTCCAGTTCTGGTAGGCATGGCCCATTTCATGGGTAAAGACATTGATGTCGTGCTGCGTGCCGTTGAAGTTGGCAAAGATGAACGGCATGCCCACCGTGGGGAAGGAGGTGCAGAACCCGCCCCCGGCCTTGCCATCGCGGTTGCGCAGGTCAAGGAACCCGCCTTCGCGCATCTGGCGGTAGAACCCGCCAAGGTCGCCGCCCATGCGGTCGAACATCACCTGCGCCTGCGCCACCAGCATGTCATGCCCGCCGATGGGGCGCGGGTTGCCGTGCGGGTCGATCAGGGGTTCGTCCCACGAATACACGCACTCCCACCCCATCGTGGCGCGGCGGCGCTCAAGGATACGCTGCACCAGCGGGACGACATGGGTGCGCACCTCCTCGCGAAAGCGCGCGACTTCGCGCGGGCCGTAATCCACCCTGCGCATCCGGCGGTAGGCCAGCGAGGTATAGGCATCATACCCCAGTGCCGCGGCCATGTCGGCGCGCACATGCACCAGTCGGTCGAACAGCGTGTCGAGTTGCCGCGCATTGTCGGCAAAGAATGCCCAGCGCACGCGCTCCGCCTGTTCGCGTACAGTGCGGTCCGTGCTTTCGGCATAGGGGGCAAGGCCGGACAGGTTGACAGTCCGGTCCTCGATCGACAGCCGGGCGGAGGCGATCAGCGCGGTATATTCACCGCTCAGCCGGGCTTCCTCCTCCAGCGCATCGGCGATTCGCGAATCGAAGGTCGTGATGTCCGTGCGCCACAGTTCCAGCGTATGCGGCGTCAGTGCGGCGCGCACCGCCTGCTGGTCCGGGGCGTTGAGCAGCCGTCGCTTGATCGCGACCTCGAACGCGGTGACATGCGGCGTCAGCGAATCCGCGTAATCGCGTTCCGCCCGGTTGGCGGCCGACGTCGTATCCTGCGAAAACCGCAGGTCCGTCATCGCCGACCAGCTTTCGTAATCGCGGCGGATCGTATCGAACAGGCCCAGCGCCTCAGGAAGCCGGTTCTGGTCCAGCAGGGTGGAAACCTGCCCGAACCGCAGGGACAGCCTTTCGCGGGTCGGGCGCGGGAAATCAAGTTCGCTGAATCGTGGTGCCATGCCCCGAGTCTGCCACCATAGGCGGGCGAGGTCTATTGCCCGATGCAGCCATCCCGGCATGGCCGCCGCCCGGCGCGATGGGCGCCGGAGGGCCGGATATGGCGATTCGCCGCCCTATCGCGCGCGCAGGACATAGCGGGCAAACCACACGCACATTCCTGCAAAAACCATCGCGCCCGCAATGTCCGGCACGGCGGCGGGCACGCCCGCGGGCATGATCGACAGGGCGCTGTCACGTCCGGCGAATCCCGCCACCGCCGACAGCGCGACGCCCATCAGGCTTTCGCCCACGATCATGCCCGACGCCAGCATGGTGCCGATCTGTGCGGCGCGGGCGTCGCTGCCGCGCCGTGCGCAGACCCAACTGACCAGCGCCCCGACCGCCAGCGTGACGGTGACGGCGGCCGGCAGGTAGATGCCGATCCCCACCGCCAGCGGCGGCAGCGCGCGCCCATGGCGGCGCAGCGCAAGGTCGGTCACGATCACCATGACCGCCAGCCCCCCGCCAACCGCCAGCATGTTCCAGTCAAGCTGGTGCAGGAAGATGCCCGATGCGATCATCATCATCAGCGCAGGCTGCGGCGCGGCCAGCGCATGCGTCGGGTCCATGCCCGGATGCGGCAGGTAGCCCACGAAACCATAGGTCTGGTACAGGATGTTGAGCACCGGCGGGATCACCAGTGCCCCCGTCGCGCACCCGATCAGCAGCGCGACCTGCTGGCGCCATGGCGTGGCCCCCACAAGCTGCCCGGTCTTGAGGTCCTGGAGGTTGTCATTGGAAATCGCCGCCGACGCCGTCAGCGCGGACAGGATGTAAAGGCAGAAGGCGATGCCGCCATGGTCGCCCACCGACGCGGGAAACAGCCCCAGCGCGCGCATGCCGACGAACAGCGACGCAATCAGGATCACCGCGACAATGCAGATCCCCGAAATCGGGGAGGATGACGACCCCACGATCCCCGCCATGTAGCCGCATGTCGCGGAGACGAGGAAGCCGATCAGCATGCAGCACAGCATGCCCACCAGCGCCAGCCCGACGGTGCCCGCACTGATGCCGCCAAAGGGGGCAAGGAAGGCGATGAACATGACCGTCAGCACCACGCTGATGCCCCCGGCCAGCAGCCCGACCTGACGCAGCGGCAGGTCACCGCCGTCATTCGCCACACCCCCGGCGGAGGTGCTGCGCAGGCTGGAATGGATGCCACGCACGATCGGCCCCATCATGCGCGCCAGCGTCCACACGGACGCCACGGCGATCATGCCCGCGCCGATGAAGCGCACGTCATGCATCCACACGCTCGCGGCGTGGGCGGCAGGGGCAAGGTGGGCGGGGTCGGCCTCATGCGCAGTCAGGAACGGGACGAATACCCCCCACGCCAGCACCGCGCCCAGCAGCATGGCAAGCCCCCCCTCGATCCCCACGAGGTAGCCCGCCCCCAGCATCGCCAGCGAAAACCCGCATGACCCGCGAAAGACCGCTCCGCCCCATGACAGCGTGACGGAGGCCTCGTCCGCCAGCAGGCGCAACCCGGCGGAGGCGAAGGTGATGACCGCCGCGATCACGCCGCCCCCCGTCAGGGCGCGCAGGGCCGCCGGACTGGTGTCCTTTTCACCTGCCTTGAGGATTTCCGCCGCCGCCACGCCCTCGGGGTAGGGAAGGGCGCTTTCGGTCACCATGGCGCGGCGCAGCGGGATGGTGAACAGCACCCCCGTCATGCCTCCTGCGGCCGAGATGAGCGCGGTTTCGACAAAGGGGAAATGCTGCCAGTAGCCGATCATGATCAGCGCGGGCAGCGAGGCGAAGACGCATGACAGCGTGCCCGCGGCGGAGGCCTGCGTCTGCACGATGTTGTTTTCAAGGATGCTCGCCCCGCCAAGCGCACGCAGCACCGCCATGGAAATGACGGCGGCGGGGATGGAGGACGCAACCGTCAGTCCCACCTTCAGCCCCAGATAGATGTTCGACGCGGTAAAGACGAGGGTGATGAGCGCCCCGAGGACAATGCCGCGTAACGACAGTTCCCGGGGCATGCGCGTCGCTTTCATATGGATCGCTGGCCTTCTGCTGTGAAAAAGGGGGAAGATCCCGCCATGCCGGTGGGGACGGGGCCTGCCGCGGCATCCGGGTGCGCCCGGCGCGCGCGACGCATGGGGGCGTGGCGGATGCCGCCATCCCTGTGCCCGTCACGTGGCATGGCCGGGATCAGAGCTTGTGGAAGGTCGGCATCACGAGATGGGCGCGGTTGAAGTCAAGCTGCCCCTGCGTCAGCTGGAAGCCGACCTCGATATGGTACTGTTCGGAATGGATGCGCCGCGAAATCGGCAGGGTGATGGGGATGTTGCGCGTGCTGGTGGCCTTCTGCAGGTCGCCATTGTCGAATTCGATATGGGCGATGAACTGCTTCTTGCTCTTGATCTCGCCATTGTACACCACCGCCACGAAATACGGGATGTTGACGAAATTGACCTTGGACGCCGGGCCACGCACCACATGCAGGCCGATCTGCATGTTGGTGACGACCGTGCGGTGGGCCCCGTCCTCGCACGAACCGACGACCTCGCGCAGGGCGGCGCGGACCACCAGGTGCGACAGGTCATGCTCGCCGCCGACATACTGGTAGTAGTCGGCGGCCTCGCCCGGGATTTCGACGACCGGGCAGGCCGGGGCGAAAGAGATCGAATCCGACTCATTCTGGCATCCCGTCGCCAGCAGGGGCAGTGCGAGCAGCGGCAGCGCGCGCAGGAAATTCACGCAACGGGACGAAAGGGGCGCGCGGGAGGGGAAAAGGGCAATCATGCGGGGGTTCCGGGCTTTCGTGCTCGACATGGGCTTGACGTGTGGCTGGCTGATAATGGCGGTTGAAACGGACGCTGTGCAATCGGGCATCGCAACGCGGACATGTAAAAGCCCCGTCACGGTGGGGAGGACATATATATGAGAATAGGCTAGAATGAACGGGAAATGGCTTGCGCCATCGCCACGGTTTGCGTAGGGCCGGGTCATTGCATCACGATGCGGGACCGGCAACTGTAACAGATCGCGGCCCGTATCCTATACCGCCCGCCGGATGTTTGGGGAACACCATGCCCGACCAGATGATTCATACTCCCGATGCCCACGCCCCCGTTGACGTATCGCCCCGCCTGCTCAAGGTCCTGCTTGCCGGGCCGCGCGGGTTCTGCGCCGGGGTCGATCGCGCGATCCGCGTGGTCGAGGAAGCGATCCGCCGCTATGGCGCGCCTGTCTATGTGCGGCATGAAATCGTCCATAACCGCACCGTGGTGGAGGCGCTCGAGGCGCAGGGCGCGATCTTCGTGGAGGAACTGGACGAGGTTCCCTCCGACGGTCACGTGGTCTTTTCCGCCCATGGCGTGCCCAAGACCGTCCCGGCAGAGGCCATGCGCCGCAACCTGCTGTACCTGGATGCGACCTGCCCGCTGGTGTCCAAGGTGCACCGCGAGGCGGAGCGCCATTTCGCCGATGGTGGCCCCGAAAGCCGCCATATCCTGATGATCGGCCATGCCGGCCATCCGGAGGTCGTCGGCACGATGGGGCAGCTTCCCGCGGGTGCCGTCACGCTGATCAACGATGCGGAGGAAGCGCGCACGGTCCAGCCGGCCGATCCCTCGCGCCTCGCCTTTATCACGCAGACGACGCTGTCGGTCGATGACACGGCGGAAATCGTCGATATCCTGCGCGACCGCTTCCCCCTGATCGAGGGACCGAAGCGCGAGGACATCTGCTATGCCACCACCAACCGGCAGGAAGCGGTCAAGGCGATCGCGCCGGGCTGTGACCTGGTGATCGTGATCGGCTCGCCCAACTCCTCCAACTCCCAGCGCCTGCGTGAAGTGGCCGAACGCAGTGGCGCGCCGCGCGCCCTGCTGGTGCCGCGCCTGAACGCGCTGGACTGGTCCGCGCTGGACGGGGTGAAGACGCTGGGCATCACGGCGGGGGCCTCCGCGCCGGAATCGCTGGTGCAGGAAATGGTCGCCGCCCTGGCCAAGCGTTTCACGCTGGAGATCGAGGAACGCACGGTCAAGGAAGAGAACGTGACCTTCCGCCTGCCTGCGCCACTCGGCTGATTTTTTCGTAACCGACGATGGCGGTCTATACGGACGTCGCCCCCGAAGAGCTTGGTAAGTTCGTCGGGGGCTATGATATTGGCGAACCTGTCTCGTGCCATGGCATTGCCGAGGGCGTGGAGAACAGCAATTTCCTGCTGCGTACCACGCGCGCGGATTTCATCCTGACGCTGTATGAACGCCGCGTGGACCCGCAGGAACTGCCGTGGTTCCTCGGGCTGATGCAGTATCTGGCGGGACAGGGCCTGTCATGCCCGCGTCCCGTGGCCGACCGCGCGGGTGTCACGCTTGGCACGCTTGCGGGGCGTCCCGCCGCCATCACCACCTTCCTGCAGGGCGCATGGCCGCGCCGGATCGAACCCTCCCACTGCGAGGCGGTGGGTATCGCAATGGCGCGCCTGCACCTTGATGGTGCGGGATATACTGTGGAACGGCGCAACAGCATTGGGCCTGCCGCATGGCCGCCGCTGCTTGAGGCATGCCGGGCGACGGGCGATCAGGTGCAGCATGGACTGATCGCGGAACTGGATGAGGCACTGGCCTTTGTCGTGCCGTCATGGCCGGGGCAGGGGACGCATCCGGCCCTGCCGCGCGGGCAGATCCATGGCGACCTGTTTCCCGATAACGTGTTTTTCATCGACGGACGGCTGTCGGGGCTGATTGATTTCTATTTCGCCTGCACCGACTGGTTTGCCTATGACCTTGCCATTTCGCTCAATGCCTGGTGCTTTGATGAAAATGTGGCCTTCTGCCCCGACCGGGCGCGGGCGATGGTGCGCGGGTATGAAAGCGTGCGTTCCCTGAGTGCGGAGGAACGCACCGCGTTGCCGGTGCTGGCGACGGGGGCGGCGGTACGTTTCCTGCTGACGCGCCTGTATGACTGGATCAATACGCCGCCTGACGCGCTGGTCACGCCCAAGAATCCCCTCGACTATCTCGGGCGGCTGCGCTTTTTCCGCGCAGCCTCCGCCCCGCTGGAGTGGCTGTGATGGACGGGGCGATGGACGCTGTGGAAATGCCCGGCGATGACGTGGTGCGCATCTGGACCGATGGTGGGTGCAAGCCCAATCCCGGACCGGGCGGATGGGCCGCCCTGCTGCAGTTTCGCGGGCAGGAGCGCGAGATCACGGGCGGCGAGGCGGAGACGACCAACAACCGCATGGAACTGACCGCCGTGGCGGAGGCCCTGGCCAGCCTGAAGCGTCCGTGCAAGGTCATCCTGCACAGCGACAGCCAGTATGTGTGCAATGGCATGACGCGCTGGTCCACCGGGTGGGTGCGGCGCAGGTGGCGCAATGCCTCCGGCGATCCGGTGGCGAACATGGACCTGTGGCAGCGCCTGCTGGACCTTGCGAACCGCCATGACATCACATGGCAGTGGGTGCGCGGCCATGCGGGCGATGAAAACAACGAACGTGTTGATGTCCTCGCCACGCAGGCGCGCGATGCGCTGGGGATCGCCTATCCGTCGCGGCGCAAATGATGACGCCCGTGACCGGCCACGCCCCTGCGATCATGCTGCGGGGACTGGGCCTGTCGATGGACGGGCAGCGTATTTTCGAACACCTTGATGGCACGTTTCCCGCCGGGCGCCTGACGGTCCTGCTGGGTGGCAGCGGGATCGGCAAGACGACGCTGCTGCGCCTTGTGGCGGGCCTGATGACGCCCGGTGCCGGGACGATCTCCACCGATGATGGCCTGTCGCTGTCGGGGCGCGTGGCGTGGATGGGGCAGGATGACATGCTCCTGCCGTGGGCGCGGGTGGATGACAATGTCATGCTGGGCAGTCGCCTGCGGGGCGAGGCACCGGACCGTGCCCGCGCGCATGACCTGCTGGACCGGGTGGGGCTGTCGGCGTCGCGCGCCGTCCTGCCGTCCGCCCTGTCGGGGGGGATGCGCCAGCGTGTCGCCCTTGCCCGCGTGCTGTATGAAGGCAGGCCGGTCGTTTTGATGGACGAGCCATTTTCCGCGCTGGACAGCATCACACGACTGCGGATGCACGAACTTGCCGCGCGGATGCTGGCGGGGTGCACGACCCTGCTGATCACCCATGACCCGCTGGAGGCCTGCCGCATGGCGCAGGCGCTGTTCATGATGGGGGGCGACCCGGTCCGTCTGTCGGCCCTGCCCGCACCCGGCGGGATGGAGATCCCGCGCGCCGTGGACGATCCCGCGCTGCTGTCGGCGCAGGCGGACCTGTGGCGCAGGATGCTGGCGTCGTGACGGCTGCCGCGCGAATCCTGCGTCCCGTGGTGACGCTGCTGGGTCTGGTGTGCGTGTGGTGGGCAATCGCGCGCTGGGGGCATGTCCCGCCCTACCTGCTGCCTGCGCCCGGTGCCGTGGCGCGGGCCCTGTGGCGGCAGCGCGCCCTGCTGGGCGACTCCGCGCTGACCACACTGATCGAGACCGTGTGCGGACTGGCGCTTGGCGTGGGGGGCGGGGCCATGCTTGCGCTGCTGATGGCGCTTTCGCCCGTGGTGCGGCGGTGGACCATGCCGCTGGTGCTGCTCAGCCAGGCGGTGCCGGTCTTTGCGCTGGCCCCGCTGCTGGTGCTGTGGTTCGGGTTCGGCATGGCGTCGAAGATCGTGATGGCGGTGCTGGTCATCTTCTTCCCCGTGACCTCATCCTTTGCCGACGGACTGCGCCAGACGCCGGCGGACTGGATCGACCTTGCACGCACCATGGGGGCGTCGCGCTGGCGGATGCTGCTGCATGTGCGCCTGCCTGCCGCCCTGCCGGCGCTGGCCTCGGGCGTGCGGGTCGCCACCGCCATCGCGCCGATCGGTGCCGTGGTGGGCGAATGGGTGGGGGCGTCCTCGGGGTTGGGGTTCCTGATGCAGACGGCCAACACCCGGTTCGAGACGGACCTGATGTTCGCCGCCCTGCTGGTGCTGGCGGTGATGACGGTCGTGCTGTGGTGGGGGATGGACCTTGTGCTGGGCCGGGCATTGTACTGGGTGCCGGTCCGGCATGGGGAATGACGCCCATGATGATAGGTGAGGAATGGGGCGCATGCATGGCAGATGTTGACGTATGCCGCGCAAGAGGCCACCACAGCCCACAGATACTGTTTGTGAACAAGACGGAAGCCGTGACATGACCCGTCCCCTCCTTCTGGACCTGACTGGCGCGCCGCAGGATATGGCGGCACTCGTAATGGCGCTGCAGGTTCCCGACATGCTTGCTCCCCTGCTGGTCACGACCGGCGGGGATGGGGCGCGGCAGGCGCACCGGGCCGCGGAACTTGCGCGTATGGTGCTGCAGAAGGCCGGGCGTGCCGACATTCCTGTCCATGGCGGCAGTGGCCTGCCGCTGTTTGCGGTGGGTGACGCGTGGGTCCCTGCCGGTGCTGCGCCGTCGGGGGAGGCCGCCGGACTGCCCGCCGTGGCGATGATCCGCCATGCCATGGCCCATCCTGCCGGGAGTGTCAGCATCTGCTGCACCGGCACGCTGACCAACCTTGCGCTGGCGCTGCTTCAGGAACCGCGCCTTGCCACGCACCTGCATGGGATCGTGATCCTTGCGGATGCGGGCAGGGGAGAGGGGGCGGGACCGGATGCGAACATCCATGCCGATCCGGAGGCCGCGGCCATTGTGCTTGCCTCCGGCGTGCCGGTGACGGTGCTGCCGCGCGGTTGTGTCGCGCGGGTGACGGCGGACGGAATCTGGATGGAGGAGGTCGAAGCCCTCGCCGGGCGTGGCTGTGCCGGCGGCATGGTCCATGACCTGCTGCGTGGCGCAGGCGCGCAGGCGGTGCCGATGGCCCCTGCGGTGGCCATCATTTCCCTGCTGTGTCCCCAACTGTTCGCGGGATACATGGCGCGGCTGGGCGTGGAATGTCGCGGGGAACTGACCCGTGGGACGCTGGTGCCGGTCGGGAGCGGGGAAAACAATATCGCACCCAATGCCTTTATCCTGCATCGCGTCAATGTCGGGGCCTGCCGGGAGGTGGCGCGCGACCTGCTGCTGCATGCCGCGGGCGTGGTGTGAATGTGGGGCGGGGCACAAGGAAATACGGCCCCCCCGATGCAAAAAGCCGCCTCGCATGGCCCATGACGGTTGCAGGATGGATGGCCGGTCCAGTAATGGTCCCGGCAGGGATCGCACCTGACGGGCGGCAGGCCTGCCGGGGGTGACACAGGTGACACATGGGCATGACGAAGCGCCGGATGCGGCGGGGGTCTTCTGTATGGATCGGTCTATAACATCCTCGGCTTCTTCCCTGACGGGGGGCACGCGCGCACGGGGGGATGCACTTTTCGCCACCATCGTCCGCTGCAGCGCCCTGCTGATCCTGCTGGGGCTGGGCGGGATGATCGCGGTCATGGCGTGGGGCGCGCGCGGGGCGTTCGCCACGTTCGGGCCGGAATTCATCATCGACCCCACATGGAACCCGGTGACGCAGCATTTTGGCGCGGCGGCCCCGGTGTTCGGCACCCTTGTCACCGCGCTCATTTCCATCGTCATCGCCGTGCCGCTGGCGTTCGGGATCGCATTCTGGCTGACGGAAATCGCGTCCGCCCGACTGGCCAGCGTCATCGGCACGGCAATCCAGCTTCTGGCCGCCGTGCCGTCGATCATCTTTGGCATGTGGGGATTTTCGGTCATCGTGCCGCTGATGGCACGGTATGTCGAACCTGCGGCGGCCCATACGCTTGGCCGCCTGCCGGGTATTGGCGTGCTGTTCCGTGGCGCGCCGTACGGCACCGGGTTCCTGACGGGGGGGATCATCCTTGCGGTCATGATCACGCCGTTCATCTCCGCAGTGATGCGTGACGTCTTCACCTCCATGCCCGCCGTGCTGAAGGAAAGCGCCTACGGGCTTGGCATGACGCGATGGGAGGTCATGCGCCGCATCGTGCTGCCATGGTCACGCACGGCGGTGGTCGGCGGGATCATGCTGGGGCTGGGCCGCGCGCTGGGCGAGACGATGGCCATCACCTTTGTCATCGGCAATGCGAACCATATCGGCTGGTCGCTGTTTTCGCCGGGGAACACGATCGCCTCGCTCATCGCGCTGGAATTTCCTGAAAGCGCGATGGGGAGCCTGAAATTCTCCTCCCTGATGGCGGCGGGGTTCCTGCTCATGATCATCTCGTTCGCGACGCTGATGTGTTCGCGCTGGCTGCTGCGTTCCGCGCGGACGGCGAAGTGATGGGCACGCACGAAACCTCCACGCGCGCCGGGGGATCTGGCGCCACGTCGCCATGTTCCGGTCCCGGCTGGCGGCGCGACGGTGCGTTCGACGCGCGCCGGCGCCTTGCCGACCGGGTGGCGACGGGCTTCTGCTATGTTGCCACGGCGCTGGTCCTGCTGATGCTGACCTCCATCCTGTTCGTGCTGCTGCGCAACGGTCTGGCGGGGATTTCGTGGCAGACCTTCACCCATATCACCCTGGCGCCGGGACATGGGGGCGGCCTTGCCAATGCCATCGTCGGCAGCCTGATACAGACGGGTCTTGCGGTGCTGATCGGCGCGCCTGCCGGACTGCTGGCGGGGATCTACCTTGCGGAATTTGCGGCGACAGACGGGCGGTTGCTGGGCGCGGTGCGGTTTGTCTCCGACCTGCTGCTGTCCGCGCCGTCCATCCTTGTCGGTCTGTTCATCTATATGATCATCGTGGTGCCCTCGGGTCATTTCTCCGGCATTGCCGGGGCGCTGGCGCTGGCAATGCTGGTGGTGCCGGTGGTGGTCCGCACGACGGAGGACATGCTGCGCCTCGTGCCCGTCGCCATGCGGGAGGCGGCGTTCGCACTCGGCGCGCCGCGCTGGCGCGTGGTGCTGTTCATCTGCCTGCGTGCCGCGCGCGAAGGGGTGGCGACGGGCATCCTGCTGGCGCTGACGCGCGTGTCGGGGGAAACCGCGCCGCTGCTGTTCACCTCGCTGGGGAACATGAACTGGTCCGTGCGGCCCGATGCGCCGATGGCCAGCCTGCCGATCTCCATTTACCAGTATGCGGGCTCCGCCTATCCCGACTGGACGCAGATGGCATGGACGGGTGCGATGCTGATCACCGCAGGGATACTGATGATAAACATCGCCGTAAGGGTTGGGCTGGGGCGTAACAGGAAATGAACGTGGAAGACACACAGCAGGCAGCGGACGCGACAGGGGTCGCCATTTCGGTTCGCAACCTCGATTTCTATTACGGCGCGCACCATGCGCTGAAGAACATCTCGATCGATTTCCCCGACCGCCAGGTGACCGGCATGATCGGCCCGTCGGGATGTGGCAAGTCCACGCTGCTGCGGGTGCTCAACCGGATGTATGACCTCTATCCGGGGCAGCGCGCGACGGGGGAGGTCTTCTTTGATGGCTGCAACATCATCGGCCCGGGCGTGGACCTCAATGTCCTGCGCGCGCGCGTGGGCATGGTGTTCCAGAAGCCCACACCCTTTCCGATGTCGATCTATGACAACATCGCCTTTGGCGTAAGGCTGCATGAACGGCTGTCGCGCGCGGACATGGACATCCGGGTGGAGGACGTGCTGCGCCGTGTCGCCCTGTGGCCGGAGGTCAAGGACCGGCTTGGCGCATCCGCCGCCGCCCTGTCCGGCGGGCAGCAGCAGCGCCTGTGCATCGCGCGCACCATCGCCACCCGGCCCGAGGTCGTGCTGCTTGACGAACCGACCAGTGCGCTCGATCCCGTCTCCACCGCGCGGATCGAGGAACTGCTCGATGAACTCAAGGCGGATTTCACCATAGCCATCGTGACGCACAACCTGCAGCAGGCCGCGCGCTGCGCCGATCAGGTCGCATTCTTCTATATGGGGGAGGTGGTGGAGGTCGAAACCGCCGACCGCATGTTCACCGCCCCGCGGCAGCGTCGCACGCAGGATTACATTACCGGCCGTTTTGGCTGAGTCCGCCCGCAGGGCGGGGCGGCATCATCTCGTGGCGAAAGATGTCGCGCCTGCGTAACATCTGCGCGCCGTGGTTGCATCCCGTGGCGGCTTCCTTACATTTCGTATCAAGAACATGGGCTTCACCGCCCATGTGATGACCTACGCTGCGGGGATAACCCTTGTCGCGCATCGGGAGTCGGTGCAGGGTAGGGGGACGTGTTATTACAGATTGGAAATTAGCATGATCAAGAAGATGATTCTGGCGGCAACGCTTGTGGGCGGGTTTGCAGGCATCAGCGCGGAAGCCGCCGTCGCGGCACCGCCGCCCCCGCCGCCGTCCTGCCATGGTGCGCCGGGTGGCATGCCGTTCCTTGCACGGGTCAACCTGTCGAAGGCCCAGCGCAAGAAGATCGATGCGATCCTGAAGGCCGATCACCCCGATTTCCATGCCGACATGGAAAAGGAAGCCGGCCTGCACCACCAGATCCAGGACCTGCTGGCAACCCCCGGCAAGGTGGACGAGGCGCAGATCACCTCGCTGCAGCAGCAGATCGCCAGCATCCATCAGGCGCATGAGGCCGAACGCCTGCAGACCGCGATCCGCATCCATGATGTCCTGACCGCCGACCAGCTGACGCAGATCAAGGCCGACCAGGACCAGGCCGACAGCCTGCATGCGCAGCTGCGCGCGCTGATGGCGCCCCCGGCCCCGCCCGCGCACTGATCCCGTCTACAGGGCCGGTGCATCCGCCCGCTGCGGCGTGACGCACCGGGCCGCGCGTTGCGTGTCAGGTAGGTCTTGACACGCAACGCGCGGGACAGATACACCCGACACAACATCAGGCACGTCACTTCGCGAAGGCTCGCGCAGTGGCGCGTATTCTTTTGGGGAAAAACCTTTGTTCGAGACGCTGTCAGGCAAGCTCTCCGGTGTGTTCGATGGCCTCGCCAAGCGCGGGACCCTGTCGGAGGCCGATGTCACCGAAGCCATGCGCGAGGTGCGTCTGGCGATGCTCGACGCCGACGTGGCGCTTCCCGTCGTCAAGGATTTCGTCAACAAGGTGCGCGAACGTGCCGTCGGGCACGAGGTGCTCGACAGCATCTCCCCCGGCCAGGCCGTCGCCAAGGTCGTCAATGACGCACTGATCGACGCGCTTGGCGGCGCGGGCGCGGTGCCACTGAACCTCAACGCCGTCCCCCCCGTGCCCATCCTGATGGTGGGCCTGCAGGGGTCGGGCAAGACGACGACCTCGGGCAAGATCGCGCTGCGCCTCGCCACGCGTGAACGCCGCAAGGTGCTGCTCGCCAGCCTCGATACGCAGCGCCCGGCGGCGCAGTTGCAGTTGCAGCAACTGGCCGAACGCGCGGGTGTCGCCTCCCTCCCGATCATCGCGGGGCAGACCCCGGTGGAGATCGCCCGCCGCGCGATGGAAGTCGGGCGCCGCGAAGGCTATGACATCGTCATCCTCGATACCGCCGGCCGCCTGTCGATCGACGAGGCGCTGATGGACGAGGTGCGGGCCATCCGTGCCGAGACCCAGCCCGCGGAAACACTGCTGGTCGTCGATGCGATGACCGGGCAGGACGCCGTCAACACCGCCAAGGCGTTCAACGAGGCCGTGGGCGTTACCGGCGTGGTCATGACCCGCATGGATGGTGACGCGCGTGGTGGCGCCGCGCTGTCGATGCGCGCGATCACCGGCGCGCCCATCAAGCTGACGGGGTCGGGTGAAAAGCTCGACGCGCTGGAGGAATTCCATCCCGAACGTGTCGCGGGCCGTATCCTTGGCCTTGGCGATATCGCGGGACTGGTCGAGAAGGCCGCCGATACGCTCGACCACGAGGAGAGCGAGAAGATTGCAGCGAAGATGCTGCAGGGCAAGTTCGACCTCGACGACTATGCGGCCCAGATCCGGCAGATCAACAAGATGGGGTCCATTTCGGGCATCCTGAACATGCTGCCGGGCATGGGCAAGCTGAAGGAGGCCATGGGCGACAAGGACATCGACACCTCGGTCCTTGGCCGTCACCAGGCCATCATTTCATCCATGACCAAGGCGGAGCGCAAGACGCCCGCCATCATCAAGGCGTCGCGCAAGAAGCGCATCGCCGCAGGGTCGGGAACAACCGTGCAGGAAGTGAACCGGCTGCTCAAGCAGTACGACACCATGTCCTCGATGATGAAGCGGTTGAACAGGTTGGGAGTGAAGGGACTGATGCGTCAGGGCCTTTCCGCGCTGATGCCCGGCGGGGGACGTCCCCCCGGCGGGGGTGGACGTCCGCCGTTTGGCTGATGCCGCATCGCGTTTCCCTTTTGTGTGTTTTTACAAGTTGTTTTGTGGAGAAGTCTGAATGAGCCTCAAGATCCGCCTTGCACGCGCTGGTGCGAAGAAGCGTCCCTACTACCACATCGTCGTGGCCGACAGCCGTTCGCCCCGCGATGGCCGCTTCATCGAGAAGGTCGGTTCCTACAACCCGATGCTGCCGTCCGACCACGCCGACCGCGTGCGTCTGGTGGGTGAGCGCATCACCCACTGGCTGTCCAACGGCGCGCTGCCGACCGACCGTGTCGCCCGCTTCCTGGGCAATGCCGGCCTGGCGCCGAAGCCGACCTGGAACGAGCAGCCGAAGAAGTCCGCGCCGAAGAAGCGTGCGCAGGAACGCGCTGCTGCCGCTGCCGCCGCGACCGCCGCGGCCTGAGGCACGACGGTAGGCGGGCAGGCACGATAGAAGGCAGGCGATGGATCGCGATCGTATCCTGATGGGCGTGGTGGGACGGCCGCATGGCGTGCGTGGGCTTGTGCATGTGCACAGCTATGCCGCCGTGCCCGAAGACCTTGCCCGTTACGGGGTGCTTCGTGACGAGCACGGGAATGCCTGGCACCTGTCATGGCGTGGGAAGGGGATTGCCGAACTGCGCGATGGCGCGGGGCAGGCGGTCTCCAGCCGCGAGGACGCGCAGAAACTGGTCAACCGCAATCTCTATGTCGGGCGCGCGGACCTGCCGGAACCCGAGGAAGACGAATTCTATGTCGCCGACCTCGTGGGGATGCAGGTGATCGAGCAGGGAAGTGCGCCGTCGCGGGAACTCGGCCATGTGCGTCTGGTCCATGACTATGGCGCGGGTGTCAGCCTGGAGATCACGGGTGGGGAGGAAGGCACGGTCCTGCTGCCGTTCACACGGGCCTGCGTGCCTGTCGTGGACATGGGCGCGCGCCGGATCGAGGTCGTCCTGCCTGACGAGATCGAGGTCCCGGCGGAATACTTCCCCGGCGATGGCACGGCGGAGTCCGTGGCATGACGACGTGGCAGGCCACCGCGCTGACCCTGTTCCCGGAGATGTTTCCCGGTTCGCTGGGATGCTCGCTCGCGGGGCGCGCGCTGCGCGAGGGGATCTGGTCGATGCAAACGCAGGACCTGCGCGCGCATGGGCTTGGCCGTCACCGCACCATCGACGACACGCCGTTCGGTGGCGGGGCGGGCATGGTGATGCGGCCCGATGTCGTGTCGGCGGCGCTTGACGATGTCGTGCCCGACGGACGGCCGGTGATCTATCCCACGCCACGCGGGCGCACGCTGACGCAGGCGGATGTCCGGCGTTACGCGGCGGGGCCGGGGGTTGTCGTGCTGTGTGGCCGTTATGAAGGCGTGGACGAACGCGTGCTTGAGGCGCGCGACATCGAACAGGTCTCCATCGGTGACTATATCCTGTCGGGGGGCGAGGTCGCGGCGCTCGTGCTGCTCGATGCCTGCGTGCGGCTGCTGCCGGGCGTCATGGGGTCGGATGCAAGTGCTGCGGAGGAAAGCTTCGCCGATGGCCTGCTTGAATACCCGCTTTATACCAAGCCGGCGCAGTGGGAGGGACGTGACGTGCCCGATGTCCTGCTGTCCGGTCATCATGGCGCGATCGCCCGGTGGCGTCATGAAATGGCCGAGGCGGCAACGCGGCAGAGACGGCCCGACCTGTGGGCCGCCCATGTGGCGCGTGCCGGTGAAGACACGTCCCGACCTGCTGGCGCGCGCGCCAGTGCGGATCGGCTGAACTGAATACAAACCAATCAACTGAGGACCCGATCATGAACATCATCCAGAAATACGAGGCGGAAGAAATCGCCCGCCTGACCGCGACCCGCGCCGTGCCGGATTTCGCGCCGGGCGACACGGTGCGCGTTGGCGTGCACGTGGTCGAAGGTTCGCGCAAGCGCGTCCAGGCCTATGAAGGCGTGGTGATCGCCCGTTCGAACAAGGGCCTGAACAGCAACTTCACCGTGCGCAAGATTTCCAACGGTGAAGGTGTGGAGCGCGTGTTCCCGCTGTATTCGCCTGCAATTGCCGAAATCACGGTGGTCCGTCGCGGTGTCGTGCGTCGTGCGAAGCTGTATTACCTGCGTGGCCGTCGCGGCAAGTCCGCCCGCATTGCCGAGCGTCCCCGCGACACGACGCCCGCCGCCGCCAAGGCCGCAGCGCCTGCCGCCGCGGAAGCCAAGGCCAACTGATTTGTGCTACTGCCGTCGCCCGCGCCGCCATCCGAAAGGGTGGTGGACCGCGGGGGCGGCTTTTACTTATTGCCGACCGGGATCGTTCGCCCCTGCTGTCACGACAAGGCCGCGAAGGATCAATCCGGTAGTGCCGTATGCTGGGGGATAGGAACTGATGGCTGCACGTACGCTGTTCGACAAGATCTGGGACAGTCATGTCGTGGAACGTCTCCCGGATGGTACGGCCATTCTTTATATCGACCGGCACCTCATCCATGAGGTGACCAGCCCGCAGGCGTTCGAGGGCCTGCGCATGACGGGACGGCGCCTGCGCCACCCCGAGGCGATGATCGCGGTGGTCGATCATAACGTGCCGACCTCTGACCGCACCCTGCCGATCGAGGAACCCGAAAGCCGCAACCAGATCGAGACGCTGGAGCGCAATGTCGCGGAATTCGGCGTGCCGTATTTCCCGCTGCTGTCGGAACGCCAGGGCATCGTCCATGTCGTCGGCCCTGAACAGGGGATTTCCCTGCCGGGCATGACCATCGTGTGCGGCGACAGCCATACCTCCACGCACGGGGCGCTCGGCGCGCTGGCGTTCGGCATCGGCACGTCCGAGGTCGAGCACGTGATGGCCACGCAGACGCTGCTGCAGAAGCCCGCCAAGAACATGAAGGTCGCGGTGGAGGGGCAGGTCGGCCCCGGCGTCAGCGCCAAGGACATCATGCTGGCGATCATCGGCAAACTCGGCACCGCGGGCGGGACGGGCTACATCATCGAATTCACGGGATCGGCCATCCGGGCGCTGGACATGGCGGGTCGCATGACGATCTGCAACATGTCGATCGAGGCCGGTGCGCGCGCCGGGCTTGTCGCCCCGGACGAGACGACGTTCGAATATGTGCGCGGCCGTCCCTTCGCACCGAAGGGCGAGGCGTTCGACCAGGCCGTCGCCTACTGGAAGACGCTGGCCTCTGACGATGGTGCCCATTACGACAAGGTCGTCGAACTGCGCGCCGAGGACATCCCGCCGGTCCTGACATGGGGCACCAGTCCCGAAACCGTCATTCCCGTGACCGGCACCGTCCCCGACCCGGCCGCTGAACCTGATGCCGCGCGACGTGCGCAGATGCAGCGCATGCTGGATTATATGGGCCTGCAGGCGGGGCAGAAGATCGCGGGCACGCCGGTCGATGTCGTGTTCATCGGGTCATGCACCAACAGCCGGATCGAGGACCTGCGTGCAGCCGCCGCCATCGTGTCGGGCCGCCATGTGGCGCAGGACGTGCGCGCGATGATCGTGCCCGGATCGGGCGTCGTGAAGGCGCAGGCGGAGGAGGAGGGGCTGGACCGCATCTTCCTCGACGCCGGGTTTGAATGGCGCGAGGCCGGATGTTCGATGTGCCTGGGCATGAACCCGGACAAGCTGACGCCGGGGCAGCGCTGTGCCTCCACCTCCAACCGTAATTTTGAAGGACGTCAGGGACCGGGCGGACGCACCCACCTGCTGTCGCCCGCCATGGCCGCCGCCGCTGCCGTGACGGGATGCCTGACCGATGTGCGGGAGTTGATCTGACATGGATAAGTTCACGGTCCTGACGGCGATCGCCGCCCCCCTGCCGCAGGAAAACATTGATACCGACAAGATCATTCCGGCGCGCTTCCTCAAGACGACCAAACGTTCGGGCCTTGGCGTGCATGCGTTCGACAGCATGCGCTATAACGCGGACGGGTCGGAAAATCCCGATTTCGTCCTGAACCGGGATCCCTACCGCAAGTCACAGATCCTGATTACCCACGACAACCTTGGCTGCGGTTCGTCGCGTGAACATGCGCCGTGGGCGCTGCTGGATTTCGGCATCCGCTGCGTCATTGCGCCGTCATTTGCGGATATCTTTTTCAATAACTGTTTCAAGAACGGTATCCTGCCCATCGCCCTGCCGCGCGAGGTGTGCGACGAACTGATGGCCGATGCGCGGATGGGCGAAAATTCGCGCATTACCATCGACCTGCCCCGGCAGGTGGTGGTGCGTCCCGACGGAAGTGAAATCCCGTTCGAGGTCGATCCCCTGCGCAAGCGCCTGCTGCTGGAGGGACTCGACGATATCGGCCAGACCCTGCAGCACGAGTCCGCGATCGAGACGTTCGAGGCCCGGCGTCGGCATGATGAGCCGTGGATGCCCTCCATCACCATTGACTGACCCTCACCGGTCGCTTTTTCAGCAGGGAGCTATCATGTCCGAAACCAAGAAACTTCTGATCCTCCCTGGCGATGGCATCGGACCGGAAATCATGCGCGAGGTCGCGCGCATCATGGCGTGGATGAGCCGTGCGCGCGGGATCAATTTCGACATTACCGAGGACCTGGTCGGTGGCGCGTCGCTGGCGGTCCATGGCGTGCCGATCCGTCAGGAAGTGATTGACGAGGCCCGCGCCGCCGATGCCGTGCTGTTCGGTTCGGTGGGGGACCCGAAATGGGCATCCGCCGGGTTCGACCGTCGCCCTGAAATCGCGATCCTGAAATTGCGCCAGGACCTTGGCCTGTTCGCCAACCTGCGCCCGGCCAAGGTGTTCGACGCGCTGGCCGATGCCAGCACGCTGAAGCCCGAAGTGGTGCGCGGGCTTGACATCATGATCGTGCGCGAAACGGTGGGCGGCATCTATTTCGGCAACCCGCGCGGGATCGAGACCCTGCCCGACGGGTCGCGGCGCGGAATCAATACCGAGGTCTATACCACCCCGGAAATCGAGCGCGTCGCCCGCGTGGCCTTTGACCTTGCACGCAAGCGGGACAATCGCGTCTGCTCGGTTGAAAAGTGCAACGTGATGGAAAGCGGTCTGCTGTGGAAGGAGGTCGTGACCGACCTGCATGCGCGTGAATACGCGGATGTGGAACTGACGCACATGCTGGCCGATAACTGCGCGATGCAGTTGGTGCGCAACCCGCGTCAGTTCGATGTGATCGTGACCGGCAATCTGTTTGGCGACCTGCTGTCCGACCTTGCCTCCATGCTGACCGGCAGCCTTGGCATGCTGCCGTCCGCCACGCTGGGGGCCGTGGATGCCAATGGCAAGCGTCCGGCCCTGTATGAGCCGATCCATGGCAGCGCGCCCGACATCGCGGGCAAGTGGCAGGCCAACCCGCTGGCGCAGATCCTGTCGTTTGCGATGCTGCTGCGGTATTCGTTCAACATGCTTGAAGATGCCGCGATGATCGAGACGGCGGTGGCCAACGTGCTGGCCAGTGGCCTGCGCACCCCCGATATCATGAGCCCCGGCATGGCCGTCGTCGGCACCGAGGTGATGGGGGAGGCAGTGGTCCGCGAACTCGACAAGCTCCAGCAGGGCTGAATCTGCGCCCTGCAGGAAAGCCGCATCTGGTCATCAGGTGCGGCTTTTTTTGTGAGGGGCTGCTTCTCAGGGCCCTGCCCTGAAACCCGCCAAAGGGCATTGCCCTTTGGAAACCATGATTTATCCATGAATCCGGGCAGGGGGCTGTGCTCTCCCGGCCCGGAAAATGATTTGAAATCGTAAAGAATTTTTTGGTGAAGCTTTTTTCAAAAAGCTTCAGAAGCCGCTACTTTCCTGAAAAACAGCCGATGTCTGAAAACTTTCAATCGACATCAGGCGTGACCTCACAGGCCGGGCTTGAGCACATACCCCTTGCCCCGCACGGTCTGGAGGAATCGCGGCTCCCTCGGGTCGGGTTCGATCCGGCGGCGCAGGCGCGTGACCTGCACATCGACGGCGCGTTCGCCGATTTCGTCCATTTCCAGCGTCTGCGCGATTTCATGGCGTGACAGGACTTCGTTGGGATGGCGCGCCAGCACGGCGAGCAATGCGGATTCGCCGCCCGTCAGGTGCACGATTCCGTCGCGTCCGCTCAGCAGGCTGCGGGCGGGGTCGAACTCCAGTTCGCCAAGGCGCACGATGCGCAGGTTGTTGGTGGGCGGCGGCGGGGCGAAGCGGCGCAGGTGCGCCTTGAGCCGCAGCAGCAGTTCACGCGGCTCGAAAGGCTTGCCGAGGTAATCGTCGGCCCCGGCTTCCAGACCGATGATCCGGTCTTCCGGCTCCCCGCGCGCGGTCAGCAGCAGGATGGGGAAATCCAGCCCTTCGTTACGCAGTTCCCGTGTCAGTTCCAGCCCGTTTTCGCCCGGCATGGTGATGTCGAGCACAAGCGCGTCAGGCTGCATGAAGCCAAGGACCTGCCGCGCCTCATGCGCGGAGGCTGCGGCACTGACACGGAAGCCCTGTTCGGTCAGGTAGCGTTGCAGCAGGCGGCGCAGGCGCGGATCGTCATCGACCACCACGATATGGGCATCCACGTTCGCCGGGTCGCGTGGCGGCATGGTGGTGGAAGCGGGACGGGGGGACCTGTTCATTCACGACTCCGTTGTGTCTGACCGGGTGCTTGGGCATCGCGATGGCGCGCCATGTTCCGTGATTCCTCTATCAGGCCCCGCATGACCCGGCGGAATCCTTCCACCGCCGGTCCCCCGGCATCGCGATAGACCCGCAGCACGACGTCGCGCTGGCGTTCAAACAGGCGACGTTCCATCTCGTACCCGGCATCGGTCAGGCGCAGCAGGCGCATGCGCCGGTCACGGCTGCTGGTATGCTGGTGGATCAGCCCGCGACGCATGAGGTCATTGAGGGCACGGGCCATGCTTTGCTTGGTAATCGTCAGAATGTCCAGCAGGGCGCCGACGGAAATATCCGGCTCGTTCTTCACGAACTGGAGGATCCGCTGGTGCGCGTGCCCGATCTGCATTTCCTCCAGCAGGGGGTCAAGCAGCCCGGCAAAGCCACGGCAGGCCTGTGTCATCAGCATCTGCGCCTGGCGCATGTCCTCGTCGCGCAGGAACAGCAGTTCGACACCGGCGTGCGGGCGTGCGGGACGGCTTGCCGGTGGTGGGGGACGGCGTTCGGTCAAGGGCAGGGCATGTGGATGCGGCGGGCCAACGGGTCGGTCAGAACGGACGCCCGAGCAGGCGGTTCTTCAGCCGTGTAACCTGCGCGATATTGGCAAGGCGCCGGTCAAGGAATTCCTCCACCGTTGCCATGTTGCCGCCGCGCGCCAGCCAGAACAGCAACGTGGCGACATAGATCCCCGCCAGCGACGCACGCTTGGTCATGTAGGTCACGCCCTGCGAATCGTCACCGGCGGCGGTCCAGATGGCGTTGACGCTGCGCGCGATGCTGCGTGCCAGCAGGCGGGCATGCCCCGGCATCATCAGCACCGACAGGGCATGGCGCACGGCGGGGCGATAGCCTGCGGCCTGCGTCAGGCGGAACATGATCGCGGCACGGACGCGGCGGCTGAGCTTGCGCGAATGGAATCCATGTGCGGCATCCAGCATGTCGCGGTCGGCAAGGTCGAAATACGCCTCCGCCACTTCGGCGATCCCGCCGGGGAACAGCAGGTCGGCATCCTCGCCCGCGACCTGCTTCAGGGTGGCCATGGACCATTCGCGCCGTCCCACGCCCTCCACCATGCGGCGCAGGGCGGCGTCACGAGCGGGGGAATGATCGATGGCGGGGGGCTGCAGGCACGATGTGGCCGATGCCGTGATGAGGGACCCGATCATGCCTGCTGTTCTCCGTAACGTGCCATTTCAGTGTCAAACCCCATCTTTCCCAGATCGTTCATCCGCATCGGATATAATATGCCGTTCAGGTGATCATATTCATGTTGCATGACATTCGCCACAAATCCCGATTCCGTGCCCTCGACCCGCTGCCCCCGTGCATCCAGCCCGTGATAGGCGATGCGGGTGTGGCGCGGGACCCATCCGCGCAGGCCCGGAATCGACAGGCATCCCTCCAGCCGCAGGACCGTTTCATCCCCGACCGGCGTGATATGCGGGTTGATCAGGACCTGCGGGCCACAGGGCAGGTCATCGGGCGCGCCGGTGCTGCGGGCCGCGGGCACGCGATAGACGAACACCCGGCAGGAACGGTGGACCTGTGGCGCGGCAAGGCCCACGCCACCCGCATCCTCCATCGTCTCGATCATGTCGGCCACCAGGCGCGCGATGTCGGCGCTGGTGGGGTCTTCGACGGGGGCCGCGCGGCGCAGCAGCACGGGGTGCCCCATCCGGGCGATCTTGAGCAGGGTCATGGCGGGCGTTGATCCTTTGCATCTGGCATGAAAACGCGTCACCTGCGTCGGGTGCATGGGACGGTCGTGAAATAACCTGTGCGGGCGCGGTGTAAAACCACCGGAAAGATTTGTATTGCCGGATCGGGCTGTGATATAGGTGCGGCCCGTTTGGGAATCGCACGCAGGGAATGGCCTCGGGCGGTCATCCCCCATTACAGATACCCATCGCCGCCGGCGCAAGTGACGGCTTACAGCAGGAGTTGACGACCCAGTGCAGGTTCTCGTTCGTGATAATAACGTCGATCAGGCTCTCAAGGCCCTCAAGAAGAAGATGCAGCGTGAAGGCATCTTCCGGGAAATGAAGCTGCGTCGGCACTATGAAAAGCCGTCTGAACGCAAGGCGCGTGAAGCCGCTGAAGCCGTGCGCCGTGCGCGCAAGATGGAGCGCAAGCGTCTGGAACGCGAAGGGTTCTGATCTGTTTTCAGATACCGGGCTCCGCCCGTGGGAAAAGCCGGCTTCCGTATGGGGTCGGCTTTTTTTATGCCGGGCGGCCCGGGGCGCGCGGGATGATCCATGAGACAGCATGCCGAACCCCCATCACCGGTTGAAAACCGTTCCGCCGTGATGCGCCATCTGGACCGGCTGGTGCGGCGTGTGCTGCCGCGCTCTCTGTTGGGGCGCATGCTGCTGATCGGGTTCATTCCCCTGCTGGTGACGCAGGGGATCTCGCTCGAACTGTTTTACGGCAATTACCTCAAGATCGTCTCGCGGCGGCTGTCGGCGGGCGTGGTGAACAATATCGCCATGACCATCGACATCATGGAACGCTATCCCGCGCCATCGGACCGCGCGTGGATCCTGCGCGACGTGCGCGACCGTGCGCAGTTGCACATGACATGGCGCGAAGGGGAAAGCCTGCAGCGCGTGGGATCGAACCATGTGCTGGGACCGGTGGATGACGACCTCGTGCGTGACCTGCGTGTCGCGATCGGACGGCCAGCCTTCGTGGACTGGAAAAGCGACCGCCATATCGTGTCGGTCTTCATCCAGATGCCCGACGGGGTGCTGCGTGTCGATACACCGCGCAAGCGGCTGGACGTGGCGCCGGTGTGGCTGTTTGTCGCATGGGCGACGGGCAGTGCGCTGCTGCTGTTCTGCATCGCGGCCTTTTTCATGCGCAACCAGGTGCGCGCCATACGGCGGCTGGCGCGGGCGGCGGAACTGTTCGGGCTGGGACGCGACATCGACCCCATCCACCCCGAAGGCGCGCAGGAGATCCGCAAGGCAGCGGTGGCGTTCAACCGCATGCGCGACCGCATCTTCCGCTTTGTGGAACAGAGGACATCGGTGCTGGCCGGGGTCTCGCACGACCTGCGCACGCCACTGACGCGCCTGCGCCTGACGCTGGCGATGGTGCCGCGTCAGGGGACCATCCGGGCGGCGGACCTGCAACCCGATATCGAGGACATGGTGGCCGATGTCGGGGAGATGGAACGCATGATCGAGAGCTACCTGTCCTTTGCGCGGGGGGAGGGGGCGGAAGTTCCGGCAATGGTGGATGTGCGCGAACTGCTTGAGGAGGTCGCAACGGCCGCCCGTCGTGCCGGGGCGCGTGATGTCAGCGTCCTTGTCACGCGCGCGTCGTATATCGTGGTGCGCCCGGCCGCGTTCCGGCGCGTGCTATCGAACATCGTGGACAATGCGCGCCGCCACGCCAGCCACATCCGGCTGAGTGCGCGCAAGAAGCGCAGCAGCACCGTCATCTATGTCGATGATGACGGGTGCGGGATTGATGAATCACGCCGCGAAAGCGTCTTTCGCCCCTTTGAAAGCGGGCGTGACGGCGGCACCGGGCTGGGCCTTGCCATCGCGCGTGACATCATCCATGCGCATGGGGGCGAAATCCGGCTGGACAGCAGCCCGTCGGGCGGCCTGAGCGTCCGGATTGTCATCCCGGACTGAAAGTGATGGAAGTCTTCGGGTGCTGCCTGTTTTCAAAAAAAGCGGCGTTTTCCTGAAGCGTTTTCGATCAAAAGCTTCAGCAGAAACTTCTTTATGATGCCCATGAGTCCGATGCGCCATGCCCGATGACGCGGAACGTCGGGATCAGGGCAGGCTGTTGCCCTGGCCACCATGGCCCGGGCCACCGTTCATGCTGTTCATCGGGCCGGTACTGCCGCCATAGGTGCTGGTCATCTGGCTCATGGGGTTGTAGCGGCCGACATTGCCCAGGATCTGCTGCATGATGTTGATCTTGGTGCCTGGCGTCGGTGTCTTGCCCATCGCCATGCTGACATAGCGCGCATCATCCTTGTGCAGGGTGCGCAGGTTGCGCAGGATGCCGCCCTCGTCAAACGTCAGGACCACGACCTGCTGCTTGTCGATATGGGGAAAGCTGATGGGCGCCAGCGTCTGGCGCATGGAGATGTAGATCCACGTATTGTCGTCGAACGTCGCACGGCTGGTAGGGGAGCCGAGGAGGTCCATGACATCGGAACGTGAACTCGTCCCCGTCTTGAGCTGGTTGTAGTCATCCGCCTGCACGAGGGAGCCGCGCTGGACCACGCTTGGCTTGAACGCGACGCATCCCGACAGCGACAGGCCAACCCCGATGACAGCGCACGAAAACAGGCGTAAGGAACGGGGGCGGGAAAAGATGTGCTGCGCTGGCCTCATGATCGGATAAAGCGTCCTGGTAAGATGCTGCAGATAGACAGTCCGACCTTCCGGGTGCCTTATTGGTCAAATGAAGTCAATCGCAGATCCGATGCAAGGCGGAAAAACACATCCGCCCCTTTCGGTCGCGGTGATGGCTGCCCGGCATGCCCGTTGGCCCGGCATGGTCCCCATGGCCGGGGACATGCCGGAATTGCAGGAGAAGAGACGAGCTATGGATCCAGAATTTTCCCGTCGCGTCCCGGTGGGACGCATCGCGGCCAAGGGCATGGAAACCTCCATCGAGGCCACGCCCGCGGAATGCGCCGCCCTGGCGCGGCGTTTCGGGATCCCCGCGATCCGCGACCTTGCCTGCCGCTACCGCCTTGTGCCCGGCAGGCAGGGGGAGGTGATGGCCGAAGGATGGCTGACGGCGCATGTGACGCAGGAATGTGTCGTCAGCCTCGAGCCGTTCGAGGACGCCGTCGCCGAATCCTTTACCGTGCGCTGCATCCCGGCCGAACGCTTCCGCGAGGACGACGAGGTCGATCCCTTCAGCATCGACGAGGTCCCCTATGAGCGCGAGACGATCGACCTTGGCGAACTCGCGGCGGAGGAACTGTCGCTTGGCCTCGATCCCTATCCGCACAAGCCCGGAAGCGTGATTCCCGTCGAACTGCTCGACGTGGAGGAGGAAGACGATGCCGGGGAGGGCGAGGAGCCAAAGCGCCAGCCTTTCGCCGCCCTTGCGGACCTCAAGAAAAAGCATAACTGAGGCGTCAGGGCACGCCCGGGGGGCGGCTGGCGTCCGGCGGATCGCAAGATCGTCTCTTGCGGAATGTCCGATCGTCTGCTAGAGCGCCCCCCTCAATTGTTGATAACTGACCGGGTGACACCTCGCTGGCGTTACCGGGTTGTGATCCCAGATCGGAGGGGCCCAGGCCCATGGCTGTACCTAAGAGAAAAACCTCGCCGTCCCGTCGTGGCATGCGTCGCAGCCATGCTGCGCTGCCCGTGCAGGCACATGCGGAATGCTCCAACTGCGGCGAACTGAAGCGCCCGCACCATGTCTGCAGCCACTGTGGACATTATGACGGCCGCGAAGTCGCATCCGCGGGCAAGGCGCTGAAGACCGCCGTCCGCGCCTGATACACGTTCGACGCGGTTACCTGTCGGGACGGGAGATGCCATTGACATGGCGCGGGAATGCCACATGCAGGCGTCCCCGCCCGTCCGGATTGCGCAGGAAAATGCTGCATGAAGGGGGTATCCCCTTTCGGCACTTGCGCGTTTTACCTTCACCCGGCACAAGACGAGCATGACCGAGACAGGTTCCTCTTTTTCCGCGACACAGTCCTACACTCTGGCCATTGATGGAATGGGTGGGGATGGTGGCCCGGAAGTCGTGGTGGCCGGACTGGCGATTGCCGCAGACCGGCATCCATCCGCCAGAATTCTTCTGATTGGCGATGAAAGGCGGCTGCAGGCCCTTCTGGCGCAGCATCCGCGTGCGGCGGCGATCTGCACGATCCGTCCAGCCGGTTCCGCCATTTCCATGGAAATGAAACCCACCGCCGCATTGCGGGTGCGCGATTCCTCGCTGCGCCTGTCGATGGACGCCGTCGCCAATGGCGAGGCGATGGGCGTGGTCTCCGCTGGCAACAGCGGCGCGATGCTGGCGCTGGCCAAGATCGTGATCAAGACCCTGCCGGGCATTTCACGTCCCGCGATGGCGGCGATCAGTCCCACGACGAAAGGGGACGTGGTCATGCTCGACCTCGGCGCCAATGTCGCGTGCGACTGGCGCAACCTCGTCGAATTCGCGGTGATGGGCGAAGCCTTCGCCAAGGCGGTGCTGGGCCTGCCCGCGCCGACGATCGGGCTGCTCAATGTCGGGTCGGAGGAACTCAAGGGCGACGAACGCCTGCGCCAGGCGGCCGAAGTGCTGCGTGGCAGTCCGCTGGCACGGCAGTTCCATGGCTTTGTGGAGGGGCACGACATCACCGCCGGCACGACCGACGTGGTGGTGACGGACGGCTTTACCGGCAATGTCGCGCTCAAGACCGGCGAGGGCGCGCTGAAGATGGCCTTTACCCTGCTGCGGCAGGTGTTCAGTTCCGGCCTGCTGGGCCGGATCGGCTATCTGCTGGTGCGTCCCGGGCTGGAACGGATGAAGGAATGGCTCGACCCGCGGCGGTATAATGGCGCGGTGTTCGTCGGGCTTAACGGCGTGGTGGTGAAGTCGCATGGCGGCACCGATGCCGAAGGCTTCGCCTCGGCCGTGGATGTGGCGATCGACATGGTTACCCATGATTTCAATGCCGGTATCCGTGACCAGCTTTCCCGGATGGGAAGCCTGACGGCCAGCAGGTTCAGTAACGAAAAGGAGCCGACACAGGCAGTTTCGGCTTCCTGAGTCGCTGCCGTGGGCAAGGGGACATGCGCACCCGCAGGGCGCGACGTGCATGACCCCGCCCCAACAGGTTTGGACAGACACGCATGAAGGCGAGACGCTCGCTGCTGAAGGGTTTTGGCGGCTACCTGCCGGACAGAATCGTGACCAACGATGAACTGGCCACCAGTGGGCTGGAAACCTCTGACGAGTGGATACGCGCCCGCACCGGCATCGCGCAGCGCCATCGCGCCGGGCCGGAGGATACGGCCGTCAGCATGGCGGCCCATGCCGGCAGGCAGGCCCTTGAATACGCCAGTGCCTCGCCCGATGATGTCGATGCCATCATCGTCGCCACCAGCACGCCGGACCAGGCCTTTCCCTCCACCGCCGTGCGGGTGCAGGGGGAACTTGGCATCACCACCGGCTTTGGCTTTGACGTCGCGGCGGCATGCTCGGGGTTCATTTTCGCCCTGTCCACCGCCGATGCGCTGATCCGCAGCGGGCAGGCCCGTTCCGCGCTGGTGATCGGCAGCGAGGTCTATTCACGCATTCTTGATCCGGACGACCGCTCCACCTTCGTCCTGTTCGGCGACGGGGCGGGCGCGGTCTTCCTGCAGGCGACGGAGGAAGAGGGGGAGCAGGGGATCCTGTCCACCCACCTGCATTCCGACGGGCGTTATGGCGACCTACTGTATGTGGATGGCGCGATTGGGCAGAAGGACAAAAGCGCCTACCTGAAGATGCAGGGGCGCGATGTCTTCCGTCATGCCGTGGCCAAGCTGTCCTCCTCGGTGGATGAGGTGCTGGCGGCCAACGGCCTGAAATATGAAGATGTGGCCTGGCTTGTGCCGCATCAGGCGAACCTGCGGATCATTGATGGTGTCGCGCGAAAGCTGCACCTGCCGCCCGAACGGGTGGTCATCACGGTGGACCGCCATGCCAATACGTCCGCCGCCTCGATTCCGCTGGCGCTGAACGAAGCGGTGCGTGACGGCCGGATTCGCAGCGGTGACCTCGTGCTGATGGAGGCGCTGGGCGGCGGATTGACCTGGGGGGCGGCGCTGGCGCGGATATAGGCGTCGCGTCGGGGCCGTATCCGGCTGCGGGGGCAAGAAAAAAACACACCTGTCAGCACATTGAATTGACGCTGACGGATGGCATGCATAACGTTGCTGCATGAGCACAGTGACCCGCGCCACTCTGGCAGAACAAATCTACAGTCAGGTTGGACTTTCCCGTCATGAGTCCGCCGACATCCTTGAACACGTCCTGGAAAAAGTGGCCCATGCACTCGAAGCCGGGGACACCGTAAAGATCAGCGGATTCGGTACGTTTTCCGTCCGCAGGAAGGGGCGACGCACGGGACGCAACCCCAAGACGGGGGTTGAGGTTCCGATCCTGCCGCGTTCCGTCCTGGTCTTCCGGCCCAGCCAGCTTCTGCGGGCGAATGTGAACGGTAATGCCGGACATATGAATGCAGAGGACGACGAATGAATGTCCATGACCCCGCGCCGGGCGTCGTAAACGCCGCCACCGCCACACCGGCATCAACCGATGATGCCCTGCCGATCTATGAGGTCGCGCGGCAGCTTGGTATTGCCCAGCATGTGCTGCGGACATGGGAAAACCGTTTTCCCCAGTTGCAGCCCATCCGTGGGCCAAGCGGTCGGCGTCTTTACCGGCCCGATGATGTCCAGTTGCTGCGTCGTATTTCCGACATGCTGTATGTCCGCCATCTCTCGCTTGGAGAGGTGCAGCGTATCCTTGCCGGGATGCCGGGGACACGCGACATTGCCGGTGAGGCCACTACGCCTGCCGTCACGCCACAGGTGGCGGAGCCCGGCCCTGCCGCGCGCCCTTCGGTCGTGGAGATCACGGATGTGCAGGTCGAGGAAATCGAGACCGTCACCGTCATCCACCAGCAGGTGAGTGCAGCACCTCCTGCCACGCCTCCTGCGTCGGAAGAAAAGGCGCAGGCGGAGCAGGAAGACATGTCGGCCCCTGCCGCAGGCCCTGCGCCTGTTGCCGTCACGGTTGAGGATGTTGCTCCCGAAGCCGCAGCCCCGGAAGTGCCAGCCCCGCCGGTCGCGAGTTCCCCGGAAGGGGAGGCGCCCGCCACCCTGCCGTCGCAGTTTGAGGCTGCATCCGCGTCATCTGCCGCCGCCCCAGAAGGCAGCGATGCCACGGAATCTGTGGAGGAAGATGGCACCCCTGCGGATGCCGTGCCGGATGCGGCGCCACAGGTGGCTGCACAGGCGGATGGGGCCGAGGAGGAGGAACCGCCGCTCGAACAGCTTGTCATGCTGGAGCTTGAGCGCCTGCGGGCTGAAAATGTGGTGCTGCGCGATCATCTGCGCGGCGTGCTCGTTGAACTTGAGGCCCTGCGGGAGATGGTGCCGGTCTGAGGATTGGTCCTGTCGCAAGGGATCGGAAGGGGCAGGGACCGCGTGTTCCTGCCCCTTCGTTTTTTATGTCCCTATTTTTGCAATTGAATGAAGAAGATGACTTGCGGGCACCGGGCGGGCCTGCTACACGATGCGTCATCGCAGAAAGGCGGGCAGTAGCGCAGCCTGGTAGCGCATCAGTCTGGGGGACTGGGGGTCGTGGGTTCGAATCCCGCCTGCCCGATATCCCTGTCTGCGATAAAAACTCCCTGAAATATGAAAATTTCCTGTGCCCCTGACCGGGGCATGCGCGTCCGTGCGTGCAGGGGGCAGTCCCCAAGGCATAAGGACGTGTTTGGTGAGGCCCCTTGGCCTGAAAACGCCTTGGAAAATGCCGTCTTTCAGGCCGGCAGGCGGCCTCCAGACGGTCCCTTAGTCGCGCACGCGCGTCCAGTTGCGCCATAGCATGTGCAGCACGGCCATGATGGCCGGCCCCATGAACAGGCCCAGCAGGTTCCAGCTTTCCGCCCCGCCCAGGATCCCCGTCAGCACCCATAGGAATGGCAGTTGCGTTGACCCGCCGATCAGGGCCGGACGCACGAGATGATCGGCGAGGAAGATCACCGCCAGTCCGACCAGCATGATGACAATGGCGATCACCGCGCTGCCCTTGATCAGCAGCAGGGTGGCCACGATGCCAATCGCGATCATGGCGCAGAACGGGATCATGGCGGCCACGGCCGTCACGACCCCGAACAGGAACGCATGGGGCGCACCCGCGATCAGGTAGGCAACCCCCATCACCACGCCTTCACCCATGCCCACCAGCACCAGTCCCGCGACCGTGCCGTGGATGGAGGCGATGATCTGCAGCGCGATCCGCTCCCCCCGCTTGCCAAAGGCGCGGCGTGACACGACCAGGCACTGGCGGATGACGCTGTCCCCGTCCTTGAGCAGGAAGAACAGTGTCAGGATGGAAAAGATGAACAGGATGCCACGGTGCGCCAACTGGCTGCCCACCTGCTGCGTCATCTTCACGCTCTGCCCGATGCGCAATGACCCCAGCAGGGCGGAAAAATCATCGGGGTTCTGCAGGTGGCTTTCCCACCATGCCCGCAGGGTCTGCGCGCCAAGCGGCAGGTGATCGATCCATTGCGGCACCGGCATGCCCGACTGCCGCGCGTTGTTCAGCAGGTGCAGCACCCCTTCGGCATCGCGTGCGGCCTCCAGCCCGAACAGGGTGACGGGCACAAGGAAGATCAGCGCGATCCCGAGTGTGAAGGCCGCAGGCAGCAGCAACTGGTGTGTCGCGGCATGCCAGCGCGTGCGCGCCCGGACATAGAGCGGCCATGACGCGATGGCGAAGATGCCGCCCCAGATCAGCGACGGCAGGAAGCCACGGACCGTATACAACGCCATTGCGACAAAAAACAGCGCCAGCAGGCCGCGTGCGATCCGCTGCGTGCGCTGCTTCTCCCGAAAGGAGCGGAATGTCCGCAGCGACTGTCTGTTTTCGTCAAGACCGGGTTCCGGGACATGGGACTCGGCGCCAGCGTTCTTGTGGTCCGGCATGGTCATCCTTGTGATGGGACGCGCCCGGACGGGACCGGGCGGTGGTGCGGTGGAACGGGGTCAGGCGGTTTCAACGGCCCAGATGGCAAAGGCATGTATCAGGGCCGCATCGCGCAGGGAATCGAAACGACCCGTCGCCCCCCGATGTCCCGCCTCCATATTGGTGCGTAACATGACCGGGCGCGAGGACAGCGTGTTTTCACGCAGTCGCGCCACCCATTTCGCGGGCTCCCAGTAGGTCACGCGCGGGTCCGTCAACCCCCCCATCGCCAGGATGGCGGGATAGGCGCGCGGCCGCACCTGTTCATAGGCGGCATAGCTTTCGATCAGGTCGTAGGCCGCCACGTCCTCCAGCGGGTTGCCCCATTCGGGCCATTCCGGCGGCGTCAGCGGCAGGGAGGCATCCGACATGGTGTTGAGTTCATCGACGAACGGCACGACCGCGACGATCCCGGCAAACAGGTCCGGCCGCATGTTCGCGATCGCCCCCATGACCATCCCCCCGGCAGAGCGTCCGTCGGCCACGATTCGTCCCGCCGTGCCGAATCCCTGCGCAACCAGATGTTCGGCGCAGGCGATGAAATCGGTGAAGCTGTTGGGCTTGTTTTTGCCGCGCCCGCCAAGGAACCAGTTCCAGCCCTTTTCCGAACCGCCACGCACATGGGCGATGGCGTAAAACCAGCCCCGGTCCACAAGGCTGAGCACGCGGGTGGAGAAATCAGGCTCGATCGCATGCCCGTAGGAGCCATACCCATACAGCAGCAGCGGCGCGGAACCATCGCACGGCGCGTCATGGCGGCCCAGCACGGTAACGGGCACCTCCTGCCCGTCGGACGCGCGGGCCATCAGCCGCCAGCAGCGATAGTGGGCCGGGTCATGGCCGGAGGGGACATCCTGCTGCTTGAGCAGGGTATGCGTGCGCCGCGCCATGTCATAGGCGAACCACTGCCGCGGCGTTGTGGGCGACTGGTAGATGTAGCGCAGTTCCACCGTGTCATATTCATACCCGCCCGAAAGGGAAAGGTCATAGGCGGCCTCCCGCGGGGCGAGGGCATGGCGCTCCCCGCTGCGGGACTGCATGATGATGCGGCAGTTGGCGTTGTGGCGTTCGCGCCAGACCAGCCAGTCGGCGAAGGTCTGGCATTCGGTGATGTAGCGGCCGGGTTCATGCGCCACCAGTTCGCGCCAGTTCGCGCGTGCGGGGGCATCCTGCGGGGCGAGTTTCAGCGTGAAATCCACTGCGCCACCGGCATTGGTCAGCACGACGAAATCCGTGCCCCAGTGATGCAGCGTGTACATCACGCCAGTGCTGCGCGCCTCCACACAGGCCGGGGCGGCATCGGGGGTGGCGGCCGGGATCAGCCAGGATTCGGACGTATCATGGTTGCCCGCCGTGATGATGATCCACTGGCCCGATCGCGTGGCCTCCACCCCGACAAAGAAACCCGCGTCCTTTTCCTCATAGACGAGGATATCGGTATCGCCACCGACCTTTCGGCGATAGACGCGGGCGGGGCGGCCATGGTCGTCGCGCCAGATCCAGAACAGGTGGCGGCTGTCGGGGGCGAAGGTGAACGCGCCGCTGCAATTGTCGATTGGCGGGCCAAGAGGTTCGCCGGTTGCGATGTCATTGACCCGCACGCGATAGATCTCCGACCCCTGCGTATCCTCGGCATAGGCGAAAAGCCTGTGATCCGGGCTGTGGGCTGCGGTGGCGACGGCGAAATAGTCGTGCGTGGCGGCGCGGGCGTTCATGTCGAGCAGTACCTGCTCGTCCTGCGGCGCATCGGCGCGGTGGCGGGCATAAACGGGATACTGCGCGCCCCCGTCATAGCGTGTGTAATAGGACCATGGCCCGTGCGGCAGGGGGGGATAGGATTCCACTTCCTGCATCCGCCCCTTCATTTCCGCGACCAGGGTGGCCTGCAGGTCCTGCGTGCCGGACAGGATTTCGGCGGTGTAGGTGTTTTCCGCCCGCAGGTGGGTCGCGATGTCCTCGCGCAGCAGGGCGGGGTCGCGCAGGACCTCCTGCCAGTTCTCGTCCTTCATCCACGCATATTCGTCATGCCGCACGCGGCCAAGCTGCTCTATGCGGTTGGGGATCCTGCGCGCGACGGGGGGCTGGGGCAGCGGCCGGGTCATGGGCATCGGTCCTTCATGTCGGTGGCGGGGGACGGCCCCGGCGGGTTGTCCGCCATGGCGGCATGTCCCGCGCGAAATGGCAATAACGAATGGCAGTCAGTGGCGATGCGGGCGACAGCGTCCTGCCGCCCGGGCCGCCATCAGGCCTGCGCCGGGGTGGCAGGGGCGAAGAACCGCCAGCCATCAAGCCCCGCGCGCAGGCGCTGCCCCTCTGGCGAGGTCGCGTCGATCAGGCCCGTGCGCAGGAACAGGTCGATCAGGACAAGGTTGACGTTGAATTTGAAGGCGTCGGTGTCGCGCACCAGCCGGAAGGCCTCGGTCAGGGGAATGAGGGAGAATTCCTCCACTTCCCCATCGGCGGGGCGGGGGATGAAATCCTCGGGCAGGACGATCTCGAAACAGTGCAGGATGTCGCGGCGCAGCCCCTCCGGCCGGTCAAGGGCGTAACGTATGTTCACCGTGGGCGTTGCGTGCGCCAGCAGGCTGGCCGGCAGGCTGGCTTCCTCCGCCGCTTCCTTCAGCAGTGCCTCGGCAGGGGTATGTCCCGCCGGGATCCCGCCCGCCACAAGGTGGTCGAGCTTGCCGGGGTCAAGCCGCTTCGTCATCGACCGGCGCGCGATCCACAGGTGCAGCCCGTCCGCGCGCCGCACCAGCCCGTTGAGGTGCACGCCCTGCGCCATCAGCCCGAACAGCGGCAGCGCGCCGCGGTCGATCCGCGCGACCGGTGGGGCATCGACATCCGTGCGCACATCGAACAGTTCATGGTGGGAGCGGTAGACGCCCTGCCTTGCCATGTCCTCGGCAATCCGTTCCAGCCGTGACGGATCGGACAGCGTCACCACGCCATCCGCATGGGTCATGCCATGTTCCAGCAGGACGGGCAGCAGTTCGGGCGTGACCCATCCGGCAGGCGTCGCGCCAAGGTGGAACGCCAGCCGCCGCCCCGGCAGGGTCGCGGTGTTGCAGGCGGCGATATGGCGGAAAAAGGGATTCAGGTCGGTGGACATGGAACCATCACTTCATATTGGGGCTCCGTTGCCATAACGGCTGCTCCGGGGGCTGACAATCCTTTGCTCAGGCCGCAGCACCTGTCCGGTGGCTACGGAACCGGTGTGGAATATGGCTTGCAAATCGGTGGGGGCATGTCACATCCGAAGGCATGACTGCATCCCGTGCCACCGACCGCCGCGCGCCCGATACCGAAACCTCGGCCATCAAGACCCTGCATGCCCTGCTGCCGTACCTGTGGCCGCCGCATGACCTTGGCGTGCGCCTGCGGGTGGTGGGGGTGTGCGTGCTTCTGGTGCTGGCGAAGGTGGCCACGATCTGCGTGCCCTACCTCTACAGCCGGGTGATCGACGCACTGCATCCGGGGCCGTCGGCGGGGATGCTGCCGCTGCTGCTGGTCGTGGCGTATGGGGGGCTGCGCATGCTGGCCGCGGGGCTTGGCGAACTGCGTGACGCGCTGTTCGCGCCGCTGCGCTTTCGCATCAGCCGCGTCGCCGCCATCCGCAGTTTCGAGCACATGCACCAGCTTTCGCTGCGCTTTCACCTCAACCGGCAGTCCGGCAGCGTCACTCGTGCCATCGCGCGCGGGACGGAGGCGATCGAGACGCTGCTGCGCGTGGGCGTGTTCAACGTGGTGCCGACCCTGATCGAGGCGCTGATGGTCATCATCGTCATCTGGCGGCTGTTCGACTGGCGCTATGCCATCATCATGCTGGTGGCGGTCGCGGCGTATGTCGGCTTTACGGTATCGTTCACCTCATGGCGGATCGGGCTGCGCCGCCGCATGAACGAGATCAACAGCGAGGCAAGCTGGAAGGCGCTCGACAGCCTGCTCAATTACGAGACGGTCAAGTATTTCGGCAACGAGGCGCATGAGCGCGACCGGTACGAGGATGCGCAGGACCGGTATGAAAAGGCGGCGATCCGCACGCAGCTTTCGCTCAACGGGCTGAATTTCGGGCAGGCGGCGATCATCGCCGTGGCCCTGATCGCGGTCATGCTGATGGCCGCGCGCGACGTGGAGGCCGGGCGGCTGAGCGTCGGGCATTTCGTGCTGGTCAACACCTACCTGATGCAACTTTACCTGCCGCTGAACTTCCTGGGCAGCGTCTATTCCTCCCTGCGCAATTCGCTGGTGGACCTTGAACACATGTTCGCGCTGCTTGATGAGCGTTCCGACGTGGTGGACCGTACCGGCGCGCTGACGCTGCCCGCACGCCTTGACGAGGCCCCGGCCGCCGATGTCCGCTTCCGCCATGTGCGCTTTGGCTACCGGCCGGGGCGCGAGATCCTGCATGATGTCAGCTTCCACGTCCGCGCGGGCAGCCGTGTCGCCATCGTCGGGCCGACGGGGGCGGGCAAGTCCACCATCAGCAGGCTGCTGTTCCGCTTCTACGACGTGGATGCGGGGTCGATCGAGGTCGATGGCCACGACATCCGCGACTATGCGCAATCGGCCCTGCGCGCGGCCATCGGCGTCGTGCCGCAGGATACCATCCTGTTCAACGACACCATCGGCTACAACATCGCCTATGGCTGCCTTGGCGCGACACAGGCGCAGGTGGAGCAGGCGGCGCGACTGGCGCGGATCCATGACTTCATCGCCTCGCTGCCCGATGGCTATGCCACGCGCGTGGGCGAACGCGGGCTGAAGCTGTCGGGCGGGGAAAAGCAGCGCGTGGCGATCGCGCGCACCATCCTGAAGAACCCGCGCATCCTGCTGCTGGACGAGGCGACAAGTGCGCTGGATACGCGCACCGAACATGAAATCCAGTCCGCCCTGCGCACGGTGGCCGCGCACCGGACCACCATCATCATCGCCCACAGGCTGTCGACCGTGATCGACGCGGATGAAATCCTCGTGATGGAAAAGGGGGTGATCCGCGAACGTGGCGACCACCGCACGCTGCTCGAACGTGGGGGGCTGTACGCCGGGATGTGGGCCGCGCAGGCGGAGGAGAACGCAAAGGCGCAGGTGGCCCAGGACTGATGCCGTGCCCCCGCCGGTGGCGCGGGACGGACATCGCGCGTCGGCACGCCCTCTGGTCAGCGGCGTGGGCAGGGTCCATATGAAGGACACGAACAGACAAGCCGGAAGGGAGCTTTCCTGAAATGACGGATACGAAGAACACGCCCCATGACGCCGCCGGGGCCGGGCAGGATGGCGGTATCCCCGCCGAACTGAGCCATTGCGGCGCGGTCGTGGACAAGGCGATCGAATACATGCTGGGTGAAAACCTGCCGCCGGTTGCCATCTCCTCCGCGCTGCTGGGTGGCGCGCTGGGCCTGCTGTCGCGCACCATGGGCAAGGACGCCATGCAGGCGATGCTTGAAAATGCCCTGCACAGCGTGCAGGCGGGCGAACTGCACCCCGAACATGACCGCGCGGGCAAGAACTGACGCAGGGGGATGTGTCACATTCCCGCCGAATCAGGAGGGGAGAGGGGCAAAAAACCCTGTTTTCAGACAAAAAACGCCGAATCATGGCATATCCGTCTTGACGGATTGCGGTGGTTTGGCGATAAGCCGCGCCTAATCTAGACGATCCTTAAGCCGGGCATCAGTGCCTCGGCCCCAGTCTTATCCGAGGATGATACTTATGTCTCGCCGTTGCCAGATCACGGGCAAAGGCGTGCTGACCGGAAACAACGTCAGCCACGCCAACAACAAGTCCCGCCGCCGTTTCCTGCCGAACCTGCAGGAAACCTCGCTCCTGTCCGACATTCTCGGCACGCCGGTGCGCCTGCGCCTGAGCACCAACGGGATCCGCACGGTCGAGCATAATGGCGGTCTGGACGCGTTCCTGCTGTCCACGCCCAACCGGAAGCTGACGCCCGAGGCGATGACCGTCAAGCGCCGCATCCTGCGCGTGCAGGGCCGCAAGGCCGCCGCCGCAGCCTGAAGGCGGCCACGACCCGCATCCGCGCCGTGAAGAACGCGCGGATGCGGTGTCGCGCAGAGGCCTGGCCGATGTCAGGTCCGTTATTCCGTCGTGCCGGTCTGCATCGTCCAGCCATCGCGGTTTGGGGCGGGAGCAGCTCACGGTCCCGGCAGGCGCGAAGGGAACCCCGTCCCGTTCGCGCCCACGTTGTCTTGTGGAGGTTCTCCCGTGTCCGACAAGTCTGATCTGTCCCTGATTCGCAATATCGGTATTACCGCGCACATCGATGCGGGTAAGACCACGACGACCGAGCGCATCCTGTATTACACCGGTGTGTCGCACAAGATCGGTGAAGTCCATGAGGGCAACACCACCACCGATTACATGGCGCAGGAACGTGAGCGCGGCATCACCATCACGTCCGCCGCCGTGACGTGCGAATGGGAAGGCCATCGCATCAACATCATCGACACCCCGGGCCACATTGACTTCAACATCGAAGTCAACCGCTCGCTGCGTGTGCTCGATGGCGCGGTGTTCATCATCGAAGGCGTCGCCGGCGTGCAGCCGCAGTCGGAAACCAACTGGCGTCTGGCCGACCGCTACAACGTCCCGCGCATCATCTTCATCAACAAGCTGGACCGCACCGGCGCCGATTTCTATCACGCGTTCGACACGCTGAAGGAAAAGCTCGACATCGTCGCGATTCCGCTGCAGCTGCCGATTGGCGCGGAAGAGAACTTCGTCGGTGTCGTTGACCTGATCGAGATGAAGGCCATCGTCTGGGAAGGCGGCGAACTCGGCGCGAAGTTCCATGACGAGGAAATCCCCGCCGACCTGCTGGAAAAGGCGAAGGAAGCCCGCCAGAACCTGCTCGACACCGCGCTGGCCGTCGATGACGCCGCGATGGAAGAGTATTTCGACAAGGGTGACGTTGATGTCGCGACGCTGAAGCGCTGCATCAAGAAGGGCACCATCTCGGGCGAGTTCCGTCCCGTCCTGTGCGGCACGGCGTTCAAGAACAAGGGCGTTCAGCCGCTGCTCGATGCGGTCATCGACTTCCTGCCCGCGCCGGACGATGTCGAGGGCATCCGCATCGCGCCGCCGGAAGACGAGGAAGTTGACGAGAACAAGCTGCCGATCATCCCGGTCGATCCCGACGGGAAGTTCGCGGGCCTGGCGTTCAAGATCATCAACGACAAGTACGGCACGCTGACGTTCGTGCGTGTCTATCGTGGCGTGCTGCGCACCGGTGACACCGTGCTGAACACCACGAAGGGCCACAAGGAGCGTATCGGCCGCATCTTCCAGATGCACGCGGACAAGCGTGAGGAACTCAAGGAAGTGCATGCCGGTGACATCGCGGCGTTCGTCGGCCTGAAGGACACCCAGACGGGTGATACGCTGGCCGATCCTGCCGATCCGGTGGTTCTGGAACGCATGACCTTCCCGGTTCCCGTCATCGACATCTCCGTCGAGCCGAAGACGAAGGACGCGGTGGAAAAGATGACGCTGGCGCTGCAGAAGCTGTCCGGTGAAGATCCCTCCCTGCGCTTGAAGACCGATCAGGAAACCGGCCAGACCATCCTGTCGGGCATGGGCGAACTGCACCTCGACATCATCATCGACCGCCTGCGTCGTGAATATGGCGTGGATGCGAACATCGGCGCGCCGCAGGTTGCGTATCGCGAGACGATCACCCAGGCGCACACCGAAACCTACACCCACAAGAAGCAGTCGGGTGGTTCGGGCCAGTTCGCGGAAGTGAAGATCGAGTTTGCGCCGGTCGAGCGTAACGAAGGCATCTCCTTCGAGAACAAGGTCGTCGGTGGTTCCGTGCCGCGTGAATACATCCCGGCCGTTGAAAAGGGCATCACCATGCAGGCCTCCACGGGCGTGCTGGCGGGCTTCCCGACGGTGGACTTCAAGTTCACGCTGCTCGACGGTAAGTACCATGACGTCGACTCGTCCGCGCTGGCGTTCGAAATCGCGGCGAAGGCCTGCTTCCGTGAAGGCATGAAGAAGGCCGGTCCGGTCATCCTCGAGCCGATCATGGACGTGGAAATCACCACCCCGAACGACCATGTCGGTGACGTGGTGGGTGACCTGAACCGTCGTCGTGGCATGATCCAGAACCAGGAAAGCTCGGGCTCGACCGTCATGGTCCGTGCGCTGGTGCCGCTGAAGGAAATGTTCGGCTACATCTCGCACCTGCGTTCGATGACGAAGGGCCGTGCGTCCTTCACGATGCAGTTCCATCACTACGATCCGGTGCCGCGCAACGTGGCAGAGGAAATCATGTCCAAGTCCGCCTGATCACGGCAGACAGGACAGACGGGAACAGGGCCAGCCTCCTTCGGGGGCTGGCCTTTTTCTTTGGGAATGTGGGTCTGCCCTGAAACCCGCCAGAGGACATTGCCCTTCGGAAACCATGGCTTTCCAGCGCATGGGGGCCGTCCCGTTCCCGCCAGAACCGGGCAAAGCCCGAAATTTCAAAAGTTTTTGGTGAAGCTTTTTTCAAAAAGCTTCAAAAGACACCGCCCTGTTGAAAAAAGGCGATCCCCCGACCCTTCCATCGTAATTGAAAAAGACTACGCGTGGGCCCAGGTGTCGCCAGCCTGTACCGCCCGCCCGTCATCACGCAGCTTTTCCAGATGCGCCCGCAGGTTCAGCAGTGCCGCCCGCCGCAGACCGGGGCGCAGGCGGTGATATGCCGCATCGACAATCTGTTCCGGCGTGCGGGGGGAAGGCAGCATCAGCGCGGCAATGCTTTCATGTCGCGACAGGCGATGTTCGATCAGGCCGCGCATGCAGGTTTCAGGCTGTTCTATGACCGGCCCATGCGCCGACAGCAGCAGGCGCGGCCTGCATCGCAGCAGGCGTTCCATGCTGTCGAGGAACATCTGCACCGACCCGTGCGGGGCAGTGGGGATCAGCGTGGTGGACCATCCCATCACGTGATCGCCCGTCAGGATCACGCCATCGGTGGTCTGCAGGCAGATATGATCCGTCGCGTGGCCGGGGGTATGGAGCACCCGCAGTCCCGCGACCAGATCGAGGTCATGCAGCCCTACATCGGGTGTAAATGCAGGCTCCGCGCTGCGGTGCCATGCATGGATGGGGGCCCCGGTGCGGCGTGACAGCGGGACGGCCCCGTCAAGGTGGTCGTAATGGGTGTGCGTCAGGATGATGTGCGTCAGGGGCCGGCCATTCAGGGCGCGTTGCACCGCGTCGAGGTGCGCGTCATCCGCGACGCCGGGATCGATGACGGCGCATCCCCCGTCGGCATGATCGACAATCCATGTGTTGGTGCCGTTGCCGGTCATCGGGCCGGGATTGTCGGCCACCACGCGACGGAGGGTGGGCGTGGCCGCGATCGCCACGCCACAGGGGGGCGGTGCCTCCACCACGCGCCAGTCATAACGCGACATGGCTCAGCCAAAGGCCCCGACATGGTGCATCACGCCGGTGCTGATTTCGCGTATCAGCGAGAACAGGCGCTGCATCGGTTCAAAAATCTCCGTGTATTCGCGCATGTAGGTCCCTTCGTCGCGTGGGCCATGCGGTTCATGGAAATCGAGGTCGAAGCTGCGATACGCATGATAGGGGAAGATCTTTTCAAGCTCCTTGAGCACGTCGGGGATCTCGAGGCACAGGACCTTCGCCGTCAGCACGTCGCGGGTAAAGGCGTTGCGCGGCGCGAAATACGGGATGCGGGTGGACAGCATCCAGATCTGTTCGATCACGGCGATGCGGATGGCATGCAGCAGCATCTCGTCGGCCTCCATCCTCGGGGCGCTGGGCCATGCGTTGCGCAACGCCAGGTGATCGGATTGCAGGCGCCGGAACATGGATTGCGTGCAGGCCCAGAAATCCAGCCGCTCCAGCCCATGCATCAGCGTCAGGCAGGCTTCCTGCTGCTTCGGGTCATGGTGGGCCGTCGCGCGCTGCAGCCACATGTCCGGGTCCAGCAGGCGGATGACACCGCGCAGGACGCCGTCGCTGGAATGGGCCAGCGCATGGGCCGCGAAATCCAGCGCCCGGCGGAAGCGCGGACTGTCGCTGAGGTAGCGTTCGAACGTGTCGGGATGGCGCGCGGCGGCGGTCCCCAGTCCCTGCAGCGTGTTGGCGCACCAGCCAAGCTGCTGGAGGATGGCGTTGTTGGGGATGGCGCGCAACTGGCTGGGATGGCGGATGCGCGTGGTGATGGCGGCCGTGTCGCTCTGCCGAGCGGAGGGGCGCGATCCCGTCTTGTCGATCAGCGACGGCCCGAACGCGCCCAGCAGCGCGGCATAGCCCGGATCCTCCACCAGTCCCGTCATGCCGCGCGCGATGGCGGAGAAGAAATCGGCGGAGAAATCAGGTTCGTCGTAAACCGGGTCCTCGTCGATGGAGGTCGCGGCGAACGCATGTTCGGCAATCACGCTGACGGTTGCGTCCGCCAGTGGCTGCGTCCCGAACAGGAGGTAGCCGTCCCCGCCCTGGAACGCCGTCTCCTCGCGCAGGCGGATGCCGGCCTGCAGGAAGCGCATGCGTGCGTGCGGCGGGGAGAGGTAGTCGAAACGGTCCGCCAGGCTGTAGGGATGCGCGCCGCGCCCGATGCTCTCCCCATGGGTGTCGAACAGGATGACCTCCACGAAGGCGAGGTCCCATTGCCGCAGCAGGTCACAGACCTTCAGCCGCAGCCGCTCGATCAGGTAGGTCGCGGCCAACTGCCCCACATAGCGTCCCGAATCCGAAAAGCCGAACTGCAGGCTGAGCTTGCGCGTGCGCTGCAGGTAGGCGCGCCAGTGCGGGGAATGCAGGGCTTCCTCAATCAGGTGCTCGCCCTGTTCCAGCGCGTCCTGCGTCTCGAACAGGGGGGAGATCTCGATCATCTCTTCTACGCCCAGCAGGCGCGCCAGCCACAGCGCCGTCAGCAGGGTGTAGCCGGTTTCCGTCTCCGCGATCAGGAAGCGGATGGGGGTGGTGCGGTCGATATGGCGCAGGATCTGGCGCACCGTCATCATCAGCCGGCCCGCCGTGGACTGTTCCACCAGCAGGGAGCCGAAATCGATGTCGATGGGCTGCGTCGTGTCCAGCGCCTCGTCCATGCGGGCGATCAGGGCGCGGCGCTGTGCATGGATGTCGGGATTGTCGGTAATGCCCAGGCGCTGGCGTGCGACATTGTGCAGTTGCGTGGAGTTGAGCCGCACATGCGTGTGCGCGGCCGACAGGCCATGGGCCATGAAGCCCGCGCGCGCGACCGCCAGCGTCATCTTGTCATCGGGAGTGGCGGCGTCGATGGCCTCGGCAAAGGTGGGGGCGAGGTCGTTGCTGCTGGTCAGGGCCTCGTCACGGCGGCCGATCAGGACGGCGGCGAAATTGGCCACGGCCTGCGGGTCGGCGCCATCGGGGCAGGCGGCGATCTGTGCCTCCACCGCCTGTACGGCGCGGGTTACGCGTTCATGCAGGTCGTTGGGGACGGACGTGACAGGCGCGATCTGCGCACCAAGGCGCGTCAGTTGCATATGCTTCATGCGCAGCCGCAGCCGCAGCGTGTCCCACCAGCCGATATCGGTGCGCCCGTCCGTGTCGTATCCGACCCAGCTTGTCATGATGATCGGGCGTGGCGCCAGCGTCGCCCACAGTTGCGGCCAGTGGGCCCGCGCCTCGGTCAGGAGGATGCGCGTCAGGCGGTCCAGCGCATTGCGCCCGCGCAGGATCGCCTGCGTCGCCAGCATGAACTCCTCGTCCAGTGTCGGCGGCGCCGCGCGTCGATGCGTCAGGAAGGCCGGGACGTCGGTCGGGGACTGCTGCGGGTTCTGCGTCGCCATCTCGGCAAGGCAGTCATAGACCGGGTTGGCCAGCGCGAAGGTCGGGTGGGCTGTGAACACGGCGGCAAAGCGGCTGCGTTCGGTGGCGGCGCGAAAGCGGGCGATGGGCACCGGGCTGTCATTGGGGTCGGGCTGCATGATGCGACGCGCCACGTCGCGCATGCGCTGTTCGATGACCGCGTCGTCCACGCCCCCGACATAGGCGGCGATATGGCACGCACGCCGGGCGAAGGCGGCGTCACGCAGGCGGCGCACCCACGCCTCCAGCGCGTCGATCGACAGGCCATCCCTGTCGATCTGCCGTCCGATGCTGCGTGCCAGCGTCATGACCGGGTTGTCGGAAAGGGCGGGGATCGCCACAAGTTCGCGGGCCTGCTGCTGCAGCATGTCTGTCGCATGAGGGGCAGAGGCCTGTGACATCAGAGGGTCCTGTCGTGAAAATTGCATGATGCCCCCAGCGTCCCATGTTCGTCGTCGCTTCGCAATCGCCACGGGGTTGTGTTCACGTGTATTTGGAGGTTCCCGGCCACGGCGTATTGGGTCCGGGGACACATAATGGTATCAAAAGGTTCATGAACAACATTCCACAAGCCGACAGGGACGCCTGGCGTGTCCTGCAGCGTTACAAATGGTCGGCAACCGGGCTGTTGGTCGGGATGGCGGGCCTGACGGTCGCGGGCTATGCCCTGCCGGCATCGGGGGTGATGGCCGATCATGCGTGGCTTGACGTCCTGCGCTCGGGGGCGAAGGCCGGGGTGGTCGGCGGGCTGGCGGACTGGTTCGCGGTCACGGCCCTGTTCCGCAGGCCCATGGGCCTGCCCATCCCGCATACCGCCATCCTGCCGGCGCAGCAGGAACGCCTGGCCCAGGCGCTGGGGCGGTTCGTCTCCACCAACGTCTTTACCGAACAGGACGTGGCGAAGGCGATGCAGCGCATCGACCTGCCCAGCGTGATCGGCGACATCCTGCGCGATCCCGAAACCGTGTCCACCGTCAACCGCGCGGTCATCGGCGCGGTGCCGCACATGCTGGACCGGCTGGAGGACGGGCGCGCCAGCAACGCGATCTCCCGCCTTGTGCCCAGCCTGCTGGGGGGGGAGGAAATCGCCCCCATCATGATCCGCAGCATGCGCGCCCTGGTCGATGGGGACCGCCACCAGGAGGTGCTGTCGTTCCTGCTGATGCGGCTCAAGGACGGGCTGAAGTCCAAGGAACACTCCCTGCGCCAGATGATCGAGGAGCGCGTGCGCGAACAGGGCGGGCGCATCCTTGGCTGGGCCATTGGCGGCTCCATCGCCACGAAGGTCCTGACCGCCGCGAGCGAGGAACTTGACCGGATCGACCCGCAGAATTCCGAACTGCGCGAAGGATTCACCACCTGGGTCCGCGCGGAAATCGACCGGATCGAGCAGGATGCCGACCGCCGCCGCGACCTGGCCGGCACGATCAAGGGGGTCCTGTCACATGACAGCATCCGCGGATGGAGCGGTGATATCTGGCACCGCCTGCGGCAGGTGATCGAAAGCGACATCGCCAGGGGGGAGGAAGGATGGACCGCATCCATCGTCCGCGACGCGCTGCACCGCCTGTCGGAACAGATGTACCACGATGCGCAGATGCGCCAGCGCGTCAATGACGCGGCCCAGCGCATGGTCAACAGCAGCCTGCCGTTCCTGCGTGACAGCATGTCACGTTTTATTGCTTCGGTCGTGGCCGGGTGGGACGCGAACGCCCTGAGCGACCGGCTGGAACTGCGTGTCGGGCGCGATCTTCAGTATGTACGCTTCAACGGGACGCTGGTCGGTTTTCTGGCCGGATGTGGCCTGTCCGTGCTACTTCAGCTTATATTCGGCACCGGCATCGGATAGGAAAGCATCATGATGTGCCAAATGAACTTGACGAACCGCGACAGGTGTCTCATCTGGAACTGAGTAAATCAGTACCAGTCTGGTCCATTTAATGTTGGACGTGGCGGGTACGGGAGGGCAGAATGCTGAAACTTTCAAAACTGACCGATTACGCCGTCGTGGCCCTGGTCCGTCTTGGACAGAAAGAGGACGTCACGACCTCTCCCGTGCTGTCGCGTTCCACCGGGATCCCGGAACCGACCATCGCCAAGGTGCTCAAGGTGCTGGCCGCGCAGGGGATCGTCATTTCGCAGCGCGGCGCACGTGGCGGCTATCGCCTTGCGCGGCCACTGTCGCAGATCTCGGTCGCGGCGGTGATCCAGGCGATCGACGGGCCGATTTCGCTGACGACCTGTGTCGATGGCGGGGAATGCGACGCGCGTTCGAAATGCGGGCTGGTGGGACAATGGGATGCGGTCAACGGCGCGATCCTGCAGGCGCTGTCGTCCATTTCGTTGTCCGACATGCAGAACCATACAGTGACATCCCGGCGAGGCCCCGATGCCCCGTCCGCGGCCCTCGGCCCAATGGCCACGGCCTGAAGGAGGAGTGAAGACAGATGCCAGCAGTTGCCGAGACCCGCAAGACCGTAGAGACGCTGGGCCAGAACACCTATAAATGGGGGTTCGAGACCGATATCGAGATGGATATCGCGCCAAAGGGCCTGAACGAAGACATCATCCGCCTGATTTCCACCCGCAAAAACGAGCCGGAGTGGATGCTGCAATGGCGCCTGAAGGCCTACCATTCATGGCTGGAGATGAAAGAGCCGACATGGGCGAAGGTGCATCACCCGCCCATCGATTACCAAGACGTGCATTACTACGCCGCGCCGAAGAAGAAGCCGGGCCCGAAATCCCTTGAGGAAGTCGATCCCGAACTGCTGCGCACCTACGAGAAGCTGGGCATCCCCCTGCATGAGCAGGCGCTGCTGGCCGGTGTGGAACTGCCCGAGGGGGAGGAGGCGCGCCCCCCCGTCGCGGTGGACGCCGTGTTCGACAGCGTGTCGGTCGCGACCACCTTCCGCAAGACCCTGTCGGAAGCGGGCGTCATCTTCTGCCCCATTTCGGAGGCCGTGCAGGAATATCCAGAACTGGTGCGGCAGTACCTCGGCAGTGTCGTGCCGGTGACGGACAACTTCTACGCCGCGCTGAACGCCGCCGTCTTTACCGACGGGTCGTTTGTGTTCGTGCCGAAGGGCGTGCGCTGCCCGATGGAGCTTTCGACCTATTTCCGCATCAACGCCCGCAACACCGGGCAGTTCGAGCGCACCCTGATCGTGGTGGAGGACGGGGCCTCCGTCTCCTACCTCGAGGGCTGCACCGCGCCGATGCGTGACGAGAACCAGTTGCACGCCGCCGTGGTCGAGCTTGTGGCGATGGAAGATGCGTCCATCAAGTATTCCACGGTCCAGAACTGGTATCCGGGGGACGAGAACGGGCGCGGCGGCATCTACAACTTCGTGACCAAGCGCGGCGCATGCCGTGGCGCGCGGTCCAAGATTTCGTGGACGCAGGTGGAAACCGGTTCCGCCATCACATGGAAATACCCGTCATGCATCCTTCAGGGCGAAGGATCGGTGGGGGAGTTCTATTCCGTGGCGGTGACGAACAACCACCAGCAGGCCGATACGGGCACGAAGATGATCCATATCGGGCGCAACACGCGTTCGACCATCATCGCCAAGACCATCAGCGCGGGACAGTCCGACAGCACCTATCGCGGACTGGTGCGCATGATGCCCAAGGCATCGGGCGGGCGCAATTTCACGCAGTGCGACAGCCTGCTGATCGGGGATCGCTGCGGGGCGCATACCGTGCCCTATATCGAAAGCCGCAACATGTCCGCCAGCATCGAACATGAAGCAACCACATCCAAGATTTCCGAGGACCAGCTATTTTACTGCCGTCAGCGCGGCCTGTCGGAAGAAGACGCCGTTGGCCTGATCGTCAACGGGTTCTGCAAGGATGTGCTCAAGGAACTGCCGATGGAATTCGCCGTGGAAGCGCAGAAGCTTCTGCAGATCAGCCTTGAAGGCAGCGTCGGTTGAACAGGGATTAGAGACGTGAGTAACGAATTTGTAAGGATCGACGGCCTGTGCGCCCGTATTTCGGATGCCGGGACGCCCAAGGAAATCCTGCGCGGTGTCGATCTGGAAATCCCCGCGGGCGAGGTCCATGCCATCATGGGCCCGAACGGGTCGGGCAAGTCCACCCTGTCCTATGTCCTCGCCGGGCGGGAGGATTACGAGGTCACGGGCGGGAGCGCATCGTTCAAGGGGCAGGACCTGCTGGCGCTCGAGCCGGAGGAGCGCGCGGCCCTTGGCCTGTTCCTCGCGTTCCAGTCGCCGGTGGAACTGCCGGGCGTGAACAACGCCAACTTCCTGCGCACCGCCGTCAACGCCGTGCGCCGCGCCCGCGGGCAGGAGGAGCTTGACGCCGTCGGCTTCCTCAAGGCCGTGCGCAAGGAGACGAAGCACCTGTCCATGTCCGACGACATGCTCAAGCGCAACGTCAATGTCGGCTTTTCCGGCGGGGAGAAGAAGCGCAACGAGGTGCTGCAGATGCGCATGCTCCAGCCGTCCTTCGCCATCCTTGACGAAACCGACAGCGGGCTGGACATCGACGCGCTGCGCATCGTGGCCGAAGGCGTGAACTCCCTGCGTTCGCCCGATTTCTCGGCGCTTGTCATCACCCATCACCAGCGCCTGCTCGACTATATCGTGCCGGACCGCATCCATGTGATGGCCAAGTGGCGCATCATCCACAGCGGCGGCCCCGAACTGGCCCGCGAACTGGAGGCCCAGGGTTACGCCAAGTTCCTTGCGGAGGCGGCGTGAACGCCATCGCCCCGGTCGGGATCAGTGCGAGCGCCTTCCTCGGCCGGGGGAAAGGGGACCTGCCCGAACGCCGTGCGGCGGCAGCGTTCCTGACGCAGGCGGGCCTGCCGCGCGCGGGCGTGGAGGCATGGAAATACACCTCGCTTCGCACGCTGGCCGACGTGCCGTTCGCAACACCACCGGCGCAGGTGGACGCAGGCGAAGTCGCGCGCCTGCTGGCGACGGTGGAAACCGTCTCCGGCCTTGGCGCGGGAACGTCGCGCATCGTGCTGGTCAACGGGCGGCTTGATACGGCGCTGTCCCGCCTGCCGCAGGGCGTGCGGGTGGAGGCATTCGCCGCCCATCCTGCCTTTGCCGACTGGATCGATCCCTGTGGCGACGTGGGCACCGCGCTCAACACCGTCATGGCGGAAGATGGCGCAGTCATCCATGTCGATGCGGGCGTGGATGCCGGCGCGCTGCTGCTGGTCAGCATCGGGATCAGCGCAGAAGGGACACCCATTTCCTTTCATCCGCGCCATCGCATCATCCTCGGTGCGGGCGCGCGCCTTGCGGTGCTGGAGGCGGCGGTCGGGACGGGCAGTTACCTGCATAATCCCGTGTTCGAGGTGCAGGTGGCCGATGGCGCGCGCCTGACCCATGCCCGCCTGCAGGCCGAAGGGCAGGAGGCGTCACAGATTGCCGTGACCCATGCGCAGGTGGCGTCAGACGGGCTGTATGACAGTTTCAACCTGACCCTTGGCGCGGCGCTGAGCCGGCATGAGGTGCATGCCGCCCTGCTGGGCGAGCGGGCCTGCGTGCATGTCAATGGCGCGCAACTGCTCGACGGGAAGCAGCATGGCGACCTGAGCAGCATCATCACCCATGCCGCCCCCAACTGCGTATCGCGCCAGACGGTCAAGAATGTGCTGGCGGGTCATGCGCGCGGCGTGTTCCAGGGTAAGATCCACGTGGAACGCATCGCCCAGAAGACCGACGGCTACCAGATGAACCAGGCGCTCCTGCTGTCGGATACGGCGGAAATCGACGCCAAGCCGGAACTTGAGATCTACGCCGATGACGTCAAGTGCAGCCATGGCGCGACGGTGGGTGCGATCGACCCGGACCAGCTTTTCTACCTGCGCAGCCGTGGCATCGCGCTGGCGGATGCGCGTTCGATGCTGATCCGTGCCTTCCTGCATGATGTGGTGCACCTGCTGGAGGATACGCGCCTGCGCGACAGCCTCGACCTTGCGGTCGAGGCATGGTGGAACCAGAGGAACGCGTGATGGACAAGACCCTCGTACAGGCGGTGGACCCGGCCGACGCCCTGCGGCACCTGCGGGCCGATTTCCCGATCCTGTCGCAGCAGGTGCATGGAAAGCCGCTCGTCTTCCTCGACAGTGCGGCATCGGCGCAGAAACCGCGTCAGGTCATCGACACGATGGCCGATACGATGCGCACGCAGTACGCCAACATCCATCGTGGCCTGTACTGGATGAGCGAACGCACGACCGAGGCGTACGAGGCCGTCCGCGATCAGGTCGCGGCCTTCATCAATGCCGCGGGACGCGAGGAAATCGTGTTCACCCGCAACAGCACGGAGGCCATCAACCTCGTCGCGCAGTCCTATGGCGCGCTGCTGAAGCCGGGGCAGGCGGTCGTGATTTCCGAAATGGAGCATCACGCCAACCTTGTCCCGTGGCAGATGCTGCGTGATCGCGCCGGGATCGAACTGCGCGTCGCCGCCGTGACCGACAGCGGCGAACTGGACATGGACTCGCTATCAAGCCTGCTGGCCGATGGCCGGGTGGCGCTGGTGGCGATCACCCATATGTCCAACGTGCTGGGCACCGTGACCGACGCCCGCGCCATTGCGGACATGGCGCATGCGGCGGGTGCGCGCGTCCTGTTCGATGGCAGCCAGCTTGCGGTGCACCGGCGTGTGGATGTGCAGGCCCTCGATGCCGATTTCTATGTCGTGACCGGGCACAAGCTGTACGGGCCGACCGGGATCGGGTTCCTGTGGGCGCGGCGTGAACTGCTGGAGGCGATGCCGCCCTTTATGGGGGGCGGGGACATGATCTCCTCCGTCACGTTCGAGAAATCGACATGGGCGCCGGTTCCGCACAAGTTCGAGGCCGGAACCCCCGCCATCGTGGAGGTCATCGGCCTTGGCGCGGCGCTGTCCTATATCGAGGCCATCGGCTTTGCTGCGATCGGCGCGCATGAGGCGGCGCTGACGGAGCATGCGCTGGGACGTCTGGGCGAGGTCACGGGCCTGAATTTCGTCGGCACGGCACGGGACCGGGGTGGCGTCATTTCCTTTACGATGGATGACGTCCATCCCCATGACATCGCGACGCTGCTGGACCGTAACGGCATCGCCGTGCGGGCGGGCCATCACTGCGCCGAACCGCTGATGCGCCGGATTGGGCTGAGTGCGACGGCAAGGGCAAGTTTCGGGATCTACACCACGCGGGAGGAAATCGACGTCCTTGCGCGGACCCTTGAACAGATTCGCAAGTTCTTTGTGTGAGGGTGCGATGAGGCAGGGGAGTCAATGACACAGGGGGATCTTTACCGTCGTCTGGTTGTCGAACGCGCCAGCGCGCCCATGTTTGGTGGACAGGTGGCGGATGCGCAGGCACAGGGCGAGGGGACGAATCCGCTCTGTGGTGATCGGGTGCGACTGACGGCGTCGATGACGCCGGAGGGGCGGATTGCCGCCGTGCGCCATGAAACCCGTGGCTGTGCCATATGTGCGGCGTCGGCGGACCTGATGGCCGAACATGTCACCGGGCATGACGCCGCACAGGTGGCGGAACTGGGCACCGTGTTCGAGACCATGCTGAAAACCGGACAGCCTGCCGAGGGGGCAGGGGACCTCGCGGTGTTCGCTCCCCTGCACCAGCATCGTTCGCGCATTCGCTGCGCGACCCTGCCGTGGACCGCACTGAATGCCATGCTGAATGATTTGAAAGACAGGTAAAGCGTCATGGAAGTGAAATCCGACGATACGCGATCCGCCCCGGAACAGCAGGAGGCGAAGGAGCCTGCCTCTTTCTCGCTGGAGGAAGGGCATGCCCCTGCGAAGGAGGGCGACGTCATGTCCGTCTGGACCCCCGATGGCGCGCAGCCTGTCGCCCCTGCAGCCGACGGCATGGTATCGGAAGATGCGGTGATCGAGGCGATCGCGACGGTCTATGACCCGGAAATCCCGGTCAACATCTATGAACTGGGGCTGATTTACGCCATCGACTTGCATGATGACGGCACCGTCAAGATTGAAATGACGCTGACGGCCCCCAACTGTCCCAGTGCGCAGGAACTTCCGGCGCAGGTGAAGGAAGCGGTCGAAAAAATTGACAGGGTCAGCACCGCCACGGTGGAGATCGTGTGGGATCCGCCGTGGGACATGTCGCGCATGAGCGAGGATGCCCGCCTGACCCTGAACATGTTCTGATCCACGTGGAAATACAGCCATGACAACGCATACCGATGCTGCTGCCTCCGCCACGTCGCCCGCGCGCCGTGAACTGCCGCCGCTGATGACCCTGACGGAGCGTGCGGCGAAACGCCTTGCCTCGCTCTACGCCAATGCCCATGCCGGGCAGTTGCTGCGGATCGCCATTTCGACCAAGGGCTGTTCAGGCCATGCCTATGACATGTCTTTCGTGGACGAGGCGGGGCCGGGGGACGAAGTTGTCCGCGACCATGGCGTGACCGTGCTGGTGGACCGCAAGGCGACGCTGTTCCTGATCGGTTCGGTGATGGATTACGAGGTCAAGCAGCTTGAATCCGGCTTTACCTTTTCCAACCCCAATGAAAAGGGGCGTTGTGGCTGCGGCGAGAGCTTCCACGTCTGAATGATCGGGTAAAGAATCGATGTTTTTGAGGCCGCCTTTTTTAAAAGGCGGCGGTTTCTGGTGAAGCTTTTTGGAAAAAGCTTCACCAGAAACTTTTATCTGCTCCGGAAAATATTCCTCAGCGCCGACGTGGCGGGGGCGGACGGGTGAACAGGCAGACGCTTTCCACCTCGGTGGACCACAGGAACTGGTCGATGACCGTGACACGTTCCAGCCTGTATCCTGCCTGCAGCAGGCTCGCCGCGTCGCGCCGCAGGGCCGTGGGGTTGCAACTGACATAGATGACACGCAGCGGCTTGCCGTCGATGATCTGCTGCAACTGCGCACCTGCCCCGGCATGGGGCGGGTCCAGCACGACCGCGCCGGCCTTGGCAAGGGTCGTGCCCATGACCGGCTGGCGGTTGAGGTCATTGTGGAACGCCTGCACCCGCGTGCCGCCACTGGCCTGCTTCAGGCAGGCAAACGCCGCAGCATCCCCTTCATACGCCATGACCCGCGCCCGTTCGGCCAGTGCGAAGGACAGTGTGCCACATCCGGCATAAAGTTCGATGATGTCGCCCCTGATCCGCTTGGTCGGCAGGGCGTCAAGGACCGCCTGACGGATCGCATCCTCGCCCGCCCGACTGGGCTGGAGGAAGGCGCCCGGTGGCGGGGCCGTGCGCACACCACAGAATTCATGCCACACGCCTGCCGTCTGCGCCGCGGTTTCGGGGGTGTCATGGCTGCCAGGGGGGCGCCATGAAATCCTCGGGATACGGTGCGTGCCCGCGAACTGCGCCAGGATCCGGCGGTCGTCGGGACCTGGCGGCCCGTCGGTGGCAAGCAGCAGGTCCGGCCCGCTGTCGAGCATGTTGATCTGCAGGTCGCCCCCACGCCGCACCGCAGGCAGCGAGTGCAGCATCTGCCGCAGCGGGGCAAGCAGCGCGAACAGCGCGGGTTCCAGAACATGGCACTGCGTCATGTCCACGACCGCGCCACGCCTGCGATGCAGTCCGAGTATGATGTCCTGTTCCGCACGGGCGAAGGCAAGGTCCACCCGCCGCCGGGTCATGGGCGCACCCTGCCATGACGTGACGGGCACCGGATCCGCGTACCCTGCGGCGTGCAGGGCGCGCAGGACCGTGTCCGTCTTCCACCGCAGGGACAGGGGCAGGGACATGTACTGGACGGAACACCCGCCGCATTGCCCGAACAGGTCACAGACCGGCGCAACCCGGTCGGCACTGGGATGGATCACCGTTTCCAGTTGCCCCCTGCCGTCACCCGTCGGGACGATGGTGACATCCTCCCCGGGAAGGGCGCCTGTCACGAACAGGGGCGCGCCATCAGGCAGGCGTGCAAGACCGTGCCCTTCCGCGCCAAGGGCATCGATATGAACCTGCATGATTTCAGACACGGGCAAAGTCTTTCGGGTCAGTCCGACCGGTTTTCATCCTCGGGCGCGGGCACGACGGGCGTCGTGCGGCGGGGAAGCAGCATGAAGGCCGGGATGTCGCCACCAAACCCGGTCTGGACCCGGTCGTTGCCGTGATCTTCGCGCGCAGGAGTCGCGGCAGGGGCGGCAGCACGGCGCGCAGGCGGCGGGGCGGCCGGTGTCGCGGCCTTGCGCGATTCGGCTGCGGGCTTGCGCGGGGCAGGGGCGGCTGGTGCGGCCGTGCGCTGTTCCGCCGGTTTGGCCCCACGCTTGCGCCCACGTGGGCGCGGTTCGTCGGACCATTCCGCCTGGTCGATTCCCTTGACCTCCAGCCGCGTGATCGGCTTGCCGGTCAGCTTTTCGATCGCCTCGGCCAGTGGCTGTTCATAGGGCGTGGCAAGGCTGTAGGCATGGCCGGTACGGCCCGCGCGGCCCGTGCGGCCGATGCGGTGGACGTAATCCTCCGCATGGAACGGCAGGTCGAAATTGAAGACATGCGACAGGCCACCGATGTCGATCCCGCGTGCGGCAATGTCGGAGCAGACGAGGATCTTCAGTTCGCCCGACTTGAACGCCTCCAGCGTGGAGAAACGCACCGACTGCGGCAGGTCGCCATGCAGCGCACCGGCGGAGAATCCGTGCTTGATGAGGGATTTGCACAGGACATCGACGTCGCGCTTGCGATTGCAGAAGACGATCGCGTTCTGCATGTCGCTCTCGCGCAGCAGCTTGCGCAGGGCGCGGCGCTTGTCGTCCTCCTCGACGATCACCAGACCAGTCTCGATGGTGGAGGCGACGGAGGAGGGACGGCTGACGGTGATTTCCTTGGGATTGTGCAGGAACATGTCCGCAAGGCGGCGGATTTCCGGGGCCATCGTGGCGGAGAAGAACAGCGTCTGGCGCAGCGGCGAAAGCATGCTGACGATCTTCTCGATATCGGGGATGAACCCCATGTCGAGCATGCGGTCGGCCTCGTCGATGACCAGCAGCTTTGTCTGCGTCAGCAGAAGCCAGCCACGTTCGAACAGGTCGATCAGGCGGCCCGGCGTCGCGATCAGCACATCGACGCCACGGTTGAGGACCTCTTTCTGCTCCGCCATGCTTTCGCCGCCGATCAGCAGCGCATGGGTCAGCTTGAGGTGCTTGCCGTAATTGACGAAATTTTCCGCCACCTGCAGCGCGAGTTCACGCGTCGGCTCCAGGATGAGCGAACGCGGCATGCGGGCGCGGGCGCGTGACCCGGACAGGATTTCCAGCATGGGCAGGGTGAAGGACGCGGTCTTGCCCGTGCCCGTCTGCGCCACGCCAAGGACATCGCGCCCCATCAGGACATAGGGGATCGCCTGCGCCTGGATGGGCGTGGGATGGCGATATCCCATCTCCTCGATCGCCTGCTGGATCGGCGCGGACAGGCCCAGTTCGGAAAACAGCGGCTGTGGCGCGTCTTCCGTTTCCGGGGGAGTAACGATTTCAATATCGGATATCGGCATGATGTCGCCTGCCGTCGCGGCAGCGCGCTGCCCCGCTTTGGCGGAACCGGCCCGAGCGGATGTTGTGTTCTTCTTGGCGCTCAAAATTCTCTCGAACGTGTCAGTGGTGAGGTCCCGTCCGGATTGCTACCATACCGCCTATCAGGTTACCGCGCCTGATCGCCTGCAGCAACGCAGGGGCCTGTGGACCAAGGGCGAATCCCTCGATTCCACACTTCCCCTGCCTATCCGCATCCCGTATGAAAATCAAGGATGTCGGTGCGCCCGTGTATCAGTCACGGGCATTTTCATGACATCAGAACGGATGGGCCAGCGACGCGGCCACGATGGTCAGCACGCCAAGGCCGATATTGATGAGGATCTGCGAACGGATCGAATCGAACATGGCGGGCTGCGGACGCAGTGCGCGGCGCACCTTCTTGTAGGGGCCGAAATAGATCCGCGCGAAGATCAGCGCCATCATCAGGCCAAGTAGCTGCATCAGGTTGATCTGCCACGGGATGGCGGCAAAGCCCCCTTCGTGGAAGATCATCAGCCACCCGGTCACCAGCACCATCGGCATGGTGTGCCAGACGATGCGGAAGAAGCGGTTGAGCGTCTGCAGGTGGACGGATGCACGCGGGGTCGGGTCAAGCAGGCCGAGACTCGGCTTGAGGACGAACACGGCATAGATCATGCCGCCCACCCATGCGGCCATGCCAAGAAGGTGAACGGCGAGCACAAGGCTCCAGATGATGGAGTGGGACATGACGCCTCCGGTTTTGGAAAACGATGGGATGGGCGAATGCGTCTCCGTCATGGCGCCCATCGGGAAAGCATGCACGGTTGTTTCCCGATTTCGCGTTCATAATGCAAGATATTGCATGCCACCGGGCATATTTCCGGCCGCATTTCGGAACCCGTTTCCATCCTGTGGTCCCGGCCCGCGTGCTTTCGCCCCACAGTTCCGCTTCAGGGAGGACCGATCATGAATGACGCCGCTTACCGACTGCTGCTTCCCGATCCGGCGCAGATGGGCCGCGTGGATGCCCTTGCCGCGCGCGAGGTGCCGATTCGCACGTTGATGGAACATGCCGGGCGCGCGGTGGAACGCGCGGTGCGCCGCCATGTACGGCCGTGCCGGGTCCTTGTGCTGTGCGGTCCGGGGAATAACGGGGGCGACGGGTATGTCGCCGCCCGGCGTCTGGCGCAGGCGGGATGGCCCGTCAGCATCGCCTCCCTTGCCCCGCCACGTCCGGGGGGCGATGCCGCCGCGGCCGCCGCGCTGTGGGACGGGCCGGTGGTGCCGTTCGAGGCCGCGCAGGTTGGACATTTCGATCTTGTGATCGACGCGATCTTCGGCGCGGGCCTGTCGCGCCCGGTGGAAGGGAATGTGGCGGACGTGCTGCGCGCGGCACGCCGTGTCGTCGCCATCGACATGCCCACGGGCGTCGATGGGGGCACCGGCGCGGTGCGTGGATACGCCCCGCAGGCGGAACTGACGGTGACGTTCTGCCGGCGCAAGCCGGGGCACCTGCTGCTGCCGGGGCGCGGCCTGTGCGGGCGGTGCGAGGTGGCGGACATCGGTATCCCCGAAAGCGTCGTGGGGCAGGCGGGCGTATGTACATGGCATAATGCGCCGGGCCTGTGGCAGGTGCCGCATTGCGGGGTGGAGAGTTATAAATACAGCCGCGGCGTGGTCAGCATCTGCGGCGGCGCGCAGATGCCTGGTGCGGCGCGGCTTTCGGCTGGGGGTGCGCGCGGCAGCGGCGCGGGGCTTGTCCGGCTTGCGGTGGGGGCGGCGGCGGACCTGTACCGCATGCAGGCCCCGGCGGGGCTGATCGTGGATTCCGCTCCCTTGCCCGAACTGCTGCACGATGCCCGGCGCAGGGTCTGGGTCTGCGGGCCCGGCCTGACGGTGGAGGAGGTGGGCTCCGTCTTTCCCACGCTGGTGGAGGCGAAGCGGCAGGTCGTGGCGGATGCCGGGGCGTTTTCCATGGCGGCGGGCGATCCCGGACGCCTGCGCGGGGCGGCGGTGGTCACCCCCCATGCCGGGGAGTTCGCGCGCGTGTTCGGCCATCCGGGCGAGGACCGCCTGGCCGCCGCCCGTGCTGCGGCAGCCCTGATTGACGCGGTGGTGGTGATGAAGGGGCCGGACACGATCATCGCCGCCCCGGACGGGCGGGTCGCGATCAACGACCATGCGACGCCCGCGCTGGGCACGGCGGGGTCGGGCGATACCCTGACCGGGATCGTCGCCACCATGATGGCGGCGGGCATGCCTGCGTGGGAAGGCGCGTGTGCTGCCGTGTGGCTGCATGGGGAGGCGGCGATGCGCGCGGGGCCGTGGCCCGTGGCGGAACAGTTCGACCTCCATCTGGGGGCCGCACGTGCAAAGGCCGAGGCGGAAGGGCAAAAAAAGCGGGGCTGAGAGGGCGTTATTCGGGTTCGCATCTTGCCCCCATGGCTACTCTGCGCTAAAGCCGCGCGCTTGTAGCTTGGGCAATGTGCGGGCGTGGTGGAATTGGTAGACACGCCAGATTTAGGTTCTGGTGACGCAAGTCGTGGGGGTTCAAGTCCCTTCGCCCGTACCAAAAAACCCCGGCAATTCGCGTTATGCGAGCAGACGTGGTGGCCCAACCGGCCTCTTGCGTTCTTTGATACGTTCTGACCGAGAGGATGGCCTGGCAGATGCAGGTTACTGAAACGCTTTCCGATGGCCTGAAGCGCGGTTTTACCGTCACGGTTCCGGCGCAGGAAATTGAAAGCAAGCGCACGGCGCGCCTGAAAGAAATTGGACAGTCCATGAAGCTGCCCGGGTTCCGTCCCGGCAAGGTGCCGCTGAGCATCGTCAAGCAGCGTTTCGGCACCGAGGTCCAGGGGGAAGTCCTGGAACAGGTCGTCGGCGACGCGACCCGCACGCTGCTTGATGAGCGCGGCCTGCGCCCGGCGATGCAGCCGAAGGTCGATATCGTCTCCGGCGGGGAGCCCGACAGCAAGGCCGACCTCGAATACACGCTTGCGTTCGAGGTGCTGCCCGAAATCCCGGTGCCCGACCTGTCCACCCTGTCGCTGACGCGCCTGAAGTCCGCCGTCAACGCGGAGACGGTCGACAAGGCGCTGAAGGAAATCGCCAGCCGCCAGCGTGAGTTCGAGAAGATCACCGAGGACCGCCCCGCCGCAAAGGGTGACGTCCTGACGGTTGATTTCGTCGGCAAGATCGACGGCGTCGCGTTCGATGGCGGTTCCGCCGACGACGTGAATGTCGAGATCGGTGGCGCGGGCTTCATCCCAGGCTTTGCCGAGCAGCTTGAAGGCATGAAGGCCGGTGACGAAAAGGTGATCCACGTCACGTTCCCGGCCGATTACCAGGCCGAGAACCTTGCCGGCAAGGAAGCCACCTTCGACATCAAGGCGAAGGAACTCAAGCGTCCGGTCGAACCCGCGATCGACGATGAACTGGCCAAGAAGCTGGGCTTCGAGGGGCTGGAGCAGGTCCGTGAACTGATCACCAAGCAGGTGGAACAGGAATACGAGCAGCTTTCGCGCCTGCGCCTGAAGCGCGACCTGCTGGACCAGTTGGCGGAAAAGACCGCGTTTGACGCGCCTCCGGGCATGGTTGACGCCGAATTTACCCAGATCTGGAACCGTATCGAGGAAGACCGCAAGGCCGGCCGTCTCGATGACGAGGACAAGGACAAGGACGAGGACACGCTGCGCGCCGACTATCGCAAGATTGCCGAACGCCGCGTGAAGCTGGGCCTGCTGCTGGCGGAAATCGGCCGTGTCAACAACATCACCGTCACGCAGGACGAGATGATGCAGGCCATCCGCGCCGAAGCCATGCGCTATCCCGGCCAGGAACAGGCCGTGTTCGAGTTCTTCGGCAAGAACCCGCAGGCCGCCGACAGCCTGCGTGGCCCGATCTTCGAGAACAAGGTCATCGACTACATCGTCGAACTGGCGAAGGTCGAGGACAAGGAAGTGACGCCCGAGGAACTGGCCGAAATGCCGGAAGCCAGCGTCTGAGGTCGCGGTTTCAGGTCTTGCGGATGTCGGCAGGACGCGTAAGGATCGGATATGGTTCTTGCGTGTCCAACGACCTTCGTGATGGGGTCAGGCAGGCCGTGTTCGCATCATATTGTCTAAAATGACGGCAATGGGGTGGTATCTGGCGTGTTTGTCTCTATTTTGTCATAAGTAACCGGGAAAGGTCCGGCTGCTCCGTTTTGATGGCGCGCCCATGCACGCCAGAAAATCAGGGCAGGTCGGGCCTTTGCTTTTCAGGATCGGGAATATGGCTATGAGGGATCGCAATCCCGTCGAGATCTTCAATAATGCTCTTGTGCCGATGGTGGTCGAGCAGACCTCTCGCGGGGAGCGGGCATTCGATATCTATTCCCGCCTGCTGCAAGAGCGCATCATCTTTCTGACCGGGCCTGTGTACGACCAGGTGTCCGCCGTTGTGTCCGCGCAGCTTCTGTATCTGGAAAGCGTGAACCCGACCAAGGAAATCTCGTTCTACATCAACAGCCCCGGCGGAGTGGTGTCGGCTGGTCTCGCGATTTATGACACCATGCAGTATATCCGCAGCCCCGTCAGCACCGTGTGCATCGGGCAGGCGGCGTCGATGGGCTCGCTCCTGCTTGCAGGGGGGGAGAAGGGACGCCGTTTCGCGCTGCCCAATTCCCGCGTGATGGTGCACCAGCCGTCCGGCGGCGCGCAGGGGCAGGCCAGCGACATCGAGATCCAGGCGACGGAAATCCTGACCATCCGCAAGCGCCTGAACGAGATCTATGAAACCCACACCGGCCGCACGCTTGAGGAAATCGAGCAGAAGCTGGAACGTGACAGCTACATGTCGGCGGAAGAAGCCCGTGCGTTCGGCATCGTTGACGAAGTCGTGCGCAACCATGCTGCCGAAAAGGCCGCCGACTGATGCCCGGCGGGCATGGGGCATGATGCGCAGGTCGCGCGGGTGCCCGTGCCCGGTGGGCAGGATGAAAGACCCCGGCTGCGTCGCAGGCAACGCATGACGCAGGGGCTGGATCTTGTGATATGCGGGGAAGGGGAGCCAGCGCGCGGCGTGCGTTCCCCATCCTCAGGCGACCAGGCAGGCTGCGGCGTACCGGAAACGGGTGGCAGGTTCCGGTCGTCGGGAATGGACAGGTTCTCCCTTGCGGGGGAATAGGAGCGGTTATGAACAACAAATCCGGCGATTCCAAAAATACCCTTTATTGCTCGTTCTGCGGCAAGTCCCAGCACGAGGTCCGGAAGCTCATCGCCGGTCCCACCGTGTTCATTTGCGATGAATGCGTCGAACTGTGCATGGATATCATCCGTGAGGAGCACAAGACGCACCTGGTGAAGTCGCGTGATGGCGTGCCGACCCCGCGTGAGATCTGCAATATCCTCGACGACTATGTCATCGGGCAGATGCACGCGAAGAAGGTGCTGTCGGTCGCGGTCCACAACCATTACAAGCGCCTGGCCCACAGCCAGAAGAACAACGACGTCGAGATCGCGAAGTCGAACATCATGCTGATCGGCCCGACCGGGTCGGGCAAGACGCTGCTGGCGCAGACGCTGGCGCGGATCCTTGATGTGCCGTTCACCATGGCCGACGCCACCACCCTGACCGAAGCCGGTTATGTGGGCGAGGATGTGGAGAACATCATCCTCAAGCTGCTGCAGGCCGCCGACTACAACGTGGAGAAGGCGCAGCGCGGCATCGTCTATATCGACGAGATCGACAAGATCTCGCGCAAGTCCGACAACCCCTCCATCACCCGTGACGTCAGTGGCGAGGGTGTGCAGCAGGCGCTGCTGAAGATCATGGAAGGGACGGTTGCCTCCGTCCCGCCGCAGGGCGGGCGCAAGCACCCGCAGCAGGAATTCCTGCAGGTGGACACGACCAACATGCTGTTCATCTGCGGCGGCGCGTTCGCGGGCCTCGACAAGATCATCAGCGCGCGTGGCAAGGGATCGGGAATCGGGTTCGGCGCGGATGTGCAGTCCCCCGATGACCGTCGCACGGGTGCGATCCTGCGCGATATCGAGCCTGAGGACCTGCTGAAGTTCGGCCTGATCCCCGAGTTCATCGGCCGCCTGCCGGTCCTTGCGACGCTGGAGGATCTGGACGAGGCCGCGCTGATCGAGATCCTGACCAAGCCCAAGAACGCGCTGGTCAAGCAGTATGCGCGCCTGTTCCAGATGGAAGACGTGAAGCTGACCTTCTCCGAGGATGCGCTGAGCGCGATCGCGCAGCGTGCCATCGCGCGCCGCACCGGTGCGCGCGGCCTGCGCGCGATTCTGGAGAGCATATTGCTGTCGACGATGTTCGACCTTCCGGGCCTGAAGAATGTCGAGGAGGTCGTGGTCAACAAGGACGCGGCGGAAAACAAGGCCCCGCCGGTCTATGTCTATGGCAAGGCCGAACCGGAAGAGCAGTCCGCCTGATTGCGGCGCCGTACGCTCTTGGTAAAGCTTTTTCATCTTTGATGATGCATGTCATTTGCCCTTCGCTCACTTGTGTCAGTGAAGGCAAGTGACAACATGACTCATCAGGTCACCGCATGTGCGGTGTTACGGGTCCGCAGGCCGCGTGTCGGGTGTGGACCCGGGATCGTCCATCAGGAGGTCAAGTTACATGTCTGAATCCGAAAGAGTGGACCAGGTGCCGGGCACCCCCGAAAACACGGAAAAGAAAGTGCCGGTATCGGTGTCGTCCCACGAAGACCAGGACATCACCCCGCGTGAGAAGGACACGATGGCGGTCCTTCCGCTGCGTGATATCGTGGTTTTCCCCCATATGATCGTACCGCTGTTCGTCGGACGGGAAAAATCCGTCCGCGCGCTGGAAGCGGTTACGAAGAATGACAAGCAGATCCTGCTGGTGGCGCAGAAGAATGCCTCGCAGGATGATCCGTCCGTCGATGACATCTACCGCTATGGTACGGTTTCCACGATCCTGCAGTTGCTGAAGCTGCCTGACGGGACGGTCAAGGTGCTGGTGGAAGGTGGCCGTCGCGCGCGCATTTCCACGCTGCACGAGATCGACGGCCATTTCGAGGCCGAGATCGAGGAAGTGGCCGAGGAGGAAACCGACGGCAAGGAAGCCGAGGCGCTGGGCCGCACGATCATCTCCCAGTTCGAGCAGTATATAAAGCTGAACAAGAAGATCGCGCCGGAGGTGCTCGTCTCCCTCAACCAGATCGACAACCTGTCGAAGCTGGCGGACACGATTGCCAGCCACCTGAACCTCAAGATTTCCGAAAAGCAGGAAATCCTTGAAATCCAGGACGTCAATGCGCGTCTGGAGCGGGTCTTTGCCCACATGGAGGCCGAGATCGGTGTCCTGCAGGTGGAAAAGCGCATCCGCAACCGCGTCAAGCGGCAGATGGAAAAGACGCAGCGCGAGTACTACCTGAACGAGCAGCTCAAGGCGATCCAGAAGGAACTTGGTGAAGGCGAGGACGGCAAGGACGAGACCGCCGAGCTTGAGGAAAAGATCGCCAAGACCAAGCTGAGCAAGGAAGCCCGCGACAAGGCCGTGGCGGAACTGAAGAAGCTGCGGACCATGAGCCCGATGTCCGCCGAATCGACGGTGGTGCGCAACTACCTCGACTGGCTGCTGGGTATCCCGTGGAAAAAGCGTTCCAAGGTGCGCCACAACCTGCCCGAGGCGGAAAAGATCCTCGACACCGACCATTACGGGCTGGAGAAGGTCAAGGAACGCATCCTTGAATATCTGGCGGTGCAGAGTCGCGCGCAGAAGCTCAAGGGGCCGATCCTGTGCCTCGTCGGGCCGCCGGGCGTTGGCAAGACCTCGCTTGCGCGTTCGATCGCGAAGGCGACGGGGCGGCAGTATGTCCGCATGTCGCTGGGCGGGATGCGTGACGAGGCGGAAATCCGCGGCCATCGCCGGACCTATATCGGCTCCATGCCCGGCAAGATCATCCAGGGCATGAAGAAGGCGAAGACGTCGAATCCGCTCTTCCTGCTTGATGAGATCGACAAACTCGGCGCGGACTGGCGCGGCGATCCGTCCTCGGCCCTGCTCGAGGTGCTGGATCCGGAGCAGAACGCGACCTTTGGCGATCATTATCTTGAGGTGGATTACGACCTGTCGGACGTGATGTTCATCACCACGGCCAACAGCCTGAACATGCCCCAGCCACTGCTGGACCGCATGGAGATCATCCGCCTGTCAGGCTATACCGAGGACGAAAAGGTCGAGATCGCGAAGCGTCACCTCCTGCCCAAGCAGACCGAGGCCAACAACCTCAAGCTTGATGAATGGTCGGTCAGTGACGATGCGCTGCTTGAACTCGTGCGCAGCTACACCCGTGAAGCCGGCGTGCGTAACCTGGAGCGCGAGATCGCGACCCTTGCACGCAAGGCGGTGACGGAAATCGTGACGGGCAAGGCCAAGAAGGTCGCCATCACGAAGGACAACCTCGAGAAATATGCCGGGGTGAAACGCTTCCGCCATGGCGAGACCGAGGCCGAGGACATGGTCGGTGTTGTCACCGGCCTCGCCTGGACCGAGGTGGGGGGCGAGATCCTGACCATCGAAAGCGTGATGGTGCCGGGCAAGGGCAACATCAAGCTGACGGGCAAGCTTGGCGACGTGATGAAGGAAAGTGTCGCGGCGGCGCTGTCCTATGTCCGCAGCAGGGCGGTGTCGTTCGGCATCAAGCCGACGCTGTTTGAAAAGCGCGACCTGCATGTGCACGTGCCCGAAGGTGCGACACCCAAGGACGGCCCGTCGGCGGGTATCGCCATGGCCACGTCCATCGTCAGCGTGATGACCGGCATCCCGGTGCGTCGCGATGTGGGCATGACGGGGGAGATCACGCTGCGCGGGCGCGTGCTGCCCATCGGCGGCCTGAAGGAAAAGCTGCTGGCGGCGCACCGTGCGGGCATCCGCACGGTCTTCATCCCCAAGGATAATGAAAAGGACCTCGTGGAAATCCCCAAGGTCGTGACCGCGGACCTGAAGGTGATTCCCGTCGCCCACGTGGATGAAGTGATCGCCAAGGCGCTGGTGCATGAACCGGAGCCCATCGAATGGGTGGAACCGCCCGAGGGCGTGCCCGCCAATCCTGCCTCCGAACCGGCGCTGGCGTCGCTACCGCACTGATCGGGCGTCGTGTCAAGCGTAGCAAAATTGTCATGGCAGGGGGGAATGACCGATTTTGTGGGTCATTCCCGCCCATCCCTCGGTTGACGTGAGAGAAAACAGCGGCATAGTGCAGGCAGAAAATGCGACGCGAAAAGCACGCGTGATAAAGCGGTCGCAGTCAGTTACATAGAAAGGCGTAAAATGGAGAAGCCACTTAACAAGCAGGAACTCGTTGCTGCTGTCGCCGAGAACGCCGACCTGGCAAAGGCAAAGGCGGGCGAAGTGGTCGATGCTGTGTTCGGCGCGATCGAAAAGGCCCTGTCCAATGGGCAGGAAGTTCGTCTGGTCGGTTTTGGTACGTTCGTGACCGCGACCCGCAAGGCCGCCAAGGGCCGCAACCCGCGTACGGGTGAAGAGATCGATATCCCGGCTTCGACCTCCGTGCGATTCAAGCCTGGCAAGAACCTGAAGGAAGCTGTAAGCAAATAAGCAGCTTGCGTCAGGTGAGGGGTGCTGGTCCACGACAGTGGATTACCGGCCCCTCGGTTTTGATGCGATTGTTTGATGCGATTACAGGGGCGATTAGCTCAGCGGTAGAGCGTCTCGTTTACACCGAGAGGGTCGGCGGTTCGATCCCGTCATCGCCCACCATGCAGCGCGCTGCATGATATCCAACCCGATCCCGTCATTGCGCCCTGTGGCAATTGTCCTGCGGTCAGGTCACTTTCAGATGTCATCACCTGTTGACGTCATCCGGATGGATCGGTAGAGATCCTTCCACACCCTGCGCGGGTGTAGCTCAGTTGGTTAGAGCGCCGGCCTGTCACGCCGGAGGTCGCGGGTTCGAGCCCCGTCACTCGCGCCATTCCCCCCACACGGAAAATATGTCGTTCCTGACCTGCCCCGGCATGTGGCGCGAGGGTTCGTGTGTGGCCTTTTGGCGTGTGTTTCCGCCGAAAATTCCCGAACACAGAAATATGAAGACAACAAAAAGTTCCCGACAAGTAATGCGGGCGCAATGACTGTATTTCTGCGGTATTTCCTAACATCACGGTAATGTTCCCGCCCGGGTGCAGGGTAACCGTCTGTTCGGCCATGGGAGTTTGTGTCTAACTTCGCCCCAGCCATACAGAAGTCGCTCAAGACACGGATGGTTCAATCAACAAGGTTGGGGACGTGGGCCATGCATTCCGTCATCGCGGATTATTTCCCTGTACTGATATTCGGTGCGATCGCGGTTGTAATCGCGGGCGCCATGCTGGGAAGTTCGCTGCTTTTCGGCTGGCAGAAACCGTATTCGGAAAAGACATCCGCATATGAATGCGGTTTCGAGCCGTTCGATGACACGCGGCGGCGGTTTGACGTGCGTTTTTATCTTGTGGCGATCCTGTTCATTATTTTCGACCTGGAGGTGGCCTTCCTGTTCCCCTGGGCGGTCAGCCTGTCGCGGATCGGATGGTTCGGGTTCCTGTCGATGATGGGCTTCCTGGCGGTCCTCACGGTCGGCTTCATCTACGAATGGTGCAAGGGCGCGCTGGAGTGGGATTGAGGCAGCAGGGAAGGAGACAGGAAGCATGAGCAGCAATTCATCAGGGCAGGGCCGCCCGTCCGACAGCATCGCGTGGAATCGCGACATGCTGCCGCCGGGACCGGAACAGGACGCCGTCATCCGTGGCGTCACGGGCGAGATCACCGAAAAGGGGTTTGTCGTCGCCAGCCTCGACAAGATCGTGAACTGGGGCCGCACCGGCAGCCTGTGGCCGATGTCCTTTGGCCTGGCCTGTTGCGCGGTGGAAATGATCCACGCCTACATGCCGCGTTACGACCTTGACCGCATGGGCATCATCCCGCGCGGGTCGCCACGGCAGTCGGACGTGATGATCGTCGCGGGGACACTGACGAACAAGATGGCCCCGGCCCTGCGCCGTGTGTACGACCAGATGGCCGAACCGCGCTGGGTCATTTCCATGGGATCCTGCGCCAACGGGGGCGGGTATTACCATTATTCCTATTCCGTGGTGCGTGGCTGTGACCGGATCGTGCCGGTGGATGTCTATGTCCCCGGCTGTCCCCCCACGGCGGAGGCGCTGATCTACGGCATCCTCCAGCTTCAGAAGAAAATCCGCAGGACAGGGACGATTCTCCGTGGCTGAATCCTCCAACACCCTGCCTGCGGTGCAGACGCAGGCGCAGGCATCGCTGGGATCGGTGGCGTTCACGCTGTCCACCACCGTGCCGGGCGTCATTTCCGCCGGGATCGAGGGCGGGGAACTCGTGGTGCGCACGACGCGGCCCTACCTGCTGGCGATCATGGGGATGCTGCGCGACGATCCGCGCTACTCGTGCGAGCAGATGATGGACCTGTGCGGCGTGGATTATCCCGACCGGGCGGAACGTTTCGACGTCGTCTACAACCTGCTGTCGGTCACGCATAACCACCGCATCCGCGTCATCGTGACCACGGACGAGACGCAGCCTGTCGCGTCGGTGCATCAGTTGTGGCCATCGGCGACCTGGTGGGAACGTGAATGCTACGACCTGTTCGGCATCCTGTTCTCTGACCAGCCCGACCTGCGGCGTATCCTGACCGATTACGGGTTCGAGGGATATCCACTGCGCAAGGACTTCCCGCTGACCGGCTATGTCGAGACCCGTTACGACGAGGAACGGCGGCAGGTGGTCTATGAGCCGGTGCAGCTTAAGCAGGACTTCCGCAATTTCGACTTTGAATCCCCGTGGGAGGGCATCCTGACCCTGCCCGGCGACGAGAAGGCGCATGCGTTCCGCCAGAACATCAAGCGCCAGGAATAAGGGAAACCGAACGATGAGTGATGTGACCCTGGACCCGAACATTCCTGAGGCGCTGCTGCCGGAGGAAAGCGATGGCGACGTCCGCAAGCATGTTGTGGAAATCGACTCGCACGCGCTGAATTTCGGTCCCCAGCATCCGTCCGCCCATGGCGTGCTGCGCCTGATCCTGGAGATGGAGGGCGAGGTCGTCACCCGCGCCATCCCGCATGTCGGGCTGTTGCACCGTGGCACGGAAAAGCTGATTGAATACAAGACCTATCCCAAGGCGCTGCCGTATTTCGACCGGCTCGACTACGTCTCCCCCATGTGTGAGGAGCAGGCCTTCGCGCTGGCGACGGAAAAGCTGCTGAACATTGAAATCCCGGATCGCGCGAAATGGATTCGCGTCATGTTCGCGGAAATCACGCGCATCCTGAACCATATCCTCAACCTGACCTCCTTTGGTCTGGACTGCGGCGCGCTGACCCCCGCCCTGTGGGGGTATGAGGAACGCGAAAAGCTGCTGGAGTTTTACGAGGCCGCATCGGGCGCGCGCTTCCATGCCAATTACTTCCGCCCCGGTGGCGTCGCGCGCGACCTGCCCGCCGGGCTGGAGGAGCGGATCGCGCAGTGGACGACGGAATTCCCGCGCTGGATCGACGACCTCGAATCCCTGCTGACCAACAACCGCATCTGGAAACAGCGCACGGTCGGCATTGGCGTCTTCACCAGTGAGCAGGCCCTGGCCTGGGGCTTCAGCGGGCCATGCCTGCGTGCGTCGGGCGTGCCGTGGGACCTGCGCCGTTCGCAGCCCTATGACAATTACGACAAGGTCGAGTTCAACGTGCCGGTGGCGCGTCAGGGCGACTGCTATGACCGTTATCTGGTGCGTGTCGCGGAAATGCGCGAAAGCGTGAAGATCGTGGAGCAGTGCCTCGCACAGATGAAGCCCGGCCCGATCAAGGTCCAGGACCGCAAGATCGCCCCCCCGCCACGGCGGGAGATGAAACGCTCGATGGAAGCCCTGATCCATCATTTCAAGCTGTTTACCGAAGGGTACCACGTGCCGCCGGGCGCGACCTATACCGCCGTCGAAAGCCCGAAGGGCGAATTCGGCGTCTATCTGGTCGCTGATGGCAGCAACCGTCCCTACCGGTGCAAGATTCGCCCCACCGGGTTCGCCCACCTGCAGGCCATGGACGTGATGGCGCGGCGGCACATGCTGGCCGACGCGGTTGCGATCATCGGTTCGCTGGATCTGGTGTTTGGTGAAATAGACAGGTGAACGACATGTCCGCGCAATCCAACACACCCCACGACGCGGAGCCTGCCGAATTCGCTTTCGACGCGGAAAGCGAACGGCAGATCGCGCAGATACTTGCCAAGTATCCCCCCGAACGCAAGGCAAGCGGCGTCATACCGCTGCTGTATGTGGTGCAGAAACAGATGGGACGCCAGACCGGCAGCGCCTGGGTTCCCCGTGTCGCGATGGACGCAGTGGCCGAACGGCTGGAGATGGCGCCGATCCGCGTTTACGAGGTCGCGACCTTCTACCTGATGTTCAATACGAAGCCGATCGGGAAATACCACCTGCAGGTCTGCACCACGACGTCGTGCTGGCTGCGCGGGTCGGATGACGTGACGGCGGCGTGCAAGGCCGCGACCGGGATCGGGGCCTTTGGCGAAACCAGCGCGGACGGCATGTTCACGATGACCGAGGTCGAATGTCTTGGCGCGTGTGCGAACGCCCCGATCCTGCAGGTTGACGATGATTATTACGAGGACATGGACGGCCCGCGCACGACCGAACTGATCGCCGCCCTGCGCCGTGGCGAGCGGCCGAAGCCCGGCCCGACCATAGATCGCATGGATTCTGCCCCCGTGTGGGGGCGCAAGACGCTGCTGGATACTGCGGGGCAGGGCACCGGCACGCAGGATAACGGGTAGGAAAGACGGGACATGCTTGAGGACAAGGACCGGATTTTTACCAATCTGTACGGTCAGAACGACTGGCGTCTGGCGGGTGCGCGACAGCGCGGCGACTGGAACGACACGGCCGCCATCCTGGCGCGCGGGCGTGATGCCATCATTGCGGAAATGAAGGCATCAGGACTGCGTGGCCGTGGGGGGGCGGGCTTTCCCACGGGTGTGAAATGGTCGTTCATGCCCAAGACATCGGACGGGCGCCCGCATTACCTGGTGATCAACGGCGATGAATCCGAACCCGGCACCTGCAAGGACCGCGAGATCCTGCGCCACGACCCGCACAAGCTGATCGAAAGCGCGCTGATCGCCTCTTTCGCGATGGGGGCGCACAAATCCTACATCTACATCCGTGGTGAGTTCTTCAACGAGGCGCAGCACCTCCAGCACGCCATCGACGAAGCGTATGAGGCTGGACTGATCGGTCCAAACGCCGCCGGGTCGGGATGGGATTTCGATTTCTACATCCACCGTGGCGCGGGTGCCTATATCTGCGGGGAGGAGACGGCGCTGCTCGAAAGCCTTGAGGGCAAGAAGGGCCAGCCCCGCATGAAGCCGCCATTCCCCGCGGCGATGGGACTGTATGGCTGTCCCACCACGGTCAATAATGTGGAGAGCATCGCCGTCACCTCCACCATCATGCGTCGTGGTGCGGCATGGTTTTCCGGGCTGGGCCGTCCCAACAACGCGGGCACGAAGCTGATGGCCATTTCCGGCCACGTGAATACGCCCTGCGTATTCGAAGAAGAGCTTGGCGTACCGCTCAAGGACATCATCGAAAAGCATGGCGGCGGCGTGCGTGGCGGGTGGGACAACCTGCTTGCGGTCATTCCCGGTGGCTGCTCGGTGCCGATGCTGCCGCGTGAGGTCTGCGACACGGTGCTGATGGATTACGACAGCCTGCGCGCCGAAGGATCAGGCCTTGGCACCGCGTGCATGATCGTCATGGACAAATCCACCGACATCATCCGCGCCATCGCGCGTTTTTCACAGTTCTTCAAGCATGAAAGCTGCGGCCAGTGCACGCCGTGCCGCGATGGCACGGGATGGATGATGCGTGTCATGCAGCGCATGGTCGAAGGCCGTGCGGAGATCGAGGAGATCGACATGCTCGAACAGGTAACACGCCAGGTCGAGGGCCATACGATCTGCGCGCTTGGTGACGCGGCGGCATGGCCCATCCAGGGGCTGATCCGGCGGTTCCGCCCGGTGATGGAGGAACGCATCCATGCCTACAAGGCCGCGCATGGCGGCGGGCGTCTGGTGCAGGTTCCCGCCGACCTGCCGACAGCGGCGGAGTAAGGGACATGGTGAAAGTAACCGTTGACGGCATCCCCGTCGAAGTGCCCGCAGGATCCAGCGCGCTGCAGGCGTGCGAGGCGGCGGGCAAGGAAATCCCGCGCTTCTGCTTCCACGAACGCCTGTCGGTGGCGGGCAACTGCCGCATGTGCCTGGTGCAGGTGGTGCGCGCGCCCAAGCCCGTCGCCTCGTGCGGGTTCCCGGTGGGCGAGGGGATGCAGATCCTGACCGACACCGAGGTCGTGCGCAAGGCGCGCCGCGCGGTGATGGAATTCCTGCTCATCAACCATCCGCTCGACTGCCCGATCTGCGATCAGGGCGGGGAGTGCGACCTGCAGGACCAGGCCTTTGGCTATGGCGCGGACCATTCGCGCTATCTCGAGAACAAGCGCGCGGTGACGGACAAGTATCTCGGCCCGCTGGTCAAGACGGTCATGACGCGCTGCATCCAGTGCACGCGCTGCATCCGTTTCGCGACCGAGGTGGCGGGCGTGCCCGAACTCGGCGCCGTTTCGCGCGGCGAGAACATGGAAGTCACCAATTACGTTGAAAAGGCGCTGACTTCAGAACTGTCGGGCAACCTGATCGACATCTGCCCGGTGGGCGCGCTGACGTCGAAGCCATATGCCTTTACCGCCCGTCCGTGGGAACTCAAGCGCACGGATTCCATCGACGTCTGTGATGCGGTGGGCACCAACATCGTGATGCAGGCCCGCGGGGCCAGCGTCCTGCGGATTGTCCCGCGCACCAATGACGAGGTGAACGAGGAATGGCTGGCGGACAAGGGGCGTTTCGTGGTGGACGGGTTCCGCCACCGTCGCCTCGACCGGCCATGGGTGCGCGTGCATGGCAAGTTGCAGCCTGCGTCATGGCAGGATGTGTTCGTGGCGCTGGCAAAGCGGTTCAAGGGCGTTGCGGGCGATCGGATCGGTGCGATCGCGGGTGACCTGTGCGATGCCGAAAGCATGCTGGCGCTGAAGGACCTGATTGGCGCGCTGGGTTCGACCAGTATCGACTGCCGGCAGGACGGGGCGGATTACGACCTGTCGCATCGTGACTTCTACACCTTCAATACCGGCATCACCGGGATCGAGGAGGCCGATGCGCTGCTGATCATCGGCGCAATCCCCCGGCAGGACGCCCCGGTGCTCAATGCCCGCATCCGCAAGCGGTTCGTGAACGCAGGGCGGGGCAAGTTCCCGATCGCGATGATCGGTGCGCCGCAGGCCGACCCGACCTATGCGGTGCAGGTGCTGGGCGACGGGCCGGATGCGCTGGCGGATCTGGCGGCGGGGCGTTCCGCGTTCCTTGATGTGCTGAAAAAAGCCGGGAAGCCGATGATCATCGTCGGCCATGGCGCGCTGACACGGCCCGATGCCCGCGCGATCCTCAAGGCCGCGTGGGACCTCGCGGGGCAGGTGGGCGCGCTGGATGCGCAGTGGCATGGCTTCAACGTGCTGCACACCGCCGCAAGCCGTGTCGCCGGTCTGGACATGGGCTTTGTCCCGGGCAAGGGCGGTCGCGATGTCGCGGGCATGCTCAATGACGGGGTGGAAATCCTGTGGCTGCTGGGCGCGGATGAATTCCCGGTCGATCGAATCGGCAACGATACGTTCGTCATCTACCAGGGGCATCATGGCGATGCGGGTGCCGCACGGGCGGACGTGATCCTGCCCGGTGCGCTGTATGCGGAAAAGCCGGGCACCTACGTCAATACCGAAGGCCGCGTGCAGCAGGCGTTCCGTTCGGTCATGCCCCCGGGTGACGCGCGCGAGGACTGGCGCATATTGCGGGCATTTTCCGAAGTGGTGGGCCACACGCTCCCCTATGACACGCTCGAGGCGCTGCGTGCGCGTCTGGCGCAGGTCAACCCGGTCTTCGCACGGCAGGGCAATCCCCGCTTTGCCCCGCCGCAGGGCATCAGCCCCGATTGTGGCAAGGTGGCGATCACCACGACCCCCTTTGTCCCGGTCATCGCGGATTATTACCAGACCAGTCCCATCTGTCGCGCCAGCCCGACGATGGAGACCTGTTCGCGGACCTATGTCCATCCCCCGGCCGAGGCAGCGGAGTAAGGTGAGGTGACGCATTTCTTTTTGCATACGCTTGTGGGGCAGGTCCTGCTGGTTGTCCTTGAAACGCTGGCCGTGCTTGTGCCGCTTCTGCTGGGGGTTGCGTACCTGACCCTTGCGGATCGCAAGGTCATGGCCGCGATGCAGTTGCGCAAGGGGCCGAACGTCAACGGTCCGTTCGGCGTGCTGCAGGCCTTTGCCGACGCGATCAAGATGCTGACGAAGGAGACGGTCATCCCGGCGGGTGCGAACCGGATGCTGTTCCTGTTCGCGCCGTTCCTGACCTTCTCACTTGCGATGGTGGCGTGGGCGGTCATCCCGACCGGCAACGGGCTTGCGGTGGCGGACATCAATGTCGGCGTGCTTTACCTGCTGGCGATTTCCTCTCTCGGGGTTTACGGCATCCTGATCGCGGGCTGGGCGTCCAATTCCAAATACGCCTTCCTTGGCGGCCTGCGTTCGGCCGCGCAGATGGTGTCTTACGAAGTCTCGATCGGCCTTGTCATCGTCTCCGTCCTGCTGGCGGTCGGCAGCCTGAACCTCAATGACATCGTGCTGGCGCAGCGCCATGTCTGGTTCTGCCTGCCGATGTTCCCGATGTTCATCGTCTTCTTCATCTCGGCCCTTGCGGAGACCAACCGCGCGCCGTTCGACCTTCCCGAAGGGGAGAGCGAACTGGTGGCCGGGTTCTTCGTGGAATATTCTGCGCTGGCGTTCGGCCTCTTCTTCCTTGGTGAATATGCCAACATGTTCCTGATGTCGGGCATGATCAGCATCCTGTTCCTTGGTGGCTGGCTGCCGCCGCTGGCGATCGCGCCGCTGACATGGATCCCGGGGCCGCTGTGGCTGATCGCCAAGATCCTGTTCTGCCTGTTCGTCTTCATCTGGGTCCGCGCGACGTTCCCGCGCTACCGCTATGACCAGTTGATGCGGCTGGGGTGGAAGGTGTTCCTGCCGTTCTCGCTGGCGTGGATGGTGCTGACGGCCGGTTTTCTGATGGTGACGGGCCTGCTGCCCGGAGGAGCAAGCTGATGGGAAATCTCAGCCGTACTGCCCGCTCGTTCCTGCTGAGCGAACTGGTTTCGGGCATGAGCGTGACACTCAGGGCGTTTTTCAAGCCCAAGGCGACGATCAACTACCCCTATGAAAAGGGGCCGCTGTCGCCGCGTTTCCGGGGCGAGCATGCGCTGCGCCGTTATCCCAACGGGGAGGAACGCTGCATCGCGTGCAAGCTGTGCGAGGCGACATGCCCGGCGGAGGCCATCACCATAGAGGCCGAGCCGCGTGACGACGGATCGCGTCGTACCACCCGGTACGACATCGACATGACGAAGTGCATCTATTGCGGGCTGTGCGAGGAAGCCTGTCCCGTGGATGCGATCGTTGAAGGCCCCAACTACGAATTCGCGACAGAGACGCGCGAAGAACTGATGTACAACAAGGACAAGCTGCTCGCCAATGGCGACCGCTGGGAAAGCGTTCTTGCGCGCCGGCTGGAGCTGGATGCGCCGTATCGTTGACGTGGCGGATCGCATGTCCCCCCGCCACCCGCGCGGTGGCAGGTGGACATGCGGGCAGCAGGAGGAAATATCCATGCGGCAGGAAGGTCACCCATGATGACCCAAATCGTCTTTTACATATTTGCGGCGGTCCTGGTTCTTTCTGCCTCGATGGTGGTCAGCGCCCGTAATCCCGTGCATTCGGTCCTGTTCCTGATACTGGCGTTTTTCAACGCGGCGGGGCTGTTCCTGATCGCGGGGGCCGAATTCCTCGCGATGATCCTGGTCATCGTCTATGTCGGCGCGGTCTCCGTGCTGTTCCTGTTCGTCGTCATGATGCTCGACATCCGTGTGGCGCAGGCGCGCGAGGGGCTGCAGCGTTATGCCCCGTTCGGCGCGGCGCTGGGCGGGGTGCTGCTGGCGGAACTGGTGCTGGCGTTCATGCACTGGCGCGTGGCGTCGAATATCGGCGATGTCGCGCACCTGGTGCCGTCAACCCCCACGCGTTCGAACACGGCGGCGATCGGGGATGTGCTTTATACGCACTACATCTTCCTGTTCCAGGCCTGTGCGCTCGTGCTGCTGGTGGCGATGATCGGGGCGATCGTGCTGACCCTGCGTGACCGGCCCACCGGACGGCGGCAGGACATCGAACGCCAGCATGAACGCCAGCCTGCGGATTCCATGGAAATGCTGTCCCTGCCGCTGGGCCGCAGCGTCGGCGCGATGGGCGGTTTCCTGCGCCCGCGCAGGTCCTATGACATTGCCGCCGTGCCGGGCACCTATGGCACGCAGGCCTATCGCGAGGAGGAGCGGGAGCTTGCGGAAGGCACCGCGCTTGTCGTGGTCGCGGATGTCACGAAAAACGAAAGTCGGGACAATGAATAGTGCAATCGCCACCATTGGCGTCACGCCGTACCTTGTCATCAGCGCGATCCTGCTGGTCCTTGGCGTGTTCGGTATCTTCCTGAACCGCAAGAACGTCATCATCATCCTGATGTCGATCGAACTGATCCTGCTGTCGGCCAATATCAATTTCGTGGCGTTTTCAGCAGCACTTGGCGACCTGTCGGGGCAGGTGTTCACGCTGTTCGTGCTGACCATCGCGGCGGCGGAATCCGCGATCGGCCTTGCCATCGTCACTGTCTATTTCCGTAATCGCGGCTCGATCGAGGTCGATCGCATTACGATGATGAAAGGGTGATCGGGTCATGCAAACGGCATCCTGCCTTTTTGAAATCGCGGTCTTCGCGCCGCTGGTCGGGTTCCTGACCGCCGGGATGGGGGGGCGCATCATCGGCGACGCCCTGTCGCAGGCGCTGACGATCATCCTGATGCTCATCGCCAGTGTCGCCGCCATCGGCGCGCTGCTGATCGAGGGGCAGGGCGGCATGGTGACCGCCCTTGTCCCCGTGGCCGACTGGATCCAGGCGGGCAATTTCCATGTTGCGTGGGGATTGCGCATGGATGCGCTGTCGGTCTCCATCGTCGCCATGGTGTGCGTGGTCTCCACGCTCGTGCATGTCTACAGCACGGGATACATGGCGCATGAGAGCATGCCGCGCTTCCGCTTCTTCTCCTACCTGTCGCTGTTTACGTTCGCGATGCTGATGCTGGTGACGTCGAACGACCTGATCCAGCTATTCTTCGGGTGGGAAGGCGTCGGCCTCGCCAGTTACCTGCTGATCGGCTACTGGTACACGCGCCCGTCCGCCGCCGCCGCCGCGATCAAGGCCTTTGTCGTCAACCGCGTGGCGGACCTGTTCTTTCTGGTCGGCATTGCGCTGCTGTATGTCGAATTCGGCACCGTGACCTATGACGACATCTTTGCGATGGTGCCTGCGCACATGAATGATGTGTATCACCTGTTTGGCGCACACCGCGCCATCGAGGTGATCTGCATGCTGCTGTTCATCGGCGCGATGGGCAAGTCGGCGCAGCTATTCCTGCATACATGGCTGCCGGACGCGATGGAGGGGCCGACCCCGGTGTCCGCCCTGATCCATGCGGCGACGATGGTGACGGCGGGCGTATTCCTGATGGCGCGGATGTCGCCGGTGGTGGAATTCGCCCCGTTCACGCGTGACTTCATCATCCTGATCGGTGCGACGACCTGTTTCTTTGCCGCGACCGTGGGGCTGGTGCAGCCTGACATCAAGCGCACGATCGCCTATTCCACCTGTTCGCAGCTTGGCTACATGTTCGTGGCCGTTGGGGTGGGCGCGTATCAGGCGGCGATGTTCCACCTGACGACGCATGCGTTTTTCAAGGCGCTGCTGTTCCTTGGCGCGGGCTGCGTGATCCATGCCGTCCATGACGAGCAGGACATGTTCCGCATGGGTGGCCTGTGGCGCAAGATCCCGGTGACGTACGTGTGCATGTGGCTCGGCAGCCTTGCGCTGGCGGGGATCTTCCCCTTTGCGGGCTACTGGTCGAAGGATGCGATCCTCGATGCGGCATGGATGTCGCCCGCGACGATGGGCACCTATGGCTGGATCATGGGCTGCATCACCGCGTTCCTGACCGCACTGTATAGCTGGCGGCTGATCTTCCTCGTCTTCCATGGCAAGCCGCGCGATGCGCACCTGCATGAAGGCGCGCATGAAAGCCCGCTCTCCATGACCGGTCCGGTCATCCTGCTGGGCTTTGGCGCGGTCCTTGCCGGCATCCTGCTGGCGCCGCTTTATATCGGCAGGGGGCAGGTGGCGTTCTGGAACGGGGCGATCGCGAACGCGCCGGGCAATGACATCATGGACATGATGGAACACGCCCCGGCGTTCATCTCCCTCGTGCACAGCATCGCCGCCGTGGGGGGCATCCTTGTCGCCTATGTCTGCTACATGCTGCGGCCTGAAATCCCGGGGGCGATGGCGCGTGCGCTGCGTCCGCTTTACCTGTTCCTGCTGAACAAATGGTATTTCGACGAACTGTATGACCTGATCTTCATCCGTCCGTACAGGGCGCTGGCGCGCGTGCTGTGGAAGGATGTCGATGAAGGCGTGGTCGAGGGCATCCCCGAAGGGCTGGCCCGCATGACCGTGGCGTCGGCGGGGCAGGCGGTGAAGATCCAGACCGGTTCGATCGCGGTCTATGCCTTTACGATGCTGATCGGGCTGGTGGTGCTGCTGTCCACCATGCTGCTGACCCACTGAAGCCATGATGACGAGGGTGAACCTATGAACTGGACACTTGCTCTGCCTGAAATCGTGCTGGCGATATCGGGCCTCGCCATCCTGGTGTTCGGCGTGGTGCAGAAACGCGAAAATCCGTTTTTCTCCTGCTCCATGCTGGCGATGGCGGCATTTTTCATCACCGGCCTGCTGGTGTTCTTCACACCTGACGGGGTTGGGTACAACCATATTTTCGTCAATGACGACTTCGCGCGCTTCATGAAGGTCCTGTCGCTGTGTGGCGCGTTCCTCGCGACGATGATGAGTGTGGGCTATGCCCGGGAAATGGAAGTCGCGAAGTTCGAATTCCCGGTGCTGATCCTGTTTTCCACGCTGGGCACGATGATGATGGCGTCGTCGGGCAACCTGATGACGCTGTTTGTCGGGCTGGAACTGTCCTCGCTTGCGATCTACATCCTGTGTGCCTTTGCCCGCGACCAGGTGCGCGCGGCGGAGGCGGGGCTGAAATACTTTGTCCTTGGCTCGCTGGCGTCGGGGCTGCTGCTGTATGGCATCGCACTTGTCTATGGGTTTGCGGGCACGCTGGAATATGGCGGGCTGCAGACGGCGGTGGCGGGGACGGCCGCGTTGCCGACGGGGCTGATGATCGGCATCGTCTTCATGCTGGTCGGCCTGTCGTTCAAGCTGTCGGCGGTGCCGTTCCACATGTGGACGCCTGATGTGTATCAGGGGTCGCCGTCGTCGGTGACGGCGTATATGGCAGGTGCGCCGAAGATCGCGGCCTTTGCCGTGCTGCTGCGGGTGATGATCGGGCCGTTCGGCCACATGACGGAGCAGTGGCGGCTGCTGATCGAACTGGTGTCGGTGGCTTCCATGCTGTTCGGTTCCATCGCCGCGATCGCACAGACGGACATCAAGCGCCTGATGGCCTATTCCTCCATCGGGCATATGGGATACGCCATGATGGGCATGGCCGCCGCCACGCCGGAGGGCACGCGTGGGACGCTGGTTTACCTCGTGACCTACCTGTTCATGAATGTCGGTGCGTTCGCGGGGATTGTCGCGATGCGGCGCAAGGGCTTCGCCATGACGCGCATTTCCGACCTTGCCGGACTGGGCAGGACCGCGCCGGGCATGGCGGCCGCGATGGCCATCTTCATGTTCAGCATGGCGGGTGCGCCGCCGCTGGCTGGATTTTTCGGCAAATTGATGGTTTTCTATGCGGCCATCAACGCGCACCTCTATGCGCTGGCGGCCATCGGCGTCATCAGCAGCATCATCGGTGCCTATTATTATGTCCGGATTGTCAAGGTCATGTTCTTTGATACGGCGGCGGAAGCCTTCGACCGTCCTCCCGTTTCCCTGTCGTTCATCTCCGTGGGCATGGGTCTTGTGACCTGCCTGTTCATCGTGGCCCTGGGGCCGGTTTCGACCGCAGCCCAGGCGGCGGCGCAGGCGTTGCTGAGGTAATGCGGTCGTTTTCTGATGTGACGGTCGTGGAGGTGCCACGGATCCATGCGGGTCCGTGGCATCTTGAAATTCATGGGGAACTGGGCTCTACATCCGACCTGTGCCTGGAGCGTGCGCGTGAAGGCGCGGCGGAGGGACTGGCCATCCTTGCGCTGAGACAGACGCGCGGACGGGGAAGCCGTGGGCGCGGATGGGTCGATCCGGGTGGGAACCTGTCGATGTCGGTCCTGCTGCGTCCGGGCCGGGACGCAACCCCGGTCGGGCTGTGGCCGTTCATCGCCGGACTGGCTTTTTACGACGCGCTGGCCCCATGGGTGGGGCAGGGACATGCGCTCAGCCTGAAATGGCCCAATGACCTGCTGCTCGACGGGCGCAAGGTCGCGGGCATCCTGATCGAGGCCGGGGGCGAGGGCGACGGGCGGTGGCTGTCACTGGGCATGGGGGCCAACCTGTGCGCGGCCCCGGTGATCGAGGGACGCGACCTTGCCTGCATGGCGGATGTCGGCCCCGCGCCGGAGGTGGGAAAGGTGGCGTCCGCCGTGCTGACGATGCTCGATGTCTGGATGGCGCGATATGCGCAGGACGGGTTCGACGCCATCCGCACGGCATGGCTGCATCGCGCCCATCCCGTCGGCACGCCGGTGCGTGTCGTCGCCGCCACGGGGACGGTGTGCGGGACGTTCGAGGGGATTGGCGGCGATGGACTGCTGCTGCTGCGCACGCCCGACGGGGTGCGGGCCATTTCCACCGGCGAGGTCCTGCTGGGCACGGCATGACGGCCGTTGATCATCGTTGATGCCGGGGGAAGGCATAATGGTGAAGGCGGCATGGGAACGGCCGGAATTCATAATGCGTTTGAGCATGGGGGATTACATGTTAATCCCTTATACCCATATAGATGGGTAGAGTTCAGGTCATGCCGACCTGTGTCGAGCCCCCGGTCCCGCTGCTGCGCCGCCACAGGTGGCCATGACGGGGATGCGGGCGCGGCTTCGCAGGGGTGGATGATCGTGGCGCGAAAAGGCGCCGGACAGAAGGTTTTTGTCCCGGGGATACGGGACACGTTGGAACGGAATTCTGGTGGGGGGTGCGCCCCTGCCTGTCTGAAAATGGAAATATGAACAGTGTACAGAAGGGTATCATATGAATGACATGACCGCACTGGAATTTCTCCCGCTGGGGGGAACAGGCGAAATCGGGATGAACCTCAACCTCTACCGCCAGGGCGATAGCTGGCTGGCGGTGGACTGTGGCATCGGCTTCAGCGGCAATGACACGCCGGAGGCCGAGATCCTGCTGCCTGATCCGGTTTTCATCGCCGAACGCCGCAAGGATCTGGTCGGTCTGGTCATCACCCACGCGCATGAGGACCATCTGGGCGCCGTGGCCCACCTGTGGCCGCAACTGGGCTGCCCGGTCTATGCCACGCCGTTTGCCGCCGCCGTGCTGCGGCGCAAGCTGGGGGAGGCGCAACTGCTCCAGCAGGTGCCCATCCACACGATCCCGACTGGTGGCGCGTTCACCGTTGGCGAATTCGACCTGCGCTTCATCCCCGTCACCCATTCCGTGCCGGAGGCGCAGGCCCTTGTCCTGCGCACGCCGCAGGGGATCGTGATCCATACCGGCGACTGGAAATTCGACCCCCATCCGCTGGTGGGACCGCCGACCGACATCGCCGCGTTCGAGGAACTGGGCCGCGAGGGTGTGCTGGCGATGGTGTGCGACAGCACCAACGTCCGCACCGAAGGCCCGTCCGCGTCCGAAGCCGATGTCCGCCGCGAGATGACGAAGCTGGTCGCGACGCTGGAGGGGCGGGTCGCGGTGACCTGTTTCGCCAGTAACGTCGCGCGCGTGGAAACGATTGCAAAGGCCGCGATCGCCGCCAACCGTGTCGTCGCCGTCGTGGGCCGTTCCCTGCGCAACCTTGAGGTTGCGGCGCGTGAGTGCGGCTACCTTTCGGACATTCCTCCGTTCCTGTCGGAGCAGGAGGCCAACTCCGTCCCCGACAACCAGCTCCTGCTGATCGTGACCGGCAGCCAGGGGGAACCGCGTTCCGCCCTGTCGCGCATCGCGGTGGACACGCATCCCAACATCTCGCTGGGCGAGGGGGATAACGTCATCTACAGCAGCCGCATGATTCCGGGGAACGAGCAGGCGGTCATCCAGGTGCAGGACAACCTGACGCGGCGCGGGATCAACGTGATTACCGACCGTGACCATCTGGTGCACGTGTCGGGCCATGCGACGGGGGGCGACGTGCGCCGCCTGTATGAAATGGTGAAGCCGAAATACCTTGTTCCCGTGCATGGCGAATGGCGTCACCTGACGGCCAACGCCGCGATTGCGCAGGAACTCGACATCACGCCGGTCCTGCTGGAAGACGGCGACATCCTGAACATGAAGGATGCCTCCTTCGACGTGGTCGATACCGCGCCGACGGGGCGGCTTGTCCTTGATGGCGGGCGCCTGCTGCAGATGAATGGCGGCGTGCTGTCGGCGCGCCGGCGCATGCTGTTCAACGGCGTTGTGCTGGGCAGTTTCGCGGTGGACGAGGAAGGCTACCTGATCGGTGACCCGAAGGTCAGCGCGCCGGGCCTGCTGGATGCCGAAGACCCCGAGACCGCGCGCGTGACGGAAGAATTCGGCAATGCGCTGGATGAAATCCCTGATGAACTGCGTGAAAATGACGTCACGTTCCGCGATGCGGCCAAGACGGCGCTGCGTCGCGCGCTGGGGCGCAAGCTGCAGAAGCGTCCGCTGGTGGATGTGCACCTGCTGCGGGTCTGATCCCCTTGCATCCCGCCGCGCCTTGCGTGGCGGTGAATTTGAAATGGCAGGAGACAGCGCACCGTCTCCTGCCATTTCTTTTTTATAGGACGTTTTTCCCTAAACCCGGCGGCGTTTTCGACACTCGGATCGTGGCGGTAATGTAGACATGGGCGGCGGGGCGTGTCACCTGCCTCACGCGGATGTTGAACGGCCGGGAGCGGCGTTTCCGATCACGCTTGGGTGTGGTGGTGCAACCCGCCGCCATTGGGCGTGCATATGCCCCATTCCACGCCCGGTCTTATTGGGTTACGGTTCGCGCCGTCTGGATCGGTTCTGAATATAAGGTTGATACGCACATGCGTCTGTCCCGCAGCTTTCTTCCCACACTCAAGGAAAACCCCGCAGAGGCGCAGATCACCTCGCACCGCCTCATGCTGCGGGCTGGCCTGATCCGCCAGACTTCCGCCGGGATCTATGCGTGGCTGCCAGCGGGGCTGAAGGTCCTGCGCAACATCGCCAACATCGTGCGCGCCGAACAGGACGCCATCGGGGCGCAGGAAATGCTGATGCCCACGCTGCAGTCCTCCGAACTGTGGAAGCGTTCGGGCCGCTATGACGCCTATGGCCCGGAAATGCTGCGTATCCGTGACCGCCACGAACGCGACCTGCTGTACGGACCGACGAACGAGGAAATGGTGACCGACCTGTTCGGGCAGGTGGTCAAGTCCTATCGCGAACTGCCGCAGGTGCTGTACCATGTGCAGTGGAAATTCCGTGACGAGGTGCGCCCCCGTTTCGGCGTGATGCGCGGGCGCGAGTTCTATATGAAGGACGCCTACAGCTTCGACGTGGATTATGACGCGGCGGTGGATTCCTATCGCCGCATGATGCTGGCCTACCTGCGCACGTTCCAGCGCCTTGGTGTGAAGGCGATCCCGATGGTGGCCGATACCGGGCCGATCGGTGGCGAACTCAGCCACGAATTCCTTGTCCTTGCGCCGACGGGCGAAAGCGGCGTGTTCTTCGACGGCGCGTTCGAGGAGCAGGACTGGCTGTCCGAAGCAGTGGATATCTCCAGCCGTGAGTCACTGGCGAAATTCTTCGCGCGCATGACCTCGTTCTATGCCGCGACGGACGAAAAGCATGACGAGGCACAGTGGGCGAAGGTGCCGCCCGAGCGTCGCCGCGAAGGGCGCGGGATCGAGGTGGGGCACATCTTCCACTTTGGCCGCAAATACACGGAATCGATGGATATTTCCGTCAGCGGTCCCGATGGCGCGCCCCTGTTCCCCGAAATGGGGTCGTATGGCATCGGCGTCTCGCGCCTTGTCGCAGCCATCATCGAGGCCAGCCATGACGAGCAGGGCATCATCTGGCCGCAGACGGTCGCACCCTTTGCCGCCGTCATCATCAATCTCAAGAACGGGGATGCGCAGTGCGATGAAATCTGCGAACGCCTCTATGCCGCAGCCCCCGAACACCTGCTGTATGACGACCGTGCGGAGCGTGCGGGCGTGAAGTTCGCGGATGCCGACCTGATGGGCCATCCGTGGCAGGTGATCGTCGGCCCGCGCGGTGCGAAGGCCGGGGTCGTGGAAGTGAAGAACCGCGCAAGTGGCGAGCGCAGCGAACTGCCGGTTGACGCGGTGCTGGCGCATATCGGCGTGGGTGCCTGATCCGCATGTTCGGCCCCTTTGAACGTGCCGTCGCCGGGCGTTACCTGCATGCCCGGCGGGGGGAGCGGTTCGTCTCCGTCATCGCGATCTTCTCGCTTGTGGGCATCGCGCTGGGTGTTGCGACGCTGATTATCGTCATGTCGGTCATGAACGGTTTCAAGGCCGACCTGCTGGGGCGGATACTGGGGCTGAACGGGGATCTCAGCGTCTATGGCGTGTCGCGCACGATCACCGACTATGACACGCTGGCAGGGCGGATCCGCAAGGTGGCCGGGGTCGAGGCCGCCAATCCCCTGATCGAGGCGCAGGTGCTCCTCAATTCCGGGGGCTACAACGCGGGCGGCCTTGTGCGCGGGATGACGCAGGACGACCTGCGGGGGCTGAAGGAAATCAGCAATTCCCTCGTGGCGGGATCGCTGGATGAGTTCGGGTCGGACGATACCATTGTCGTCGGCACGACGCTGGCGGAACGCGCGGGCCTGACCGTGGGCGCGCGCCTGACGCTGGTGTCGCCCAACGGGGCGGCGACGGCGTTTGGCACCATGCCACGGGTGCGGGCCTATCGCGTGATCGCGATTTTCGATGCGGGCGTGAATGACTACAACGCCAGCTATGTCTTCCTGCCGCTGCATGCGGCGCAGGTCTATTTCCAGATGCCGCATCAGGTGACGCAGATCCAGGTCATGACCAGTGACGCGGAAAATGTCGGCCCGATCCGCACCAGCATCGAGCAGGCGCTTGGCGGCACGCCGGTGCGCGTCATGGACTGGACACAGAGCAACAATGCCTTCTTCGGCGCGGTGCAGGTGGAACAGAATGTCATGTTCCTGATCCTGACGCTGATCATCCTTGTCGCGGCGTTCAACGTGATCTCCTCGCTCATCATGATGGTCAAGGACAAGACCGCCGACATCGCCGTGCTGCGCACCATTGGCGCGACGCGCGGGGCGATCATGCGCATCTTCCTGATGTGCGGGGCGTCGGTGGGGGTGACGGGCACCATCGCGGGCACGGTGCTGGGGATTGTCTTCTGCCTCAACATCGAACGTATCCGCCAGGGCCTGCAGAAGATTACCGGCACGGACCTGTTCAATGCGGAGGTGTACTATCTTGAACACCTGCCGGCGAAGCTGGTCTGGTCGCAGGTGTTCGAGGTGATCGCCATGGCGCTGGTGCTGTCGCTGCTGGCGACGCTGTATCCGTCATGGCGCGCGGCGCGCACCGACCCGGTGGAGGCCCTGCGCCATGAATGACCACACCACGCCGCCGCTGCAGCTTGAGCAGGTCAGCCGTTCCTACCGCAGCGGGGAGGAGACGCTGCGCGTGCTTGATGGCGCGGACCTCGTGCTGCATCCCGGCGAGATCGTTGCCCTTGTTGCCCCCTCGGGCACGGGCAAATCCACGCTCCTGCACCTTGCGGGGCTTCTGGAACATCCCGATGCGGGGCGCGTGGTGATCGACGGGGTCGATGCCGGGCGGCTCAATGATGCGCAGCGTACGGAAATCCGGCGCGACCGCATTGGCTTCGTCTATCAGTTCCATCACCTGCTGGCGGAATTCACGGCGCGGGAGAACGTCATCCTGCCGCAGATGATCGCGGGTGTGTCGCGCCGCCATGCACGCGCGCGCGCCGATGAACTGCTGGGCGCGTTCGGGCTGTCGCACCGGCTGGACCACCTGCCGGGCAAGCTGTCGGGGGGGGAGAAGCAGCGCGTGGCCATTGCGCGCGCGCTGGCGAACCGCCCGCGCATCCTGCTGGCGGATGAACCGACGGGCAACCTTGATGTGCAGACCTCGGACACGGTGTTCGACGCGCTGATCGCGATGGTGCGTGACCATGGGGTCGCGGCCCTGATCGCCACGCACAACATGGACCTTGCGGTGCGCATGGACCGTATCGTGACCCTGCGTGACGGGCGCCTGCTGGAGGTCGTGCCCACCGACGCCTGAGCGGGTGGATAGGGCGTTGCCGCGTACCTGCGCGCTGCGATAGGATGCGGCCATGTCCCATGCCGATTTCATCCACCTGCGTGTCCACTCCGCCTACTCGCTGAGCCAGGGGGCGATCCGCGTTCCCGAAATCGTCAGCCTTGCGCATGAAATGCGCATGCCCGGTGTCGCGATCACCGATACGGGCAACATGTTCGGCGCGCTGGAATTCTCGCAATACTGCTCCAAGAAGGGGATCCAGCCGATCATCGGCTGCCAGATCGCGCTGCCCGCGCGCTCCGACAAGCCGGGCAGCCCGGCGGAACCGATGGTCCTGCTGGCGCGCAACGAAACCGGCCTGATGAACCTGCAGTACCTGTCCTCGGCCGGGTTCCTGCAGCATGAAACCGATGAACCGACGGTGCCGCTCGACCTTCTGTGCGAACGCGCTGACGGGTTGTTCCTGATGACCGGCGGCACGCGCGGGCCGCTGTTCCGCATGCTGGCCGAAGGGCTGGAGGCCGACGCCGCCCGCCTGCTGGCGCGGCTGCACGAGGCCTTCGGGCGGTATATGGCGGTGGAACTGCATCGTCATGGTCTATCGGCCGAACGTGCGGTGGAACCGGGGATGATCGCGCTGGCCGATCGCATGGGCATCGCGCTGGTGGCGACGAACGAGTGCTTCTTCCCCCGTCCCGACATGTACGAGGCGCATGACGCCCTGCTGTGCATCGCGCAGGGGCGCACCATGGCCGAGCAGGACCGCTGGCGCGTGACGCCCGAACACTGGTTCAAGCCGCCGCACATGATGCGTGAACTGTTCGCGGACCTGCCGGAGGCCTGCGACAACACTCTGGAGATCGCGCGCCTGTGCGCCGTCAAGGTGGAGACGCGCAAGCCGCTGCTGCCGGTCTGCCCCAAGGTGGCGCCGGGTGCGACGGAGGAGGAGACCCTGCGTGGCATGGCGCGCGACGGGCTGGAACGTCGGCTTGCGCGCATGAATGTCGATGATGAGACACGCCGGATTTATGAAGAACGGCTGGCCTTTGAACTCGACATCATCGCCCGCATGGGCTTCCCCGGCTATTTCATGATCGTTGCCGATTTCATCCAGTGGGCGAAGGCGCATGACATCCCGGTCGGGCCGGGGCGTGGTTCGGGTGCGGGGTCGCTGGCCGCATGGGCGCTGACGATTACCGATATCGACCCGATCCCGTTCAACCTGCTGTTCGAACGTTTCCTCAACCCCGAACGCGTGTCGATGCCTGACTTCGATATCGATTTCTGCCAGGACCGGCGTGACGAGGTCATCCGCTACGTCCGGCAGGAATACGGTCCCGACCGCGTGGCGCAGATCATCACGTTCGGAAAGCTGCAGGCCCGCGCGGCGGTGCGCGACGTCGGGCGCGTGCTGGGCCTGTCGTTCGGCATGGTCAACAAAGTCGCCGAACTGATCCCCAACAACCCGGCCAAGCCGGTCACGCTGAAGCAGGCGATCGACGGGGAGCCGCGCCTTCAGGAAATGCGCGACAGTGACGAGACCCTGCGCCGCCTGATGGAAATCGCCCTGCAGCTTGAGGGCCTGTTCCGCCACGCCAGCACCCATGCGGCCGGTGTCGTGATCGGGGACCGCGAACTCGTCGAACTCGTGCCGCTGTATCGCGACCCCAAGAGCGACATGCTGGTGACGCAGTACAACATGAAGTTCGTGGAGCAGGCGGGCCTGGTCAAGTTCGACTTCCTTGGCCTGACGACACTGACGATCCTGCAGCGCGCGGTGCAGTTCCTTGAGCCGCTTGGCGTAAGCGTGGATCTCGCGGCACTGCCGCTTGATGACAAGCTGACCTATGACATGCTGGCGCGTGGCGATACCGGCGGCGTGTTCCAGTTCGAAGGCGCGGGCATGCGCGACGTGCTCAAGCAGATGCGCCCGACACGGCTGGAGGACCTGATTGCGGCGGTGGCGTTGTACCGACCGGGTCCAATGGCCAACATCCCCGATTACTGCCGGCGCAAGCATGGCGAGCCGTGGGAACCCCCGCACGAGGAAATCCGCGATATCCTGTCCGAGACCTATGGCATCATGGTCTATCAGGAACAGGTGATGCAGATCGCGCAGAAGATGGCGGGCTACAGTCTTGGCGGCGCGGACCTGCTGCGGCGCGCGATGGGCAAGAAGATCCGCGCGGAAATGGACAAGCAGCGCGTGATCTTCACAGAAGGGGCGACCAAGCGCGGCATCGACCATGACAAGGCGGTCGAGGTCTTTGACCTGATGGCCAAATTTGCCGACTATGGCTTTAACAAATCCCATGCGGCGGCCTATGCGCTGGTGTCGTACCAGACGGCGTGGATGAAGGCGAACCATCCGGTGGCCTTCCTTGCCGCGTGCATGTCGCTGGCGCGGGAAAAGACCGAAAAGCTTGCCGCCCTGCGGCAGGAGGCGGAACGTCTGGGCATCAAGGTCCTGCCGCCCGACATCAATGCGTCTGGCGCGGATTTCACGGTGGAAAAGCTGCCGGACGGGGAATATGGCATCCGCTACGCCCTTGCGGCGGTCAAGAAGGTCGGGCTGAGCGCGATGCAGGCGCTTGTCGCCGTGCGGGGGGATCGTCCGTTTGCCGACATGGCGGACATTGCCGCGCGCATCGACCCGCGCAATGTCAACAAGATGCAGTTGGAAAACCTGGCGCGCGCGGGGGCGTTCGACACGATCCTGCCCAACCGGGCGCAGGCCTGTGCCTCGGCCGAGACGGTGCTGCGCCGCGCGCAGTCCCATGCGCAGGAAGCGGCCAGCGGGCAGATCGGCCTGTTTGGCGGCGGTGGGGGCGGCGCGCCCACGCGGGAGACGCTGCGCCTGCCATCGGTTCCGGACTGGCCCGAATTCGATCGCCTGAACATGGAGGCCGACGCCATCGGGTTCCACCTGACGGCGCACCCTCTGGATTCCTATGGCCCGCTGATGCGGCGTCTGGGTGTTGTGAAATCCACCGGGCTGGAGGCGGCTGCGGCGGCGGGCATTACGCGGGTGAAGATTGCGGGATGCGTGGTTGACCGCAAGGAACGGCCCACGCGCACCGGCAACAAGATGGCGTGGGTGCGCCTGTCGGATGCCAGCGGCGGGTGCGAGGTCACGTTCTTTTCCGAAGTCCTGTCACGCTCGCGCGAAATCCTCAGCGCGGGGAACGCGGTTGTCGTGACGGCGGACCTGCGCCTTGATGGGGAGGCGTTGCGCATTACCGCGTCCGATGTGATGGAGCTTGAACAGGCCGCCGCCGATGCTGCCGCGGAACTGCGGATCTGGTTTGACCGTGCGGACGCCATCGCACCGATCCGCGACATCCTGCAGGGGCATAGCGGGGGGCGCGGGCGCATCATCCTGCTGCCTTCGGTCGCGGAAACGCGCGATGTGGAGGTGACACTTGGCGAACGCTACCGCGTGACGCCGCGTATCGCGCAGATGATCAAGTCGATCGAGGGCGTGGGCCGGGTCGAACAGTTTTAAGGCAGTGTTCGGGCGCCGCCTTTTTCAAAAGGCGGCGTTCTCTCGAAGCTTTTTGAAAAAAGCTTCACCAAAAACTTTATTCTGTTTTCAGTGAAAATCGACCGACAATTTATTCCTGTTACGAACAAAAGTTTTTTGGTTCTTTTTTCAAAAAGAACAGAACCTCTCCACACCCATCCGCCACACCACGCGGGAGCGTGAACGCCCCATCGGGAAACTCCCGTCCGGGACGTGGCGTTGCGCACAGGTCATCCGATGTAATTCCCAGAAAGGGGAGACACTCAATGACTGAATCGAATTTCTTTACCCGTGCCGGCGATTTCCTGACGGGGGCGACCGGGGACCAGTCCGGCCTGATTACCGTATTGAATGAAATACTCGGCCCCATCACGCGCAAGGACCAGCCAACGCGGCTGGAGGCACGGTCGCGCACCCCTGAAATCATGGACATGGTGTCGCACTGGCAGGTGCAGGACAGGCCCGGCCCCACGACCGAGGCCGTGATCCATTCCCTGTTTTCCCCCGAGGAAATCAGGAGATTTTCGGACGAGACCGGCCTGTCCGCCCCGGCGGCAATGGAAATCCTGAAGGATATCGTGCCGCTATGCGCCCGTGATCGCAAGAAAAGGCAGCTACGGGTGCCTGACGAGGCCCGGTAAAGGCCCCGGAGGAGAGGGGGAGATGAAAATCCCGCCTGTATATCTGGTGTTTCTGCCATGGCTTGCCCCCATTCCCATTGCTGCCGTGGGAATGGGATGGAGCATGGAATAAAGGTGCGCCATCATGGCGGACATGTCCCGATACAGGCAGGCGATGCCATGCGTTGGATATTTATAGCCTGGTGCTGATGTTTTCATGATCATGACGCATGCGGCGGGGGAGGGGTGGACCCAGTTGGGGGAACTCGGCCTTGCTTTCGTGCTGTCGGGACTGGTTGGGCTGGAGCGCGAGATCCGTCAGAAAAGTGCGGGCCTGCGGACCTATACCCTGGTTGGCGTGGCGGCGGCGCTGTTCATGCTGGTGTCCAAATACGGCTTTAACAACGTGCTGGAAAACGGGCGCGTCATCCTTGACCCGTCGCGTGTCGCGGCACAGGTCGTCTCGGGCATTGGCTTCATCGGTGGCGGTGTGATCTTCATGCGCCGCAATGTGGTGCGTGGCCTGACCACAGCGGCTTCGGTCTGGCTGACGGCGGCACTTGGCATGGCGTGCGGGGCGGGGCTGCTGGCGCTGGCGATCGCCACGACCGTGGGACATTTCATCATCATGTTCATATTCCCGCGCCTGTTGCGCCATATCCCGCATGAACATCTGGCCACCACGAATGTCAGCGTCACCTACGTCGATGGCCGGGGCGTGCTGCGCCATATCCTGGTGGAATGTACCCGCCTGCGCTTCGGGGTCGATCATGTGCGCATCGAACGCGACGATACCTTTGCCACCGCGCGGGAGGCCGTGCAGGACCAGGCGGATTATGAGGGAACCGATATCGGAATCCCCGCCGCGGCCTCCGCACCGCGGCGGCAGGTGCGCCTGTCGATGCAGGTCAGTGGGAGCGAGCAGGTGTCGCGTCTGGTCGCCGCCCTGTCGGAACTGCCCGGTATCGTGGCGGTGGGCACGCTGGAGGACGGGCAACTGGACTGAAAAGAGGGGAGAGGACATGAAAAAGCCCCGGCATGCAGATGCGATGCCGGGGCCAGGGTAAGGGGAAAGCCGGGCGTTACTGGAAGCGGATCAGGTGGGCGCGCCGGTCCCGCCCGAGGTCATAGGCGCCACCCTGTTCCAGGATGGCCTGATGGATGCGGTCCACCCGTTCGGTGTGGCGGCGGCCGCGACGTTTCTGCGCAATGCCCCGTGCCTGGAGGTTCCTGCTGCCGGCAGCACGTCCAATTTCGTGTTTAAGCTGCCCCATCAGAATGTTCGTCTTTGCAAAGAGCATGTCCGTGAACTGATACATGTCACTCTCTCCTTGATGGTGGCCGCACTTTAATGGGCGTCCACCATGAGATGAGCATAATGCATCCCTGATATGCAATAAAAAACATACTCGCAGGACGTGTAGTTTTGTTGCGCCTCAGCCCGCGTGGATATCGTCAAGCCGGTCGAGGCGGCGCAGTCCCGGGAACATCCGCATCCACAGCAGGGTCACGACGATGGTGCCCGCCCCACCCAGCGCCACGGCCTCCACCGGGCCGACGAGGGAGGCGAGCATCCCGCTTTCGAATTCCCCCAACTGGTTGGACGACCCGATGAACAGCATGTTGACGGCGGATACCCGCCCGCGCATGGAATCGGGGGTGCGCAACTGCACCAGCGCCCCGCGCACGACCACGCTGATGACATCCGCCGCCCCAAGGACCGCAAGTGCCAGGACGGAGAGCGGCATGGAGGTGGAAAAGGCGAAGACGATGGTCGCCACGCCGAATGTCGCCACGGCGGCGAACATGCACGCGCCCGCACGGTGGTTGAGCGGCTTCCACACAAAGAACAGGGCGCACCCGACCGCGCCAATGGCCGGGGCGGCCCGCAGCAGGCCCAGTCCGGTCGGCCCGGCATGCAGGATGTCGCTGGCATAGACCGGAAGCATGGCCGTCGCCCCGCCAAGCAGCACGGCGAACAGGTCCAGCGAGATTGCGCCCAGCATGTCGGGGCGCTGGCGCATGAACCGCCACACCTCCGCGAACATGGAGACCGAAAGTGGCTGGCGCGCCCGCGCCATGTTGCGCAGCGGCAGCAGGAACGTGCCCACCATGGCGGCCCCGAAGCCCAGCGCGCAGACGATGTAGCACATGCCGGCCCCCACCCCGTACAGCAGCCCCCCCACCGACGGGCCGGTGACGGCCGCCGCCTGGAACAGCGACGACGACACCGCCGCCGCGCGCGGGAACATGTGCGGCGGCACGATGGAGGGCAGGAAGGTCTGCTGGCACGGCATTTCGAACGCCCGCGCCGCGCCGAACACCATGACCATGGCATAGATCATGGCCGGCGTCGTCCATCCCCCGAACGCGGCAATGGCCATGACCAGCGTGGATATGGCCTCGATCGTCTGGCAGGTCATGGCGATGCGGCGACGGTTCATGTGGTCCGCCGCGTGCCCGGCCACCATGGTCAGGCAGATCATGGGCAGGAACTGCGCCAGTCCCACGAAGGCGAGGGCGCGCGCGCTGTGGGTCAGGGCATAGATCTGCCACCCCACGGCCACCGCCTGCACGCATGAGGAAAAGGAGGATGATGTCCGTGCCATCAGGAACGCCAGAAGTCCCGGATGCTGGACAAGCCTGCCCGCCGGTGTGGCGTCGGCTGCGGGGGTGGCGTCCCCATCGGCACCGGCCTGTGGTGCGGTACCGGCCGGTGTGGTGGGAAAATTCTTCGATCGCGTCATGATGCCTTACGCTATAGCAGCCAGGGGGTCGAATTCGACACGAATTCCCTATCGAAAAGGAATGATCGCAGGTTTACAAGATGACGCGAACACAGGCAGAAACATTCCCATGACAGACCTTGCGCAGCCCCCCGTAATGGACGCTTCCGCCAGTGGCGGGATGGACGGGCACCTCGACATCCGGGTTGGCACGATACTGGAGGCCAGCCCGCTTCCGGATACGTATCATGACACCTACCGGCTGCGAATCGATTTCGGGCCGCATCTTGGCGCGCGTACGTCGGCCGTGCGGGTCAATCACCGCTATACGCCATCACGGCTGGCGGGGCGGCAGGTCTGTGCGATTGTCAATGTGCCGCCGCGCCAGATCGGGCCTTTCCGCAGCGAGGTCCTGACCCTGAGCATGCGTGACCAGAAAGGGGAGGCCGTACTGATCCGTCCGGACAGCCGCGTCCCCGACGGAGGAAAACTGTTCTGATGGCAACCAGTTATGCGACTGTTACGTGGGACCAGCTTCATCGCGATGCCCGCCAGCTTGCGGCGGAGCTTATGCCGCGCGGTCCGTTCAGGGGGATCGTGGCGATTACGCGCGGTGGCCTGATCCCGGCTGCGATCATCGCGCGGGAACTGGACTGCCGCCTGATCGAGACGGTCTCCGTCGTGACCTATGATGAGGAAAAGCAGGGCGAGGCCACCGTCATCAAGCGGCCCGAGGCGGCGGGCGATGGCGAAGGGTTCCTGATCATCGACGACCTTGTCGATTCCGGCGTCACGGCGCAGGTCGTGCGCGGACTGCTGCCCAAGGCGCTGTTTGCGTGCCTGTACGCGAAACCGGCGGGGCGTGCGCTGACGGACATGTTCGTGGTGGAGGTGCCGCAGGAAACCTGGGTGCTGTTCCCGTGGGATACGGCGCCGCTGTTCATCCCGCCGCTGGCGCGCAGGGACGACACGCCCCGGTCCTGACGCATCGGGCGCGCAGGCGGGGACGGTTTCGTGGCCCGTTCGTGGCGTTCACGGGAATGCGTTGTCACGGCAGCGTCTTTTCCCGGACGGGCGGGTTGTCATGAGGGCACCTGAAGCGATATTTTTTTCAATAAGGTGCTTGCCAGCGCGTCCAATGACACATAGCTTCCCCCACATGGTGACGGGGCGTGGCGCAGCCTGGTAGCGCGCGTGTTTTGGGTACACGAGGCCCCCGGTTCGAGTCCGGGCGCCCCGACCACCATATGGGAGATCGTTCTGATGCGTGCCCGGATTTATCAGGAATCAAAGACGGCCACACAGTCGGGTCAGGCCAACACCCATACTTGGGTGCTGGAATACGGCCAGACCCAGCCCCGGCATGTCGATGCCCTGATGGGATGGACCGGCAGCCGCGATACACTGTCGCAGCTACGCCTGCAGTTCCCGACACAGGATGCCGCCGTGGCTTATGCCCGGCATAACAATATCGGGTATGATCTGGAACTGCCTGTTCCACGCATCCGCAAACCCAAAGCGTATGCCGATAATTTCCGCTCCGACCGTATCCAGAACTGGACGCACTAGCTTCCATCTGGCACAAGGCAGTGCTCCGCGCCCTTAGCTCAGTTGGATAGAGCAACAGCCTTCTAAGCTGTGGGTCGTTGGTTCGAATCCAACAGGGCGCGCCATTTTTCAACGACTTAGCCGTCAAAAAGTTTGCACGGTTTGCAGATGGTTTGCAGTATGCTGCGGCCCTGACGTGCCATGCCCCTTCACCCGGCTGAAAGCGCCGGGCGATTGTCCGCAAACAACCCACTGATAAAAATGAAAGTTTTTGGTGAAGCTTTTTTCAAAAAGCTTCAGGAAACGTCATGCCTGTTCGCAGCCGATGCGTGTGCCGTAAGAACGCCCGGATCCATAACGGCCACAGTGACTCCGTCCCCCTTGTGGGTCCGACTCCAGCCATAACGCAGCAGCCACCCGCATGGCCTCAGAACGGGGCAACACAGGCCGGTTGCCCCATCGCAGGCCCGCCCCGGATCAGGCGGGCACAGGCACGATGTCCGGAACTTTCTGGGGCATGGGGGCATGCCAGCGTCCCTGATCCACATCCGCGATTTCGCGGTCAATTTCCCCCGCGACCTGTCGCGCAAACGGGCCGAGATGCAGGTAAAGCGCGCTGGTCATGACCACATAAGGCAGCGCCTTCGGGTTATGCAGCGCGCAATCGAGCATCATGCGCCAGAACTGCCTGCCTGTTCCGGGGCCGGAGCGGTGGATGCGGAACAGCAGCCGGAAGAAACTGCGCAGGTCGCCCTTTACCATCCGATGCGCCCGCGTGCGCTTCAGCATCCGGCCCAGACGCCGCACACGGCCGAAATAGGCCACCGGGTCATAGATCGTGCGAAGGACCGTCCGGTAATCGTTCAGCACGTCACGGCGCGGGCGCAGCGTCTCGAAATTCAGGCCGGCCGTGCACTGGTCGCCAGACTGTGTCTGGTCATCGGCGGGGAAGAGGCGTCCTTCGGACAGCAGTCGCCGCGTCAACTGCGTGGTCGGCAGGGCATAAAGCAGCCCGACCATGCAGACCGGGATCGCCGTATCCTCGATACATTCGATCATGCCGCTGGCGACGCTGCCCTTTTCACTGTCGAATCCGACGATGAAGCCGGCATTCACGAAAATGCCCGCCTTGTGGATCGTCTCGATGCTCTGTTGCAGGCTGCGCCGCGTATTCTGTTTTTTCTGCGTCATGACGAGGGTATCGGTATCGGGGCTTTCGATCCCCACGAAGATCGCAAAGAAATTCGTGTCCGACAGGCTGCGCAGCAGGTCGGCATCGTCCGCAAGGTTGATCGATGCCTCGGTCGAGAATTCGAACGGATATTTCCTGTCCGCCTGCCAGCGTTTCAGGTCCGGCAGGAATTTCTTGAGCGCCTTCTTGTTGCCGATCAGGTTGTCATCGACAAAATCCACATGCCCGCGATAGCCAAGGGCATACAGCGCATCGAGTTCCGCAAGCACCTGTTCATTCGTCTTGGTGCGCGGCGTGCGGCCATACAGTTCGATGATGTCGCAGAATTCGCAACTGAACGGGCAGCCACGCGAAAACTGCACGCCGACATGCAGATACTGGTCGAATTTCAGCAGGTCGAAGCGCGGCAGGGGGCTTTTGGTGACATCGGTCTTCCCCATCGGGGCTTCGAAGACGCCCTGCCGGTCGCCCCTGCGCCAGGCGGCGATGAAGTCGCCCATGATCTCCTCGGCCTCGCCAAGGACCTGGAAATTCGCACCGCTATAGAGCGCCGGGCTTGACGTGACATCGGGACCGCCGACCACCACCGGCCTGTTGTGGGCGTGGCTCATCTCGATGATATGCTGCGCGTCGTTGCGCTGCGGCAGCATCCCGCCGGTCATCACCATGTCGGCCCACGCAAAATCCGCGTCGGTCAGGGTTTCGGTATTGCGGTTGACCAGCCTGACATCCCAATGTTTCGGCAGCAGGGCGGCAACGGTAATCAGGCCAAGCGGTGCGGCCGGATAACGGGCACCGGCCAGATCACAGGCTTCCTTGTAATTCCAGAATGAACCCGCGTTGAAACGCGGAAAGACCATCAGGACCTTGCATGTTTCGGTCATTGCGCGGCCACCCCGCATGCCAGCGGCCGTATATGCCGGAAACGACTTTCCGGGCTTGTGGTGCGGGGACTGCGGATGGATGGATCCACATCTGATGAAGAGGCAGTGGTCCGGCGAACAGTCGGCATATGGATCTTCCATCTGGGTGAGGGGTGCTTCTACACCCTCTGCACCACAATGGCGATAGAAGGTACTGATGGCATCAGGTGTCGCCCGGTTTCAGGCGACGGCCTGATGCCGGGTCTCAGGCCATCGCGGAGACCGGGGTATCGTCCCTGACTGGCTGTATTTCAGGGGTATCGTCGCCGTCTGTGGCGGGCGCCTCCGCCGGGGACGGGTCTTCATCGGCAAGTAGGGCCAGCAGTTCCGGCGGTACAGGTTCGTCAAGGATATCAGCGTACTGACGGGCAAGGCTGGCATGGGCCCATTGCGGGATACCGGAGTCCATGATGGGAAAGAGGGGCGGTTCAGGTGACTCGTCTGACATGATCGCGCTCTTTGTCGTTTCACCCATGCCCATGGCACAGGCTGGAACGACAACGCGTACCAGACCGGTCTGGTTATATTCGAGATTCAGGTCTGTCTTATTCTGTTTTGTCGGAAAATCTTCCCTCGGGCGGGGAACCGCAATAGGGCTTTCCCGTAATCGAATTGATCCGCACCCGTTTCGCGCGTGTCGTGGTGTCGGGCACGACATGGCAGTCCAGTCCCTCCGCCCGGCGGGCGGCGGCAAAACGCTGCGCATGTGACAGTTGCGCGGCCTGATACAGCACGCGCGTGCCCAGCATGACCTTATGCTGCTTCATGTCTGTCCTGCTGGGCGACTGGGAGTGAGGGAAGGGGGCGCATGGGATCCTTATGCATGTACCGGTGGCGGGGTCCGTGATGTGGAGGCCGTGCACCATTGTGCCAGTTCCGCAGGCGGCAGCGGGCGTGAAAAGAGGTAGCCCTGGATGACATCACACTGCATGGCCTTGAGAAGCTGGTATTGTGCCTGCGTTTCCACCCCTTCGGCAACCACCGTCATGCCGAGGCTCTGCCCGATATGCACGATGGCGCGCACCACCGAATAGACCTTGCCGGAGGGTTCCTCGAATCCCTTCATGAAGCTCTGGTCGATCTTGACCTCGCTGACGGGCAGGCTGGCAAGGTTCGACAGGCTGGAAAAACCGGTGCCGAAATCATCCATCGACACGCCACAGCCCAGCGCGCGGATGGCGGTGACGATCTCGACCGTCTGTTCGAAATTGTCGATCATGGTGCTTTCGGTCAGTTCGATCGTCAGCCGTTCGGGCGGCATGCCGGTTTCATCCATGATGCGCGCGATGGTGGCGGGCAGGTTGCGGTCACGGAAATGGATGGCCGACAGGTTGACCGACACGATGGGCACGTCGATCCCCTGCGCCATCCATGATGTCATCTGCCGGCATGCGGTGCGCAGCGACCATTCGCCCAGAATCTCGATCTGTCCCGTTTCCTCCGCCAGCGGGATGAAGCGCCCGGGGGAGATGAAGCCCAGTTCCGGGTCGATCCAGCGCGCCAGCGCCTCCACCCCATGCAGCCGTCCGGTGCCGGTCATTACCTGTGGCTGGTAGACAAGGCTCAGCCGGTCTTCCCTGATGGCGCGGCGCGGCGCAGCGCGGCGGCAAGGGTGATGCGGTCTTCCGCCGCGCGGTTCATTTCCGGGCTGAAGAAACGATAGCAGTTGCGGCCCGCTTCCTTGGCCTGTGACAGTGCGGAGTAGGCATGCTTCATCACCGTCTTCATGTCTTCGACCGGGTCGATGGCATCGCTGATACTGATGCCGATACTGGCGTTGGGGCGAAGTTCCACCCCTTCGACCATCAGGGGGGCATCAAGGATCCGCAGCAGCCGTTCCGCCCGGACCGCGGCCTGTTCCGGCGCGGTTTCCGTCATGATGACGAATTCGTCGCCATCGGTGCGGGTCAGGATGTCACCCGCGTGCAGCGTACTGCGCAGGCGGCGCGCGACCTCCATCAGCAACGTATCACCCACGGCGTGGCCCATTGCCTCGTTGATTTTCTGGAAACGGTCCAGGTTCAGCACCATCGTGACCCGTGGCGCGGGATGTGGCCGGGTCTGGGTGCAGTACTGCCGCAGCCAGGCGCGGTTCGGCAGGCCGGTCAGGCCATCGTAATGCGCCAGCCTGTCGATGGACTGCCGGGCATGTTCCTGCACGATCGCCAGCATGCACAGATGCACGCACGCCCCGACAACGCGGCGGCACCATGTGCTGGGATGCCCGGGTTCGGGGGAAAAGAGCGTAAAGGCGCCGGAGACCTGCCCGTCGCGCAGGATGATGGGCCGTGCCCAGCAGGCGTGCAGCCCGTGTTCCAGCGGCACATCGGCCAGCCCTTCCCACAGCGGGGAGGTGGCGATGTCGGGCACGATGACCTCTTCATGCCGGTGGATCGCCGTGCCACAGGATCCGGCGGCGGGACCGATCCGTGCGCCGTCATACTGCGCCACCACGGCCTTGGGCAGGGAGGCGCGGCCGATGGGATGCATGACCTTCCCATCCTCAGTCATCATCACCAGCGCCTGCACGTCGGGGACGATGCGTTCGATGCGGCGGCAGATGAAATCCATCACCTCGCGCAGCGACAGTCCGCTGGCCAGCGCCTCCACCACGTCCTGCTGGAGGTAGCGCAGGTCGCGGTCGCGACTGACGTCGCTGAGGATGACGATGGTCTGTTCCAGTACGCCATGCGCGTCATGGACCGGTGTCGCGGCCGCGCGCAGCCAGATATTGCCACCATCGCGGCGGCGCGCCTGGATGTCTATTTCAAAGCTGCTGCCTTCGCTGACCTGCTGGCGGAACTGCTGCAGGGTGCGGATGTCGCGTCCATGGCCGGAAAACAGGATGGAAAAATCATTGCCGGCAACTTCATCTTCGGAATATCCCGACAGGATGCCGAAAGCCGGATTGACATGGGAAATCCGGCTTTCGGCATCCAGGACGACAATGCCACGATCCGTCTCGTGCACGATGGTCGCGCAGATCCCGTCCGAAAGCACATGCCCTGCGGCAGGCGAGACATCACGCAGCGTAATGACATGCAGGCGGCGATCCCCCACCTGCAGTTGGGAGACCTCGAGTTCAGCATTGAAACACGTGCCGTCATGGCGCGTGACGCTCAGCCTGTGCAGGCCGGCACGCAGCGGACCGGTTGGCTTTTCACCTGTGGAGGAAAGGGAATTATTGGTTTCGGAAGTGTGGATTTCCGGGGGCAGGACCGTGCTGCTGTGATGTCCGATGACGTTGTCGCGGGCATGTCCGGACATGCGTTCGGCCATGTCGTTAAAGACAACGATCGCATTGTCATCATCTACGATCACGATTCCCAAATTTTCTGGAGCCTGCCGGGATTTTCGCAGTTGATGCGGACCTATCGCGGACATTTCTGTTATTCCCCTGTCCCGTGCGGCCGCATCCTTGTCAGACATCAGGCGCATGCCACCGGGGTTATGTGCCGGTTCAGGAAAGACAAAGGTGACCCGTTCTGATCAGGTTCGATTAATATACGATCACATAAGCGTTTTTTCGATCTTGCCCACGAAGGACGAGGTCCTGTTGTCTCCTGTGGCAAACTCGGTCATGAATATGGCGTTAATATGTCAAACATGTCAGGACCATGGAATCGGATGTAATTAGGAAAATATTCCTCCAAATCTATCCGGTTGCCACTCTGTCCCCATTTCAGTGCATCGGTATTTCAGGCGGCCGTCATGATGGCGGGGCGCATGTTCCGGTGGAACGCCCGATGAAGGCAAAGGTTGCCGGTGCGCACAGCAATCCCGCCAGTTCGTGACTGGCCACGATTGATCCCGTGTTTTTATGAAATGAAACCCTGGCATGGCATAAGGGGCGTCGCGCGCCTCATTCGCACCGCACGAACAGGGAAACGACCAGTGGGGATCCCCGCTGACCCGATTCTGGATATCATGCGACGATCACTGATAAATCTTGAATTCATCGACAGGAATTACGAGGAGCATGCCGTTTATGAAATCACCCGGTTGGTGAATACATTTCTGGGGTTTTTATCCATCCTTCATCGTGTATTTTACTGCCAGGCCGCCACCAATAGATGTCAGTTACCAGATAGACGAGTGCGGCCGCATAACAATCCCAATGCAATAAAACAGATAGAATCGATAACCATCTGGAATATCAGGAATGGGCGCAAGGTCCTCAAATGCACGATAGGGACCTGTGACATGAAAAGGCTGCTGCTCGACTTCAGGAACTGTCTGGAGGAAATCCATGGGCAGTGATGGGGGTGTGTCAGGGGAGGGGTTATGCGTATCTTGCCCGGTTTCCGGTTTTCGATTTGGCTGCCTGTCGGCGTGTCGTAGCGCTTTTTTACATGAGGTGCCCTCTGTCGGGTGGCCTGCGAATAAAACACCCGGCTATTGAGCCATGCGGTGAAAGGGACTGACCGTGCAAGCAGATGCAGACGCAAAAGCTTCCGTTCAGCCATGCTATTCCTCGTTTACGTATTCATGTCGAGCCACTCTATATGTGCTCCAATCAGTCGAGCAAGGGACTGCTAGGCTGTCTTGAGGGAAGGGGATAGACCCCTCGTATCAGGCCACTTTGTGATCGCTGTTCTGCAGGGACGGGAAGGGCCGGATCTGTGGAATGGCAGGCGAAGGGGATAGGGCAGCGATCTTCCGCAACTGGGTAAGGCGGATCGACCTCTGGCGCCCATGGTCGGCCTTATGGTGGATCTGATCCCATACCGGTGCCCCGGCGCCGTTATAGACCTCCGAGAAGCCCTTATGTCGATCGAGATGCAGGACAAGCAGGTGATCGCAGGCATAGCTGATGGCGACGGAGTTGCCCTGTGTCAGCTTGATCTGAACGTGACGGCTTTCGGCACCTATCGCGTCATACTGCTTAAACGACGCAGGCAGTAATGTGAGGCCGTAGCTGTATTCCGCGACCGCTTCCCCGATGCTCCCAACCAGATGTCCGTCAGGCGTGAATTTCCGGCCTGGGACGATCTGCTCAAGCCGATCCACGATCTGATAGAGCTGAGCTATGAGGACGGGGATCTCAGCTATGGCAGTCAAAAGGCTTCCTTCTGCATTGTGCAGATCTCTTTGGTAGCGTTCATTTGCGAAGCCGCACCCTCGCCCCCACCACTATTCTTTGCAGGGTATTAATGGAATGCTCCAAGTAGCACTGCCACAATAAACCCGATGATCACCCACCCCAGAAGGCCATTCCACAGTTTGTTTTTCCGGTAATAAGCGCGGTTGTAGGCGGCTTTCCTTGGATTGGTCAGCCACCCCCAGCCGCGCGGGGCCTTAAAGCCGAGATTGTGCCTTATATAGCGCTTATAAGAGCCCGATCCGAAAGTTTTCCAAGCTTGACAATGCCTTGCTGTCCGTCGTGTGAGCATGCGGATCGAGGCGATCAATGTCCATGCGGTTGAGGACGCAATGGACTTTTCCCAATCTTTGGCGAGCCGCCTGCACCGTCCCAGCCAGGCGAATGTCCGTTCCACCACCCAGCGACGCGGCAGGATCTGAAAGCCCTTCGTCGTATCGGACCGCCTGATGATTTCGAGGGTCCATTTTCCCATGGCG
>NZ_NKUF01000089.1 GCF_003206495.1 Gluconacetobacter entanii | reverse complement strand
GGATGATCAGATGCCTCGAGCATGGTTCTGCCCTCCAGAGAGTTTCAGCAAGCACACTCTGACACGGCGCGGCTCGCTATCCACTCCTCATGGAATCTGAATTCATGGGGCGTTTTTCGGGTTTTGTCCTAACGTACTGATTTCACGGTACATGACAAAACGTGAAAACAATAGTTTTTACATGGAACTTCTTTATGCCGCGCATATATCGCGTCCGGTTGGGTGACAGTGCGCGCACAGACAGTTGATGTACCTGATTCGTGGCATCAACATCTGGTGTGGTGGTGGGAACTTTTACGATTCAGGCGGGACAGAATTTTCCGCTGGAAGGATGCGGCACGGCCATGGGGCGCGCCGGGGGCACCATTGACAAGTCGGATCATATCCAACATAAATGCCCTGAAGCGGTCACCCGGTAATATTCAGGCAAATTGCACGGAATGAACGATCAGATGTCTGAGAGAAGGTTGGCCAGAATAGTGGCCGTTGTCGTTCTGACCGCCAGTGCCGGGCACCTGATGGAACCGCGTGTGGCGCGGGCCGATGATTACAGCGATCTGCTCGATATCCTGCGTGCCAAGGGTAGCCTGACCTCCAGCGAGTATAAGGGCCTGCTGGCCAAGCATCTGAGTCACGCGCGCGCCGATGCTTCCGCCGCGCGGGGCAGTCGCATGGCCGCGACGACCCGCCATGTCGCGCCCACGCGTCCTGCCGCGCCCGGAACGCCGGACAATCCCATCCATACCGTACTGCCCGGTGATGTCGGCATCGGTGGCGCGGACGAGACGGCGGACATGGTGACGCAGGCCCGTGCTTCAGCGGCCTCCGCCGCGCAGAGTGCGGAGGCCGCGCGCACCGCCATGCTGTCGATGCAGCCCGGCGGCCCGTCCTATGGCGAGGGGTTCGTCCGGATGGAGAAATACGTCCCCGGCAAGGGCCTGACCTTTGACGCCGGGCCGGTCAAGATCAACCTGTCGGGCTTCGTCAACGGGTTCTATACGTTCAACAGTCCGGGTCGTGGGGGCACCGTCAATGGCGGGGTGTCCACCGGGCCGAACGGGTTTGACTCCTCCTCGCTGCGTAACGGCCTGCTGCCTGCGGGCCTGATCCTGAAACTGTCCACAACGCAGGCGGGCATCGACATGTCCGCTGTCATGGGCATGTATCCGGGCATCGACAATAACAAGCCCGGCGCGATGAACGCCAATTCCGGCGGCAGTTCGGTCGGCCTTGGCACTGCGGGCATCGATTTTCGTCAGGTGTTCGTGACGGCGGGCACGAAATCGTTCGGCACGATCAAGATCGGTCGTGACCTCGGTATCTTTGGCGGTGACGCGATCCTCAATGACGCGACCCTGCTGAGTGTCGGTTCCACCGGCAGCAATACCCAGCCGGGCAATACGTCGCTTGGCCGTATCGGTGTCGGTTACGTGTATGCCGACTGGATCCCGCAGATTTCGTACCTGTCGCCCAAGATCGCCGGTTTCCAGGGGAATATCGGTATTCTGGAGCCATTGGATGAGTACAATTTCGCGGGCGACAACCTGTCCGCCGGATCGACGCAGCACAGTTCGCCCATGGTGCAGGGCAAGGTTACCTACGACTTCAAGATCGGGGGCCTGACGGGCCGCATCTGGGCCAGTTTCCTGACGCAGCACCAGCAGGACCTGACCCGCACCCAGACGACGACCGTGACCACCGCGCTGCGTGAGGTCACGACCGGCGGCATGGATGGCGGGATCTACAACATGGTCCAGACCACCACATCCACCGTGCCTGTTTCCGAAGGGGAAAAGCGCGGTGTGACGGCGGAAGCGGGCGAAATCGGCACCAAGCTGACCTATGGCCCGTTCCAGGGTGTGGCTTACTACTATCGCGGCAGCGGCCTTGGCACGACGGGCCTGTTCTTCGACGGTGTGGCGTCGAACGGGCACAAGCGTGCGTCCGAAGGCTACTACCTGCAGGGGATGTATAACGTCACCAAGAAGATCAAGCTGGTCGGAAGCTATGGTGTCAGTAACCTTTACGAAGCGCGGGGCGAGAATGATCCCAGCCTTGTTGCGCGCAACGAGTCCGAAGTCGGTGCCCTGTTCTACAGCCTGACCGACTGGCTCAACATCGTGGGTGAATATGCCCATACGGAATCGAAGGCGCATGGCCCGGCGCGCGCCACCGACAACACGGCCTCGGGTGGTGCCATCCTGCTGTTCTGATCCTAGGTAATACGCTGAAATCATAAAAGTTTTTGGGTGCCGCCTTTTGATCGAAAAAGGCGGCGTCTTTCGAAGCTTTTTGGAAAAAGCTTCACCAAAAACTTTTATTTGTTATCAATGCACTGGTTTTGAGCATTCCCAAAGCCTCACCGGGCATGGCGGGGCGTCCCTTCTGTTAAACGTGCCTGAAAGCGGGTAGAAGACCTGATCGCTGCGGCATACCCACGTCAGGATGCGTGATGGGAAGGGAGAAGGGGATGAACGGTCCAGAGATCGTGCAGGGGACGGACCAGCAGTCCGAAACCGGCGTCATTGCGTGGATCGACCGTCGCCTGCATGTCGTCCGGTGGTTCCGGGCCGAGTATGTGGATTACCGCATGCCGCGTAACCTGAACGGGTTGTGGAATTTCGGCGCGATCCTGTGTGTTGTCCTCATCCTGATGCTGGCGACGGGCATCTTCCTTGCCATGAACTATACTCCTGCCGCGGCCAGCGCCTTTGCGTCGATCGAAGTGATCGAGCGTCAGGTGCCTGCCGGCTGGCTGCTGCGGGCGCTGCATATGACGGGGGCCAGCCTGTTCATGGGGGCGCTGTATGTGCACCTGTACCGTGGCCTGTATTACGGGTCATACAAGGCCCCGCGTGAGATCCTGTGGTTGACGGGCCTTGTGCTGCTGGTCATGACGATGGTGACGGCCTTTGCCGGGTATGTCCTGCCCTGGGGGCAGATGTCGTACTGGGGTGCTGACGTGGTGGGCAAGGCAGTCGGGGCCATTCCCGGCATTGGCCCCGGGCTGGAACATGTGATGGAGGGTAGCGACGCGCTGGGCGATGTGTTCGTCCACCGCTTCTTCGTGCTGCATTTCGTGATGGCGTTCGCGATCGTGGGGATCGTGGGGCTGCATGTCGCGGCACTACATATCTCGGGCTCCAACAATCCGCAGGGCGTGGAACCGGCAAAGCCTTCGGACACGGTGCCCTTCCATCCCTATTACAGCAGCAAGGACATGGTGGGTCTGGTGCTGTTTGGCATCGTGTTTGCCGCGCTGGCCTTCCTGTGGCCGGACATGCTTTCGGAACCGGCCAACTATCGCCCGGCCAATCCGCTGCATACGCCGACCGATATCGAACCTGAATGGTATTTCCTGCCGTTCTACGGCATCCTGCAATCGGTGCCGTCAAAGTTCGGGGGACTTGTCGCCTCCGCCGGGGCGGTGCTGGTCCTGTTCGCGGTGCCATGGCTGGACCCGTCGCCCGTGCGCTCCGCACGGTTTCGCCCGCTGTGCCGTATCGGCCTGTTCGGGCTGGTGGTAGCGTTCGTGTTGCTGGGGCTTGTCGGACGGCATCATGCGGCGGGTGCGTGGATGATCGCGGGACGGTGCGCCACGCTGTATTATTTTGGCTATTTCCTTGTGCTGCTGCCGTTCGCGCCGCGTTTCGAGAAGACGCGGTCGCTGCCGTCTTCGCTTTCCTGAGGCATCCGGACTCTGCCCGGATCCGGCAGGAGCCACAGGCCTCTGTACCCCGGTTCGTTCAGGTCATGGTTTCCAGAGGTCCGTGACCTTTGGCGGGTCAAGGGCAGTGCCCTTGCCTTCCGGCCGAGGGATATGGTTTGCGCCCTGAGGAATGTGATATTCCCTTTCCGTTATGGCCATCTGCGGATATGAAATCCAGATGACAGACGATACCGACAATAGCGCAACGCCTGCGTCAGGCGGTGGACGGCGTGATTTTCTGGGTATGGTGACGGCCGCGACTGCCGTGACCGGGGCAGGGGCATGTCTGTGGCCATTCCTGCAGAGTCTGGCGCCCCGTGACAGCGCGGCGGCGCATATGCCGGTGAACGTCGATATTTCACGCCTGCCCCCAGGGCAGCAGATTGTCGTGACATGGCAGGGGCGGCCCGTTTTCGTCACCCACCGTACGCCACAGGCGATGGCACGGATGCAGCAGGCGGACCTGACGCGTCGCCTGCGTGATGAACGTTCGTCCGACCGGCAGCAGCCGCCTTACGCTACCAACTGGCATCGTTCCATCGTGCCGGAATATGGGGTTGTGGTCGGGATCTGCACACATCTGGGCTGCATCCCGGCCTATCGTCCCCTGCCGAAGGGGACAGGTGGCGATGACTGGCCCGGTGGGTATGCCTGCCCGTGTCATGGGTCGATGTTCGATCTGGCTGGGCGTGTGTTCAAGGGGGCGCCCGCCCCTTATAACCTGCCGGTGCCCCCCTATTCCATGGCGACACCCACCACCATCCGGATTGGAGCGAACCCGGATGGGCAGGATTTCGATTTTGGGACCATCCTGCAGATTTAAGGGACTGTCTGAAAACGCCCCGTCTGTGAAAACAGGAGACTGTGTAGAATTTTGTGCGGTGGCACTTTTTCAGGCCATTGGGAAACGATCATCGAACATGATGGCGAGCTGGCATCTGACAGCATACCATTCG
>NZ_NKUF01000088.1 GCF_003206495.1 Gluconacetobacter entanii | reverse complement strand
TAATTCCAGCGTCTCTTCAACAGACGTACCGCCACTCATCATATCCTGAATCATGGTTACCCATAGATTCAGAACTCAACACAAAATGCAACTGTAGTGCTAGCACTGACTTGTGCGTCAGGAGGAAGAACGTCCTCATATAGACGTCGGCCTGTCGCCAGACGCCTGCCGAGCGCTTCGATGAAGCCTTCATAACGCTCGGCCGCCTGCGCCCGTGCAGCAGCAGCCGAGCTTTCGGGCAAGGCGGGCGTCATGATCATCCAGAAACGGATGAACTGGGCCAATGTCTCGACGGTGATCCCGGTATCGCGCTCCAGTCGGGACAGGCGTTTATCGACACGGTCCAGCCGTCGGGTCAGTGCGGCCTGTCCGGTCCCCTCTTCAGGAGAGAAAAAGACAGACAGAGCCGTCTCGACCACGAGGGAGCCGGACTGACGGCGACGGGTGGCCGTATCACTGACAGCTTTGAACAGATCGGGATCGAGATAGACCGTCATCTGCTGCTTCTTGCGGGAGCGTTTCATGGTCCACCGATCTCCATCCCATCATCACGGTCAATGGCGGCCAGCCGCGCTACCTTCTGAAGATCCATAAAGTCCCGGTCCCACCGTGTCGTGCGATTGCCAGCTTCGGGTGATTTCGTCTGCTCCCGCGTGTCATCCCTCTCCGTACGCGGTGGAATATCACTCGGATCGGCGTCCGGTGTGCGCTTGTGACCGGCCCCCAGAGGCGTTTCTTCTTCCTGCGTTGACAGTGGGGGGGCGGCACCATGCACCACCGTCTCGGGCAAGGGACGTCTGGTCCAGTCATCCGGTTGTATCGCGGTCGGTGCTGATATCGTTCCTGGTTGGGGCGGTGGCAGTGCGCGCTCCCGGAAACGGGCATCACTATAATATCGAGCTTTCTTCGCACGAACGGGTGGCGTCCCCGCCGCCATGACAATCTCGTCGGTTGGTGGAAGTTGCATGATTTCACCTGGCGTCAGAAGCGGGCGGGCACTTTCCTGCCGCGAAACCATCAGATGCACCAGCCAGGGTGACAGGCGATGCCCGGCATAGTTTTTCTGTGACCTGATTTCCGTGGCAGTGCCCAATGCATCTGAGACCCGCTTGGCAGTCCGTTCATCGTTGGTGGCAAAACTGACCCGGACGTGACAGTTATCGAGGATCGAATTGTTCTGACCGTAGGCTTTCTCTATCTGATTCAGGCTCTGGGCGATCAGAAAAGCTTTGATGCCGTAACCACCCATGAACGCGAGAGCGCTTTCAAAGAAATCAAGCCGCCCGAGCGCCGGGAATTCGTCCAGCATCATCAGCAGGCGATGGTTATGCTTATGCGCGTTCAGATCCTCTGTCAGTCTGCGCCCGATCTGGTTCAGCATCAGACGGATCAACGGTTTGGTGCGACTGATATCCGAGGGTGGCACGCTGAGATAAAGCGTGGTCGGACGACGCCCTTTGACAATATCCGCAATCCGCCAGGCACAACGCGAAGTGACTTTCGCGACGACCGGATCACGATACAGGCCAAGAAACGACATGGCGGTGGAGAGCACACCAGACCGTTCGTTGGGAGATTTGTTCAGCAGTTCACTGGCGGCGGATGCAACCACCGGATGCGGGCCATCCTTGCCCAGATGCTTCGTCTGCATCATCGCAGCAAGCGTGGCTTCAATTGAGCGTTTCGGATCAGACAGAAGATTGGCAACACCGTAGAGCGTCTTGTCTTTCTCCGCATACAGAACATGGAGGATGGCGCCCACCAGCAGAGAGTGTGATGTTTTCTCCCAATGGTTCCGGCGTTCAAGCGATCCTTCGGGATCGACAAGCACGTCCGCGACATTCTGGGCGTCGCGTACCTCCCACTCCCCCTGCCGGATTTCAAGCAGGGGGTTGTAGGGATCAGAGGCAGGATTGGTCGGATCGAACAGGAGCACGCTGCTGAAACGCGCCCGAAAACCTGCGGTGATCTGCCAGTTTTCTCCCTTGATATCATGGACGATGGCTGATCCCGGCCATGTCAGCAGGGTCGGAATGACAAGCCCCACCCCCTTACCGGAACGGGTCGGCGCGAAACACAAGACATGTTCAGGACCATTATGACGGAGATAATCCCGTCCATACTGCCCGAGAATGACCCCATCGGGATCGAGCAATCCGGATTGCTGCAATTCCTCACGGCTGGCCCAGCGTGCGCTTCCATAGGTTGCGGCCCGTCTTACCTCACGAGCCCGACGAATGGAAAGCGCGACCGCTGCCACAACAGCCAGTACGCCGCCACTACCGGCGATCCACCCGCCCTGATTAAAAATATCCGGGGCATAGGCGTCGTAGACATACCACCACCAGAAAACCATGGGGGGCCAGTAGACAGGCCAATGATGCGCAAGCGTGAATCAGGGCTGACCAAGCTGGGGCTGAAAGCCCAGTTTCCACGCCACCCATTGCGTCGCCATCCACCATGACAGGATGATCATGAGCAGGACGACGCTCACCTGCCCCCATAAAATCCGTGATCCGGACATAGTGCTTTCCTCCATAGAAACCCATGGAAGAAAGGAAACGAAGACACTTAACTGGATTCAATGTTTTCCGCCCTACCTGCGCGGCCCGGCGCAAAGAGGCGTAAAATTGTCGGCGCAAGCGTTACCAGAACCCATTCCAACAGCGTGTCTGGTCTTGGCGACAAAACGCACTAACGGCAGAAGTCCGGACATGTGCTGACCAGCCATGCAGGCATAGTCATACCTCGACGCACAATCTGACCATTCTCGATTTCAAGCACAGGCTCCGGCATAACGCCTGAATTATCGGAGATGACAACACGGTCAGACAGGCCAATAACAGTCGGAAGATTGGCGAGACTGCCAATATATCGTCTGCGAATGGCTTCCGGTTCAATGAAATGTCCACCACCCGCAGCACGTGCCCTGACGCGCTGAACATTCATTTCGACCGACGCCAGAGCAATATATCTCAGCTCGATATGATATCCGGCGTTCCGCGCCGCCGTGATGCGACGGATTACGGAACGGCCAGATAATGTCGTTTCGAGAGAAATCGACTTCCCGGCGGCCAGCGACGCGTTGAATATCTCGATGGCTCGCCGTCCGGCCTCCCTGTCTGCATCGCGCGGGCTGCCTGGGTTGATCCCCCGCGCTATCTGGTCGGGGTCAATGACGATGTCGACCGGCTCAATGTCAGCGCTCGTGCCAACCCGCAGACTGCTTTTTCCGGAGCCGTTCGGTCCTGCGTAAATCAGTAATCGTGTCACGCGGGATAGGGAAAATCTTCGTCGCGGAACTCTTCCAGCGGTGCAAGACGTTCAACCCGACCGCCGGGAAATTCGCGCACAACCCATCCCTTCTGGACATAGGTCATGATCTCGCCGCTCGCTGTCCGGGCTTCCCGTGCCCGCTCGCCAGCAACGCGGACCGCCTCAAAGCTGGCCCATGCATAGTGCTGCCGCTCCTGCATCTTGTATTCGGACATGACGACCCCGTTTATCCATGACGTTCTATGGAGTCACTCATAGCACAATCGTTGTCTGACGCGCAGAGGTCTTTTGCCCAGACGGACATCAGGCCTGCGTTGATATCCCCACAGAAGCCAGAACACCGACCGCTTCCCGTCTGAGCGGTTCTATTTCGTCGAGGGCCGCCAGCCAGAATGTAGCTCCTTGCAAACGTGTCAGGGCGTCCGTGGCTGCCCGCATAGGGTCATCAACCGCACCCTTTTCGAGGATTTCCGCCATTCGGGCGCGCAATGCAATTACGAAATCCCGGACAGCCGTCTTCGCCTCTGGCGTGTCAATCGGGACTCCGAAAGCCAGGTGGAAGCCTACACATCGTCCACGCTCGCTAAAGACTGCGACAATACGGTCGATCAGTTCTCGATAAGTGTGCATCCAGTCGACTGCCGGATCGGGAAGCCCTTCAAAAGTTTCCTTCAGGGTCAATTCGAGAACATCAACGACGAGCGATTCCTTACTTGGAAGACGATTATAAAGACTGGACTTCTTCAGACCGACCCGCTCGGCCAGGTCGTTCATCGAAGCGCCGGTGTATCCCCGTTCCCGGAAGAGTTCGCGCGCAGCAATCACGATATCGTCATAGGATGCTTTCATCTTTATTCTTCCATTAAGACCGATCGGTCAGGTTTCCTGATTCCTGGATCATTTCATTCTCAAAGTGTCAGTCCATCGTCAGGAGACTCAGTCATGAAACTCTATGATCTCGATGTATCCGGCAATTGCTACAAGGTGCGCCTGTTTGCAGCCCTTACCGGCATTCCTCTTGACCTTGTGCCGGTTGATTTTTCCAAAGATGAGCAACACAGCTCGTTGTTTACGGACCTGAATCCATTTCAGGAAGTACCGGTTCTCGTCGATGGCGAGACGGTCGTCCGGGATTCTCAGGCCATTCTCGTCTATCTGGCTTGCAGTCTGTCCGACCAGCGATGGTGACCCGATGACAGACGCGTTCAGGCGAACATTGTCGGGTGGCTGTCAGTTGCAGCCTGTGAGATCCGCAATGGGCCGAATGCCGCACGTCTGATCAGGAAGTTCGGTGTCGATCTCGACATGGAGGGGTCGTTTGCGGGAGGGGGCGAAATCCTACGCTAAGGATTTAGGCCAGCGATATTCGCCGGTGAGGTTGATGTGTTCCCATCCCAGCGGTGAGACA
>NZ_NKUF01000087.1 GCF_003206495.1 Gluconacetobacter entanii | reverse complement strand
TGTCTCACCGCTGGGATGGGAACACATCAACCTCACCGGCGAATATCGCTGGCCTAAATCCTTAGCGTAGGATTTCGCCCCCTCCCGCAAACGACCCCTTTCAGGTTTTTTTGATTTCGTAAGTTATAGGCGTTTCGTGAGGACGGCCTATTTTTTGATTTCATATAATGAAGTTCCTATAGGCGCTCCACGAACGCTCCCCCGTCGCTCCCTAAGCGCTCCCAATAGAAACGTAGGCCCTCATACACCATTGCACCGCTGGTGCGGGCATGCCCAAAGGGCTTGGAAAACCCGAGCCCCTTCAGCCAAATGGTAGACCGTATCGGTCCACCCTTTCGGCGAGAATGGTCGTTGCAGCGAGCAGACGTGACACGACAGTTCCCTACCGCCTGAAAGGCGGTGACTATCTTACGCGACGTTCCTTGGCCGACCGCCTTTAGCACCATTCCGGCGTGCCGCCGCCGCCTTTGCCTGACTGGCGGACGATCCGCCCACGCGTCCCATCTGTGCTGCCATCCAGCTTCGGGAACCGTAGATACCGTGGATCAGACCTTCGACCAGAACATCGGCGTCGAGACGGGGCCAGTGAAGGCCATTACCCAGCGGGGTGATCTCGATCTCGGCCAGATCATTCAGGGAAGCGTCCTGCAAATCTTGTAGCAGATCCACAGGCACGCTCATCTCAACACCGTTGGAGAGCGTGACGTGAAGAGCGCGGCGAGCACGGATAAACCGTGCGGAGACCGCATGAGGAATTGTTGCTCTATGAAGCGCGTCTGCTTCACGAGCGGCCTGATAGTTCATGTCATTCGCCATGTATCTTCTCCCATGCTTCAGCCAACATCTCAGCGTGGTCCTGCACGATGACAAGGGCTTCCTGTATGACCTTATCTTTCATGCCACCTGCCCGTATCAGTCGGGCTTTCCTGCCAATTTCAATCACCGCTTCTCCATCCGCGCTTATGACGTGAACGTGCATTGGCACATGATCTGCCGTGTAAATCACGACACGAAATCCATTGATGCGTAGAAGCGTCGGCATAATGCACCATATCCCTAACGCTTGGGTTTTTCAATCAGAACTATCCCACTGAAAGTTAGGAGCAGGATATCTGGACGGTCAGACAGAAATGGACAGCCCATCAATTCCTGATAAAGCCAGCAGAGCGCCCTGAGAGGCCGCACAAAGCGCAATTCCCGTTACCGCTCACAAACTAGCCACCACACGCGGTAATGCCTGTACGGCCACCCTGTGGCGGCTGACGGGCATGCCGCAACACGTGAGCTGCTGAATGATCGCCTGAACACCGGTGCGCCTTGAGCAGATTACGGTCTTGTCCGGTTTTTCTGGTGTTGCAGGCGTCGGGCGAGCGCGGAGCGGGAGCCCCGTAGGGCGTCGAAGGCGCCGACGCAGGAGAGGAAGGTGCTGGTGGAGAGACGATGCGTTACCGCATCGTCAGATTATGATTTCGCGCCGTAGGCGTGTCTGTTTAGCGCAGCCCTGAAAGGGCGAGCAGGGGGATGCCGGGTGGGAGATCGCGCTATGCGCGATCGGGGCGGCCGTAGGCCGCGAGCCGGCGGGGGCGTAGTCCCCAAGAGGCGGTGATTTAGATCGAAATTTTAAGTCTTATATTTACCCACAATTTCGTTAGAAATTATCGGACAACTACCGGAAAAACCTATCGGTTTAGATAACGGGAATCATATCGGTTTTAGGGGGGTGGTGATTGCACCGTGCCTATGGGTGGTGATTGCACCGTGTCTACGGGTGGTGATTGCACCGTATTAGGGTGGTGATTGCACCGGGATAACTTTTCTATTCACAGAGAGAGGCCTTCTCCTAGAAACAGTGGCAATCGCACTATTTTTTGGTGGCTTTGAGCAGAACAAGAGGGGTGGTGATTGCACCGTGCTTTCAGTGCCTCCGCAAATGCCAAAAGGGTGGTGATTACACCGCCTTCCTCTGACATCGAAGCAGACGCAAAAGGATAGCACTTGCATTATAATTGAACCGTTGATGCCGTTGCTAAAAGGGTGGTAATTGCACCGCGCTCAGTCGACAGGGCCAGTGGTCAACGGGTGGTAATTGCACCGCTCATTTTTGTCAGATTTTTTGATTAAGTATCTGATCCGATGGTTTTTTGATAGGCGATGATTGTCTGCCGCGGTACGGGCGGCGGTGATGCGATCAGTCTTAGACCCGTCCGAACCTGTTCAAGCCTTGCATCTGGATAAACAGCCGCAACCTGTCGCAATGCGATCAGGAATGCCTTCTTGAAATTCTTATCGTCCGTATATTCCTGCCCAAACTGCAAACGAAGGTTGGCCCAAGTAAGCTTCTCACCAGGCCGCCGCACCCGATGAAGTCGATGGGCAAGCCACGTGTAGATGTCGAGCGCTAAAGCTGAGTGCTGCAAACCCTCAAGTGCACGAGGGTCAAGTGGGACAGCGTTTTCTTTCAATTCCTGCCAGAATTTTTCGGATAGCTCGATCGTGCTATCTTTTGCGAGATTTTTGGTCCACGCATCGAATTCATCCACCGGCCGGGCATTCAGATTGCGCGACCCGTAGCCGAGCTTCATTTCACAGGCGCACAAGGCGTTCATCTGTGCCCGAAATGCCTCACGGGATGGACCATTCTGGCTGATGTTGAGGCGTTTCATAAATTCACTGATAGTCCGTCCGACTGCAACAATACGCGATTTCGTTCGGATCGCTTCGGTGCTGATGTGGAAAAGCGCCAATCGTGGCTTGGTTCCATACGGGACGAAGAGCTTTTCCCAATGGCCATCGTTAAACATTTCTCCTGCTGTAATAAGCAGGGATGCCTTGCCATTGTTTCGTTCAAAGCGAGTTTCTTTCGTCCGTTTACGGGGAAGACCAACCTGGCAGAGCACCGTGTGCATGAACTCAATCTCATCAGGCGGAGTTGCCTGAATTTCAGCCGAGAGCTGAATGACACGTGCGGTTGTGGGAGAAAGGACAAGTTCACTCTGTTCTGATGGTGGTTTGCGTTTGCTCATTCGTCCGATCCCACTCTGTCCCTGCTACGTTGTTCAGCATACGACCGATGACGCAAGGCCTGTTCGTCTTCTCAGCCATCTTCTGTCTATGTGTCATAAGCCGAGATCCCCTTTAGGGAGACATATGCGCGTTCAGTGGCTCTAAAATTAACCCAGTAAATTACCATTAAGATATTTTTTGAATATTCTTAAAATATCATTTTAACTTTCTTCCAACGTTTTGAAAATTGCCATACTGATAAACGCAGCTCGGCCTGTTCCCATAGCTTCAGCGCGTTCATCAACACGCCGTAACAAGTCTGGAGCAATGGTCAAACTAATCTGGCGTTTATGTCCCTTTGGCAACCCTTTGTCGTATGATAGAGGCTTTGTTTTTCCTGCATCAGGAGCTCCAGTAACGAAAGCATCTGCAGCAGATTCTACCGACGTTGGTTTAGCTTTGCGATGAATTGCCATTTAATCTATCCTTAATATGTTATGAATATTCAAATTGGATTAAAAACGGCATTTGCAAGTGCAGAAATTTCAGCGACAGCTTTGGGGTCTCGCGGCGTCAGTTCGGAAACAGCCAGACCTGCTCCACCAGCATTACTGAACGCTTTGCGGCGTCGAATTGGTATCGGCAGATAAATGAATTGCGGCACTTCTTTCACTGCTGCAGCAGCCTCTGCATTATCCGTTGAATGGTCTCCTGGATCGGCTTGGTTCATAACAGCTACAGCACGCAATCCATCCCGAACACTTCGTGCTTCATCAATGAGAGCAGCCATGTCGTCTAGTGCCCATACGTCATAGGAACGCGGCGCAAACGGAACCAGAAGCGTATCAGCGAGAATGAGTGCTGCACGAAGCGCTGTAGAATCTCGGCCGCCAACATCGATGATAATATCATCCCATTTATCACGCTGCTGCTGAACTTGGGCACGTAGATTGGGGCCGTCTGGATACTGTGCACAAGCAATCCAAGGTAGCTTTCCAGCTTCAGAACGAGCTGCGATAGCAGCAGCAGCTGTACCCTGTCGATCACCATCAATCAGCCATACCTCTCTACCAGCAGTGGCACGGATTATGGCGAGTTGAACAGCTAAAGTGGTCTTCCCCACCCCTCCTTTCGTATTCCCTATTGCTATAATCACTTTTTAATCCTTTTTGAATATTCAAAATAACGTCTTTTCATCTCATAATATGTTTGCCTTTGTCAACCATATAAAATGTGAAATGAATATTCATTCAATTTGAATATAGGATATTTCCCCAAACGAGATATTTCTCGTTTACCCCCACATTTTCCGTGCGATATCCTGCTCCTCGGCGCCGACGGCATCGGCCTAGATGGCGGTGGTGGAGAGCTGGGCGTGGCCGAGCCATTTCTGCACCATGTTGAGGGGGATGCCGCTGGAGACGGCGGCGACGCCGAAGGCATGGCGCAGGCCCTTGGGGGACGCGGCCGGGCCGGACAGGCCGGCGGCGGCCATGACCGCGTGCACGGCCCGCCAGCCGGTCATGCGGGACCAGGGCCACAGCCGGGCGGCCGCTCCACGGCCCCGCCGACGCTGGGCCTCGCGGATGCCATGCACCAGATCCAGGGCCTCGAGCAGGGACGGGGGCACCGGCACGGCGCGATAGATCCCGTCCTGGCGCTTCTTGAGCGTGGCGAACACCAGCACGCCACCGGCCAGGTCAGAGGTGGACCCGTCTGTTCGGACAGTTTTTGGGTTTGAATAAGCTATACCCGGTTGTTGTTATGCCGCCATTCTGACGGCGTTGCTGTTGGCCATCTG
>NZ_NKUF01000086.1 GCF_003206495.1 Gluconacetobacter entanii | reverse complement strand
AATCCCGTCTGCTTCATGATCCATACTCCAATCAACGCAAGGAAAATGGAATCACAGAGCAGACCTCAATACCAGAGGGTTTTTCGAACCCTCCATCTGAACAACTGCTCATCAGGACAGGGCGTCCATAGTTTGTGTTGTCTCTGCCGGGCATCCGGTGACCGACCTGAAAAACGCGAGAAATATCTGATCGCGAGGAAAGGCCCCGGCCACGCTACCCTGCACAATCAGACCTGACCAGAGAGCGTAGAGCCCGATGGCGACCTGCCGGACCGGGAGTATAAGATGCAATCCATATAAATGGGTCAGTTCTTCAAGGAGAGCTGAGAACACGGCGTGGCAGGCCGACTTGCAATCATTGTAGCGGGCCGCGAACTGGCTATCCCGCTGGGCATGAAGTTGTAATTCGATCGAAAGCAGGGACCACTGTGGCTGCCCCGCCAGTTCAGCAAGGCGCACCGACAGCTGCGCAAGGGTCAGATTCAGGTCGGCCCCGCGCGCTCCCGAGACGAGTGTACGAAGCACCATGGCTTCTTCCTCGATATGCGCACGCATGATCTCTAGAAGCAGGTCATCCTTGGTTTTGAAATTCGAGTAGAACGCACCCTGAGAATGACCCGCCATGTCACAGATACGCCGAATGGATGCTGCCGCAACGCCCTCGGTCGCGATTGCAACATTGGCTGCCGTGATCAGACGATGACGGGTTTGTTCCTGTGTCTCTTTTCTCGTCAGTCGCATAAGCCCGCACGTAATTTAACGTTGAGTCCGAATATATGTGTCAGGATCACCAGAAGATATCCTGGCCATGGGTGTCGCCAGGATATCAGACTATTGTCCTCCCGCTACGGAGACCTACCTTTATGTTCGTTTCCACCCCAGATTAGCGCGAAATTTTTCCAGCCAGTCTGTTACTTTGTGCAGGGCCTCACTCCCCTTTCCAAACAAGCCGGACAGATCGTTTCCAAAATCATCGCCATCTGCCTCTTCTTTCTTCGGTAGAGGTGGCAGAATATGAGAGAAATAGGTTTTATCAAGAAGGCGGTGCAACAACCGCTCACCAGGGAATGGTTCCCCATTATTGATCGCTCTGGCCGCTTTGAATATTGTCCGGATATCATACTGCGTCGGACTGATATCCGGAACCTGTTTTGGTAGTTTAAGCAACGTATAGACCGCGATACGCGCCGTACGGACCGAGCTTTCCATTGTAAAAATAATGTCGTTGCTGGTCTCTACGAACTGACCAAGCAGACCAAGGTTCGTGCAGCCCTCGGGAACGACATGCGGCCGGTCTCCAGCAGCGCGCGGCATGAACTGTGCTGTAATATAAGGCATCAACGCCAGACGAACCTTCGTGTTCAGCGCAATGGCGTCCAGTTGCTCCACTATTCCGAGATGGTAGCAGAGTTCAGACAGAATTTCCCGACCGGTACAGGCGGGCATCGGCTTCTTCACATAATTGCCTTCCTTGTCCATCAGAAGAGCATAGACCCAGATCACCAGCACATCATCAGGCTGGGTCGGAAAATGTGGCTGACGATTGCAGGTGAAACTGAGCACCCAGTTTGAGTCGGTGAAGGTGATGACACCGCCCGTTACGGTCTTGCCCGAATAGGGATCGTTGACCGAGAGCTCCTTCAGTTTATCGACAAAAGGTGACGGCCGACAGGTCAGTGTCGCGGACTCCCACATTGAGCCTTTGACATCACCATAGAACTTATCCGGCCGACCAAAGACAGGAGATTTCCGGGCCAGATTGCGCCACAGCGTCCAGTCGCTCTCTTCCCCGGGCTCATGAAGGCCACGTTCCAGAACTGGCACCGTGTCCATGTCACCATAGGCCGTGCCTTCCGTCATGGAGCCGGTCAGGGCAAAAACCAGATCATTCGGATGAACAGGTATGGTGGTTTCCTGTCCATCGACCATGGCCCGCAGTCCGGTTACGGTCTTTTCGTCCCCGCGTATCTGAAGATCGACATCATGAACGCGCGTGTTGAACTGGATCTTCACGCCCTTGTCCTGCAACAGACGTGCCAGGGGGACGACGAAGCTGTCATACTGATTGTATTTCGGGAAAACGAGCGTCGACATGTCCGCCATCCCGTCGATCGCATCCAGGAAGCGATGCATGTACAGTTTCATTTCCAGCAGGCTCTGCCAGTTCTCGAAAGCGAACATCGATCGCCACAGGTACCAGAAATTCGTCTCGAAGAAGCTTTCGCTGAAATACGCCTCTATCGTGATGTCATCGAGGTCTTCCTTGCGCCTGAGCAAGAGGCGGATCAGTTCCCACTGATGCGATTTGCTGAGGCCCAGAGTCGCGAAATCACGAATTTTCCCCTGTTGGTGCATGAGGCGGGATTTGGAGTAATTGGGGTCATTATCGTTGACCTGCCGATATTCATCGAGAACACTAAAGCCCGCAGGGAGTTCAAGGGCTGGAACATCCTGGAACAGATCCCAGAAATTGTCGTAGTTCCAGTTCATCTCCCGGCCGCCGCGAACGATATAGCCCTCTTCGGCGTTACCCGCGCCGTCCAGTGACCCGCCGGCAATGTCCATCGTGTCGAGGATGGTGATGTCTTCACCTTTCATCCTGCCATCACGGATCATGTAGAATGCGGCGGCAAGCCCGGCAATGCCGCTGCCAATGATCCATGCCTTGCGGCCATCCACCGCCTCAACCGGCACAGGATGATTGCGCATATATGGCCCCATCATGTCAGGTGGAGGCAACGTGTCCTGCGGTCCCTTACGCCAATAGGTCGCCGTTGCATCGGTTTCGACAGTGAAGGCTCTGGTCGGGCTTTCTGAGCCTGAGGATACATTATCACTCATGACAATCCCTTTATTCTGGCACGACAGTCGGTCATCGCACTATCCGCACGGATGACGATATCATCTGATATTCAGATATCAAATGATATTCCGTTTCGATGCAATTTCCATACAGGTAACAGATTAAGGCAGGGCCAGATTTTCCCTTAGTCACAGACGGTCCATCCATGTTTCAGAAGCTGAAAACCCTGGACACCAACGCAGCCTGTCAATCAGTTTCCCCGGCCAACTCGCGACCGCCTGTGGCTTCAACCAGATCATTCAGCACAGTCTGAACGGCTAGAGACCGATACCTCTGACGACTTGTTACAATCCAGGCATCCGCCTGTTCGGGCGGATAGTCAGGCAGAATTTTGCATAATATCCCCTGCTTCAGGTCATTCGCGATCATGAAGTCCGGCAACATGGCAATGCCATGACCAAGACGCGCCAACTGGTGCGCCACCAGCATGTTTCCGGCCGCGATGTTCCATCGCATGACGCACTCCCACCCACCGTCGAAACGCCAGGTATCCAGGCCGGCACTGGTCACGATCGCGTTATGCGCTGCAAGATCCAATGGCGAGAGTGGGGTTCCCGCCTGCGCAAGATAGGCAGGTGAGGCCACAAGAAGCCGCCGGACCATACACAGCCTTCGGGCAATAAGGTCACTGTCGCCCAGATTCCCCATGCGGACGGCAAGATCCACGCTCTCTCCTATAATGTTGATACGGCGCTCTGTCAGTTGCAGATCAACCTTCAGGTCCGGATAATCGGCCGTCAGCCTGACCAGATGCGGGGCAATCAGATACTGTCCAAGCGCCGCCGTTGTCGTGAGGGAAACACGCCCGGCAACCAGTTGATCCCGCTCGGCAATCGCCCTTGCGGCATTACCCGCAGCCAGAATGGAAGGCTGTGCCATTTCATAGATGCGCCGCCCTTCGTCCGTCAGGGAGAGCGCTCGCGTGGACCGCCGGAACAACGATGTGCGCAACAGCAGTTCCAGATCAGCAAGGCGTCGGCTTACGGTAGATTTTGGCAGCCCCAACGCTTCTGCGGCGGCCGTAAAGCTTCCCGCTTCCGCAATTGTGACGAGAAGGGCCAGATCGTCCAGAGAAGGTTTCATTGTCCTGAAAATGGGATATTATCTTTCCAAAATCAAACCTTACCGGAACAGCCGCGCAGAATTACGATGACAGCACCCTTACTGAAGGAGGTTCCGTCATGATCGCGTTTTCTTCCGTTTATACACCAACCCAGGCCCGTCACGGCGGCGTCTTCTCGGCCCGTCAGTATCCCCGTCAGGCCTTCGGCAACATGATCGATCCGGTCCTCAATATTGACTGGTTCGAGATGAATGGGCCGACTTTTCCGCCCCACCCGCATGCCGGGTTCTCTGCCGTGACTTATGTTTTTGCGGACTCACCCAACGGTTTCATCAATCGGGACAGCATGGGTGATGTCATGGACATCCGTCCTGGCGGCCTGCACTGGAGCCGCGCGTCCAGCGGCATGATGCATGAAGAAGTGCCCATGCCTGGCGGCGGCCCAGCCCGAGGCCTGCAGATCTTCATCAACCTCCCGGCTGCAAACCAGCGTGATGAAGCAGCAGCTTTCTCTGTTCCTCCAGAACTGGTGGAAACCCGCTCAGGCCCGGGATGGAAGAGCCGGATTGCCGTCAACGGCACCACATTGGGCAAGACGGAACACGCCCTTCCCTCCTCTGTCCGGGTCGAAGAAATCACGCTCGACGGAGCGGCCAGACATTCCATTGAGGTGCCCGCCGGCTGGGGCGGCATCCTGGTCGTTATCGAAGGCAGGTGCGTCCTCGGTGAAACACCGCTGTCCGAGACACAGGCCATTGGCTTTGCGAGCAGTACGGAGAGCAGCTTCCAGGTCGAAACCTCTGCTGGCCCGGCCCGTCTTGTCGTGATCAGCGGCGCGCAGCTCAAACAGCCAGTGGTTGCGCATGGCCCACTCATGCTCGCCGATACAACGCTGTTACAGGAATCGTATCACCGCGTCAGTGGATTGCATCTGTAACACCAGCATCGTCTTTCATCTTGACCGAAACAGGAACATCGCCATGACAACATCTCGTATCCGCAACCGTTTCACGGCTGAAAACTCAGCCCTGCTCCTTATCGACCATCAGGTGGAGGGTTCGAAAAACCCGCTGGTTTTGAAACCAGCTCTGTGATTCCATTTTCCTTGCGTTGATTGGAGTATGGATCATGAAGCAGACGGGATTTTTTGACGTTGAAGAGCGGCTTGCCCGCTTGAGCGGGCT
>NZ_NKUF01000085.1 GCF_003206495.1 Gluconacetobacter entanii | reverse complement strand
CCATGCATGGCTCGCTGATGTCCTGGCACGGATCAATGACATCCCCAATCCACGCCTCCATGAACTCCTGCCCTGGCACTGGAAAGCCCACCAGCAGGTTCACAATACCATCGCCGCCTGAATACGCCCGCGTCTCTCGCCGGATGATTACGCCATAACGGGGATGACGTTCGACCTGACGACACCACATGGACGAATGCTGGCGACGGTTCTGGCCGGGATCGCTGAGTTCGAACGGGATCTGATTAGCGAGCGGGTGAAGTCTGGTCTGGCCGCTGCCAGGGCACGCGGGAAGGTTCTCGGCCGACAGAAAGGAGAGCGGCCAAAGTCTGATCGTCTGGCCCCGAAGGTTATGGCGTTGGTAGCCGAAAAGCGGAGTTATCGGTGGATCGCCCGCGATCTGGGAATCAGCAAGAACACTGTTGCTGCCATTGTGCAGAGAGATAAGGTGAGGCCTTCTCTTCCCTCGTAGAGAGTGTATACAGGTATAAGATTATACGTGTAGAGGTGTAGCATGAAGGTTCTTGCTGTTCTTTCGCAGAAGGGCGGTGTCGGAAAAACGACGCTTGCAACCTGTCTCGCTGTCGCGGCTGAGCAAGCGGGTAAGGTTGTGGCTATTATTGATTTGGACCCACAGGCGACAGCCTCTTTCTGGAAAGACGTACGCCAGCTCGATACACCGGCTGTGGCTTCAATTCAGCCGATACGTTTGCCTGCAATGCTCAAAGCCTGCGCGGATGCGGGTACTGATCTTGTGATTATCGACGGAGCTGCTGTTGCGCGTGATGTAGCTTATGAAGCGGCGCGGCATGCTGACTTCGTTCTCATTCCAACGAAGACGGCCGTGTTCGATACAATGAGTATGACACACACATTGGATGTGGTTCGTCAGCTCGATAAAGCGTTCGCTGTCGTTTTAACTTTTGTGCCCCCCCAGGGGCAGGAGACAGGGGATGCCATTAAGGCCGTAACCGAATTGGGGGCAACGGTCTGTCCGGTGACAGTAGGAAACCGCAAGGCATTTTTCCGTGCACAGGCAGCGGGACAGGCTGTGCAGGAATTCGAAGCACATGGGCCAGCAGCAAACGAAATTAAGCGTTTATACGAGTATACAGATATACAATTATACAAAAATCGGGAGGTAGTGTGATGGCGAAAAGCAATACGCTACAAGCGATGCTTGATCGCGCCAAAGGTAGTGGTGAGGCAATGCCAGCCCCTTCCCCGAAGCCAGATATATCATCCCGTAAACCTACGCTGAATGGTCGTAAGGGGACCAAGTTGATCGGTGGGCACTTTTCTCCTGAAGTCAGCACCCAGCTTCGTATTATAGCGGCCGAAGAGGGAACGACGGTTCAGAGTTTGCTTGGAGAAGCACTGGACGATCTGTTTGTGAAGAAAGGACGAAGCAGGATCGTTAGCGGATAAGTATACATTTATACACGTATACAATTATACACGTAAGCTGTGTCTAGCGTATAGGGTTGCGTTTGTGTCGGTTGCGGCAGAATCCGACAAATGCGGCGCTGGGGTTTTGCAACTCTGGTTGTCCGCTATCATTCCACCATGACACCCATTCATCATAGAGTGCGTAGACATCATATCCTGGAGCAACTCCTCTAGCGTCATGGAAACCCTCGGGATCGACAAATGGTTTCTGGAGCTTTGGCTCTATTACCTTGACGGTGTCCATCGTTTCCCGATTGCGGAAAGTAACTGTGTTGCTGTTTATTTCGACAGCATAATCAGGCAAGTGGTTATTGATTGCCAAGTCACGGAGCATTGAGCGAAATACGCGAATATGGCTACTGGCCCCCGTTTTTTTCTGTAAAATTTCTATAGAAACAACCCATTTTTCCTGAGCACCACAATGCTTGCGTGCAAGTTCGTATATTCTCCGTTCAAGTGGTTTGCGTAAACGGAAATAATCGCGATGTAATGTCAGTACACTTCTGCCTTCGATCATTCTGAATAGCCATTCGGACAGCGTTACCTTAATTTCGGACATTTGTCCGGAATTGGTCTTACGGACAATTCGCCATTCATTGATAAGACCAAAGCCTTCGGTGATTTCTTCTCCATTAGCTTTGATGTTGGTGGTGATCCGTGTGCCTGCTAAGCGCTCAAACGCGCTCCGAAGCCGCTTATAGCCATCACCATCGGTTTGACGGTTGGTCCACACCAATAAATCGCGTGCGGTAAGGTGGAGAGTTCGATTTGGCTGCTCACCTTGATTCATTTTCGCGATAAGCTGCGAAATGCAATAGATAAGGATATCCTTGTCATGGATCGTCGCGAGCCCTTTGACGCTCGGAACGATCTCAACTGTATTGCCATTGTGCTCGTATCGGAAAATGCGTCGATCAGGTTTAGTGGCAAGCGAGAAAATTGGATGTTCCATCGAGGCCATATCATCTTTGGGGATGGCATCAAGGACATCACAAATAAAAAGATCTGGTGTCGGATATCGTTCCGGAAGTAGAACTGAACGTCCATCAATGTTCGGGGTTTCATTGACGATAAGTGCCAGTTCGGGGTTTCGTTGACGGGTTGCTTTGATTCGGGGTTTCATTGACGATCAGTTTAGGTTCGGGGTTTCATTGACGCAAGAGCTAGATTCGTGGTTTCGTTGACGCAGATTCGGGGTTCTGGAGTCACTAGATTCGGGGTTTCGTTGACGCAAGCGGCCCCAAAACACTGTTTTTGTATTTTATTTTCAGTCAGTTACGTGTTTGTGGAAAACCCTTAACACTACTATTAACACATAAATTAACACTCTAAGACTGTGGATAACTTTTCATTCTCTGCAACCTTTAGCCAAATTGCCACCAAGCACCGCCTCTTGGGGGCTCCGCCCCCGCCGGCTCGCGGCCTACGGCCGCCACGATCGCGCATAGCGCGATCTCCCACCCGGCATCCCCCTGCTCGCCCTTTCAGGGCTGCGCTAAACAGACACGCCTACGGCGCGAAATCATAATCTGACGATGCGGAAACGCATCGTCTCTCCACCAGCACCTTCCTCTCCTGCGTCGGCGCCTTCGACGCCCTACGGGGCTCCCGCTCCGCGCTCGCCCGACGCCTGCAACACCAGAAAAACCGAGCAAGACCGTAATCTGCTCAAGACGCACCGGTGTTCAGGCGATCATTCAGCAGATCACGTGTCGCAGCATGCCCATCAGACGCCACAGGGTGGCCGTACAGGCGTTATCGTGTGTGGCGGCTAGTTGGTGGGCGATAACGGGAATTACGCTTTGTACGGCCTTCTATGGCGCTCTGCTGGCTTTGTCAGGGATTGATGGGCTGGCCATTTCCTGTTCGTCCGTCCAGATATCCTCCTCCTGACTTTCAGTGGGATGGTTCTGATTGAAAAACCCAAGCGTTAGGGATATGGTGCATTATGCCGACGCTTCTACGCATCAATGTATTTCGTGTCGTGATTTACACGGCAGATCATGTGCCAATGTACGTTCGCGTCATAAGCGCGGATGGGAAAGCGGTGATTGAAATTGGCAGGAAAGTCCGACTGATACGGGCAGGTGGCATGAAAGATAAGATCATGCAGGAAGCCCTTGTCATCGTGCAGGACCACGCTGAGATGTTGGCTGAAGCATGGGAGAAGATACATGGCGAATGACATGAACTATCAGGCCGCTCGTGAAGCAGACGCGCTTCATAGAGCAACAATTCCTCATGCGGTCTCCGCACGGTTTATCCGTGCTCGCCGTGCTCTTCACGTCACGCTCTCCAACGGTGTTGAGATGAGCGTGCCTGTGGATCTGATACAAGATTTGCAGGACGCTTCCCTGAATGATCTGGCCGAGATCGAGATCACCCCGCTGGGTAATGGCCTTCACTGGCCCCGTCTCGACGCCGATGTCCTGGTCGAAGGTCTGATCCACGGTATCTACGGTTCCCGAAGCTGGATGGCGGCACAGATGGGACGCGTGGGCGGATCGTCCGCCAGCCAGGCAAAGGCGGCGGCGGCACGCCGGAATGGTGCGAAAGGCGGTCGGCCAAGGAACGTCGCGTAAGATAGTCACCGCCTTTCAGGCGGTAGGGAACTGTCGTGCCACGTCTGCTCGCTGCAACGACCATTCTTGCCGAAAGGGTGGACCGTATCGGTCCACCCTTTGGCCTAAGGGGCTCGGGTTTTCCAAGCCCTTTGGGCATGCCCGCACCAATGGTGCAATGGTGTATGAAGAACCTATGTCAGGTCGGGTCCAATGCAGCCCCGAATGCGGTGTCAGTCAGGTACCAGAACGGGGCCGAGACAGTGCCAAGAGGGGGTATGCAGTGGCTAGGCAGCAGGAGATCGAACCCAAGGCGGCTGCCCTCAACATGCGCCTGCCGGCGTTCCTGCTGGACGCCGTGAAAGCCAGGGCGAAGGCAAAGGGCATCCCTTACACACGCTATGTCCGGATGCTGCTGGAGACCGATGTCACTCAGGCGCGGTAAAGCTGTATTCCGACCAGAACAGAGGAGATCGGGCGATGTAGGTACGCTCGGAAATTACTCCGCGCGTCATGGAGGGGAAGCTCCCATGTCTCGCACCTATCATCACAGCCGCAAATACGGTCGTGATCATCGCTGGGCCAATCGGCCGGATCGCTGTGGTTATGGAGGCTCACGTGAAGCCTCTGAATCCCCCAACTGGTACAGCCATCTGCGTGATATCCGTCCTGGCCGTCATCATGACAGGCATGTTGCCCGCCTGATCATCAAGGGCAACCTTGATCCTGTCGAGGCGGTCTTTCCGTATACCGGAACCCGGCGACCCCACGAATATTACTGGTAAACTTCAGTGCGGGAATGAGAGATCGTTCCCGCGTTCTGTTTCCGTCTGGATTTTCAGGCCAGTTTGGACCTGCGCCCGCGTTTCTCTCCGGTATGTGCGTGACCGGCACCTGATCTTCAGCAGTGGGGGCCGTAACATCAGGTGCGGTCCTGACGGCCCGTCCCAGTCCGATCTCCTGTGCCAGGACAGAGCGTCGGGCTGCATAGGCGGGGGCCACCATCGGGTAGCTTTCAGGCAGGCCCCATTTCTCGCGATACTGTTTTGGCGTCATGCCATAGGCGGATTGGAGATGACGCTTGAGCATCTTCAGTTTTTTCCCATCCTCCAGGCAGACAATGTAATCCGGGAACACGGATTTCTTCTGTGGTTGCCGTCCGTTATGCAAGAGTTTTCTGACCCATATGGGGTCGTTTGCGGGAGGGGGCGAAATCCTACGCTAAGGATTTAGGCCAGCGATATTCGCCGGTGAGGTTGATGTGTTCCCATCCCAGCGGTGAGACAT
>NZ_NKUF01000084.1 GCF_003206495.1 Gluconacetobacter entanii | reverse complement strand
ACCGCGCGCCGCCGTGCCGGGTTCAACGAGGTGAGATGTTGCGCCGTGAGGCGCGCGCCTTCCTGGCACAATCGGCGAAGCCGCTCCGGGTGAATGGTGTCCACGAGGCCGGAATCCAGGTCGATCGCACGCAGGAGCGACAACCGGTCGAGGATCGCGGCGAAGGCACGCCTCCCGGGCTGGCCAGGAGGCTGACGCACCCAGGTGAGGCTACTGATATGGCTGCCGCTATGCGGCTGGAGGAGGCCATCGAGCCGATCGCGCTGGCTGGCGGTGAGATGCCGCGTCAGCAGCTCGCAGACATACCGCTCGGCATCGAGCAGCGCCTTGCCCACCATGCGTTCGATCTGGGTGATACCAGGCACGACGATGCGTCGCCGGCGAAATTCGCCCAGCAGCATCCGTGCGAGAACGATTCCGCTGCTGGACGTCAGGGCGGCAGGCAGAAGCCAGGCCTGAAGCTCGATCTGGAGCGGCCGACAGAATTGCTGGAATCCGAATGTTCCACGCAGCGTATCGAGCTGCTCGTAGCGGGTCGGCCCACGTACGGCATAGTCGGCGAGCGCGTCCGGCTCGATCCCGAGTTGATCCCCTATGAAGGCGAGCGGGATCTGAGGGATCAGTTCCCCCGGCCGGAGCAGCCGCCCCGGGTGGCGCAGTGCGCAAAGCTGGATAGCAAAGCCCAACCGATTGTGCGCCCTTCTCCGACTGACAATGACACGCAGGTCATCGGGAGTGAGCGTCCAGTAGCGCACCAGGTCGGCCTCGTTTTCGGGCAGGGCAAGCAGCGCCAGGCGCTGCGCCTCGGTCAGAACGGAACGGCGCGGCATCTGTCAGGTTCTGCCGGGAGGCGTCCAGCCAATTCGCGCCAGCGTGTCGATCAGCGTCGAGCGCGGGACACCGAAGTTGCGGCATATGGCCGCCTTGCTGGCGCCTCCTTCGAGGGCGACGGTAATCGCCGCGATCTTCTCCGCGTCGATCGCGGGCGGCCTGCCGCCGCGCCGGCCCAGGCGCCTGGCGGCCGCCAGCCCCGCCATGACCCGTTCGCGCGTCAAGGCGCGTTCGTATTGGGCGAGTGCGCCGAACATCGAGAACAGCAACTCGCCTTGCGCGGTTGCCGTATCCATATGTTCGGTCAAGGATCGGAAAGCGATGCCACGCTCCCGAAAATCTCCGATAATATCGAGAAGATGCGATAGAGAACGACCCAGACGGTCGAGTTTCCAGACCACCAGCGTATCCCCTTCCTTGAGCCAGGCGAGGCACGTCTTGAGACCAGGGCGATCGTCGCGGGCACCAGAGGCCTTGTCGGAATGGATGTGGCGTGCATCGACACCAGCCGCGATCAGCGCATCGCGCTGGAGATCCACTGACTGGCGTTCGTCGGCTGAGGACACTCGCATATAACCGACCAGCATGTACGACAAACCTCAGCAGAAGCGTTTCCGCATAGTAATTCAAAACGACAGGGTTTGTCGTGCAGTTTTTGCTATCTTGGCGGCTATCTTTTCCCGGCAAGAAAAAGAATGACGGAAAACACCTGTTTTCCGTCATATACCCTCAGCATCCGACCTTAGCGTATATCTGTGCCCGTTCTATGTACCGACCCCTATTCAGATGTTGCCGGTAAGCTGCCAGCCCTAGCGAAGCAACTTGAGGCACTGGACGCCAAAAGCACAAAAGCAGCGCAACGTGTTGAGGATGCAGCGCAGGCCGTCACCAGCTACGTCAAGACCGACAGACGCACCCTGCTCATCACCTGTGGATTTGGGGCTATTGCGCTCGTGTTCTGCGCAGCCTTTCTGGGTGACATCAAAGGCAGTCGAACCGGATATGCTCAAGGGTTCGTTGAGGGGAAGCAGGAAACCAAGCAGCGCGATACACTGGCAGAATGGGCGGTATCGTCCCCATCGGGACGCCTAGCTTACGAAATGGACAAGGCTGGGCAGATTCAGGCCTTCGGCATGTGTCGAATTGAGGGCTACAAGGTCAAAACTGACCAGAAAGGAACGTGGTGCGTATCCACTTCCGGGAATGGTCTAGAATGGTCCCTAGCACGCCCATAGCTGTTTCCAGTTAAAAACCCACCAGAACACCCACATACCCTCCTCCTGAGCCTTTTATGAGGCACTTTGGGTGGTGTTGCAGGTCTGGGCGAGCGCAGAGCGGGAGCGGCGTAGCCCGTCCGCAGGACGCCAGACAAGGAATGAATATTAAATTTGCCTTTGATCCGCCCCCGAGGGTCCACAGGACCCGAGGTCCGTTACCGTTTATAAGACGTTCACTCCCCTCGAACCCGTGGGCTTCGTGGACGGTTCATAAGATCATAGAAGAGAATATAAAAAATAATGTTATTCCTCAATAACTTATTTGGTGGGGTAGTCCCATCTAGATGGGACTGGTTTGGACATTTTTTGTCAATTCATTGACAACTATTGTTCATGATTGAGACGGGGTAGTCCCATGTCAAAAGTTCCGCCGAAAGCCGTGGGTATTGTCACAGCTCCTAATGGAACGTGGGTACAGACTGAACGGGCAGCCCATGAACGATGGGCCAAGCTCATAGGAACGCATCCAAAAGCAGCAGCACTCATGCATGTGATCGTTGGTAACATGGGACGACACAATGCTCTGGTGGCTAGTGTCCCCAATCTTCAACGAATGATGGGATGCTCACGGAATACAGTCCTTCGTGCGATCAACGTGCTGAAGGACGAAAACTGGATTGAAGTGCGCCATCTCGGTGGGGTCGGCACTACAAACGCCTACATCGTGAACGACCGAGTAGCATGGTCTGGAGCACGTGATGGCATCCGCTACAGCTTGTTTTCGGCAGCGGTTCTGGTTTCAGATAACGAACAACCGGATAAATCTGAAATTGGCGCACAACCACCCTTAGAGCGCATTCCGACCCTATACCCGGGAGAGAAACAGCTACCGACCGGCCCCGGTACGCCGCCACCTTCACAGCCCATGATTGAAGGGCTTGAACCTGACTTGCCGCACACGATCCTGACCGACCACGTACGATGATCGCACACGCCCCTGCACATATGTCTCCTGCACAGGCTGCACAGGTAGCTAATGTCTCTCGATGGACGATTATGCGTGCCATAAAATCTCAGAGTTTAGAGGCTTTTCGTGACAACAAGAACCAGTGGCGGATCAAAACTGATAATCTAAATGCGTGGATCTCTGCACAATGTGCGCACACTGTGCAAGAAGAGGGCATTACGCATAAAACGCACACCCATGCACACCACACTTCGGTTCCATCAGAAGCTCTCGAACTGGTACGTGTGAAAGCTGAATTAGAAGCAGAAAAAACGCTCCGAGAAACCATAGAAGCCGACCGAGATCATTGGCGCACAATCGCTCAGAAGCTAGCTGAAACACGGTCACGCAAATGGTGGTTCTGGTGATTGAGCCTTTATCCGTTTTATCTCATTCTTGCATATGCAATGCAGTGGGCTCGAACACGAGCATTAGAGATTAATAAATAGGATGCTTACCGATATGGTATATAATGACTTTGACTTCAAAATTCCAGTTGAATCTGAAGATTACGCTGAGTGTTCATTTGACGTTACTCAACGAATTGAAAGTATAATAGAAGACGCAATACAATCTAACAGAAATAAGATTTTTATAAATACAAATCTACACCTGGGACTACCCATGGAGAATATTAATAAAATTGCCGGTCCATTTGTTGAAGCGTGGGCATATGAAATATTTTATAATGAAAAACAACGTTTTGATGGTAAATATTCACTAATAAACGTCGAAACAAGACCAAGACTACATATGGCTGACGTAATATTACAATTCAAAAAGAAAAGGATAGTTGGAAATACAGTAACAGCTGAAGTTGATGTAAAAGCCACGGCTGAAGATATAGAAGGGTCTGGAAAATCACCAAACATAACATCGTTTTCTAGGATAAGAACTGCTTACATAGAAGATCCCGACTATATATTTATAATTTTATCTCTAAAGCATAGAGTTTATTCAAAAAGAAATGAAGTATCATCTTTAATGGATGGAGTAATGGAAGTTGTAGGTCATAATGCTTATGACTTAAAATATGTGTCAAAGAGTGATATTAGCTATAATCCAGCTCTAGGAACTGGTCAGATTCAAATAAGAGATATTCATTATATTAACCAAGAACGCAGAACTACATGGGAATTTTGTCAAATTCTTGATGCTAAATTTCTTAATTCTGGACGACGAGACATAATACAGTGGGAAACTATGGCAAAGAGATATGGATGGATTAAGGAAGATGTCTGAACAAAAAATCTTTCATGAATCCTGCCTAACAGGATTAGAAAAAATAAATGATAACAGTGTCGATCTCATCATTGCAGATCCACCGTACAATCTTGGGAAAAATTACAATACAACAAATGACAATCTTGGATTCGATGAGTATATTTCATTTACAAAAGAATGGATGAGTCATGCAAAAAGGATAATAAAGCCGAACGGAACAGTTTATATATTTATGGGTGTACAATTTATATCATATATATTCAAAATAGCTCAGAAAGATTTATCTTTTGATTTAAATAGCTGGATTTCGTGGCATTACACCCAAGGAATTGGAAAAACCAAAGGCTTCTCTCCACGTCATGATGATATTCTCATGTTTAATGCAGGAAAAAATCCAAAATTTAATTTAGATGCTATCCGCGTTCCGCAAAAATACTACAGAAGCCGCAATAATATGCGTGGAGCAAATCCTGGAGATGTCTGGCAGTTTTCTCATGTACATTACTGCAACGAGAATAGACGAGATCATCCAACGCAAAAACCAGAAGGATTATTTGAACGTATGATCCTCGCATCATCTGATAATGGTGATGTCGTTGTAGATCCTTTTTCTGGAAGCGGAACGTGCGCGCGCGTATGTAAACAACTAAACCGTAACTGCTTGTCTTTTGAAATAGACGAAAAATACGTTTTGCAATCTAGGGAAAGATTAGAAGAACCTTTCATTGGTTTTGATAGTATCGATCCACGGATGGAAAGAGTTCCTCTTGATCTTCGTGATCCTGATATTCGTGACAAATATCTAAAGAACCATGAAGAATGGTTTTTAAAAAACCATCAACCATCTATTGATAAATTTAGGCGTCATGTAAAAGAATTATACGGATCACACATTCCAAGAAAGAATAGAAAAAAATTGAACGAAGACAATGTACTAGAAACACTTTTCTAAAATAATATTCCTTTTAGGAAAGTTTTTGTTTGTCCTTATTGTCATAAGGACAAACAAAAACAATTATAAATTTTAAATACCAATGCATTAGACAAATGAATTAGAGCCCGATCCGAAAGTTTTTGAACAATACCAGCCTGTTGTGATTCATCCGTCTTTGCGAAGAGATGGAGTGAATGGTGACATGGACTGGTATTGCCC
>NZ_NKUF01000083.1 GCF_003206495.1 Gluconacetobacter entanii | reverse complement strand
AGTCGTTAAACAGGCTCAGACCATGGATCCAAAACACGGAGAAGAAAAAATGATCTCGCAGTGAAAGTGGCCATTGACGTGAAACTCCTCATGTGAGGGGCCGCTTGACCCACAAACGCATCAGGTCATTTTCCCCGGCCCGGCCAAGGGCAGCGAAGACGGTTTTTCAGCCGATGGCAAGGCGTTTCCCGTCGCCCTCGACCTGTTCAAATACGCGGCCTTCCAGAACCCTGACTGGGACTGGACAACCCTGAAATGGGATACCGACGTGCAGGCGGCCACCCGCAAGCTGGGACCGCTGCTGCATGTGGACGACAACCTGACGCCATTTTTCCGGCATGGTGGCAGGCTACTGATGTATATCGGCTGGAATGATGGCCATAATCCCGAACAGTTGGCGGGTTATTACCAGTCCCTTCTGCGCAATGCAGGCCCCGCGGGGGCGGACGCCGTGCGACTGATCACGATCCCGGGCATGGGGCACTGCCATGGCGGAGCGGGATGCGATACGTTCAGCAAGCTCGGGGCGATCGATAACTGGGTCAGCCGCAGGCAGCCGCCAGAACAGATCATCGCCGCGCGTGTGGAGAACGGGCAGGTCGTGCGTACCCGGCCCATCTGCGCATGGCCGAAGGTTGCCCGCTATGACGGGCACGGAGACATGGACGCCGCCAGCAGCTTTGCCTGCGTCGCGCCCGACACGCATTGACAGGGAAAACCCCGGCGTCCTTGCGCTGGGGAAACGGCATAAAAAAAGGCCCGGCATGAAGCCGGGCCTCCCGATCCCAGGGATGAAATCAGTTGGAGCTGGAACTGGAATTACCGTTCTGGTTCCAGCCACCACCCTGACGGTCACCGCCGCGACCACCACCGTGATTGCCCCAGCCACCGTTCTGGCCACCGCCATTCTGGTTGTCGCCACCGCGACCGCCACGTTCACCCCAGCCGCCATTCTGGCCACCGTTCTGGCCACCACCGTTCTGGTTGTCGCCGCCGCGACCGCCGCGTTCACCCCAGCCGCCATTCTGGCCACCGTTCTGGTTGTCGCCACCGCGACCGCCGCGTTCACCCCAGCCACCATTCTGGCCGCCGTTCTGGTTATCGCCGCCGCGCTCACCGCCGCCCTGCTCTTCACTATGATGACCATGATGCCGGCCACCTTCAGCATGAGCCGCCATTGGCAGGGATGCACCAAGAGCCAATGCAAATAAAATTGCGCGTTTCATAATGTCTCCTACAATCTGACCCTCAAGACATCGTCCTGCAGGGTGTTAAATGTAAGCCCTCAAAGTGTTACAAATAGAATCAGGTGATCCAGACTGATCAGTTCCGCACATTGTCCAGTGAACGCAGAATATGAATGCAAACTATGCATTTTTCATAACGCTGCCATGCAGTATATATTGGTCTTTTGGTGAATTAGAATAATATGAAAAGGTAATATATTTCCCTCCTCCCATCGTTGTCGTTGAGATTCCTGCCATCACATGAAACATGGGAGCAGGAGAACGGAGGATTTCAGACCATGGAGAAAAACAGAAGCCATTACCTGAATTCATCTGTATTTTAATTATTTTTACACAATCTATACATAACTTCGGTATTTTTGCGAAGTGCACGAACAAAAATCCTGATATGCACCAACTCCTCATCACCGGGTACATTACGCAACGAAAGTCATGGGGTTGAACACTCCTGCCTGTTTCGTCATAAATGTTGGTTATGAGGCTGAACGACTTGTGATATTTCCGGTTAACCCGGCTCATTCGCCATCTTGTCATCATCTGCCACCTGCCTATGCTAGGCGTCTGTTCATGGTTATGCGAACACGACCTGCATGGGAGTTTCAGACAGTTGGCGACACCTCAACCCATCGATACCAAACTGACGCAGGCTGCTGTCTTTCTTGTTGTCAGCCTGAATGGCGACATGTCTGCCAATACCCAGGTACGGGATCTGCTTGGCGACCTTTCCTCCCTTGTGCGCGGTGTGGGATTCAGGGTGCCTGATGGCAGGCTAAGCTGCATTACAGGCATCGGATCGGATGCCTGGGATCGCCTCTTTGGACTGCCCCGCCCAAAGGAGCTGCATCCGTTCCAGGAAATCAACGGCGTACACCATGCACCTTCTACGGCGGGTGACCTGCTGTTCCATATCCGCGCGACACGGATGGACCTGTGCTTTGAACTCGCAACAGCCATCGTCACAAGGCTTGAGGGCGTGGCAGGCGTGGTGGATGAGGTGCACGGGTTCAAATATTTTGACGAACGCGACCTGCTCGGCTTCGTCGATGGAACCGAAAACCCCACGGGGCAGGCCGCCCTTGCCTCCACCCTCATCGGGGAGGAAGATCCCGCCTTTGCGGGGGGCAGCTATGTCATCGTGCAGAAATACCTGCATGACCTGAAGAAATGGGACGCCATCCACACCGAAGTCCAGGAACATATCATCGGTCGCAAAAAGGTATCGGACATCGAACTGCCCGATGCCGCCAAGCCCAGCTATGCCCATAATGTCCTGACCAATATCGAGGAAAATGGGCAGCAGCTTCAGATCGTGCGCGACAACATGCCTTTTGGCGAAGTCGGCAAGGGGGAATTTGGCACTTATTTCATCGGCTATGCATGTTCGCCCGCCCGAACGGAACAGATGCTGCGGAACATGTTCATTGGAAAACCGCCGGGCAATTACGATCGGCTCCTTGATGTCAGTACGGCGGTGACCGGGACACTGTTCTTCATCCCGACGGGTGATTTCCTCGACAACGCACCCAATGTCCGGGCGGAAAATTCTCCTGCGGCCGCACCTGCACCAGTATCTCCCCACAAAGCAGGCTCTGGCTCCCTTGGTATCGGATCACTGAAAAAGGACTCCTGACATGAATAATCTGCACAGGCATCTTGCCCCCATCTCCAGTTCCGCATGGGCACAGATCGAGGAAGAAGCCGCCCGCACCATCCGGCGCCATCTGGCGGGACGTCGCGTGGTTGACACGTCGGAGCCAAAGGGCGAGGCCTTCGCCGGTGTTGGCACAGGGCGCGGTCGGAAGATCACACCGGTTGGCGACGGCGTCACGGTCACGCAGCGCGAGGTGCTCCCCTTGGTGGAACTGCGTGTCCCCTTCACCCTGTCACGGGCGGAGATTGACGCCGTGGAGCGTGGTTCGCTGGATTCCGACTGGCAGCCAGTCAAGGACGCCGCACGCACGATCGCATTTGCCGAAGACCGCGCCATCTTTGACGGCTATGCGGCGGCGGCAATGCAGGGCATGCGCGAGGGTACATCAAATGCCCACCTGGCACTGCCTGCATCCGCCCGGGATTATTCCCGCGTGATAACCGAAGCCCTCAGCACGTTGCGCCTTGCCGGGGTCAATGGTCCCTATTCGATCGTGCTTGGAACGAAGGCCTATCAGGCCATCAGCAGCGGTGACGAGGATGGCTATCCTGTCCGCAAGCATATCGAAAGCCTGATCGACGGGGAGCTGGTCTGGGCTCCCGCCATTGAAGGTGCCTTTGTCGTCTCCACCCGTGGCGGTGACCTTGCGCTGGATATCGGACAGGACTTTTCCATCGGTTATCTGGCGAATACGGCGGAAACGGTCGAACTCTACCTGCAGGAGAGCTTTGTGTTCCGCGTCCTCACCAGTGAGGCAACCGTTGTCCTTGATCCCGCTTCCAATAAAACAGGCATGGGAAAAGAACCTGCCTGATTTACGCTCTGGCATGGTATCAGGCTGCTCAGGTATGGATCTGTAACGCTGGCACGCATGCCAGAACCAAGGATAAGGACGTCAGACATGGACAATCCGCTTCAGGACACCCCGCAGAAGGAAGCACGCATCCTCGCAAAGGCGAAGGAACTGTGGACAGCGGACGGAAAGCCCGGTTGTGGGCCGGAAGCCTACAAGGAGGCGGCATCGGAACTGATCGGGATGGAAAGCAATCCCGATGCGGGACAGATCCCGGTGGACTCCCCCGTTCCCCTCGATGCCAACGGGCAGCCCATCGAACAGGCGTGGCTGGAAGAAAACCTCGGGAATCCGGGGGGCAGCATGAACGAGCTTGATGACAAGCAGGAAGTGCCGTTTGCCACGCGCAAAGAAGAGAAAGAAGCGCTGGACGACTAATGGCTTGCCGGGATGGAAGTCCCGGCCAGTCCACGCCTTCCCTGATATGGATGCCGTCATCACGCAAGGGATTTTGCGGCATCCATCCGGCTGCCATGTATTCATGGTTGCTGAAAGTCATGTCCACGGGCTATATCTGGACAGGAAACATGCCCTTTGAACATGGTGATGTTTTCGTGCCCGACAGAGATTCACCGCCATTTCGCGCCCATTTTTCAAAGGGTCGGTTTTTCGATGAAACCGTGGCGGCCATGCACCGTTGATCTCCCCACAGCGAGCAGTCCCGAGATCGCTTCCTCTGGAAATTCCTTTATGGGATAGGGAAAAACAAGGATCTCCTGTAGCCGCTGCGATATGAAAAGGTGGAGATCATGAGTTATCATATCTTCCAGCATGAACGCACCAGCGGACCATCCCCTGTTCCAGCAGATGAGCGCAGGCGCAGGGGTGCGGGTATAATCCCGACAGCTTTATGAATGATCCGGAAGGTTTGTGACTGAAACCGACGCAGGACAAGCCGGGCCACGGGCATGGCGTTGCCTGCGCCGATGTACGACATCCTTCCCTGCTGCCCACAGTGAGAAACGAAACATCCATTATGATAAAAGGAGAAGTTTCATGTCTGCGACAATGGCAAGTGGTAACACTACCAAGCATGACCTCATTGCATCCGACAAGGTTGAGGGAACGAATGTATACTCCCCGACCGGGGAGAAGCTTGGCACGGTAAAATATTTCATGGTGGACAAGATGACGGGCGACGTGGCCTATGTCGTCATGAGCTTCGGCGGTTTTCTGGGAATGGGCAACAGTTACCATCCCCTGCCATGGAAATCCCTGAAATATGACACGGCGCGCGGCGGCTATATCGTGTCCCTGACACGCGAACAGATGGAGGCAGCGCCGGCCTATGACGAAACGATGCCCCCTGACTGGAGCAACGACATGTATGGCACACAGGTCGATACCTATTACGGCGGGTTGTCGAACAGGTAATGTCTGAGAACAGAACCACAGGTTATGGGCCGGTTGTTCATAACCTGTGGCCTGTCTGACAATATAGTTTTTACGACAGGGAAAATGCCCGTTTCAGCGCGGAAAAATATGAATCCCTGAATATCGTGCTCAACGGGGCCTCGGGTATAAATACGTCAAAGACATGATAGGCACCGGGGATGACGCAGACTTCCGTTGGGATCCCTGCGGCCATCAGGCGCTTTGGGACTATCCTGAATTTTGTGCGGTGTGGTGATAAATTGCTCGAAGAGGAGCCCCCGCATGAGCATTGATAAAGACCTCCTGGACCGCCTGATGGAAGG
>NZ_NKUF01000082.1 GCF_003206495.1 Gluconacetobacter entanii | reverse complement strand
GCCGGCATCCCGGAAGGGAAACTCCGCCCGCTCCGGCAAGCCATCACAATCACCGATAATCCTTAGCGTATATCTGTGCCCGTTTTATGTACGTCCCCCGGTATAGGCCAGCAGCATGTGGCTGCCGTTCAGCATCTGGAGCTTGGCGGCCTCAAAGACAGCGACATTCTGGACGAATTTCGTTCCGGGGTGGGCTTCCCAGTAGGGGCGGGGGCCATCGAACGGCCTAATGATCCACTGAAACCATGGTTCCGCAGAAACCGGCGCGGCATCGACAAGTCCGCCAAGGGCTTTCTTTGCATCCGCGACGTCATCGACGTGGCTTGAGGGCGCAATCCGGTCGACCATCGTATCGGGGAACTGAACTGTCTCTCCGATCCATGTCGCCAGTTGGTCATCGCCACGTAGAGAAGCGTAATCCATGACGGCCTGTCTGAGCGTTGCGCCGTTATGGCTGACATTGTCGCAGCACAGGATCACGGGAGGAACAGTGCCGCGCTGTCTTGCCAGAGCGAGACCGTTCGCCAGAATGCCTATGGCCGTGCGGGGATGCGGCGCCGAAAGGTCCTGCCGGATTGCCTGCGCTTCCGGGTCGAGCCGTCCGTCAGCGGTCAGGTAATAGCCGCTGGCCGTCACGGTCAGGGAGACGATGCGTATCCGGGGATCGGCGACGCGTTCAGCTAGGTCGACCGCCTCGTCACCGGAAAACACCATCTCATGGATGGAGCCGATGACGGAGGCGACGGTCCTGTCTTCGACGCGGGTGAGCAGGGTGTAGAGATTATCCTGCGGCCGAAGCTGGTTCACTAGGTCGGGGCGTCGCATGGTGGCGCTGACGATGCCCCATTTCAGCCCGTTCGAGCCTTCACGGTTGATGGCCGCCTGTGTGGCGACGGCCTGATGGGCGCGATGAAAATTGCCGCAACCGAGATGAAGGATGCCGGGAGTAAGTTGGGATAGGTCGAATTCAGGGCGATAGACACTATCGGGGAGATGGGGGAGAGCTTTCCGGTTGAGATGCAATGAATCGCTCCTCTTGTTGTTTTTAAAATATAGTTTTGAATTTATAATATTTATAATTCCAATGATAGGGGTCACGACACGAAAGTGTACTTTACGTACGCTTAGAGTGAACCCGACAAGAACATTGAGGCTGTTCTGCTGAGAGCTCGATAGACTGTCGGACGAGAGATGGAAAAGACTTCGGCTAGATCGCTGATGGAGTAATCGCCGGTATCATACATCCGGCGAAGCTCCTTCTGCTGCCGGTCAGAGAGCTTAGGTTTTTTCCCGCGTAGCTTGCCTTTGGCGCGGGCGACCGCCATGCCTTCGCGGGTGCGCATCCGGATCAGATCGGCTTCAAACTCCGCGAAAGTCGCCAAGATGTTGAAAAACAGTCTACCCATCGGATCTGACGGATCGTGAATGCTGCTCCCAAGTTGAAGCTTCACACCACGGGCTGTCAGACTATCGCCAATGGCTCGCGCGTCAGGGACAGATCGGGCCAGCCGATCAAGCTTTGGCACGACCAAAGTATCGCCACTGCGAACAGCCGCAAGGGCTTGATCAAGGCCGGGTCGCTCCCGGTTCGTGCCAGTAAAGCCTTTGTCCGTGTAGATGCGATCGGCAGCAACACCGAGTTTGAGAAGTTCCTGCTGCTGGACCGCGAGGTCCTGTTTGTCCGTCGAGCATCGGGCATAGCCGATCAATGTGTGCGTCATGCGGGAAAGTGTAACGTATAACGCCCCATCAATGCAAAAAATATGGTACCATCTATATGAGACTCGGCTTTCGGCTGTTTTTCTGCCTTGGCAGGTGAACCAGTGATCGTCCGTTCAATGATCCCCTTCCGGACACATGAAGGAGACATCCGATCATGGCGCGGCGCCGTCTTCTGACCCGTGAAGCTCTCGCCCGACATTACGAGCCTTCTGTCGATGATCGCGAGATCACGAGACATTTTAGAGACTGTTTCGTAATTAGTAACTTTTAAGAACGATCTGAGAAGCCCATACGTATCAACGCTGTATGGGTGGTGTGAGATTAATCTCACACCACCCTATTCTAATTCGCTTTCGTCATCTTGGCACCCGAAAACGCACATGCTGCCCCATGAAGGGAGATGCAATCATCTTCACTACTGCTAACGATCTTTGATCCTGATTTCTTCAAATGCACTACACAACTTCCGGTGTCATCGCTTTTCAAAATGAGTATATCTGTGTCAGTTTCCAAAGCCGGACCCGTCACATTACCAGCACAACCGGGACCGCCAATATCCAAATCACCCTGTAACCCGTTGTCGCTCGATGTAATAGTTAAATCCCCATTACCGCCTTCAATCTTTCCGGTCCAATGTTCAGGATACTTCGCCCAAGCAGGAGAAATAACGGTGAATACCGCAGCCCCAAAAATTAAATATGCAGACAGCTTATTACGCATGGCCATTTCCTATATGTGATATATGATGATTTTGGGAAGCATGTTTATCTTCATGGTCTTGTATTACGACTAGGGAAACGAAACCCAACGTAGCCCAAAAACCCAAGGAGAAAACAAAGGCAGCAAACTTGCTTTCTCTACGTCTTCCAGAAACCATAACTTTTCCTACTGCCGGAAACAGGTATTGTATTTCTATCAATAACCTTCCCGGCCAATAGAAAAACAAGGAAAGCAGGAATTTCATTGTCCCATTTCCTGCAATTTCATAAGCTGGACTGCGGTAGAAACCAACCCTATTAGGAAAACACCTAATTTAGGGCCAATTCCAACCTTTTCGAGTTTCTGGCTTGCCTTTTTCCATCGGTATTGTTTGAAAAACAAGGGTATGCAGACAAACACCCCAAGTATCAAAGCAAACCATGCAACGTATTCAATTCGATTATAGGGCTTCAAATTGGCCCATAATAATGCCTGATCTGCCGGAGATAGTGAAACTTTTGGAGTATTGGCAGGGTTTTGTTTTTGAAGATATTGAATATCTTCTCCCGATAAAGACATAATTTTAGCCTCAATTTGTCCTGCGACGGACGCACGTTTCCAATCGACACCGCCCGACGCCCGACGCCCGGCGGTTCGCAGCGTGTCTACTTTTGAGGCAAAATCACGCCCTGCCTATTCCCCAAGTGAACAGCCGTCGCCGTTCACCCACGGGCATAAAGCCGGGTGTTATATTCAGCAGGCCACCCGACATAGGAGGCCGCCTCAATGTAGAAGTGCTGCGAAGCACCGTTTCGGATTATATCACATTCAGAAATTTATATCCAGAATGGGAATTATGCGTCTGTTTTCGCTAGTTTTTCTGTACCTTCAGCCGGTCATATGCTATATTCTCCTATCGAATCAAAAGGAAAGATTTTTCGGCCAATGTTCGCTCAATGTTCTGGTTATGATACCGATTTGTCGGATAGCCAGTGGCAGAAAATCAGAAAATTTATCCCGCGTGACACCCATTATGGGCGGACCCGTGGGACGGACATGCGCCGTGTCGTGGATGCTATATTTTATATCTCCGTGAATGGCTGCAAATGGAGGAACTTGCCCAAGGACTTCCCACCATGGCAGACCGTGTATAGATATTTCGTTCTTATGCGCAAAAAGAATAAATGGCAGAAAATCCATCACACCTTATATGAGGAGGTCCGGGAGGAAGCTGGCAAAGACGGCCAGCCGTCCCTTCTGGTTATGGATAGCCAAAGTGTGAAAACCGGAAAGAATGCCGCTGCCGTTACCCGTGGATTTGATGGCGGCAAAAAAGTCAAAGGTCGGAAACGGCATCTTGTTACCGATAGTCTTGGGCTGTTGGTCGATATCGTGGTTACGCCAGCCAATATGCACGATACCAAAGGTGGTATGGCGGTTTTGAAAAAGATCAAAAACCGTTGGAACAATTCAAAAGTTAAAAAGATCATCGCTGACAAAGGTTATCGCGGCGAATTGCTACGGGGCTTTGTCCAAACCTATTTTAACGGTGATATTGAGATAGGGCAGAATCATACCAGCCCTGCAAAGGGTTTTGTTCCCGCCGAGAAAAGATGGGTGGTCGAACGCGGCTTTGCATGGTTAGGTGATTACTGGCGTTTGGCTGTGGATAGGGAACGTCTGTTGAAAAACAGCGCAACCTTTGTCCGTATAGCATTCATTCGCCTGATGTTGAGGCGATTGTGCCCTATTCCTAGTTTATGGTGAGATCGTATGCAGATACCTCAAGATTTCAAGAAGTGTAATTTTGAAGACATGCCAAGCAAAAGATCGCTTTTATTCATAAATCAGGAAGACTTTTGGTGGTTTGGGATTGATGAAAAGCCGAAAGAATGGATAGCTAAGCTTCTACATCCTGCGAATGTAGAAATTCGAGATATTCGATTTTATGACGGACCTGAAAACATTGATAAACTACTTGAGAAATTAATTAAAGGGTACGATTTAAAGAATTCGGATTTTAATGATGTAACTCAGAATGAGGATGGTCATAGTAATAATGTACTAAGATCTTTTCTTGTATGCGCCGCAAAACCATGTCGCCAATAAAATACCATATAGTCTCTTGCACTTTACAAAATAACCAGAATTTAAGCTCCTCATAGAAGCTCCACTTTGGAGTAAACTCTCTCATAGGAAATATTTTGCAGGGATCGAACATAATTCCTCTCCTTGGGGGCCTATAGGCCCCCTTTTCTTTGTTTCGAGGGTCACTCCTCAAGCCGACGACCGACTTAGAAGCCCTCCTTACTGATTTACCGGCATTTCATTCCCGTAACGCATTGATATTGCACGGTTTTTATTTAGAAAGTTACTTATTACGAAACAGTCTCTTACACTCAGCCAGGATGACTTCGATCTGATCGCAACCCGCCGCGGAGAAACCTCCCGATTGGGTTTTGCGATGGTCATGCTCTACATGCGCTGGCCGGGACGGGTGCTGGAATCTGGTGAAACACCACCGGCTCCCATTCTGTCATTTGTTGCGCGGCAGCTCGACCTGTCCCCTGGGCTCTGGTCCCATTACGGACGTCGTGACGAAACCAGTCGATCCCATCTGGCCCACCTGATGAAGCGTTATGGCTACCGAACCTTCGATCGGTCGGCATTTCATGACATGACCGGTTTCGCGATGCCAATTGCACATCATGTGACCCAGCCATCCCGCATGGCTGCGATCCTGATTGACGAGATGCGTCGCCGAAGCATTCTCCTGCCGTCGGTCACTGTCATTGAAGCCTTGGTGCGCCGTGCTCGCCAGCAGGCCGATCACCTTGTCCATGACGTCCTTGCAGGGGATCTGCCGCCGGAAACCCGTTGTCGTTTGGACAAAATGCTGGAGCGTCGTGGCGATCGCAGTGCCTCCTCGCTCTCGTGGCTGCGTAACCCGCCCCTGTCACCAGCCGCGCGCAATATCCTGCGATTGCTGGAACGCCTGGAGTATGTACGATCCCTGAACCTCGACAGCGCTCGCGCCACGACCATACCGCGTGTGGCTGTTGATTTTCACTGAGAACTGGGTTCTTCCGCACTTTTCGTGATGATGTTTTTGATTATGCGGGCTGGAGGACACGAGCCCTGAGGAGTTCGAAGCCTGCTCTTCCGAACATGGTTCGCT
>NZ_NKUF01000081.1 GCF_003206495.1 Gluconacetobacter entanii | reverse complement strand
TGCCGCATACCTCTTCCGCGTAACCTTGCCCATAAAACCCGTCCTCGTTCAGGCCAGATGATAGCTTATCGCCCTGTCCGAAAAATGGGGACCACCTCTGATCACTGACAGCGGCACCGTGGGCTAAGCGTCAGCCCGCCGCCAATTTGCAACGTCTCGAGCAAGCACTCGCGAAGGCGACACAGGGCCTCGAACTTTCTGCAGAAATTGGCGTCCGGAACCCAGGCGTGAGTTTGCTGGGGTTACAGAGATTGTTGGCATTCTTTCAGGCTTATGAGGGGCCCGCGGAGGATCTGCTGCCTGCACCCTCGGAAAGTGATGATGCTTATCATCGTTTTTCGAAAATGATGGAAAGGATCAACGATAATGTCCTGACCGTTTTCCGGCCGAGTACGCTGATCCCCTTGCATGCGCTTACGGTGTTGCAGTGGCTGAAGGGCTTTTCGTTGCCGACTATCATTCGCAAGCGGATTGAGTATCTTCAGCGGCGTGACGGTGAGGTCAATATAGCCAGCGTCATCAGGGGCACACTGGAAATGATTGAAGGTACGGCTCGATTTCTGGCACCTCGATATTTTTCTGCCTATGTCGACGTGCTGAACCAGCATTTGAAGGCTATAGACCGAGAAGATCTGATTGATAGCGACCTCGATATCGGCGTCGCCTTGGAATTAGGGGTGAGTACTGTGACCTTGCGCTCTCTTATGGAGCTTGGGATGTCACGTATAGGAGCTGTCGCACTTTACGAGGTTGTTGCACTAGATGACCTCGATCAGGCTGCCTGTATTCAGTGGGTCGTTGATCGGTGCGACCGGCTAGACGCAATTGGTTTGCCGCCGATCGTCGTCCGAGAAATCCGTGAAAACGTGCTGAAAAAAACGACAGTGGAGGAGTGACAGATGGCAAAGTCGGTAGAGTTGTCGAATGGTCGAATTTTCAAAACCAAAAAGGCGGCTACACAGTATTTCAAGGAAATGCTGGCGCGCTATTGTGATGGAGAACATATACAAGATGTTGAGGACCATAGCGATCTCTCCGCACTCTTAGAGCGCTTTGATCTCCTTGTTTCCGATGAACCTTCAAAAATTGGTTCCGGCATAAAGCGATTTGAGAGGCGGTTGAATAAGGGAGACGGCTGGTCAAGCTCAGGATTCTGGGTTGTTCGTGTAGACGATACATCAACTGATTTTAGTTATCCTCAAGCGGTTTCGGGCCGTCCTAAAAGCGATGCGGAGGAGTTTTCCAAAGCCTGCTATAATGCTGTGTCACGCGATTTGCTGGGGATGAAGCAAAGACAGTTTGACCATTTCTCCGGCCCTGATGGATTGATTGCATGCGATATTACCGGAAGCCTCGTTGCGTATTCCGAGGCACAACTCAGTCATGCTCATCCACCGTTCGGGATCATCGTGAAAGAATTTAGAAAGCTGAAGGGGTGGGAAGACGGTGTTCCTCTTGGTACGTTAACCGCTTCAACAGATGCACAAATATCCACGCGCTTCGTCGATGAAGCACTTGCGCAAGAGTTTCTTAACTTCCATCATTCTCGGGCCGTTCTGAGGATTATAGCTAAGGAACATCCACCATTTAGTATATCTGATGCCTCCGCCGTAAAACGACCACTTCGTTTCGGGTAAGCGAACGCCAGTTCTTCCAAATTTTCGATTTAGATCTAATAGTCTGCTTAATTCTTCGAGCAGACCGGTGGGTAAGGGGGCACAAGCGGTCTGTCTGTTCTCGGGTAAAATATACCAGAAGCCGATAATCACATGTCTTGGAATATTGCTTATGCGTAGATTACATATTCTAGATTGAGAACTGATACCATACGATTGAGCGCATGCTGTTGTCAAAGTTGCGTTTCCGTTCACTAACGAGCCTTCACCGTGGACGAGTAGGTCTTGTATTTTAGGATGACTCATGTAATTATATGCGATATATTGATAAATATTAAATATATATTAAGAACAGGAATTGATTGGAGGAAAATATGCATAATATGATCGACTTCGATGAGGCGCTGGAGAGAACTAAAGGCGAGGAACGAGCTCTATTGATCGGCAACGGCTTTTCCGCTGAGTACTTTAACTATCGCAACCTCCTCGACAACTCGGGGCTTGCTGTAGGTAGTCCAGTGCGCGAAATATTTAACATCCTAGGAACGGTAGATTTTGAGGCGGTAATACGTGCCCTCGAAGGGGCAGTCGTTGTCGAGCAAGGATATAGGAACTATGCACATGCTAGTGAGATCATGCTCCACGCCCAGATGGTTAGAGAGGCACTAGTCAAAGCAGTCAACGCCACGCATCCTATCCATAGACAAGATCTGGGTTTCCAATACACAAGCAGCGCTAATTTTCTTGCGAATTTCTGTACGGTATTTTCTTTGAACTACGACCTGCTGCTTTATTGGGTAAATCTTGAGAAATGTCGCCTCGCGGATGGATTTGGCCTTGGAGAATCGGAGGGGTATTTCCGTGGCCCATTTATCGAGGGTGCGTACTGTAATCTCTATAACTTGCATGGCGGCCTACATCTGTTTGAGACCGATGATGGTGGGATCATAAAAGCACTTGATACCGGGATGGGTGTGATAGCAACTATTAGCGATACCATTATAAATAAGCGCCGCTTGCCGCTCTATGTCGCGGAGGGCACCAGCTCTCAGAAAATGCGAAAGATCAATTCTGTCGCCTATTTGCGTTACTGTTACGACACCTTGCGCTGGAATTCCTGTTCGATTTTCGTATATGGACACAGTGCCGACGAGAACGATGCTCACATTTACCGAGCTATCTTTGGTTCTAAAGCGAAACATCTATATTTTGGTGTGTACAAACCAAATCCAGAAAAAATTAATATATTTGACGGTTTGTTGTCGAAGTACCAGAAGACCGTAGGATCGCATCTTGAATATACGTTCTTTGATAGTGAGACTGCTAAGGTCTGGAACGCTTGATGATATGACTGGAATATTTGTGGTAAGAAAGTGGTATCTTCCGCGTTTTATCCAAAATTAAAGTTTCTATAGGTTTTATTGTGGGGTTCTCCTGTGAGGTACAGAACAACACAAAATATCTGTATTTAGGAAACTCTGCAGTCTATTCCTGTAACAAAAATGATGGCGTATGCCTCAGTTTTACTATGTGCACATTACATAACAATATCATCATGGACGGAGACTTAAAAACATTCAGATCACGGATAGAGCATCAAAGGAATTAGAGGTTCGCCATTTCGTTAAAATAGCCACTTTGTACCTCACTGAGGCCGTGAGGCTACAGTATAAGCATCCAAGAACCCAAACGTTCGTTTGCGTAGTCGCGGGCACAATTGGAATTGTTCTAACTCATTGTTTATCGAGCATCTTCACCAGTTCGAATGTGTCCATTCAAACTGGATCTGCTCTAGATTACAAGCGCCGTGCGAGACGGTTCACAACCAAGCCCTTGATTGACAAGATGAGCGGTGAAGTCACCTTAATTTAGCTGGTCAGAGTCCCTATATATGAACCATCTGTGCCTTCATCTACAGGAGCCTATGTGACCACCGATCCTGCCGCGCGCGCGTATCTCGACTACTATCTCGACCGACCGGGAAATCCTGACTTCGCCGTCATGCTTGAAGGGCCGTGGGGATCGGGTAAGAGCTTCTTCATCGAGCAATATTTCTAGGCCCGACTTGCGGCGGCACGTGCAAATGACCCTGCAGCAAAAGAGGAGATCAGGGTCTCGCTGTTCGGCGTGAGCGACCTGTCTGAGGTCAGCTCCCTCATTTTCGCGAAGGCGCATCCCTGGCTTTCCGGCAAGACCGCGAAGGTCGCAAATACGGTGCTGTCGAAGGCCATTACCTATTTAGGCGTCGCGACGGACCCTAAGGAAAACCAGAAGCTGCTGCAGGACACGATGCTAAGCCTCGAGGGACGCGTGCTCATTTTCGACGATCTTGAGCGCTGTCCAATGTCCGTTGTCGAGGTGATGGGATTCATCAATCGCTTCGTCGAGCAGGATAAGATCAAAGTGGTCGTTGTTGCGAGCGAGGAAGACATTCCGCCAGAACAACGGGAGGATTACAAGGCTCGCAAAGAAAAACTGATTGGTAAAACCATGCGCGTTGGTTCGGACGTCGGGACCGTGCTCGACGCCTTTGCCGCCGATCTCAAAATGCCGGAAGCTAAGGCTGCGATCCTCGCCCATCGCGATGCTGTACTTAATACGTTCGCTGCACGGGGCAAGCCCAATTTCCGAAGTCTGCGAGCAATTTTATTCGATTTCGATCGCATAATCGAGCTGGCAGATCCGAAGCTGCGTGCCAGCAACGACGCGCTTGGTGCGTTGCTTCTCTACATGGTGGCGATCGGCATGGAGTATCGCAGCGACGGCATAGATGCTGATGGGTTGCGGACACTCGACGTTGACATTCTCTATCGTCTGAACTTCAATAATGCGCCCGTGTCAGATAAACGCCAGCGCGCACGGGCCCTGCGCGACAAGTATCCGCTTGTCAGTTGGAGCGACCCGGTGGTGCCGCCCGAGATGCTCGCCGATTTGTTCGCCAGCGGGACTTTGGATGTCGCTGCGCTCAACGATCACCTTTCGAAGCACCCTCGTGTTGTCGGCATCGCAGCTACACCCGAATGGCGAGCCATGTGGAACTTTTACGACATGGGCGCCACTGACTATGCTCATGTACGTACCGCCTTCGCCGACCAACTCGCTCACCGCAAAATCATTCACCCTGGCGAACTACTGCACGCCGTCGGCACCTCGCTCCGTCTTCTCAAGTATAAAGATGATGTCCTCGGTGGCGTGAAACCGAAAACCTTCTTCAAAGCCTATCTTGCCGATCTCGAAAAGACGGACGCCTTGCTCGCCGTGCCAGAGCTTTTCGGCCCTCTTGGGAGATCTTACGCGGGACTGGTCTATAATGAAGCTGACACTCCTGAGTTCGTCGAGCTTCACGCCCTGGTGCAGGCCGCCACGATGTTGGCATTGGCTCGACGCATGTCTGGCGAAGTTGCCGATCTTTTGAAGCGGCTGCAGGATAATCCGAGAGATGGGGCAATGTTGCACGAATGGGGTCTCGAGCAAGGCAACTATGCCGGGGTCGGCATCCTTCACAATATCGCGGTTAACGACATGGCCGACCTCCTGCTGGCCGACAGCAAATTCAATGATCCGTTGATGGCTGCGCTGGCGGTACGTTTCGAGAACGCGCAGCATGACAACGCGCTCGACGTTGAGAAGGCCTGGATACGTAAACTCCACGCCGAGCTAAAATTGCGGCTGAAGTCGGTCACGCAACCGCATCGCTCGCTGGGTGAAGGACGTCTCTCTTACTGGTTCGACAAAGTGAAAGCATGGGCTGCACCACCGAGCAAGACGGGCAAAAAAGCGGCAGGAACGCCATAGGACTTACCATCAACGGCGAGATTTGCCCGAAGCTCAGTCTGTTCGGGCAAATTCGCGGAGCGACCTCCTGGGGCAGCGGACCGTCTGATTCTAAGAGCCCGATCCGAAAGTTTTTCAACCCTGACAATGCCTTGCTGTCCGTCGTGTGAGCATTCGGATCGAGGCGATCAATGTCCATGCGGTTGAGGAA
>NZ_NKUF01000080.1 GCF_003206495.1 Gluconacetobacter entanii | reverse complement strand
AGTATCAGTGCATTTCGCTGGAGCGAAAATACGCAGAAGAAAGATACGACAATGCAATCAATGTGACCTCTTGCATCGTAAAGGCCGTCCACATAAGGGCGACATGGTGCATCCCTACCTGCGCCGACGGGCCGGGCAGGAGAAAGAAATCTACCCGACGCCGGAACTCGAGAAGGTGCTCAGGAAGACGCTGGGCATTCCGCTGTTCCAGGAACAGGTGATGCAGGTGGCCATGGTCTGTGCCGGGTTTTCGGCGTCCGAGGCCGACCAGCTGCGCCGCGCCATGGCGACGTTCAAGAATACCGGCACCGTCTCGCGCTTCCGCACGCGCCTGATCGAAGGCATGACGGCGCGGGGCTATCCCGAGACCTTTGCCAAACGCATCTTCCAGCAGCTTGAGGGGTTTGGCAGTTACGGCTTTCCCGAAAGCCATGCCGCCAGCTTCGCCATCCTCGCCTATTCATCATCCTGGATGAAATGCACCCATCCGGATGTGTTTCTGGCAGCACTCCTGAACAGCCAGCCGATGGGCTTCTACGCCCCGGCCCAGCTTGTGCGCGATGCGCGCGAGCACGGGGTCGAGATCCGGCCGGTCTGCATCAACGCCTCGCGCTGGGACAGCACGCCTGAAGGCCCGGAGCGGGATGACGGGCTGTTTGCCGTCCGTCTGGGCATGAACCTGGTGAAAGGGCTGGCCAATGAGGATGCGGCCCGGATCGTAGCCGCTCGGGGCGACCGGCCCTTCGCCTCGGTCGATGATTTGTGGCGCAGGGCAGGGGTGAAGGGGGCAGCCCTGACCCATCTGGCCGAGGCGGACGCCTTCCGGCCGGGACTGGGCCTAGCCCGGCGCGAGGCGCTGTGGGCGATCAAAGCACTACGTGACGAACCCCTGCCGCTGTTTGCCGCAGCCGCCGTCGTGCGTGAAGCGGAAGAACCCGACGTGCTGCTCCAGCCCATGCGGGACGGGGCTGAGGTCGCGCGCGATTACAACCGTACCGGCCTGACCCTGCGGGATCATCCCGTGGCGTTCCTGCGCCCTGATCTCATCGAACGCGGGATGGTGACGTGCCGGCAGGCCTTCGAGGCAAGGGACAGGAGCAGCCTGTCGGTGGCTGGACTGGTGCTGGTCCGCCAGCGACCCGGTTCGGCCGAGGGCGTGGTGTTCATGACGTTGGAGGACGAAACGGCGGCGATCAACGTGATTATCTGGCCCGACATGTTCGAGCGCTTTCGTCGTGTGGTCCTCTCAGGCCAGATGCTGGGGGTTGTGGGGCGGTTGCAGAAGGAAGGGGAGGTGGTGCATCTCGTGACGCGTGAGATTGTGGATCTGTCCTTCCTGCTGGCCGATGTGGGAAATCGGTCGTTGCACGATTTCTCCGACCCTGAGCAGGGTCGCTTGCGAGAAAATATCGTGGTTAAGGCACGAAATTTCCATTGAACGCTCTACAGGCATAATCGTCCCAACGGGCAGCATCGGGTTATTTTTCAGGCTCGCGATCCCGATGAGGACGATCCCTGAAGATACGAGTGCCATGACAGTAAAATACTGATTTTACCTCAGCACTGACACGCAGGCTGCATCATGCGGCAGGACCGTGCCGTAGGTTTCGCTGTAGCGTGACGCAAACGCTTCCCGCTCCAGTCTCTCGCAATAATCAAGATACCGGATCAGGGCCCGCTCGGCGCGCATCGTGCGTCCATAAAGCCGTTTATAATGCTGCCAGAGCATCATGACGTTGACCGACCAGGCATCATAGGCATGCGCAGCCACCCGTTGGCGGATTGCTGTGGGCAGGGCGTCAAAGGCTGCCCATTCATCACCCGCATACCGTCGCCACATCTCGTGTCGTAATGTTCGTTCGTTATAGGCCTTTACCTTACGCATCTACCATTTCTCCCTGCCCCCAGACCGGAAATGGATCAGGCAGATGGGCGAAGGGCAGCGGATCGAACCGCTCCATATTCAAATCGGGCACAAGGCAGGCATCCAGAGCCGCACGAAGGGCAGCTTCGTCCATCTCTGCCGTACCGATAAACACGATCTCCTGTCGGCGATCCCCATAAACCGGGTCCCATTTCGACAGGATCATGTCGCGCCATTCATCGCTATCCGGCCACTGACCTCTGGGTATCGTCACCCACCAGCGTCCCGTTGCCTGCGTGCGGACCAGTGCACCGGCCTGCCCCAGTTCGCCCACCCAGTGCGGGCGGGTCGCCAGCCAGAAATGGCCCTTGGCCCGGATCACGCCCGGCCAGGAAGAGTCGATAAAGGCCTTGAACCGTTCCGGCACCAGCGGGCGGCGGGCACGCCAGACGAAAGTGTGGATGCCATATTCCTCGGTCTCGGGAACATGGTTATGGAATTCGAACAGTTCCTTGTACCATAGTGGATGCTTATGGGCCCGGTCATAATCGAACCGGTGTGTATCCAGAATGCGCGCGCAGGGCACGACGCCCTGATCGGTTTCGATAATATCCGCATCGGCATTCAAAGCCTGAATGACCTGCCGCGCGGCCTCGCGCTGCGCCGGTGTGGCGGTCGAGACCTTGTTCAGCACCACCACATCGGCAAATTCGATCTGTTCGACCAACAGGTCAACCAGTGCCCTGTCATCCTCCTCGCCTGCCGTCTCGCCCAGGTCGCGCAGGAAGTCCGTCGAGGCGTAATCCTGCAGCAGGTTGACGGCGTCCACTACCGTGACCATCGTATCGAGCCGCGCAATGTCAGATAGGCTTTCGCCCGCTTCATCACGAAACTCGAATGTCGCTGCAACCGGAAGTGGTTCGGCAATCCCTGTCGATTCAATCAGAAGGTAATCGAAGCGGCCTTCTTCCGCGAGCCGCCGCACTTCGTGCAGCAGGTCGTCACGCAGCGTGCAGCAGATGCAGCCATTGCTCATCTCGACCAGCGTTTCATTTGTTCGGGACAGATCGCTGCCGTCGCGCACCAGATCGGCATCAATGTTCACGTCGCTCATGTCATTGACAATCACCGCGACTTTCCGGCCTTCGCGGTTATTGAGCACATGGTTGAGAAGCGTCGTCTTCCCGGCTCCCAGAAAGCCGGAAAGAACCGTTACCGGAAGTCTTTCGCGCATGACGGACACCATTCATTCGGTTGCGATCCACCAAACTTATATGGTACGTTATAATATAACAATCCCTAAAGGACCTCGACATGAGACCGGCCTGCCCGACCCGTCAGCGCCCTGTCATTCCGGCACCGTTCCAGGACATTGACAGAAGTGAATGTTTCATCGTTCAGGAAGAGCGCCACACAGGGCAGGAGATCATGCAGGCCGCAGCATTGTGGAATGCCCATGGCCCGGACCTGTTTCTCAGTCGGGGCACTATTGAAATTCTTGAAATCGAGTTGCGGACTCACTTACCGGCAGGCACGCAGGCGCTTGCTGACGACGCCCTGAATCTTGCCTGTCGTTATCAGCGCCTGTCGGGCACGGCCGAAATCCGCTTCCGGCTGGAAAAGGTCAGACACGACAGTTGCCGCCGCTTTCATGTTGACAATGTTCCGTTACGCCTCCTGTGCACCTACACTGGCCCTGGGGTTCAATGGAAACATGCTGACAGCGAGATCATCCATGATACGCCAGCGTGCTGGATCACCCTTCTGAAAGGGCGGTTATATCCCGGCTGGTCGACAAAAGGGGCAGTACTGCACCGTTCGCCGCCCATCTCGGATCTCCCGGTTCCTGTTACGCGCCTGCTTCTGACCCTTGACCATCCGGACGCGTGTGGCATGGGATGACAATGACGCCTTAACGCCGTAGCATTCAGGTTGCTTTCGGCTATGATCGCCAACGCTCTTACCCGACAGCAGGGCGAACTGTCGGTGTGATGGACAGCCCGAGTCATGGTTAAATCGTATCAGCATGGGCCGATCGCTCCTTTGTTTGGAACGATGAACTGTGGCGTAGCGCCGATATGAAGGTGGCGGGCATAGTGTCCATGACACTGAAGCACGAAACAGCGACGCGTGATATTATTGTCGGGCTTAATATTAGTCTGTAGTTTTGTCAGGGCAAATGCCGGGTTTTGGACTGCTTGCGGAAAGAAAAGGGAAGGGCGCCATCTGGTCGCGAGATTGTCGCCCTTTCCTACGCCTGTTGGCGCATGGGGAAATCGGCAACCGAAAACAGTACGTTGTGATGGATATTGGCGAGTTCCCCATAAATATCGCGGAAAAATCTCGTAATTGTCATTGAGTATCTGGCGTGACTTCAAGTCAACGCCAGTTCTCACGTTTTTAACTTCAAGCCATTTTAATGGGCATTAAGCTGAATGTTAGCGCCATTACGATATCCAAACCGGTTTCGATTTGCATATTCAGTAAAGGCACCGAAACCCAGACCCAGTGTGGTCCACATGATGATCTGCATGCCTAAGGAATCAATCCTGAAATTCCAGAGCAAATCAGCAGGGAAATTAGAGGGGACTTCATTAACCGCAGGAAGTAACTCGCCTGTTGTAAAGACAATCAGAATATAACACGCGCCTGCAAGATAAGTTGATGTCCATGCATTATATTGCTGACGTAAGCGTCCCTGAAGCATTGTGGCTGCGATCATCCCCAGTAGGGAGACCAGCATCATTATAAAATACAATTCTGTCCGCATGCCAATTGTATCCGGGTTTCCTACAGATGGCGGGTTGGCAGGATACTTGATGCTTGGCACCATATATACTGCAATAATCCCGGTTATCGCCAGCAGAACAGACACAACACGAGAGTCTGTGCTTTTCATGCGCCCATTTGCATAAGAAAATACAAGAGCGAAAAGGCCGCCAAACGCTGTCGAGTAAACCATTACACCTGTGAGCAATCCGTAACTGGCTTGAAGTTTCCGGCTTACAAGTTCCGGCTCTTCAACATCATGGATGCCTCGCTCCAGATCTGCCTTGGCTTTAGCCTCGTCCATGGCAGATTCAAATGCAATGGCATGATCCACCTGAGGTTCGCCAAACACTTTTGCGAAACCGAATACCAGAATGCCGGCCAAAAAACCGACGAGCATTCCGCGAATAAGTAGGGTGCGGACCATCATTCTGTTTTCCATGTCAGTGGCAGGGGAAACCCAGAAGATGGCGACTGTCATGCACCCACTCGTGCACATACATGCCAGGAATAATAGATGTCGCACCTTCTTCTGCGCCGACAAAATAAAGGGCCAGCAGCATCAGTAAGCCGAAAACCAACCACGGCGCTATCTCCCTGACGGGAATAGGCGCGGGAGAGGGGATAGCGTGGGAACCTAGTGCAGTATCAGACATTTTATACGACTCCTCAGGAAAAATGCGTCCTGTTTCGCTCGGAACGGAGCCATGCGCGGGTCTGACTTTCGGGTAGAAAATTGTGTTCTACACCTGCTTACAGTGGCGCAACCGTGCCGGGATTTCACCGGCTTCCGCGTTTATGGCCTGCAGGGGTATAATCTACTCTCCCTTAATCTAAAACTCCTAAAAGAGTATAGCCTGACATAATTTGACATGAACTACCACGGCCGCAGGTGAAACGCCGAAGCGCAGGCGGTCAATATCCATCAGGAAGGGATTTCTTCTGTGGTTGCCGTCCGTTATGCAAGAGTTTTCTGACCCATATTGACGTGTGATCGTGTGCGGTCTTCTGTAAGGCCTGTTGATGTGGCCT
>NZ_NKUF01000007.1 GCF_003206495.1 Gluconacetobacter entanii | reverse complement strand
CGCGTGCGCTTCCGCCCCATGGCCCTGCCCGACCGCTTCATCGACCACAACACCCAGGCCGCCCAGTACCACGAGGCAGGCCTCGATGCGCAGGCGATCACCAATACCGCGCTGGAAGCGCTGGGTGTCGGAATCAGCATGACCCAGCCCTTGCTAAAGACGGCAATCGGACCGAAATCATGATCATTATGAAACATGTCCTGAAAACAACGTCTCTGGCGCTGTGCGCCGGGCTGGTGGCAGCGTCGGCGCTCCCGGCCCTGCCTTCCTTCATTCCTTCGGCGCATGCGGCCGCGGCCGCATCCGACCCGCAGGCCCCCATCAAGGCGCTTTACGCCGAACTGACCCGCATCGAGGCCAAGAACAGCGGTTCGTTCGACCAGCGTGCGCAGGAACTCGGCCCGGTCATCGACCGCGTGTATGACCTGGAGGCGATCCTGTCCTCCTCCATCGGTCCGCACTATGCCACGCTGTCGCCGGACCAGAAGCAGGTGCTGCTGTCCACGTTCCGCCAGTTCACGATCGCCCGCAACCTTTCCAGCTTCAAGCCCGGCACCGACGCCCGCTTCACCATCAATCCCGCAGTCCGTGACGCGCCCGTGGGTGGCAACAAGATTGTCGATACCCAGATCGGATCATCGGACGACCCGTCCGGCACGGCGGTCAATTACGTCATGCACATGAACGGGGCCAAGGGATATCAGGTGGTTGACGTGCTGCTGAATGGCAATATCAGCCAGGTCGGCATGCAGCATTCCGATTTCCGTTCCGCGCTGGCTGGCGGGAATGTGCAAAACCTGATCGATCTGTTACAGAAGAGGATCAAGGTCTTTTCGGCCGGATGACCCGGGCTTCGGGTTACGGACCGGATCACCGATGTTATATCATGCACGCGCGACCCAGCCGGAAAGATGATGTCTGTTCTTAACGCCCTTGTCTCACCATCCGGTCTGGCCGCGGCAGTCGCGGTGGCCGGGTGCGTACAGGCGACGCTAGGCACTTTTCTGGTTTCACGCTTCCGCGTGCAGGAAAAACGCTCCGATCAGGCCGTGCCCATGCCCCCGGTCACGGTGCTCAAGCCACTGCATGGCGATGAACCCCTGCTGGAAGAAGCGCTCGAAAGCTTCTGCACGCAGGATTATCCCGCTATGCAGATCATCTTTGGTGTCCAGTCCGAAGATGACGCCGCCATCCCCATCGTGCGGCGCCTGTGCGAACGCCACCCGGCGCTGGATATCGAACTGGTCATCGACCCGACATTCCACGGGATCAACCGCAAGATCGGGAACCTGATCAACATGATGCCGCGCGCGCGGCATGACGTGCTGGTCATTTCCGATTCGGACATCCACGTGGCCCCGGATTACCTGCGCCATGTGGTCGGCGCGCTGGTTCCCCCCAATGTCGGGCTGGTCACCACGCTTTACGCGGGGCTGCCCGCGTCCCCCACCCTGCCGCGCCTGCTGGCGGCGGGACAGATCAACCACAATTTCCTGCCCGGCGTCATGCTGTCGCGCTACCTTGGGCGGCAGGACTGCCTTGGTGCGACCATGGCGCTGCGGCGGTCCATGCTGCAGGCCATCGGCGGGCTGGAGGCGCTGGTCCCGCATGTCGCCGACGACGCGATGCTGGGCCGGTATGTGCGCGAACAGGGCAAGGACATCGCCATTGCCGCGTGCATGACATGGACCACCGTGGGGGAACGTTCCCTGCGTGAGGTGCTGGCCCACGAACTGCGCTGGGGCCGGACGGTCAAGACGCTGGAGCCCCTGGGCTATGCCGCGTCGGCCATCCAGCTACCGCTGTTCTGGGCCACGATGGTGGTGGTGTTCGCCCCCCATGCGACATGGACATGGATGTTCTTCGTGTCGGTATGGGTGGCGCGCGCCATCTGCGCGTTCGTCATGGACCGTGCACTGGCGCAGCGCAGCCTTGTCCCGCTGTTCCTGCTGCCGCTGCGCGACTGGCTGTCGGCGGGCATCATGGTCGGCAGCGTCACGGGCACGCGCGTGGCGTGGCGCGGACAGACTATGCATATTTCGCCACATTCCGCTATGACACCCCGATCACAACCTGCTTCCCCCGGCGACTGACGCCGTCGGGGGCCGGGCAGGCCAAACCAAACCAGTCAAGGCAACTGCGGTCGCGCGGGGGAGTGAGCCCCTTTCAGACCCGAGGATTCGCGTAACATGATGAAGACCCTGTTTCTCCAGCCGCCTTCCTTCGACGGATTCGATGGCGGGGCCGGCTCCCGCTATCAGGCCAAGCGGGAAATCAAGTCGTTCTGGTATCCGACATGGCTGGCGCAGCCTGCCGCCATGGTCGAAGGCAGCCGCCTGATTGACGCACCGCCGGCGCGCATGGGCATGGAACCGATCCTTGAGGACGTGCGCAACCGCGACCTCGTCATCATGCACACCTCCACCCCGTCCTTTGCGTCCGACGTGCGGGTGGCGCAGATGCTCAAGGACGCGAATCCGGCGGTCAAGATCGGCATGGTCGGCGCGAAGGTCGCCGTGCAGCCGGAGGAAAGCCTGCTGAACGCGCCGCCGGTCGATTTCGTGGCGCGCAACGAATTCGACTACACCATCAAGGAAATCGCCGAAGGCCGCGACTGGAAGGATGTCGATGGCATCACCTGGCGCGACCCGGATGGCAAGATCATCTCCAACCGCGACCGCGCGATGATCGAGGACATGGACAGCCTGCCGTTCGTGACCGAGGTGTACAAGCGTGACCTGAAGATCGAGGATTACTTCATCGGTTACCTGATGCACCCCTACATCTCGATCTATACGGGTCGCGGGTGCAAGTCGCGCTGCACGTTCTGCCTGTGGCCGCAGACGGTCGGTGGCCATCACTACCGCACCCGCAGCCCCGAGCACGTGGCCGCCGAAATCCGCCTGGCGAAGCAGTATTTCCCGCAGGTCAAGGAATTCTTCTTCGACGACGACACCTTCACCGACGACCTGCCGCGCGCCGAGGCGATTGCCAAGGAACTTGGCAAGTTGGGTGTGACGTGGTCGTGCAACGCAAAGGCGAACGTGCCGCGCAAGACGCTCGAGGTGCTCAAGGCCAACGGCCTGCGCCTGCTTCTGGTCGGGTACGAGAGCGGCAACCAGCAGATCCTTCACAACATCAAGAAGGGCATGCGGGTCGAGGTCGCGCGTGAGTTCACCAAGAACTGCCACGAACTCGGCATCAAGATCCATGGCACCTTCATCCTCGGCCTGCCGGGCGAGACGAAGGAGACCATTCAGGAAACCATCAAGTTCGCGACCGAAATCAACCCGCACACGCTGCAGGTTTCGCTGGCGGCACCCTATCCGGGCACGTTCCTGCACAAGCAGGCGACGGAGAATGGCTGGCTCGACGCCAGCAATGCGGAACTGATTGATGAAAACGGCGTGCAGATCGCGCCGCTGCATTACCCGCACCTGTCGCACACCGAAATCTTCAACAGTGTCGAGGATTTCTACCGGAAGTTCTATTTCCGCGCGCCCAAGATCGCCTCGATCCTGAACGAGATGGTCCGCAGCCCGCAGATGATGAAGCGCCGCCTGCGCGAAGGGGTGGAATTCTTCCAGTTCCTGCGCGAACGTCGCGCGGCCTGATCGCCATCGGGCATTTCCATGCGCCGGGGCCTTCGGGTTCCGGCGTTTTTTCTGGTATCGCTACATCCGGTTCCCTGCTGTCATGAAACGCGTCATCATATCCGCCGATGATTTCGGCCTGTCGGAAGAGGTGAACGAAGCCGTCGAGATCGCGCATCGCGATGGCCTGCTGTCCACCGCGAGCCTGATGGTCGCCGGTCCCGCGGCGGAGGATGCGATCCGCCGGGCAAAGCGCCTGCCTGACCTGCGGGTGGGGCTGCACCTTGTCGCGATCGAGGGACCGGCCACCCTGCCGCCCGCGGACATCCCGCTTCTGGTGCCGCAGGACGGGCAGTTCCCGTCCGACCAGTTGAAGCTGGGCGTGGAATATTTCTTCCGCCCCGCCGTGCGCCGCGAACTCGCCGCCGAGATCGAGGCCCAGTTCCGCGCCTTTGCCCGCACGGGGCTGGCGCTGGACCATGCCAACGCGCACAAGCACATGCACCTGCATCCCACGGTCGGGCGCTACATGATCGAAAGCGGCCTGCGTCATGGCCTGCGCGCGGTGCGCGTGCCGCTGGAACCGCCGCAGCCGCTGTTCGCGGCGGGCACCTATGCCGACACGCTGGGCGATGCGGCGCTGCGGCGCTGGACGCGGCTTTTGCGGCATCAGGCGCACAAGGCGGGGCTGGTGACCAATGACTGGTGCTTTGGCCTGGCGTGGAGCGGCCACATGACGACGGAGCGTGTCTCCGCCTTGGCCGCGCACCTGCCCGACGGGCTGTCGGAAATCTATTTCCACCCGGCCACGGCAAAGAACAAACTGCTGCAGCGCCTGATGCCGACCTATGAACATGTGGCCGAATTCGAAACGCTGTGCAGTCCCGGCCTGCGCGCCGGCCTGCGCCATGCGGGCGCGACGCCGACGACATGGACCGACGTCGCACGCGCGGGGTAGCGTTGTCTCAGGGGCTTTGCCCCCGAACCCCCACCAAAGGTCGCGGACCTTTGGAAACCATGATTTCATAAACAGATCAGGGTGCAGGGAGCGCGCTCCCTGCCGGGTCCGGGCAGCGCCCGGGTGGTCCTGTCACATGTCAGGACACGGGGATCTTCAGGCGAGGCTGGCCTTCACCCATTCCTTAAGCTGCGTCTTGGGGGCCGCGCCGACCTTGTCCGCGACGACCTTGCCGCCCTTGAAGATCAGCATGGTCGGGATGCCACGCACGCCATAGGTGTTGGGCGTCTCGGGGTTTTCGTCGATATTGACCTTCACCACCTTGAGCTTGCCCTTGAACTCCGCGCCGATTTCTTCCAGCGCCGGGGCGACCATCTTGCACGGCCCGCACCATTCGGCCCAGAAATCGACCAGAACGGGTTCGCTGGATTCCAGCACCTGCTTCTGGAATTCGGCGTCCTTTACGGCGACGGTGTTCTCGCTCATTGCATCACTCCTGTTGATCGCGGCACGGGCCGCGACATGATCGGTCCATCCGACATGGCGACCCTTTGGCGCGGGGTCAAGACATCACTGCGATGCAATCCGCGCTGGCGCATTGGCCGCGACCAGCGCATCGGGCAGGACACTGACGCGCACATCCTCGGTCCAGACAAGGATGCACGTCACCTTCCGCCCCGGATAGAGCATGCGCAGCAGCGCACGGTACGACGCCATCTGCCGCAGGTACAGCACCGGCGTGTCCTCAACGCGGGCGGGGGGCTGGCGGTTGGTCTTGAAATCACACAGCAGCACCTCGTCGTCGGTCACGGCCATGCGATCGACCTGCCCCACGACCACCGTCTCCCCCACGACACCGGCCAGTGGCTGCTCCGCACGGCTGCCGGGCGCGAACAGGGGCGCCATCTCCGGCATTTCCATGATCGCCATCACCTGGCGCGCGACCTGTTCGCACTGCGCCGCCGACAGGCCGCTACCCCGGCGCGACAGCCACCGGCGCGCCACCTCCGCCCGTTCGGAGGGCGCGCAGTCGGGCAGGTACTGCAACAGCGCATGCACCATCTGCCCGCGCCGCAGCGCATTCATCCGGCGTGTGCCCGCACTGCGTCCCCCTGCCCCGGCCTGCGCGATCTCCAGCGGGGAACGCACGGCAGGCTGCGGGCCAAGGGCGATGTCATCGGGACGGCTGGGCGCCAGCGGGCGCGCCAGCGGCCCTTCCACCGGCGGCGGCACGGGCGTCCAGTCCGGCGCCGTGCCCATCCAGCGCGGCGGGGGCACATCCACGCGCGGCGGGGGCGGCGGGGCGGCTTCGGGACACGGGGCATAGGCCTCCTCGATCACCAGCGCCTCCCCGGACCAGCCAAGCGCGAAGTCCTCGGCCTTTGCGCCCTCGGCCTCCAGCGCCTTGCGGCACAGATCGTACCAGCAATCCTCGGGCACGCCCCGGCGTGGCTCCCACCCGCAGACCACCAGACGCTCGCTCGCCCGGGTCAGGGCGACATACAGCAGGCGGTTATATTCCTCCGCCGCCGCAAGCTTCAGCCGGTCCTGCAACGCCTGCGTCACCCCGGTGCCCAGTTCGCTGCGCGGAATCCACAGCTGGATATCCAGCCTGCTTTGCGGGTCATGCGCCCACAGCAGGCCACGGTCGAAACGCGGCGTACCCACCGTGTCGGGCAGGATGACAAGCCGCGCCTGCAATCCCTTGGCCCCGTGGGCGGTCATGACGCGCACCATGTCGGCCGATGCGTCGGGTTCGTGCTTGACCGTTTCCTCCGACGCGTGAAGCCAGTGCAGGAATCCCTGCAGCGACACGGCATGCGCCTCCTCGAAGCGCAGGGCGGCGGAGAGCAGTTCGCCCACAGGCTCCACCGCCTCCGGCCCCAACCGTGCAAGCAGACGCGCGCGACCGCCCAGCGGGCCGAGCGCCTCCGACAGCAGGGCATAGGGCGAGGCGTAGTCCACCTTGCCAAACAGGGTGTCGAGCATCCGCCACGCCGCCGCCCATTCGGGCCGTTCGCCATGGCGTTCACGCAGGACCGCCCACAGTGGCCGCCGCTGCCGCCCCATGCATAGGTGCATCAGGCTGTCATCATCCAGCCCGCCAAGTGGCGAGGTCAGGACACAGGCCAGCGTCAGGTCGTCCTGCGGCAGCAGCAGCGCCGCGCACAGCGCCATGAGGTCCTGCACCGCCAACTGGTCCGTCAGCACCGTGCGCACCAGTGTCGCCACCGGCACGTCCTGCGTCTTGAGCGCACGGATCAGCGCGCGGGCAAAGGCAGAGCGGCGCGGCACGAGGATCAGCACGTCACCGGGCGCAAGCGGCGCCTGCCCCGGCGGCGGCACGCGGCGCAGTTCACCCGCGATCCATGCCGCCAGCGTATCGGCCAACTGCTGCTGCGCCGTGGACTGTCCCGCATTGCTGGTGGGGGCATCCCACGGGTCCGGATCCTCCCCATCCTCGCCATTGGGCGTGACGGGCCACAGTTCGACGCGCCCGCCGCCGCCGGGACGCGCGGTGACATGGGTGGGGATACCGCTGTCGGGTTCGGCCACGCCACGGGCGGCGGCGGGGATGGAAAACACCCGGTCCACCAGCGCCAGCACCGGCGTGGTGGAGCGGAATGACACCGTCAGCGCCGGTTCACGCCAGCGCGCCTCCGCCTCCCGCGCCTTGTGGCGGAAGCGTTCGCGCCAGTAACGGAAGGCCTCCGGGTCCGCGCCCTGAAAGGAGTAGATCGACTGCTTGTAATCCCCCACGGCAAAGATCGTGCGCGGCGGACCGTCATGTTCGCGCGCGCCCGTTCCCGCAAAGAACTCCGCCGTCAGGCCACCGGCGATCGCCCATTGCTGGGGCGAGGTATCCTGCACCTCGTCGAGCAGGAGGTGGTCGATCCCGCCATCAAGCTTGTACAGCACCCATGCCGCCCCCGGATCATCCAGCAGGCCAAGCGTGCGTTCGATCAGGTCATCATAATCGACCAGCCCCTGCCCGGTCTTGCGCGCGGCATATCCCTCCACCACCGTGGCCGCGACCGACAGCAGCGCGCGGCTGAGGTCACGCACCGTCAGCGCGCGCAACTGCGCCTCCACGTCGATGATGCGCTGCGCCTCCGCCATCAGGGCGTCACCGATTTCCGGGTGGTCCCTGTCCAGCGCCGCGTTCACGCCCCCGCGCTTGCGCGGTTCGCCATCCTGTTTCACCAGCGCCCTGCGCCAGTCGTCCCACTGCGCGGCCCGCGCCTGCGCATCCTGCCCCAGCCACGCCAGCATCCCGGCCGCCGTCGTGCGCACCTTGGGCGATCCCTGCTCCGCCACCATGCGCAGGCCCTCACGCAATGCGTCCTCGTCAGGGATGTCGGCGCAGGCATCGCGCAGGATGGCCTGCGCGTTATCGCCACGCACGCCCAGGACCCGGCGCAGCGCCGCATCCACCACCGCGGGTTCGGTGCGCCAGCGTTCGGCAACGGTGCGGAACTGCCGCAGTCGCGCCTGGATCCGTGTAATCAGCGCGGTAAACTCGCCAATGCCCACCTGCCCCGCAAGCGCGGTGACGGCGTCCCCGCCGCGCCCGACCACCTCCTCCACCGCGCCCTGCAGGGCAAGGCGCGCATCGGTTTCCTCCACCAGCGTGAAATGCGGGCTGATCGCCGCCTCCACCGGGAAACGCCGCAGCAGCGACTGGCAGAAGGCGTGGATCGTGCCGATGCGCATGCCGCCGGGCAGGTCGAGCACGCGGGCGAACAGTTCGCGCGCCACCTGCCGGGTGCGGGCCTCCGCCGGGACGAACAGGCCACGCAGTTCCGCGTCAAGTTCACGGTCCGGCAGCGTCACCCACCGGCCCAGCCGTTTCTGCAGCCGCACGGCCATTTCCGCCGCCGCCGCCTTGGTAAAGGTCAGGCACAGGATGCGCGACGGGTCCGACCCCGGCAGCAGCACCGCATGCCCCTGCGCATCATGGCCCGGACGCGGCAGCATCAGCCGCAGGAGACGGTCGATCAGCAGCTTTGTCTTGCCACTCCCGGCGGAGGCGGAGACAAAGACAGAGGCCTGCGGGTCGGACGCCTGCGCCTGGCTTTCGTTCGCAAGCGTGATGGCATCGGGCGCATGGGCGGCGGAGGCGGCCCCGTCGGGTGTCATCGTCATGCCATGTCCTCCTCTCGCGCGGCACTCCATTCCGCAACCCGCGCCAGATGGGCGTAATCGGCAAAGCGCGGTTCCTGCCCCGGATGGGGATGCGACAGATAGGGCATCTGCGCGGTGTCATAGGCCGCGACACGCCTGCGCAGGCCATCCCGGCACTGCGCGATCAGGTCCGACAGTTCCTCGCCACGCGCGATGTCAAGCACCTGCGCCGGGACGTGGCCGCCCGTCAGACGCCAGTACACCAGTTCCGTCACATGCCCCACCGCATCGGGGGCGAAGCCGCCCGCCTCGATCATCGCGGCCTCCAGCACCAGTTGCGACTGCCATCCCGCCAGCACGCTGGCGCGCGTGGGCAGGGTTCCGGTCTTGTAATCGAACAGGCTCAGGCCCCCTTCGGCGTCGCGGTCGATCCGGTCGGCCCGGCCGCGCAGCACGAACGTGCCGAAGGAAAAGCCCGACAGTTCCATCCGCCCCGAAAGCTCGGTCATGACGGTGCGCGGCGCGCCATCGCCACGGCGCCCGGATTCCGTCGCGGCGCACCAGCGCGCGATGCGTTCCAGCCGTGGCGCCCACCATGCCGCCAGCGCCGGGCGCAGGCGCGCCGCCTCCAGCACTTCGGCGAACACGCGTACCATCCGTGCCTCCCCATCCGCGGGCCAGCGGTCGGGATAGCGCGTGAACCACTGGTCCAGCGCGTCATGGACGATTTCCCCGTAATCGGCGGCGTCGGCCATTTCCTCAAGGTCGGCAAGGCGTTTCAGCCCGAGGATCCGCCGGGCATAGATGGCATAGGGGTCGCGCATCCATGTCTCGATCTCCGTCACCGACAGGCTGCGCGGGCGCATCGACACCGGCGGGCACGGGCGCGGCGGGGCGACGGGCGCGGGCGCGCCGGAGGGACGGTCAAGCTGTTCCAGCCATGACAGCGCCGGATGTTCGGCGATACCCGCCCCACGCCCCGAAAGATAGGCATCGAGCCGCACCAGCCACCGCGCGGCGACCGCAGGCGCGCCCTGCCTGCGTCCCGGCACCGACAGCACCACGTTTGGCGCGGCACAGGCGCAGGCGATGAAATCATGCGCCGCCTGCCCGATGGCGCATTCGGGCGACGGCAGGCAGATGCGCGTGCGCATCGGGCGGCTCATCCACGGTCCCGGATCGGTGGCAGGCGGCCAGACGGTTTCCACCAGCCCGCCCAGCACGATGGTCCCCGCCGTCTGCAACCGGGCCTCCAGCAGGCCCCAGATGAAGACGCGCGGATGCACCGCCACCTGTTCACGCCCGCGCAGGGCGCGGCGGCCACGCACCGTCACCCCCGCCAGCGACGAGGCCAGCAGACCATCCAGCGCACCGACCCGCTGCGCCGGCAGCACGTCGCACCATGTCAGCAGTTCCGCCAGGTGCGCACCCAGCGCGTTGCCTTCCTCCCCCGACCACAGGCGCGCGGCCCCGTCTTCGGTATCGGTCGCCGCCAGCGCCTGCGCCGCCTCAACAAGGGCGGAAAGCAGGTCCACCACCTCCGCCCCGCCGGACGCGCACGACAGCAGCGGGTCGAGCGCGCGTTCCAGCCGGTCAAGGAAGGCGGAAAGTTCCTGCGGCGCATCCGGCGCATCGGCCAGCGCGCCATGTTCATCCTGTGTCGTGCGCGACAGGGCGGCGCGCAGGCCCGCGATCCCCGGTGGCGGCGCAGGCCCGCGCAGGACCGCGCGTTCCAGCAGGCGGGCCGACGCACGGCAGTTCCCCGGCGACAGCCCGCAGGCCGCCAGCGGATGCTTGAGCATCGACAGGAGGGCGACCGGCGACAGCCCGGCATCGACGGCCTGCACGATCAGGCGCAGGAACGTGGCCTGCGGCGTGGTCGCCAGCCCCTCCCCCGCGCTGTCATCGGCAATGACGCCCCAGCGCGCCAGTTCGGTCGCCACACGTCCCGCCAGTGCCCGGTCCGGCGTGACAAGGGCGGCGGGCTGTCCCGGCCGTTCGATCGCCTGGCGCAGGATCAGCGCGATGGCGGCCGCTTCCTCCTGCTGGTCCGCCGCGTGCAGGACCGACAGGCCCCGCAGTTCCGGCGGGGGCGCGGGGTCCAGCCACTGCCCCAGCGCCGGGGCCGGCAGCAGCGCGTTCGACAGCAGTGTCGCGCGTCCCGGTGGCGCGGCGGCCACGCAGCCTGCGGGCAGGTCGTCCCAGACCTCCAGTTCCTCGCGCATGACGCCGAGGTCGGCCAGCATGCGCGCGGTCCCTGCCTGCGGATGGCCCGGCGGCAGGGCGGCCCATGTGTCCGCGTCCATGTCCATGTCCACCGGCGTCAGCACCAGCCGCCCGCCGGGCATGTCCAGCACCGTGCGCAGCACCGCCACCGTGGAGGGCACGGCGTCCGAAAACCCCGCCGCCCACAGGCGCTGGCCCTTGGGCAGGGGGTTTTCGCGCCAGTGCGCGGCCTGCGCATGCAACAGCGCGACCTGCCGGGCGACAGGGTTCATCACCCCCTGCTCCTCCAGCCATGTCGGCCAGATACCGGTCACGATCGACAGGAATTTCAGCGTCAGGTCCCAGTGCTGCGCGAAATCGCCATCGGCGGCTTCGGGCAGGCGTTCGCGCAGGTCACATTCCGCCCATTCCGCCTCGTCCATCAGGTCGGCCAGCGCGCGCGCCAGCGGCCAGGCCTGGTCCACGGTGCGCACGTCACCAAACGCCGTCCCCGCCTGCAGCACCAGCAGCGTCAGCGTCGCAAGGCGGCGCATGGGCTCCACGGCGGGCGGCAGTTCCAGTGCGGCCTCCCCCGACAGGGCAAGTGCGGCCTCGTCCAGCGCCGCGATCGGCGCGATGCGCGGCAGCAGCAGCGCACGGCCATCGGCACGGCGCAGGAACGCCTCCGTCAACGCACGCGCGGCACGCCTGCTGGGCAGCAGGATCAGCCCCGCGCCGGTGCGCTGCGGGTCATTGTCCACCTCCGCCATCCAGCGCGCCGCAAGCTGGTCGAGGAAGGGAACGTGATGGGCGATGGTGACGACGCGGGACGCGCCGGGACGCGCGCCGGGGGTGGCCTGCGCCATCAGCCGTGCACCCCGCTATCGTCATGGTCGGGGTCGAGCGTGCTGCGCAACGTGGCCTCCGCCGCCGCGATGTCCTGCGGGCGCGACAGGTGGAACCACAGCGAATCATGGACGATCATGCCCAGCCGCCCGCGCGCCATCGCCCGGTCCCACAGCAGGTTCAGGCTGAACGCCCCATCCGGCGCGTCCTCGAACAAGGCGGGGGAGACGATCTGCACCCCGGTATAGACATAGGGCGTCAGTTCCCCGCCCTTTGGCCGGCGCGGCCTGCCCTGCGCGTCCACGGCGAAGTCGCCACGCCCGACCTCCCCCACCGCGCGCGTCATCGCACCCAGCAGCAGCATCGCATCCATCTTCGCCGGGTCGAACGCCGCCGCCAGCCGCCGCAGCGCCGCCTGCGGGCCGTTGAGCCACATCGCATCGCCATTGAGCAGGAAGAACGGCCCCGGCCCGATCTGCCCCGCGCGCAGGGCGGCCGCCGCGCTGCCCCCCGTCTCCAGCAGTTCGTCCTCCCGCCGCAGCACGGTGCGCGGGCCATCGCCGGCCGCGCGCCGGGCCTCCAGCGCCGCGGCCACCATGTCGGCGTGCCAGTGGGCGTTGACCACCACGCGCCCCACACCCGCACGGTCCAGCCGGTCGAGCGCATGGCACAGGATCGCCTGTCCCCCGACCTTCAGCAGGGGCTTGGGGGTCGTCTCGCTCAGCGGGCGCATCCGCCGCCCCATCCCGGCGGCGAAGATCATCGCCGTTTCGGGCATGTCCACACTCATGCCTGCTCTCCTGCCTGTTTCATCGCGTCTTCGACCAGCCGCGCCACGGTCCCTGCCTGTGCCCCCCATCCGCGCAGCACGGCGTCGCGCCCGCCATCGGCCCGCACCAGCAGATCGACATGCCGCGCGCCGGGCGGGGTAAGTTCGCCCAGGCGTTCGGGCCATTCCACCAGCACGATCCCCTCGCACGCATCATCCCAGCCCAGTTCGACCAGCGCGCCCGGACCATCGAGGCGCCACAGGTCGAAATGCGACACCTCCACGCCCGGGGCATCATAGGTCTGCACCAGCGTATAGGACGGGCTTGGCACCTCCATCGCCGGGTCGTGGCACAGCGTCCGCAGCAGCGCGCGCGCCAGCGTCGTCTTCCCCGCGCCAAGGTCCCCGCGCAGCAGCACCGCGTCCCCCGCGTGCAGCAGGGGCGCCAGCGCCCGGCCCAGCGCCATCGTCGCCGAGTCATCGGGCAGGAAGATGCACGCCACGTCCGGGGCGGGCGAAGGTGTCATGTCCGTCTGCGTCATGGGGGTATTGTGCGCCCATGACACATGCGCAGACAAGACGAAGCCGCATGCCCGCACGCCTGTTCCGCACGCGCACCATTTACCCCGCGCCACACGGTCCGCAGGGGGGCGTTTTCGCGGGGTTTGTGCCATTTTTGTGGGTTGCGCTGGCGCGTCATGCGACGCACAACGCAGCAGGACACCGAACAGACACGGATTGCAGGACATAACAGCAATGACCGACACCGCCAGCCTTACCACCGATGTCGCCATTATCGGCGCGGGGCCTGCAGGCCTGTTCGCCGCGTTCGAATGCGCCATGCTCAAGCTGGGCTGCGTGCTGATCGACGCGCTTGATGAAATCGGCGGGCAGTGCACCGCGCTATATCCCGAAAAGCCGATCTATGACATTCCCGCCCATCCCGCCATCGCGGGCGGCGACCTGATCGCGGCACTTGACCGGCAGATCGCGCCGTTCGACATCCCGCGCCTGCTGGGCCGCCGGGTGGAGGAACTGTCGGGCACGCGCGGGGCGTTCACCCTGCGTACCAGCCGTGGCGACACGATTCGCGCCCATGCCGTCATCATCGCCGCCGGGGCTGGCGCATTCGGCCCCAACCGGCCGCCGCTCGAGGGGCTGGAGGCGTTCGAGAAAAGCGGCGCCGTGCGGTACTATGTCCGCCGCCGCGCCGATTTCGCGGGCAGGCATGTCCTGATCGCCGGTGGCGGGGATTCGGCGGTGGACTGGGCGCTGTCGCTGCGTGACGTGGCCGCGCGCGTGACCATCGTCCATCGCCGCAACCGCTTCCGCGCCGCGCCCGAAAGCCTGCGCCAGATGGACGAGGCCGTGGAACGCGGCGAGATCGAAAAGCTGGTCGGCTACCAGCTTCACGGCCTGCACGGGAATGACGGCGTGCTCGACGGTGTGGACCTCATCACCCTTGATGGCGAGGTACTGCATGTCCCGTGCCAGACGCTGCTGCCGTTCTTCGGGCTGGCGACCGACCTTGGCCCCATCGCGCAATGGGGGCTGGACACCGTCCGGGGCACCATTCCCGTCATGCCGTCCACCTGCGAAAGCAGCATGCCCGGCATCTTTGCCGTGGGGGATGTCGCGTCCTATCCGGGGAAGCTGAAGCTGATCCTGCAGGGGTTCAGCGAATGCGCCATGGCCGCGCACGCCATCCATCCCATCGTCCATCCCGACACGGCGCTGCATTTCGAATATTCCACCAGCAGGGGCGTGCCAACGGCCTGAAAACACCGCATACATATTTCGACACATAATGTTATGACGCCGTGCCACGGATCGGCCGCGCGGTGCTTGACCCCGTGGGCGCGGGCGATAGCATCGCGCGCAGATCATGCGATGTAACAGGAAGGGGCAGCGGGTGAAGGTTATTATTCTGGGCTCGGGCGTGATTGGTGTGACGGCCGCATGGTACCTCGCCAAACAGGGGCACGAGGTCGAGGTGATCGACCGCCAGCCCGCCGCCGCGATGGAAACCTCCTTCGCCAATGCGGGACAGGTCTCCCCCGGCTATTCCGCGCCATGGGCCGGGCCGGGCCTGCCGTTGCAGGTCCTGAAATGGATGTGCAGCACCGCCAGCCCCATGATCATCCGCCCGCGCATAGATTTCGCGATGTTCGGCTGGATGATGCAGGTCCTGCGCAACTGCAATGCCCATGCCTATGACATCAACAAGTCACGCATGCTGCGCGTTGCGACCTACAGCCGTGACTGCCTTGACGCGCTGCGTGCGGAGACCGGCATCACCTATGACGACCGCCAGCGCGGCCTGATCCAGTTGTTCCGCACCGACCGCGACGTCGCCAAGGCGCACAAGGACATGCAGGTCCTGTCACAGCACGGGGTGGAACACGAACTGCTCAACCCCGACCAGATCGCGCAGTACGAACCCGGCCTGTCGGGGTCGCGCCACCTGCTGCGCGCGGGGCTGCGCCTGCCGGGTGACGAATCGGGGGATGCGCACATGTTCACCCAGCGCCTGGCGCAGAAGGCGGCCGAACTGGGGGTGACGTTCCGGTATGAAACCACAATCCAGGCACTCGACGCCTCGGCCGAGGAAATTCTGGGCGTGCGGACATCCGCCGGGCGCATCACGGGCGATGCCTATGTCGTCGCCCTCGGCAGTTACGCGCCGCGCCTTGTCCGTCCGCTGGGGCTGAAGCTGCCGGTCTATCCGGTCAAGGGATATTCGCTGACGCTGCCGGTGACGGATGAAAGCCGCGCGCCGACCTCCACCGTCAACGATGACCGCTACAAGGTCGCGATCACGCGGCTTGGCGATCGCATCCGCATTGGCGGGACGGCGGAACTGGCGGGATATAACACCCGCCTCAGCCGTGACCGGCGTGCGGGGCTGGAGGAATGTTTCTCCGAACTGTTTGGCGGCGGCGACCTGTCGCAGGCGGTGTACTGGACCGGCCTGCGCCCGAACACGCCCGACGGGACACCCGTCATCGGCGGGTCGAAGCGGTTTGGCAACCTGTGGTTCAATACCGGCCACGGGACGCTGGGATGGACGATGGCCTGCGGGTCGGGGAAGCTGCTGTCCGACATGATCAGCCAGCGCCCGACCGAAATCCCCAGCCTCGACCTGTCGATCGACCGTTACGCGCAGTAAGCGTCTGCCGGATAACCTGAGTCATAAAAGTTTTTGGTGAAGCTTTTTGCAAAAAGCTTCGAAGAACGCCGCCTTTTTAAAAAAAGGCGGCATCCAAAAACTTTTATTCCTTACATTTACCCATATCCCACGCGGGCAACAAAAAACGGGGCCGGATAAATCCGGGCCCCGTTTTCGTGCATCATGCAGACATGGCGCGCCGGCCCGGGGGCCGACGCTCATGCGACATTACTGCGCAGCGGCAGGTGCTTCGGCCTCGGCGGCCTTCTTCTTGCCGTGATGCTTGCCGCCATGGTGGTGACCACCATGATGGACCTTCTTTTCGCCAGCGGCGGCCGCGTCGCCGGCAGCGGCGTCGGGCGCATGCTCCGGACCGGACACTGCCGGGGCGGTCGGTTCAGCAGGGGTAGTCTGCGCCATCAGGGGGGACGCAACGCCCATCACGGCGACTGCGGACAGGGCGGCCAGGAAACGGCGGGTCGAAACGATCATGAACTCTTATCTCCAACAATCGGGATAAAATCCCAATGCCTGCGCCGGACCGGCAACGACACCAGCCCGATTAGACAGTCATGGATTTAACATGCGCAGTGAGCCCACGTCTCGAATTAAAAATTTTAAATTTTCGGAGCGAAACCCATAATTGCCGCATTCCCACCGCAATCACAATGCCAGAAACATTACGAATGGTTGCGGTGGATGCAGGCAACGATGGGCTGGGTCGCGCTACCGGTCTATGTCAGTCCACGGTGCCCGAACGCTCGCGCTTCTTGCGCTCATGCGGGTCGAGGTAACGCTTGCGGATACGCACGGCCGACGGCGTGACCTCCACCAGTTCGTCATCCTCGATATAGGCGATGGCCTGCTCAAGGTTCATCTTGCGCGGCGGGATCAGCAGCAGGGCCTCGTCCTTGCCGGCGGCACGGATGTTGGTCAGCTTCTTTTCACGGATCGGGTTCACCTCGAGGTCATTCTCACGCGAATGTTCCCCGATGATCATGCCGACATAGACCTTCTCGCCCGCATCGACGAACAGCGTGCCGCGATCCTGCAGCGAGAACAGCGAATACTGCGTCGTCGTACCATCTTCGGAGGAGATCAGCGAACCGTTGCGACGCCCCGCGATCGGCCCGACATAGGGCTGGTAGCCGGAGAACAGGCGGTTCATGATGCCCGAACCGCGCGTGTCGGTCAGGAATTCGCCGTGATAGCCGATCAGCCCGCGTGAGGGGATCTGGAACGTCAGGCGCACCTTGCCGCCGCCGGACGGCTGCATGTCCTGCATGATGCCCTTGCGCAGGGCCATCTTCTCGACCACGACGCCGGAATACGGCTCGTCCACATCGATCAGGACTTCCTCGAACGGTTCCTCGCGCTCACCGGTTTCCTCGTTCGTGCGGAACAGCACGCGGGGGCGGCCGATGGTCAGTTCGAAGCCTTCGCGGCGCATCTGCTCGATCAGGACGCCAAGCTGCAGTTCGCCACGGCCCGCAACCTCGAACGCCTCGCTCTCGGGGCTTTCGGAGACGCGGATGGCGATGTTGCCTTCGGTTTCCTTGAACAGGCGGTCACGGATCTGGCGCGACGTGACCTTCTTGCCTTCACGGCCACCCAGCGGACCGTCATTGAGGCGGAAGGTCATCGACAGCGTCGGCGGATCGACGGGGGTGGAGGGCAGCGGCTCCTTCACCTCGAGGGCGGCGATGGTTTCGGGGATCGTCGCCTCGGACAGGCCGGCCACGGCCACGATGTCACCGGCCTCGACCTCCTCCACCGGCACGCGGTCCAGCCCGCGGAAGGACAGCAGCTTCGTCAGGCGGCCGGTTTCGACGACCGAACCGTCGGGACGCAGCACGTGCACCGGCATGTTCATCTTTGCGGTGCCCTGCTCCACACGCCCGGTCAGCACGCGGCCAAGGAAGTTGTCGTTCTCAAGGATGGTCGCGACCATCGCGAACGGCGCGTCCTTGTTGACCTTCGGCGGCGGGACGTGACGCAGGATCAGGTCGAACAGGGGCGACAGGTCCTTGCGCGGGCCGTCGATCTCCAGATCCGCCCAGCCCTGGCGGCCGGAGGCGTAGAGCATCGGGAAGTCAAGCTGTTCGTCATTCGCGCCAAGGGCGGCGAACAGGTCGAAGATCTCGTTATGCACTTCGTCGGGGCGGGCGTCGCCACGGTCGATCTTGTTGACGACCACGATCGGCTTCAGCCCGCGGGCCAGCGCCTTGCCCACGACGAACTTCGTCTGCGGCAGCGCGCCTTCGGCGGAATCGACCAGCACGACCGCGCCGTCCACCATGCTCAGGATACGCTCCACCTCGCCGCCGAAGTCGGCATGGCCCGGGGTGTCGATGATGTTGATGCTGGTGTCCTTCCACACGACGGACGTGCACTTCGCCAGGATCGTGATGCCGCGCTCACGCTCCAGGTCGTTGCTGTCCATCGCGCGTTCGGCGACATGCTGGTTGTCGCGGAACGAGCCCGACTGTTTCAGAAGCTGGTCAACCAGCGTGGTCTTGCCATGATCGACGTGCGCGATGATGGCGATATTACGGATATCCATAACGGTTGTAACCTGACTTTCCTTGCGGGGGCGCCAAGAGGGCGCGCCGCCCGTGCGGGCAGTTCAGGCCCGAGCGACATGGCGGCATTGTTGGGTGCTGTGGCGTAGATAAAGGGGACTGGCGCGGATTGCACGCGAAACTTCACGCCATCCGCGCATCCCGGTGATGAATTCTGTCCTGCCCGCGATCAGAACCCCATGTCCTGGCGCATGTTGATCAGCGGCCGCGCGCCATAGTGGGAGATCACTTCGGACGCAGCCACACTGCCGAGGCGGCCGCATTCGGCCAGTTCGCGCCCCGATGTCCACCACGCGAGGAAGCCCGCGGCATAGGCATCGCCCGCGCCCGTGGTGTCCACAACCTGCGTGCGTACGCTTTCGATGACGATCTGCTGCTGGTCCTGCACGATGACGCTGCCCTTCTCGCTGCGGGTCAGGACGGCGAAATGCGTATCGGCGGAGACCTGGCGCAGCGCGTCGTCGAATTCCTTGACCTGGTAGAGCGAGAGGATCTCCATCTCGTTGGCGAACAGGATATCGACATGCCCGCGCACGAGGTCGAGGAACGCGTCACGGTGGCGGTCCACGCAGAACGCATCCGACAGCGACAGCGCGACCCGGCGGCCCGCCGCGTGCGCGATTTCCGCGGCCCGGCGGAAGGCGGCCTGCGCCTCCGGCCGGTCGAACAGGTAGCCCTCCATGTAGGTCACCTTCGACGCCGTCACCACGTCGGGCAGCACGTCGTCCGGCCCGAACGACACGCATGCGCCAAGGTAGGTGTTCATCGTGCGCTGCCCGTCGGGGGTGACAAGGATCAGGCAGCTTGCGGTTGGCTGCTGCTGCGCGTCCTTGCCCTTGAGCGGGACGGACGGGAAATACACGCCCGCCGCCTGCATGTCGGCGGCAAAGGTACGGCCGGTCGCGTCATCGGCCACCTTGCCCAGATAGGCGACGCGCGCGCCCATGTTCGACGCCACGACGCAGGTATTGGCCGCCGACCCGCCGCCCATTTCCTTTTCACGCCGGATCTCGCGGCCGAGTTCCTGCGCACGGATGGCGTCGATCAGCATCATGCCACCCGGCGTCATGTCATTGGCGGCCAGGAAGGAAGGGGCGACAGGGGCCAGGATATCGACGATCGCATTGCCGATCCCGAGGATATCGAACCTGCATTCCGTGGCCTGTCCCGAATTTTCCGTGTTCTTTTCCAACTGTCCGTCCCCTCTTTGCACATCGCATGGCATCATCGCACAAACGTCGCCATGAAATGACCAATATTACGTATGACTAAGTTGCGCATTCGCTATCACCAGGGCAGGCAAACCGCAATGCCAGCACGTTTTTCACAATCGCCACGCGACGTTCGCCCTTGTCGCGGGGTCATGCGCGCGTATAACCGAAACAAGAGCAGGGACCTGCCTGTCCGGCACGAGAGCGAAGATCGATCCGGACTATTCCCAGCACCGGATACAGCCAGATGAAGCGGGGTAATATTGTTCAGACGTCGTAAGCCAGAACCGGCCAAGCCAGCCGCCAAGCCTCAGGCAGCCACTCCGCAATCCGCGCGCCCAGCGCCATCTTCCACACCAGCCAACAAGGAAAACGCGCCGATGGCCCGTCCGCCCTTCCCCCAGAGCCCCAACGCCACGCCCGCAGGCGCCACGCGTCCGGGCATGCCCACGACCGGCGCGAAAAAGGAAAATGACCGCCGCACGCTGGTCGTTGGCCGTGGCATCAGCGTCCAAGGCACCATCAAGGACGCCGAACGCCTGGTCGTGGAGGGGATGGTCGAATCCTCCATGATCAACGCCACCGAACTGCTGATCGCCGATGGCGGTGTCTTCAAGGGTGAGGTCGAGGTGGAAGACGCCGAACTGGCCGGCACCATCGACGGCACGCTGACGGTGCAGGGCGGTCTTACGATCCGTTCCACCGGCCGCCTGCTGGGCACGGCGAAGTGCCGCCGCCTGAAGGTCGAGGATGGTGGCCAGGTTTCGGGGCAGCTTGAAATGATCACCTCCCCCAAGCCCGAGGCCCCGGCCGCAGCACCGGCCGCCGCCCCCGCCGAGAAGCCGCAGACCCCCTGAGGGCCGGTCGCAGCGCGCCCACGGCCATGACGCCCGCCCGCCGCGCCATGCGGCATCGCGCGGGTGTTGCGGCCATGTGGCGCAGTGACCCACCCGGCAGGGTGCGCGCGCCTTGCGGATATCCATGAAAAAAGCCGCCGGAACGTCATGTTCCCGGCGGCTTTTTCATATCCGTCACAGGCGCGGCGCCCGGGGATATCCCCTCAGGACACGCGCCGCTCAGGCGACATTGTCGCGGCGGTCACGCAGCTTCACATAGGCAAGCTGCGCATGTTCGGCGCAGTAGGGCTTGCCCGGCAGCGGGGTCGCGCCACAAAAATGGAAACCCGGCGTGCCCGGATCACCCAGCGGCCAGCAGCAGGACTGGCTGCTGCGACGGCGCGGCGGGGTTACGGCGGCCCGGGCGGCGGCGGCGCGTTCGGCACGTGTGGGTGTTGCCTTTCGCGGGGCCTTGGCCGCGGGACGTGCCGCGGCTTCCTCCGCCGCGGCGGCGGGCGCGGCCTTGGGGGCCGGGGCGGCAGCAGGCTTTGGCGATACGGTGTCGGCGGCGCTGTCAGCAACAGTCGGCGCGGCGGCCGGGGCAGGCGTGGATGGCGGGGGTGCGGCCACGGCGGCGGCCGGTGCCGGGGCGGAAACGGTGTTTTCTTCCACAACGGGGGCAACAGGGGCCGCCACCGCTGCGGGCGCCGCCGGGGCAGCGGCAGTGGGTTCGGGGGCCGGAGTCGCCACCACCGCCACGGAAACTTCCGTGACCGTCACATCCGCCGCAGGGGCTGGTGTCGCGGGCGTCCGGGCCGCCGCGTCCTGTGCCGCCGGGGCCGGTGTCGCCTTGTCCGCGGATTTGTCCGCCTTCGCCCCCCGGCGGATAGGCGACGGGCGTGGCTTCAGACCCAGCCGATGCGCCTTTCCGACGACCGCGTTCTTGGTCACTGACAACTGGCGGCCAATTTCCGCCGTTGACAATCCCTGCTGCCACAGGTCGCGAAGACGCGCGATCGTCTCCTCGGTCCATTCCATCGCCATCGCTCACACTCCATTACGCGGAATTGAGGGCAAAATAGGCTTATATTGTAGGTGACTCAACCAGCGTACCACAAAATCTTGTGGACAAGGGTGGAGATAACCTGTTCGCAACCATGGTAAAACCTGCGGAGTACGCCCCGCCCCTCAGGCACGGATCAGCCGGATCGCGCCGTCGGCCACCCCCAGCGTCAGTTCCCCCGACTTCAGCGCCAGCGCCTGCGTGCCGAACACCTCCCGCCGCCAGCCCTGCAACGCGGGGATTTCGGGCGCGTCCTCCAGCGCGAGGCGGTCGATATCCTCGGCCGAGGCCACAAGCTTCGGCGCAACGCGATGGCGTTCACAGCACGCCGCCAGCAGCACCTTGAGCATCGCCACCAGCGCGGCCGACGGGCGCGCCGCATCCTTGCCCCGGCCATTTGGCGGGCGTGGCAGGGAGGCATCGGGTTCGCGCCGTGCGGCCGCGATCGTCTCCAGCAGGGCCTGCCCGCTGCGCCCCTCGGCAAAGCCTCGCGAAATGCCACGCACCCGCGCCAGCGCATCGACATCGCCGGGCGCGGTGGCGGCGATTTCCATCAGGCTCTCATCCTTCACCAGGCGCTGGCGCGGGACATTGACGCGCTGGGCCTCCAGTTCCCGCCACGCCGCAATCGCACGCAGCATGCCCAGCATCCGGCGGTTGTTGGTGCGCGGGCGCATGCGTTCCCACAGCGTCTGCGGGTCGGGGCGGAAGGTGGCGGGGGAATTGAGGACATCCATCTCCGCCGTCATCCACTCCAGCCGCCCCTCACGCTCCAGTTGCGCGACAAGGCGCTGGTACACCTCGCGCAGGTAGGTCACGTCGGCGGCGGCGTAATTGATCTGCGCCGCCGAAAGCGGGCGCGCGGCCCAGTCGGAAAAGCGGTGCGACTTGTCGATCTGCGCCCCCACGACCGAGGCGACGAGGTTGTCATACCCCACCTGGTCCCCGTATCCCGCCACCATCGCCGCGACCTGCGTATCGAACAGTGGCTGCGGCAGGCGGTCGAACAGGTGCAGGAAAATCTCCAGATCCTGCCGCGCGGCATGGAACACCTTGATAACCCCTTCGTCGGCAAGGAGTTCGCCAAGGGATGTCAGGTCCATGCCCGGCGCCAGCGTATCGACGACCACGACCTCGTCCGCGCCGGCAAGCTGCACCAGGCACAGTTCCGGCCAGTAGGTGCGTTCGCGCACGAATTCCGTGTCGATCGTGATGAAGGGTTCACGACGCAGCCGCGCGGTCACCGCGTCCAGCTCTGCCGTTGTGGTCACAAGGACCGGATCGGGGAATTCGGTTCGGGATGCAGGTGCCATGACTGCTGTGTTATCATGACGCACACAGGTTGCAACAGCGGGCAAAATGGCATGGCAATCCATTGACGTCGCCATATCCCGTCCGGCATCACCCGCCCATCAGGCAAACCGTGGAAAGAAAACACCCATGTCCTCCCCTACCCCGTCCCCTGCGCGGCCGGACGATGGCAGCCAGACGCTGACGCAGCTTGGCCGCAACACCACCCAGCCCACCAGCCCCGAGGAAGCCATCCTCGAACGTGTGCCCGCGCCCGACGCGGACAGGCGTTACGTGGTGCGTTTCACCGCGCCCGAATTCACCTCGCTATGTCCCGTGACGGGACAGCCGGATTTCGCGCATATCGTCATCGACTACATCCCGCGCCAGTGGATCGTGGAGAGCAAGTCGCTCAAGCTGTTCCTGACCAGCTTTCGCAACCATGGCGCCTTCCACGAAAAATGCTCCATGCAGATCGCGACCACGCTGGTGGACCTGCTCGATCCCGTGTGGCTGCGGATCGGGGCGTACTGGTATCCGCGTGGCGGCATGCCGATCGACATCTTCTGGCAGACGGGCGCCCCGCCCGAAGGCGCATGGATCCCGCCGCAGGATGTGTCCGGATATCGCGGACGCGGCTGACGGGTATGTAACATACTGATGAATTGGTAAAAGTTTCCGGGTGCCGCCTTTTTACAAAGGCGGCGTTCTTTGAAGCTTCTTGGACAAAGCGTCACCAAAAACTTTTGAAACTGGCGTCCCAACAAAAAACGGCACCTGCGATGAGGTGCCGTTTTTTCCTGATGGTCCGGTCAGGCCCCGATGTCAGATGGACATCTCTGGCGTGGCGCTTTTTGCGGCCTCGATTTCCGCGCGGGCGGACTGCATCTTGTCCATCAGGATATCCAGTGCCGGGACGTTCATCTTGTCCGCCTCGTCATAGGATTTTTCCAGTCCGGTCAGACGGGACTGCGCATCGGTGGCGGACAGGTCCGCAACCGGCGTCGCATGATCCGCCAGAATGGTGCAGTGGTCCGGCGTCATGTCGGCAAACCCGCCGGACACGAAGAAACGATGGGCGATGGTGTCGCCCTCGTAAATCTCGACAACGCCACCGCGCAGCATCAGCATCAGCGGCGCATGCTCCGGCATCGCGGCGATATCGCCCTCGGACCCGGGCATGACCACCATGTCAGCCGTGTGGGAGAAGAGGGTCTTCTCCGGGCTGACAATCTCGACCTTAATCGGCATGGTCTGTCTTCCTTGCGTCAGGGGCCAGTAATCAGGCCGATTCCTTCATCTTCTCGGCCTTCGCCACCGCTTCCTCGATCGCGCCAACCATATAGAACGCGCCTTCGGGCAGGTGGTCATATTCGCCCGCGACAATCGCCTTGAACGAACGCACCGTATCGGCCAGCGCAACCAGCTTGCCCGGCGCACCGGTAAAGACTTCGGCCACATGGAACGGCTGCGACAGGAAGCGCTGGATACGACGCGCACGCGCCACCACCAGCTTGTCGTCTTCCGACAGTTCATCCATGCCAAGGATGGCGATGATGTCCTGCAGCGACTTGTAGGTCTGCAGGATGCGCTGCACGTCGCGCGCCACCTGGTAGTGTTCGTCACCCACGATCTTGGGGTCGAGCGAGCGCGAGGTGGAATCCAGCGGGTCAACGGCGGGATAGATGCCCATTTCCGCGATGGAACGGTTCAGCACCGTCGTCGCGTCAAGGTGGGCGAAGGTCGCGGCAGGCGCCGGGTCGGTCAGGTCATCGGCAGGGACGTAAACGGCCTGCACCGAGGTGATCGACCCCTTCTTGGTGGAGGTGATGCGTTCCTGCAGCGCGCCCATTTCGGTCGCCAGCGTCGGCTGGTAACCCACGGCGGACGGGATACGGCCCAGCAGCGCGGACACTTCGGCGCCGGCCTGCGTGAAGCGGAAGATGTTGTCCACGAAGAACAGCACGTCCTGACCTTCGACGTCGCGGAAATATTCCGCAACCGTCACGCCCGACAGGGCGACACGGGCACGCGCGCCCGGCGGTTCGTTCATCTGGCCATAGACCAGCGCCACCTTGGAGCCTTCGGTGGAGTCACCGTCGATCTTGATGACGCCCGCGTCCTGCATTTCGTAATACAGGTCGTTACCTTCACGGGTACGTTCACCGACACCGGCGAACACGGACACGCCGCCATGCGCCTTGGCGATGTTGTTGATCAGTTCCTGGATGATGACCGTCTTGCCGACGCCCGCACCACCGAACAGGCCGACCTTGCCGCCCTTCAGGTAGGGGCACAGCAGATCGACGACCTTGATGCCCGTGGGCAGGATCTCGGTCGCGGCCGCCTGCTCGTCAAAGGCGGGGGCGGCGCGATGGATCGGCGAACGGCCCTTCGCCTGGATCGGGCCGCGATCGTCGATCGGCTCCCCGATGACGTTGAGGATACGGCCCAGCGTGCCCGGACCGACCGGCACAGTGATCTGCGCGCCGGTGGCGACGACTTCGGTGCCGCGGCTCAGCCCGTCGGTCGTGTCCATCGCGATGCAGCGGACTTCATGCTCGCCGATTTCCTGCGCGACTTCGAGGACCAGCGTCTGGCCGTTGAGCGAGACATGCAGCGCATCGAGGATGTGCGGCAGCGTGCCTTCGAACTGGACATCGACGACGGCGCCGCGGATCTGCGTCACACGGCCGACGACGTTGCTTTTCTGCGACTGCCCCTGTGTGGAGACAGGAGCCTCGTGAGTTGTGGTTTCCGACATGGGACAGCTCCTGGAGCGTGGAGACCGATCTTCAGACTGCCTGGGCGCCCGAAATGATCTCGATCAGTTCATTGGTGATGTTGGTCTGGCGGGTGCGGTTATAGGTCAGCGTCAGGCGGTCGATGGCCTTGCCCGCGTTACGCGTGGCACTGTCCATCGCCGTCATCCGCGCGCCGTTTTCACCCGCGGCGGTTTCAAGCATGGTCGCATAGAGCTGGACCTGCAGGTTGCGCGGCAGCAGGCGCGACAGCAGCGCACCCTCGTCCGGCTCGAACTCATAGGCGGCGGTCTCGCCAGCCGCCTGGTTGTCGTTGCCCGGAAGCGCCAGCGGAATCAGCTGCATTTCCGTGGGAACCTGCGACATGACGTTCTGGAAGCGGTTGTAGACCAGCGTGCAGACATCGAACTCGTCACGGTCGAGCATGCCGGAAATCTTCTCGCCCAGGTCGGCTGCGACCTTGAACGACACCTCCTTGCCCGACGACATGTGGATATGATCGACGATCAGGTCCGAAAAGTCGCGCGACAGGTATTCGAACGTCTTGCGCCCGATCGGCAGCAGGCGGACGGTCTTTCCCTCGGCCTGCAGCTTCAGGATCATGTCGCGCGTCTTGCGGTTGATGTTCGAGTTGAAGGCCCCCGCAAGACCGCGGTCACTCGACATCGGCACCAGCAGGTGGGTGCTGCTGCCACCCGTGCCGACGAGCAGCTTGGGCTGCCCGCCCTCACCGCCCATGCTGCGGGCGACCTCGGCGAGCATGCGGCGCATCGCGTCGGCATAGGGACGCGCCGCCGCCGCGCGGGTTTCAGCCCGGCGCAGCTTGGCCGCGGCGACCATTTTCATCGCGCTGGTGATCTTTCGCGTCGATTTGACGCTGCCGATCCGTGCGCGCAGTTCCTTCAGGGAAGCCATGGATGCGCGTTCTTCCTCAGTTGACGAACTGACGGCCGAACGTCGTCAGGAAATCGTTCAGTCGGCTTTCGATATCCTTGGTCAGCTGACGCTGGGTCCGGATGGATTCAAGGATGTCCTTGCCTGCCGAACGCACTTCCTCAAGCAGGCGCTTCTCGTACGTCGTGACCTGGTTCACCGGCACGGTGTCGATATAGCCACGGGTGCCGGCATACAGCACGACGACCTGTTCCTCGACCGACAGCGGGGAGGTTTCGGGCTGCTTGAGCAGTTCGACAAGGCGCGCGCCACGGGCAAGCTGCTTCTGCGTCGCGGGATCGAGGTCCGACGCGAACTGCGAGAAGGCGGCCATTTCACGATACTGCGCCAGTTCCAGCTTGATCTTGCCGGCAACCTGCTTCATCGCCTTGATCTGTGCGGCCGAACCAACGCGCGACACGGAACCACCAACGTTCACCGCCGGGCGGATGCCCCGATAGAACAGGTCGGTTTCAAGGAAGACCTGACCGTCGGTGATGGAGATCACGTTGGTCGGGATGTAGGCGGACACGTCACCGGCATGCGTCTCGATCACCGGCAGGGCCGTCAGCGAACCCGCGCCGTACTTGTCGGACATCTTCGCCGCGCGTTCCAGCAGGCGCGAATGCAGGTAGAACACATCACCCGGATACGCTTCACGTCCCGGCGGACGACGCAGCAGCAGCGACATCTGGCGGTAGGCGACGGCCTGCTTGGACAGGTCATCATACACGATCAGGGCATGCATGCCGTTGTCGCGGAAATATTCACCCATGGAGCACGCGGCATACGGTGCCAGGTACTGCATCGGGGCCGGGTCGGACGCGGTGGCGGCGACGACGATGGAATATTCCATCGCGCCGGTTTCCTCCAGCGTGCGGACCAGCTGCGCCACTGTGGAGCGCTTCTGCCCGATCGCGACATAGATGCAGTAGAGCGACTTGGACTCGTCACCCAGGGCGTTGACGCCCTTCTGGTTGACGATGGTGTCGATCAGGATCGCGGTCTTGCCGGTCTGGCGGTCACCGATGATCAGTTCACGCTGGCCACGCCCGATGGGCACCAGCGCGTCGATCGCCTTGATGCCGGTCTGCATCGGCTCGCTCACGGACTGGCGGGGCATGATGCCCGGCGCCTTGATTTCCGCGCGCTTGCTGATGACTTCGCCAACCAGCGGACCCTTGCCATCGATCGGGTTGCCAAGGCCATCGACCACGCGGCCCAGCAGGGCCTTGCCGGTCGGGACCTCGACCACCTTGCCGGTGCGCGCGACGGTGTCGCCTTCGCGCATCGCCGTGTCATCACCGAAGATGACGACGCCGACATTGTCGTTTTCAAGGTTCAGCGCCATGCCATGCTGGCCGCTGGCGGGGAAGACCAGCATTTCGCCGGCTTCGACATTCTGCAGCCCGTAGACACGGGCGATGCCGTCACCAACCGACAGGATGGTGCCGGTTTCGGCAACATCGACGGACTGGTCGAACGTGGCGATCTGCTGCTTGAGGATATCCGAAATCTCGGAGGGGCGGATTTCCATCACGCGGCTCCCTTCATGGCATGATGCAGGCGGGTAAGGCGGGATCTGAGGCTGGTATCATACAGGCGGGCGCCTACGCGCACGACCAGACCGCCCAGCAGCGCCGCGTCAACACGCTCCTGGATATTGACTTTGGAATAGCCGGCCTCGGCGAGGCGGCCGCGAAGCTGTGCACGCTGCACGTCGTTGAGGGGGTGGGCGGACACGACGTCCGCCACCACCTCGCCCCGGCGGGCAGCGGCGATTGCCGCCAGGGCGGCAAGAATTTCACGAAGGTACGGCAGGCGGCGGTTTGTCGCCACCACGCCGACGAAATCACGGATCAGGGGGTCGAACCCCTCCTTGTCCAGCACCGCCACCATCGCGCGGGTGGCCTGGCGGATGTCAAGGGTACGGTCAACCAGCACGGCGGACAGGTCCGCGCTCTGGTCCAGCATGGAGGACAGGGCCTTCGCCTGGTCAAGCACGAGGTCGAGCTTCTGCCTGTCGGAGGCGAGGTCATAGAGCGCCGTCGCATAACGGCCCGCAAGGCCATTGGCAATGGAGGCGATTGGTATTGAGGTCGTTCCAGTCGAATCCACTGTCCGCTTTTCCAATCCAGAATCGTGGGTCACACAAACAAGCTGCAGGCCCCGGAACACGACAGGCCCCAAGTCTGCTGGCGCGGCTCTAGCACGCTGCATCGACCCACGCAACCGACACTGCCCTGCCCCGCGCCAGATTGTTCCACCGCGTGCGCAGGCCGGTCGTCAGGCGGGTCAGGCCACCGTCCCATAGCGAGGCGTAGCATACATACCTGCCCCCCGTTCGGGAATAGAGTTCATGAACGATTCGTCATGATATGGCCAATAGGAGGTGCACGACCCGCATATCAATCATGCGGGAACCGCATCACCCCCGCCGGGAAGCCGCCACGGGCACCGCGGCCCCCTCCCCCGCCGCCATCAGCGCCGCCACCGCCTGCGTGCTGGCGCGGGCGCGGGCACTGGTCACGATGATGCCGATGACCCCGATCAGGATCGCCGCGGCGAACATCCCCCACCACATGCGATGCGTCGCCTGCGCGAACAGCGCCCAGCGGATCGTCCCGGCCTGTCCCGCCGCCCCGCCCGTCAGCGTGCCGCACAGCGCGATCCCCAGCAGCACGCCCACCTGCCTGCTGGTGGAGGCCAGGGCCGCCGCGACGCCCGCCTGGCTGCGCGGCATGCCGGCCACGGCGGCGTTGGTGATGGGCGCGTTACACAGCCCGAAGCCACACCCGCACAGCCCGTACGCCAGCAGCAGCAGCGCAAGCGGCGTCGTGGCTGACAGTCCCGTCAGCAAAAGCGCGCTGCCCCCGAATCCCAGCGCGGACAGCAACAGCGGCACCCGCGCGCCGATCCGCCCGACAAGACGCCCCGACAGCGGCGCGCAGATGCTGCTGCACACCGCGAACGGCAGCGTGCACAGCCCCGCATGCAGGGCCGACATCCCGCGCGCGCCCTGAAGGTAGAGTGTATTGAGGAACAGGAACGAGCTGAACACCGCAAAGGCGAGGATCGCGGTCACGATCGCCCCCGAAAACGGCAGGGCATGGAAAAAGCGCAGGTCCACAAGGGGCGCGGCGCTGCGCTGCTCCACGATCACGAAGCCGATCATCGCCAGCACGCCAAGCGACAGGAAGCCGGAGATGACCGGATCGCCCCAGCCGAAATCGCGCACCTCGATCAGCGCCGCCGTCAGCATCGCCAGCGTCACCATCACCAGCAACTGCCCCGGCGCGTCGAACGGGCGTGTATGCGGGGCACGGGATTCGGGGATGAAACGCAGGGAAAGGAAGATCGCCACGATGCCGATCGGCACGTTCACCCAGAACACCGCCTGCCAGTTGACCCAGTGGACCAGGATCCCGCCCACCACCGGCCCCAGCGCGAGCGCCACGCCCGAGGCCCCGCCCCACACGCCGATGGCCTGCGCGCGGGCGCGCGGTTCGGTAAAGACATTGGCGATGATCGACAGCGCCACGGGATTGAGCATCGCGCCACCGATTCCCTGCAGCATGCGCGCCCCCACCAGGAACGGGATCGACCCCGACAGCGCGCACAGCATCGAACCGAGGCAGAAAACGGCAATCCCGGCGACGAACACCCGCCGCCGCCCCAGACGGTCCGCGATCGCGCCCATCAGCACCAGCAGGCTGGCGACCATCAGGGTATAGCCATCGACCACCCATTGCAGGGTGGAGAAACTGCCATGCAGGGCAGTGCGGATCGACGGCAGCGCCACATTGACGATGGTCACGTCCATCATCACCAGCAGCAGGCTGAGGCAGCATGTCACCAGCACGATGGTCGAATGTACCGGGGACTGTACCGGGGCGGGGCGCGCCGTGGCAGGGCGGGATGGCGGGATGGGGGCGGTCATGGCGCTCTGGTTTCCGTCGGTCGGAAGCACCCGCAGGCCGCGACGCCCTGAGGACCCGCCGGACAGGCCCGACACGAAAACCCGTTCCGTGCGAAGCGGGAGCCACAATCATCATGAATGGGGGGAATGGAGCGGGCGAAGGGAATCGAACCCTCCTCAGAAGCTTGGAAGGCTACTGCATTACCACTATGCTACGCCCGCCCATTTCGGGGCATGTATAATGCGGCGCGGGGACGGGTTGCAAGCCCCCTTGCGCAGGGCCGCGCACTTTCGTCGCGCACGCACACGTTTTTTACGCCCATGTGCATGAAATCGCACACGCCCCCTTGACTTTCACCGCCAGACGTATTCTTTTCCGCCTCACTGTGCCGGGTACGCATGGGCAGGCCGGATGGCGGGATCACCTCCCGTTCCCAGATGGCGGGTCGATAGCGGCTTTGCAGGGGTGTAGCTCAATTGGCTAGAGCGCCGGTCTCCAAAACCGGAGGTTGCGGGTTCGAGACCCTCCACCCCTGCCATTCTCCGGTCGGGATAATTCCCCCCCTTCCGGCTTGGCATGTTTTGGTCAGGACAACGCCGTGCTGACCGGATTTCAGGCCCCCGCGCCAGCCGGGCATCCCGGTCAGGCGCGTCGGGTGTTGCAGGAAGGATGTTTCGTGTCGGTCAGTCCCGCGAAATTTGTAGAAGAAGTCCGCGCCGAGGCGAAAAAGGTCACATGGCCCACCCGTCGCGCGACACTGATGACGACGGGCGCGGTCCTGGCGATGGCCGGGCTGGCATCGGTATTTTTCTTCCTCGTCGACGAGGTGATCGGCCTTGGCGTGCGTAAATTATTTGGACTGGGAGGCTGAGTTCGGCCATGGCCAAGCTGTGGTATGTCATCCACGTCTATTCGGGCTTTGAAAAGAAGATCGCCCAGCACATCAAGGAACAGGCCGCCCAGAAGGGGCTGGCCGACCATTTCGGTGAAATCCTGGTCCCGTCCGAGGAAGTGACCGAGGTCCGTCGCGGGCAGAAGGTCAATTCCGAGCGCAAGTTCTTCCCCGGCTACGTGCTGGTCAACATGGAACTGACGGACGAGGCGTGGCACCTGGTCAAGGACACGCCGAAGGTGACCGGCTTCCTGGGCAGCAAGACCAAGCCGTCGCCCATCCCCAAGGTCGAGGCCGAGCGGATCATGAAGCAGGCGCAGGAAGGCGTCGAGCGCGTGCGTCCCTCCGTCACGTTCGAAGTGGGCGAACAGATCCGCGTGGCCGATGGCCCGTTCACGTCCTTCAACGGCACGATCGAGGAAGTGGACGAGGAAAAGGGCCGCCTGACCGTCAGCGTCTCCATCTTCGGCCGTTCCACGCCGGTGGACCTCGAATACAACCAGGTCGAGAAGGTCTGATCCTTCCCGCACCTGCGGATCACGGCAAAGGCACCCCCGGCGGGTGCCTTTTTTCGTTGGGGCGCCATGGAACACCGTGGGCCGTGCCCCCTCCCCGCGTTACACTGCCACGCCAGCATACGGGAGGACGCACGATGAACGAACGCTACAGATTCGCGGATTTCGACGAGATCATAAAGCTGTTCCCCGATCAGGCCGACACGCTGATCGTGGATGCCTACCTGACCGATTCGGCGGAGGCGAGCATGCGGCTGTTCCGCATCTATCACCCCCTGCCCCGCCATTATCATACGCAGTGCGACGAACACCTGCTGCTGCTGCGTGGCGAACTGGAATTCCTGATCGAGGACGAACCACCCCGCAAGCTGCGGGCCGGGCAGATGGTGTCCTTCCTGCGCAATGTCGTGCATGGCGTCCGGCCGATCGGGACCGACCCGGTCGTGTTCTTTGCCGCCGATACCCCCCGCCGCGCGCCCGATGACGTGCATTTCGTGGACCCCGAGGCCGCAAAGTGGCTGAAATTCGTCAGCCATCTGAAGGATTACGCCAACACGCTGGCCTGAATCCAGGGGCTTTGCCCTTTGGAAACCACTACTTTTAAAACGAATCAGGGTGCAGGGATCGTGATCCATGCCGGGTCCGGGCAGCGCCCGGGTGTTTCATGTGCCGACGGCCTCAGGGGCTTTGCCCCTGAAACCCCACCAAAGGGCATTGCCCTTTGGAAACCACGACTTCTAAGCGAATCAGGGTGCAGGGAGCGCGCTCCCTGCCGGGTCCGGGCAGAGCCCGGATGTCACCACACACCGACGCCCCTGCACGCCGGCACACAGCACCCTACCGCGCGTGATGCGGCGCTTCCTCGGCAGGCAGGGTCTGTAGCCGCTGCGCCGCGCTATCGGCCACCTGTCCCAGAAGCTGGCTCAGCCCCGCGACCATGGCCGTGGCCCCGCTGCCGGACGCCGTCGCCAGCGAGAAGGCCTGCGCCGTGCCGGCTTCCGGGTCGCCCGCGCGATGGACCGACAGGGTGCCCGACAGGCGCACCTGCCCCGTCGCGTCACGGGCGAACTGCGTCACGTCGAGTTCGACGAACGCCTTGGCCGGCATGCTCGTCGCGTTGTTCTGCGCGAAGATGGAGCTACCGGGCAGGCGCTGCTGCAGGTCGCTGGTCAGGGTGTCGCCGATCATCTGCGCCAGCGGTTCGCTCCACGCCGCACCCGGCAGGGTGGTCAGGCTGTAATTCGCCTGCTGGCCGACGATATGGTCGCGATCCAGCGCGGGCGGCACGCCGGGGGTGCGGACCTCGATCACGGCGGGGGCCTGCCCCATGGGGCTGCCCTGCGTGGGGGCGAGGCTGTAGAGCGTCGGGTCCGCCGAACCGCAGCCCGCCAGCAGCGGTGTCGCCGCCGCCAGCGCCAGTGCCGCGCGGCGCAGGGCGCGCGCGGGGATGAGGATGCTCAAGGACTGGGTCATCGGATTATCGTCCCGTAATCAGCGCCGAGGGATGGCGGGTAAGGAAGTCGGACAGGAACCGCAGCGACCGCGCCGCCTAGTTAAGCTGTACGACCATCTGTTGCAGGTTGCGGTGGAAATCCGTATCGCCGCCATAGCTGGACAGCAGCGAGTTCGCGTTCTTCAGCGTGGAATCCAGCCCCGCCAGCAGTTGCGGCATACGCGCGCGCGCATCGTGGGAGATGACCTGCAGGTTCTCCATCGACGCCCGCAGCTACGACAGCCCCTGCCGCATGTCGGCACTGTTGATGCGGGCATCCGCATGGGCCAGCAGGTTGTTCAGGTTCTCGCCCACCTGCGTCAGCGGCATCGCCGCGACCTTGTCCGTGATGGTGGACACCGAATCCATGATGCCCGCCATGCCGCCCGCCTGTCCCGGCAGGACCAGCGCGTCGCCTTCCTGCGTGAGCGTGGCGGGACGCGCGTTCTTGACAAAGGTCAGCGCGATTTCGGATTCGCCGGTCAGGAAGCTCGCACTCTGGACCGAGGCGCGCAGCCCGTTCGCCACCTGCGTATGCAGCAGGGCGCGCAGGGCGTCGGCGGGCACTTCCTGGTCGTTCAGCACACGTTCGGGCTGAAGCTCCATGGCCACGCGCACGCGCGCCTGCCCGGTATGCGGGTCCACCAGCAGCTTCACATCGTCGATCGTGCCGACCTGGATGCCGAACATGGTCATCCGCCCGCCCTTCGTCAGGCCCGCAACGGGGCTGGTGAGGTAGGTGACAAGCGGGATGCGTTCGCGATACCCGGCGGCGTCGGCTTCCTCCTGACTGTCATACAGGCGGAAGACGGTGTCGGAGTTGGGCTGCACCAGATGTTCGTCGCGCGCATCGGGCGGCGCGAATGCGATGCCACCGGACAGCAGCGCCTGCAGCGACTGCAGCTTCACCTTCAGGCCACCGGCCCCAAGCCCGACCTGCACGCCCGAGACGTTCCAGAAGCGCGTATCGGTGCGCAGGTACTGGTCATAGGGCGCCTGCACGAAGATCTGCACCTTGATCGGCCCGCGCCCACCCGGCGGCAGCGTATAGCCCAGCACCTCGCCCGCGACGACATCGCGGAAGAAGATCGGCGCGCCCTGCCCGATGGAGCCGAGGCTGGGCGTCATCAGGGTATAGGTATGGCCCGGCTGGTCCGAACGCACGCCCGGCGGGGATTCCAGCCCCTTGAAGAAGGTCGTGTGGCGGCCGCCCGGCTCCCCGGGGTCCATGGCGATGTAGGCCCCGGACATCACGGTTTCCAGCCCGGTGATGCTGGCGCCGTTGATGCGCGGGCGCACCACACAGAACCGCGCGTTGCTGGTCATCATCCGCGACGCGGCGGACGTCATGCGCACGCCGACCTCCACATGATGCAGGTCATCGCTCAGCCGGATCGATTCGACCGTGCCGAGGGAGACGGACTTGCTCTTCACCTCGGTCTGGCCACTTGTCAGGCCATCGGCGGTGTCGAACGTGATGGTGATGACCGGGCCGCGCGTCGTCAGCCCCCGCCAGCCAAGGTAGCCCGCAATCAGCAGGGCGACGATGGGCACCAGCCATATGACGGAAAACCGGTATGTGCGCGTATCGGACTGCGGGATGGAAGTGGGCGATCGCCCGTTGCGGGGATCGTTCGGGGAATCGTTCACGCCTGGTTCGGCTCCATGTTGGCAGCGGGGCGGGGAGCCGCCGCGGATGTGTGTGCGGGACGCGACGGCCCCTGCGGAGTGTTGTCGGTGTCCTGGCGTTTCAGCACGGCGCGGGGAAGGCCATCGACCAGTTCACCGTTCATGCCGGCGGCATCCCACATGATGCGCGGGTCGAAGCTCCATGCCGCGAACAGCGTCAGCACCACGACGGCGGCGAACGCCACCATCCCGGCATTGGCGGTGACGGTGGCCATCGCGTTGAAACGCACCACCGCCACCAGAATGGAAATCATGAACACGTCGATCATCGACCACCGGCCCACCATATCGACCACGCGGAACAGGCGCGTACGCCGCACCAGGCCGCGCCGCGACCCGCGCCACGTCATGACGACCATGGTGGCAAGGCTGATGATCTTGAGCATCGGGACCGTGATGCTGGCAAAGAAGACCAGCAGCGACAGCGGGATCATCCCGTCGCTCCACAACTCGAGCGCCCCTTCGATGATGGTGTGCCCGCCGCCACCGCCCATGCGCATGAAGGTCATGACAGGATACAGGTTGGCCGGGATGTAGAAGGTGACCGCCGCGATCAGGTAGGCCGTCGTGCGCGTCAGGGATTCGGGCGCGCGCCGCCAGACACTGTGGCCGCAGCGCGGGCAGGCGCCGACGCAGTGCAGGTTGCTGACGGGGTGTTCCATCTCCCCCACCAGCCCGCACGACGGGCACGCGACAAGGCGTTCGACGGGGGGCATGCCGACATCGTCCACATGGACATAGTCGATTTCCACCACGTCCCCGTCGTCAAGGCGGGTCAGCGCATCCACCCTGCGGTGTCGCCAGATCCGTTCGGTGTCCAGCGTCGAATCCGTCACCGCCATCGTCAGCATCAGCCCGCCGATCAGGTACACCGCCGGGCCGACATCGACATGCGCCATGTCCGTCAGCTTGGTATAGGCGACGAAGATGCCAAGGATATAGACCTCCACCATCGACCATGGCCGCAGCTTCTCGTACCAGATCAGGATGCCCGGCGCCCAGTTCGGCAGGGTCGGGCGCGTGCCGGCATACAGGATGGCGAACATCAGGCCGATGGCCACGGCCGGCGCCATGATGGTCACCGCGCCGACCAGCAGCCCTGCCTCCCCCCAGCCTTCGTGCAGCAGTTCCATCGGCCCGGTCAGCAGGTCCACCGTGCGTTCGCGCCCATACACATTGAGCGTCATGAGCGAGGACGCCAGCGCCGCGAGGTAGAACGCCGCCGAACTGATGCAGAACGCCAGGGGGGCCGCCACCGGCGCGGTGCGCCTGCGCTTCTGCAGGTGCTGCCCGCAGCGTGGGCAGGCCGCAAGCTGCCCGGGCTGGAGTTCGGGGACATGCTGGTACAGCCCGCAGCCCGGACATTCCGCCAGCCCGCCGATGACACGCAGGTGCTCGGCCGGGGCCGGGGCGACGCCAAGCGACTGACAGCCCAGCCGGGCGGGAAGGGTCTTGATGAATGTTCTCATGCCGGCCCCACCATACAACGCGAATTAAATTGAGGAATGGCGCATTTGGCATATTGCATCCGCGTCCAACGTCGGATATCAAGCGCTCAACTTTCGCCGACATAGCTCAGGGGTAGAGCAACTGATTCGTAATCAGTAGGCCCTCGGTTCAATTCCGAGTGTCGGCACCATTTTTCTCTTGTTTTTTCAAGAGTCTGGGCACAATAGCCCAAGGTCCGGACAACCTGCCCCACCGTGGGCGACAGTCCCCCCCGACATCCCTTCCCTGCCGATTCCCCAGCCGAAATCAGGGCTTTAGCTGCGTGCCGGTTCTGCCTGCGCATGGCGTGGCCCGGACATCCTTACGATGCCCCGCCACTGGGGACATGGCTGCCATGCATCGACGCGCAGGGGGCCTCACGTAATATTATGTAACCATTTTTACGTAAAAAGACCGGCCGGGACTCCGTGCGCGCACACGACACGGGCACGGAGACTCCGCAACAGCGGTTTCAGGTCCCGGAATGTTTGCGCAGGAGCGAGACCGCATGCGGCCCGTCCTCAAGCGCTGCGTCAAGCAGGTCACGCCCAAGCGCGCGGAGCGTCAGGGGATGCATCCCGTCGAGCGCCCCATGCAGTTCATGCCGTTTTTCTTCCGACAGGGTGGGATCACTGGCGACACGCTGGCGCAGGGCTGCGAGCATGTCGGGGCTTTTCATCGTGATCTGCACATTTTCCGGCCGGGCAAGGAACTGGCGGCCCGCATCGGTAATGGTGCTTTCGCCCTGCACGCGAAATCCCTGCGCCGTGGCGGACACGCCGCCGGTACAGAAACCCTGCAGTTCGAGGTCGAGGAGGTTGCGCGCATATTTCTGTTCATCCGCGCCATCGGGGATCTGCAATGCGACCGTCCCACCCGCCGCCTGCATGGACAGCAGCATTTCAACCTGCAGATCACGATCAATCACGCCCTGAACTCCTCCGGCCATCATGTTATAACAATGGATATGGGCCTGATGTCCCTGTATTGCAATCCGGCATGCATGGCAGGCGCAACAGTTCCGGCAGTTTTCGTTGCCCCACGACCCCTGAATTTGATTTAAAAATCATGGTTTCCAAAGGGTAATACCCTTTGGTGGGGGTTCGGGGGCAAAGCCCCTGAGGGGCATGTACCAAACGTTCAAATGACGCACGAAAAAGCCTCACCAGACACCACCTTTCCTAGGAAAAGGCGGCATCCGGAAGCTTTCACAAGGTCAGGCCCGCGCCCAATGACGCACCTGTTCACGCAGGACAACCTCCACGCAGCGGCGCAGCATGCGCATGTCGCCGGTAAAGACTTCCTGCAGCTTCGTCATTTCATAGCCGGACAGGTCGAACCAGCCGGGCTGCAGGTTCCGTTCCACCTCGATTTCGCGGATGATGTTCCACGCGAGGGCAGGCACATGTTCGACCGTGGGCGCAGGCACATGCACCACCGTGCAGCGCGAACGCAGCGGCGCGCTGACCATGCCCAGGTCGTTGGCCGTCAGGACCCAGCGCACGTGGCTGACATCGACGGAGGTGTTCAGGTACACATCGCGAAAGGCCCGCGCCTCCGTCAGGTCGAGGAACTGCAGCAGCGCATCCTGTACCGTCCCGTTACGGCTTTCACGCGGGGCCTTTTCCACCTCGTCCATAATCATGCAGACATTGGCCATGCCGCTGTGGGCGATGGCCTCCGTCACGATCGACGGCTTGGAATCGCCATAGGTCTGGTGCGTCCCCACCAGCGACAGGGCATCGGACATGCCGGCCACGTTCTGCTTCTGCACGGCATAGCCCAGCGCCTCGTGATAATGGCGCGCGACGGTGGATTTCCCCGATCCCGGCGGCCCGACCAGCAGTACCGGACGCATCCGCCCCGGCGTGCCCCAGGCCATCAGGTCACGTTCGGCATGGGCCATCGCCTCCACCGCGTCCGCCGCGTGGGGGCAGGCCTCCAGTGCAAGGCCGATGCGTGATTCCACGAAATCCGGGACATGCAGATGCACCGGCTTTTCCAGCCGCCGCACGCTGGCGAAACGGTCGGGCGTGCGCGTGCCTGTCTTCACCTGCGGAAATTTGAAATTCGCAGGCAGGATATGGATGCCTTCATCCCCGGACTCCCCGTCCCCCGCAAACTCTGCGGGTTCTACGGCGTCAGGCGGGATGACGGGTTCAGGCTGCCGTGACGGGGCATCATCCTCATCATCAAGGCTGTCGGCCCCAAGGATGAAGGGGCCACATTCCCCGTCCTCTTCCTCGCTCGAATCAGGTTCCTGCGCATTCCATAATGCCATCAGCTCGTCAAAGGAGCCGTCATCATCATCGGAAGAATTCATTTTGCTCATGTCGTGGTGCCCTGATGTTGGAGATCATGGAGTTTTGCGGCCCGGGAGGAGGGCAAAACGTATGAGCTTCAACATCGGCAATGACATGGGCAGGTCCTGACCTGGACAGAGTCCGCACGGTATACCCGGCGCATACAGGGATGCACCTGGCCATAATATGCAGTCATGTTGGGGAAAGACGGTGGCGACCAATGGCGTGTTGCTGTGGTCACGAAGCAATCAGAGTGCTATTCGCTGGAACGTCATACTTGGGATATGACAGATTTAGGTTCTTTTTTCAAGGGAAATTCTTTCCTGCCAAAGAAAAAACCACCCCTCAATACAGAAGGCGACACCCCCGAAGGAATGCCGCCAACCTGAGAACAGTCACAACCGTCTGGAAAAACAGCGTTCCTGTTTCTTATTAATGACACATCTGAATAACGATACAACACGGTTGTGGTAACAACGTGCTGAGGTCACGGCGATGTAATGATACAGCCGCGGGATTGCAGGCGCCGTCGGGTTCAGGCCTGGTCCAGCGGATCTTCATCGCCATCATTTTCGCGCACGCTCCACCATCCTGCGGACCATTGCGCGAATTCGGGCGTGTCTTCCTTGAACGGGTTTTCAATCAGGGGTTCGCCCCGGACGGCGGCGGCCTTGCCCTGGGCCGTGGGATCGTCGGTGGCGGGGGTGGTCGGGGTCTGCTGGGTCATTGCGCTTCCTTGTACTCTGGTCTGTGTCGGCCGTACCTGCGCGTGATACCGCATGCCCACACCCCGCGTCAGCCCCATCCTCCGCCCGTGCGCCCCGTGCGGCACGCATGCCACGACCTGCCCCGACGGGACGACAGGTGGCACGGGCGCGACATGGGAAATGCGATGCACAGTATATGGCGGACCTCCGCCCGGTGGCATGCGGTGCCGGATTCGCATTTCCGCCCTGTGGGGCCCTGCATGTTCCACGACTCCCGCCTGCCTGTGCGCCGTCCATGTGAAATTATGGCACCGGGGCGCAGATTCCCCCGTCCCGCCCGTTGCCGTTTTATGCAACTGCTCTTTCATCATGTTTCATTTATTGAAATCCTGAAAAAATCTCATCAGGATAACACATTGTAATATAAGTATTTTCATGGATCATATTGTGACATTGAGTGTCGATATCACGTATACGTGATCGCGATTATGCTTGCGGATCACAATTTATCTATATACCAATGGATACAGACATTCCGCTGTATCCGGCGGTTTTGTTCTTTCCTCGCCGATCCCTGATACCGGCAGACCGGGGTGGAAAATGCGCGAATATTTCATCCCGGCACAGAAGTTCAAGAAACGAATGCCATAACAGCAAGAACAACATGGGTTCTGCATATGATCGCCCTCATCGCATTCCCTTGTCGGAATACGGGCTTCAGGCGGAACCTGCCCCGGGATCGGCAACGCCGGACGATTTGATAACCACGGAACTGTATTTCATATTTCCATGGAATACATGCCTGGTCACAATAAAACCACAAGGGAACATGACTCATGTCTTCCGATTACACGACCGAGAAGCCGCCGTTCAAGGCTCGCTATGAAAACTACATCGGTGGCAAGTGGCTGCCGCCGATCGCAGGCCATTACCTGACGAACACCTCGCCGGTCGATGGTCGCGTGCTCTGCGAAGTTCCCGCCTCCACCGCTGCCGACGTGGAACTGGCACTCGATGCCGCGCACAAGGCGAAGACCGCCTGGGCCCACACCTCCCCCGCCGATCGCGCGCTGATCCTGCTCAAGGCCGCGGACAAGATGGAGCAAAACCTCGACCTGCTCGCCCGTGCGGAAACGTGGGACAACGGCAAGCCCATCCGTGAAACCCTGACCGCCGACATCCCGCTGGCGATCGACCATTTCCGTTACTTCGCTGGCTGCATCCGTGCGCAGGAAGGCTCGCTGAGCGAAATCACGGACACGACCATCGCGTATCACTTCCACGAACCGCTGGGCGTTGTCGCGCAGATCATTCCGTGGAACTTCCCGCTGCTGATGGGTTCGTGGAAGCTGGCGCCCGCGCTTGCCGCCGGCAACTGCGTCGTCATGAAGCCCGCCGAAAGCACGCCCGCCAGCATCCTCGTGATGATGGAACTGATCGGGGACCTGTTCCCGCCCGGCACGCTGAACATCGTCAACGGCCTGGGCAAGGACGTGGGTGCTGCCCTGTCCAACAGCAACCGCATCGCCAAGATCGCGTTCACGGGTTCGACGCCGACGGGCAAGATGATCGCCCACGCTGCGGCCGAACACCTGATCCCCGCGACGCTGGAACTGGGTGGCAAGTCGCCCAACATCTTCTTCGCCGACATCATGGAGAAGGACGACGATTACCTGGACAAGGCAATCGAAGGCTTCACGATGTTCTCCCTGAACCAGGGTCAGATCTGTTCGTGCCCCAGCCGTGCGCTGGTCCAGGAATCGATCTATGAGAAGTTCATCGAACGCGCCCTGCCGCGCATCAAGGCGATCCGCCAGGGCAACCCGCTGGATCCCAACACCATGATGGGTGCGCAGAATTCGCACGGGCATCAGGAAAAGATCCTGTCCTACATCGACATCGGCAAGGGCGAAGGCGCCCAGCTTCTGACCGGTGGCGGCCGTCCGGACCTGGGTGGTGACCTGAACAAGGGATGCTATGTGCAGCCGACCGTGTTCAAGGGCAACAACAAGATGCGCATCTTCCAGGAGGAAATCTTTGGCCCCGTGCTGGCCGTGACGACCTTCAAGACGGAAGAAGAAGCGCTGGCCATCGCCAACGACACCCCGTTCGGTCTGGGTTCGGGCGTGTGGAGCCGCGACGCCAACACCTGCTTCCGCATGGGTCGCGGGCTGGAAGCGGGCCGCGTGTGGATCAACTGCTATCACGTCTATCCCGCGCATGCGGCGTTCGGCGGATACAAGAAGTCCGGCATCGGCCGTGAGACCCACAAGATGGTTCTCGAACACTACCAGCAGACCAAGAACATGTTGGTCAGCTACAGCGAAAAGAAGCTCGGCTTCTTCTGATCGCAGGTCGTGGCGGCGAAGGCCGCCACGGCATGATGCGCAGGCGGTGCGGCCGGGCCGGTTATTTTGCCGGGTCGGCCGTTGCCGTCTTCCGTCCCCGCATACGGGCGTGGATGGCACACGACATGAACAGTTTTTGAAATATCAGGAATGCGACAGGGTTTTTCCCACGGGGGCCGGGACACTGTGCGGCAGGGGTGAAAGAGGCATAGGATGGCACAAAAGTTTCGGGTGGTGATTGTCGGCGGTGGTATCGCGGGCCTGGCGCTGGCGACGCGTCTGGGTGATTCCATCGGCAAGTCGGGACGCGCGGAAATCACGCTGGTCGACAAGAGCTTCGCCCATGTGTGGAAGCCGATGCTGCACTGCTTCGCCGCCGGCACGGCCGCGAACGAGAACGACCGCATCAGTTTCCTGTCACAGGCCAGCCGCCACCATTTCGAGTTCTGGCCCGGCGAGATCTCGGACCTGGACCGCACGGCCAAGTCCATCACGCTCGCCCCCGTGGTCGAACCCACCGGCGAGGTCATCCTGGATGAACGCAAGCTGGAATATGATGCGCTGGTGCTGTCGATCGGCAGCCGCGCCAATGATTTCGGCACCCCCGGCGTGGCCCAGCATTGCCTGTTCATCGACAACCTCGTCGATGCCAACGGCTTCAACGACCGTTTCCGCATGGAACTGCTCAAGGCGTTCGGCAATAACGAGGAACTCGACATCGCCATCGTCGGCGGGGGTGCCACCGGCACGCAGCTTGCCGCCGAACTGCACAAGGCGCTGGACCTCGCGGCCCTTTACAGCTTTGGCAAGAAGCCGCCCAAGCTGAAGATCACGCTGCTGGAGGCCGGGCCGCGCATCCTGCCGGCCTTCCCTGAATCCGTCTCCGCCGCAGCGCAGAAGCAGCTTGAGGCGATCGGCGTGACGGTCATGACTTCGGCCATGGTCAGCGGCGCGGACGAAAAGGGCTACATGCTCAAGGACGGGACGCGCATTCCCGCCACCCTGCGCGTCTGGGCCGCAGGGGTGAAGGCGCCGGACGTGACGCGCAAGTTCGCCGGGCTGAAACTGTCACGCTCCGGACAGCTTGAGGTGCGCCCGACGCTGCAGCTTCTGGAAGATGACAACATCTTTGCCATGGGCGACTGCGCCTTCATCGCGGAAAAGCCGGTGGCCCCCACGGCACAGGTCGCCCGCCAGCAGGCGCACCACCTGGCGCGCTACCTGCCGCGCTGGATCAATGGCGGGCAGTTGCAGCCGTTTGCGTTCCATAACAAGGGCGCGGTCGTCGCCCTTGGCGATTACAATGGCTGGGGCACCTTCCCCGGCGGCAAGGTGTTCGGTGGCGGGTGGCTCAGGGGCATTACCGCGCGCATGGTCCACCTGATGCTGTATCGCCAGCACCAGTTCGAACTTTACGGCACGTTCCGCGGCCTTGTTTCGTGCCTTGTGGACTGGCTCGATGTGTTCGTGCGGCCGTCGGTCCGGCTGGACTGACAAATCCCGCAGCAATTTAAGGGAGCCGCCTTCTGATCGAAAAAGGCGGCGTTCTTTCAAGGCTTTTTCAAGAAATCTTCAGCAAAGACTTCTGATCCTTTCCTTTTCAGCCGCGTCCTGTCGCCGGGTCCACTTCATCGTGGGCCCGGCGATTTTTTTTGGCGTCGCGGCATACGGAACCGGTCGTGGTGATCCCCGTTGCCCCCTTGTACGCAAGGGAGACACGGACATGCGCTTTGCCCCCGTATCACACCATTTCCTGGACCAGCCCCCCTGCCCCGCGCCGGTGCCGCCCATGCCGCCCGGAACGCCGGTGCCACCCACGCACCCACCGGAACCCGGCGAGGATCCCCAGCCAATCGACGACCCGCAACCCATCCCGCCGCCCATGCTGGCCTGCTGGACGGCGCGGTATTTCCGGAACTCCGCCGCAACCATGCTGTTGAGGGAGTCCGCACCATGGAAAGGGAACACCCCCATGTCGAACACAGCCTACGATCCCGAAAAACCCGTCCCCAAGCCGGACAGCGAAAAAGACCATGATCGTGACGAGGCGCTTGAAGAGAGTTTCCCCGCCAGCGATCCGCCCTCCAAGGGAGAGACAACCGGCCCGGATGAATGAAACCGTCATAAAGGTTTTTGGTGAAGCTTTTTCCAAAAAGCTTCGAGGAGGCCGCCTTTTTGGAAAAAGGCGGCACCCGAAAACTTTTGACCATTATATCAGGACATTAACCGGAGAGGGTCATTCGTCCATGACGGTACGGCGCGCGGTGTCGCCCGTGGGTGTCCGTACCGATCGGTCAAAGCGGCGCACCCTCCGCCCCGTCCGCCATGACACATGCCCGCGCGTGGCGCATGTGGACGTCTGCGCAACCTTTTTGCACGCAGCCTGTTGGGATTCGTATCTGTCGGTATTCCGCAAGAAAGGAAACATCATGAAAATCCATTTCAGTTCCATCTGCGTGCTGGCGACATTGGCCGGTGTTCCGACGCTGGCGGCCGCGCAAACGGCCACCCCGCCCGCCCCCACGGCGAATTCCGCCGCATCGGAAGTGGGCCGCAACCCGCCCTCCGCCACGGACAGCACGGGGAACCGGGTCAATCCGTCGGACAAGCTGTGGAACAACCCGCGCACCGTCACCGAACAGCCCGGGACCCAGCCTCCCCCCAATTCAGGCACCGGGGAAACGTGGGCACAGACGCAGGCACCGATTCATAACGGCAAGACGTGGCACGGGCACCAGCACTCGAAATATCATTCCACCACCCCGTCCACACCGTCCTCGCCCGGCACGGCGGAGCAGCAGTAAGGCCCGCCGGGAGGCAACATGCCGGGACCGGGGCACGAAGGGCGGGACCACGGGTGCGCGGCCCCGCCCCTGCCGCCGCGTCGCGCGTCAGCCAGTGTCAGAATTCGTCGAGGATGAAATCTTCATCGGGACTGCGGCAGGCCATGTCGGTCGGACGGGTATACCCCCGCCGGTTTTTCCATGCGTGGATCAGGGCCAGTCGCCATTCCTCGTGGGGATCGCGGGTGGGTTTCGGGGGGCAATCGGATTTCGCTTTCATGATCCGGACACCTCTGGCTGTCACCCGCATCAGCGCGGGCACCGGTTCCATAGCAGGCACCCCATGATGGCGGTGTGACGATTGCATGAAGCTTTGGCGCATGACGCGTTCGCACAACTGGCATAAGCGCGGATTGTCCCGATCCGGCACAATGCAGGACAAAACAACAAGGAAACTGTCCTGTGGCCGACCATCCTGCTCCTGACGCGGCTTTTCCCGTCCCGTACCGGCACCCGTCGGGGGTGGCGTGTATCGACATCGCGCGTCACATGTCCTTCTGCCTTGGCAATGCGGTGCGGTGCGTCTGGCATGGGTGGCGCGCCAGCACGCATGACGGGACGGCGGACCTGCAACAGGCCGTGTTCTATATCCATGAATGGCTGGGGATGGAGGTGCGGCCCCGCATGCCCCTGTCACGCCTGATTACCGACGCGGTGCAGCGCTTTGCCGCCGTGGACGAGGACGCCCGATTTTCCACCATCATACGTGACCTGTGCCGTGCGGATTTCACCCACGGCAACGAAAACGCCGCCCGCCATGCACTCAGCCTCATCACGGCGGAGATGGAACAGCGCAGGGAGGCGCAGGCGCGACCGGACAAGGAAAAGGTGTAGGCGACGCCCGAAAACGTTTGGTGAATTATCCCGATGTCGTGTCCGCGGATTTTCAGCACACGGATCCGCTTATCTCACGATAGAACCGGAAATCACTCCACGGTTTTTCCACGGAACCAAGGGGATCGGCATCGCATCAAGATGGACGAAAGCGAACGGCCAGAGATTTTCCATGGATGAGCGAATTGCCAGAGACCCGCCATAAATGGCTGTTTTATGGTCATTCAGACAAGGGAATCATGGTGCTGCTGGACAGGATTGAACTGTCGACCTCTCCCTTACCAAGGGAGTGCTCTACCACTGAGCTACAGCAGCGACGCCGTGGGCGGTTGGTAGCTTTTCCCGCCCTGCGTTGCAACCCCTTTTCATGGGATTTTATGCATCCTGTGCCAACGCGGGGCGGAAAAAGGCATCATCAGTCGTCGCGGTGGATCTTTTCCATGCGTTCGTGGCGTTCCTGCGCCTCGATCGACAGGGTGGCGATGGGGCGCGCCTCCAGCCGTTTCAGGCCGATCGGTTCGCCCGTTTCCTCGCAATAACCATAGGTCCCCGCCTCGATCCGCTGCAGCGCCTGGTTGATCTTGGTGATCAGCTTGCGCGCGCGGTCACGGGTGCGCAGTTCCAGCGCACGGTCGGTTTCCACGCTGGCGCGGTCGGTGATGTCGGCTTCGTGAATGCCGCCTTCGGACAGGCTGGCCAATGTCTCGTCCGCTTCCTTCAGAAGCTCGCCGCGCCAGCGTAACAGCTTGTGACGGAAATATTCCACCTGGAGGGGATTCATGAATTCCTCGGATTCCGAGGGATGATAATCGGGTGGCAATGTAAGCATATCAAACTGGTCCCTGCACCTCGGCTCCGGCATGGCTGCGGCCCCCGCGTCGGGACCGGCATGGCGGAACCGCGCGGCTTATATCAGGCGTCGTCTGGCCGCGCCAAGCATTTCCGCACGTTTTCGGGTCTTTTCCCCTATGCCGCCTTCCCTGCGGCGGGGGTAGCGGAGGCGGCGGTGGCGCGGGGCGCTGCCTTCTTCCCCCTGGGCACGGGTTCGGGATAGGTCGTCTCCCACCCGCCGCCAAGGGCGTTGTACAGCCGCACCAGATTGGCCGAAATCGTCGCCGTGCTGCTGGTCAGGTCGGATTGCGACGACAGAAGCTGGCGCTGCGCATCGAGCACCGACAGGTAGGTCACAAGCCCCTGCCCGTACTGGTCCTGCGCCAGCTTCAGCGACGCTGCGTTCGCCGCCACCTGGGCTGCGAGGAAATCATGGTGCCGCTGTTCATCCGTATAGGCGGTCAGCGCGTTGTCCACGTCATGCCACGCCTGAAGCACCGTCTGCTGGTAGGCGAGCGCCGCCTCCTTCTGCGCGGACTTGCGCAGTTCAAGCTGCCCGCGCAGGCGCCCGCCCTGGAACAGCGGCAGGGTGATCGACGGGCCGACATTCCATGCCTTGGCGTTCCAGAACCCCATGTCGCGGAACGACAGGGATTCGAAGCCGAACCCGGCATTGATCGTCACACGGGGATAGAACTCGGCCACGGCTTCGCCCACCTCGGCGGTGGCGGCGTGCAGGTTGGCTTCGGCGCGGCGGATGTCGGGCCTGCGCCGCGCAAGTTCGGAGGGCACGCCAATCGGCACGGCAGGGGGCACCGGCGGGATGGCCGACGCCACCAGAAGTTTATCCGACAGGGCGCGCGGCGGTTCACCCAGCAGCATGCTCAGCGCGTTGACCTGCTGGGCCAGTTGCTGTTCAAGCTGCGGCATGCGCGCCAGCGTGCCCTCAAGCTGGGCGCGGGCGCGTTCCACATCGAAATCGCTGCTCATGCCGTGGGTGTAGCGGTCCTGGTTCAGGTCGAGCATGCGCTGCGCCACGTCGCGGTTTTCCATGACGATGCGCAACTGTTCCTGCGTCGCGCGCAGGTCCATGTAATCGCGCGCGACCTCCGCCTCGCGCGAGATCAGCATGCCGCGCCGCGCTTCCTGCGTGACCTGCGCCGATGCGGCCGCGGCCTCGTACTGGCGACGCACACGGCCCCACAGGTCCACCTCCCACGTGGCGTCGATGCTGTCGCGCCACTGGTTGAACAGCGGGATCTTCGCCTGCCCCGGCGGCGGGGCGATGCCCATGGCCTCGGGGTGTTCCTGCTCGATGTCGGTGACGATGCGCTGCAGCATCTTGGTGCTGTACTGCTGGCGCGCGTACGACCCGCTTGCCGACATGGCGGGGAAGCGTTCGGCCCCCGCGATGCGCAGTTCCGCGCGGCTTTCGGCCATGCGGTAGGCAAAGCGCCGGACATCGAGGTTGTCGGTGGCCACCCTGCGTTCAAGTTCCGACAGGATGGGATCGTGGAAGCAGTCCCACCATGCCGGGTCCGGCGTGTCGGATGTCACCTGGCTGGCGACGGGTTTTTCGCCTGCCTTCGTCTCGGTGTGCATGTTGGTCGGGCCGCCATATTTCTTTGGCGTCCAGGGGGTAGGCTTATGGAAATTGGGGCCAACGGCACACCCCGCCGTAACCACCGACAACCCGACCACGGCGGTGCGCCATGAAAATCCCCTAACCACCAACGCGGCCCCCTGTTGTCACTGTCGCCAATACGATAAACCTGTTCGTACGCAACGGTTGCGCGATATCATCTTCCATTGACCGATCAGTTCGGTCAGGTCCATAACCTATCCGCTTTATGCATCGGGTCAATCGAAACTAACGGACAAAAAGGTCAGGACACGTCTGATGGCTGCAACGCCCCCCTTCCCCGACAAGGACAAGGCGCAGGTCCCCTCCGCCGCGACGGGCACCTCCCCGGCCAAGCGCGCGCAGATCCTTGAAGGGGCGGCGCGGATCTTTGCCGAACACGGGTATGAAGGTGCGAGCATGTCGTGCATCGCGCGCGACGCGGGCGTGTCGAAGGGGACACTCTACAACTATTTCGACAGCAAGGCCGTCCTGTTCTGCGCCTTCATCGAACAGTGCACCCGTGAAAAGCTGCCGCTGATGTTCCGCCGCATCGACGAGGGGGCGACGATGGCGGACTCGCTCGAACATGTCGCGCGCGCGCTGATCGAACTCATCACCTCGCCGCTGTCGCTGATGCTCAACCGCGTGATCGTGTCGGAGGCGGCGACCTTTCCCGAACTGGCCAAGACATTCTGGGCCAACGGGCCGCAGCAGGCCACCAGCATCCTTGCCGCATGGCTGACCCGCGCGCCGCAGAGCGAACTTCTCGATGTGCCCGACCCGACATTCGCGGCGGAGCAGTTCTATGCCCTGTGCCAGACGCACATCGCGGGGCGCGCGCGCATGCAGCTTCCGGTTGACACCAGCCCCGCCTATATTGATTTCGTCGCGCGTTCGGCCGTGCGCGTCTTCCTCAACACCTATCAGCGCAGCGGGCCGCGCCAGCCACCGCTGGCCTATGTCCCGGACGTGTAAAAGGCGCGGAAAAGCGGCTTTTCCATGACATAGTATTGCCTGCGCCCCTGTTCACGCAAGCGTGTCCCCGCCGGGCGGCCACGGGGCTTGCGCCCCTGTGTCGCGGACGCAAATTCTGACCCGGGCAGGAAGGGGAGAGCAACGTGGGACGTGTATATATAGTCGGCACATGCGACACCAAGGCCGTGGAACTGCGCTATGTCCATGACCTCATCACCGGGCAGGGCGTGCCCGCCGTCATCGTCGATGTCAGCACCGCCCATCGCGCGCCCGGCCCCGACGACGCCGACACGATCCCCCCCACCACCGTTGCCGCCGCCCATCCCGATGGCACGCAGGCGGTATTCACCCGCAGGCGTGGCTCCTCCATCGCCGCCATGGCCACCGCGCTGCGCCATTTCCTGTGCGCGCGCAACGATATCTCCGGCGTGCTGGGAATCGGCGGGTCGGGGGGCACCGCGCTGGTCGCGCCCGCGTTGCAGGAGCTGCCGCTGGGCCTGCCGAAAATGATGGTCTCCACCGTCGCGTCGGGCAATGTCGCGCCCTATGTCGGCGGGTCGGACATCGCCATGGTCTATTCCGTGACGGACATGGAGGGGCTGAACCGCCTGTCGCGCCGCATCCTCGCCAACGCCGCCAACGCCATGGCGGGCATGGCCAGCCACCTGCCCCCCGCCCTGCATGACCCGCGCCCGGCCGTGGGGCTGACGATGTTCGGTGTGACGACGCCGTGCGTGGAACGCATCGTCAGCGACCTTGACGACACGTTCGACTGCATGGTGTTCCACGCCACCGGCACCGGCGGGCGCGCGATGGAACGCATGGCCGATTCCGGGCTGCTGGCGGGCATCATCGATGTCACCACGACCGAGATCTGCGATTACCTTTCGGGCGGGATCTTCCCCTGCGACGACGACCGGCTGGGTGCGGCCATCCGTACCGGCGTGCCCTATGTCGGCAGTTGCGGTGCGCTGGACATGGTCAATTTCGGCGCGCCCGACACCGTGCCCGCCCATTACCGCAACCGCCGCCTGGTGGAACACAACCCGCAGATCACGCTGATGCGCACCTCGGTCGCGGAATGTCGCGCGATCGGGGAATGGATTGGCGACCGGCTGAACCAGTGCCGGGGGGAGGTGCGCTTCTTCCTGCCCGAAGGCGGTTTCTCCCTGCTCGACCGCATGGGGGAGCCGTTCTATGACCCGCAGGCGGACCATGCCCTGTTCGAAGCGCTGGAGCGCACGGTGGAACAGACACCGCGCCGCCGGCTGATTCCGCTGCCTTATGGGGTGAATGACGCGGCGTTTGCCGATACACTCGCCGCCACGTTCCGCAGCCTCTTTAACGGAGAAAACACCTGATGCCTTCGATTCCACGCGCAGAGATACTGGCGAAATTCCGCACGATGATCGCCGACAAACATCCTATCATCGGTGGTGGCGCCGGCACCGGCCTGTCCGCCAAGTGCGAGGCGGCGGGCGGGATCGACATGATCGTCATCTACAATTCCGGCCGGTACCGCATGGCGGGGCGCGGGTCGCTGGCGGGGGTACTGGCCTATGGCAATGCCAACCAGATCGTCATGGACATGGCGCGCGAGGTCCTGCCCGTGGTGCCCCACACCCCCGTCCTGGCCGGTGTGTGCGGCACCGACCCGTTTGTCGATTTCGACGTGTTCCTCGACGATGTGAAGCGGGTCGGGTTTTCGGGCATCCAGAACTTTCCCACCGTGGGGCTGATCGACGGGAATTTCCGCCGCAACCTTGAGGAAACCGGCATGAGCTACGCGCTGGAGGTCGATGTCGTCGCCCGCGCGCGCAAGAAGGACCTGCTGACCACGCCCTACGTCTTCGACGCGGAGCAGGCGCGCGACATGACAAAGGCCGGGGCCGACGTGCTGGTGGCGCATATGGGCCTGACCTCCGGCGGGGCGATCGGCGCGGGCACGACCATGACGCTGGAAGATTCGATCACCCTCATCAACGAGATTTCGGAGGCCGCGCGCTCCATCCGTCCCGATGTCATGCTGCTGTGCCATGGCGGCCCGATCGCCATGCCCGACGACGCGCAGAAGGTGCTGGACAACTGCCCCGACTGCCACGGCTTCTATGGCGCATCGAGCATGGAACGCCTGCCGGTCGAGGTCGCCCTGACGGAACAGACCCGCCGGTTCAAGGCGATGAAGCGCTGAGGCCACGCAGGGGCGCTGCCCCTGCACCCCGCCAAAGGGCCTGCCCTTTGGAAACCATGACTTTTAAACGAATCAGTGTGCAGGGATCGCGATCCCTGCCGGGTCCGGGCAGAGCCCGGGTGTTGCATGGCACCAACGGCCTCGCATGCTCAGGGGCTTCGCCCCCGACCTCCCACCAAAGGGCTCACCCTTTGGAAACCATGACTTTTAAACGAATCAGGGTGCAGGGAGCACGCTCCCTGCCGGGTCCGGGCAGAGCCCGGGTGTTGCATGCACCAACGTCCTCGCACGCTCAGGGGCTTCGCCCCCGAACCCCCACCAAAGGGTATTACCCTTTGGAAACCATGACTTTTAACGAATCAGGGTGCAGGGAGCGCGCTCCCTGCCGGGTCCGGGCAGAGCCCGGGTCTCTCACGCACCGACTCCCCCGCACGCCGGAATACCTCAGAACCCGATCACCGCATCCCCGCCAAAGGTGAACATGCCATTGTTGCGCCCGCCATTGAACGGCGTCGTGCCGTTGAGCGAGCGGTCAAAGCGGATTTCGGGGCGCAGCATGAACACGCGCACATGGTGGCCGATATCAGGCTTGTACGTCACACCCAGCGTCATTTCGCCATAGGTCGTGCCATGCCCGCTCGGGCCGGGCATCAGCGCGTCGGCCGGGGTGGTGCGGCCGGAGATGCCATCCATGTAGGAATTGTTGCCGATGAAGGTCGCGACCATCAGGTTGTTGTTGTCGCGATAGATTTCCCCGCGATAGTTGAAGGTCAGGACCTTGTTGACCTTGTAGCTGAGGAAACTGACGAAGCTTTCGGCATCGGCGGCCTTGAAATTGCCGTTCGCGCGGATGCCGTTCAGCCCCTGGTCATGGATGTAGTTGAACTCCGCCGTCAGGGTCAGGCGGTCATTGACGGCATAGACGGCGTTGATGTCGTTCCAGAACCGTTCGGCATTATCCGCCTCATGCCGTCCCCCGGCGGAGGAATAGCGCGAGTTTTCCGGCCCCACGCGGCTGAGTTCGACGATATTGAGCTTCCCGTGCGCAAGGTTGTTCAGGTTGAACCCGAAATACCCGGCAGGGGCGTTGTTATTGTCCGACCGGCCAAAGGAGGTCTGGTTGCCGGTATCAATCCCGAACGTCACGTCCAGCATATCGGTGACATGCCAGTTGAACATCGCACCGATATGCTGGAAGGGGACGGAATATTCAGAGGTATAGGCCAGCGTATAGAACGGCCGCGTCGTGGGGTCGAGCGTCTCCACCCCCATCGGGGCCTGCAGGATGCCGGCATGCATGTCCAGCCCCCCCTTCGTCGCCCATGGCAGGTGGACATCGGCATGGGCCTGCGCGGGGATCAACTGGTAGCGCGCATTCCATTCATGCGCGCTGACGCCAAGGATCTGGTAATAGCGCGCATCGGACCCGTACATGCCCTCCAGCGTGAATCCGACCTGGTAGCCGCCACGCGACGGGTCGATGGCCTTCTGCAGGGTGAACTCCGCCTGGTTGAGCTGCACCTGGTTGGCATGGTCGGCAAAGAAGTCGCCAAAGTTGTAGCCGGGCTGTGGCCGCGCGGGGTTGGCCATGATGCCGCCCTCGACCTGCCCGGTCAGGGTGATGCCCGACAGCCAGCGCGCAAAGGCGGAATCGCTTTTTTCCATGCTTTTGAACACGGACACCTGCGCATGGGCCGGGCGCATGTCCACCAGCAGGCCCGCCCCCACCGCGATGATACAGCCAATGCCTGCACGCAACGCCCGCGTGCCCGTCCCGGCCTTTCCCATGAAGCTGCCCCCGCTGCCGACTTAATTATAGATTCCGTATGGATGTTTAGGATTTATCCACATTTCAGAACACTCTTTCATCCGTAACATTCGGCAGGGTATGTGTCAAAATCATCACATACCATATTGCGAATACGCAACATTCCGCGGGCGCAATATGGCCGGGCGCGGGACATGAAAAAAGGCGGGGACATGCCCCGCCTTCCTTCACCCACATCCCACCGGACAGGCCGGGGATCAGGAATTGATGCGCTCCCCATGCAGCGCCATGTCGAGACCTTCCATCTCCTCGTCCGGGGTGACACGCAGGCCGATCGTCAGGTCCACCGCCTTGAGGATCACGAACGTCAGCACCGCGCACCAGACGATGGTGACACCCACCGATTCCGCCTGCGCCAGGAACTGCGCGAATGAACCGCTGACGCCCTCGGGGCTGGCGTCGGTGGCCGACAGCGGGCCATAGGCGAACACCCCCGTCAGCAGCGCGCCGACGATCCCGCCGATGCCATGCACGCCAAACGCGTCGAGGCTGTCGTCATATCCCATCATGTGCTTCAGGCCGGTGGCCCCCCAGAAACACACGACACCGGCCACAAGCCCGATCGCCAGCGCACCGCCCGGCAGGACGAAGCCCGCCGCCGTCGTGATCGCCACCAGGCCACCGACCGCGCCGGAAATGATGCCCAGCACCGTCGGCTTGCCGGTCTTGACCCATTCGGCGCACATCCATGCGACACCGGCGGCAGCGGCGGCGATCTGGGTCGTGGCCATCGCCATGCCCGCGCGCCCGTTCGCCCCGCCGGCGGAACCGGCATTGAACCCGAACCAGCCAACCCACAGCAGGGACGCGCCAATGATGGCGTAGGTCAGGTTGTACGGCGACATGTCATCATGCCCGTACCCCTTGCGCCGCCCGATCACCAGGGCGGCGACCAGGCCCGCAATACCGGCATTGATATGCACGACCGTGCCCCCGGCAAAGTCGATGGCCCCGATCCTTGCCGCGACCCATCCGTCCGGCCCCCAGACCCAGTGCGCGACCGGCACGTACACCAGCAGCGACCACACGATGGTAAAGACACACAGCGCGCTGAACTTCATGCGTTCGGCGAATGCACCGGCAATCAGGGCGGGCGTGATGATGGCGAACGTCATCTGGAACGTCATCCACACGCTTTCGGGGATGGTCATGGTCGTGGCCGCAGGCGTGCCCGCCGCCATGGTGAACGCGACGTCGGACCCCTTGGAAATCCCGGCCCCCATGCCATTGAGCATCACGCGCGACAGGCCGCCGATGAACGCATTGCCCGACGTGAAGGTCAGGCTGTAGCCCACGACCATCCACACCACCGTCATGATGCAGCAGATCGCGAACGACTGCATCAGCGTCGCCAGCACGTTCTTCTTGCGCACCATGCCGGCATAGAACAGGCCAAGACCCGGGATCGTCATCATCAGCACCAGCGCGGTGCTGACCAGCATCCATGCCGTGTCACCGGTATCGATGGCGGGCGGGGTGGACGCGGCATCGGCGGCAAGGGCGGACGCACCCCCCATCGCCACGGCAAAGGCCGCCACCGGGGCACACCCGCGCAGCAGCGCGGCGGTCATCTTGTTCACAGCGCGTTTTCTCCCGTTTCCTGGGTCCTGATCCGCATGGCCTTTTCCAGATCGAGGACAAAAACCTTTCCATCGCCAATCTTGCCGGTATTGGCCGCGGCCTGGATCACTTCCATCACGCGGTCGGCCACGGCGTCGGGAACGGCGATCTCCAGCTTGATCTTCGGCAGGAACTGGATGTTGTATTCCGCCCCGCGATAGATCTCGGTCTGGCCCTTCTGCCGACCATATCCCTTGACCTCGGTCGCGGTCAGGGCATCGACGCCGATCAAGGAAAGCGCCTCCCTGACCTCATCAAGCTTGAACGGCTTGATGACCGCAATGACGAACTTCATGTCTTTTTCCTTCCCCGACCTGCGTACGCAATGGGCCCGTGGCGCTGCTGGCGATACCCGCGCGCGCGCCCCGAAAACCGGATCACCCGTGTCCTGTCCCCGTGTCATGTCCGCGGACCAACACGAACGCCCCATGGTGCCATATTCCCGACATGATGAATCCATGCAAGCAATCATTGCGATTCCGCAAGGCGTGGAGTGTCTTTTCAATCACGCCCCGCAACACGATTGCCACAGTCGGGCGCACTCCTGCCTAAGCCCCGGTAACGCAGGGGTTTTTGCACATGTTTTTTGCATCGGCTTTTGCATCGCGCACGCACATCCTGCATAGAATTGGGCCGCCATGACCCAGCCCCCCGCCCCCACCCGCGCCTCCTCCACCGCCGCATCGCCCGTCCCGCCCGCGGCATCCACCGCGATGCCCGGCGCGCGCATGGTCCTTGCGGTCATTGCAACCGGGATCATGTCCGGACTGGGCGGGATGGCGCTGGCGCTGGCGCTGCATGCGGTCCAGCATGTCGCCTATGGCTATGGGCAGGCGGGCGGGCCGCACAACTTCCTTGCCGGCGTCAGCGCCGCGCCACCATGGCGGCGGGTGGCGGCCCTGTTCACCTGCGGCGTGGTCGCGGGGTTTGGCTGGTGGGGACTGCAACGCGCGGGACGGCCACTGGTCAGCGTCACGGCCGCCGTGGGGCGTGGCGATGCGCCGGGCAAGGCCATGCCCGCGATGTCCACGACCATCCATGTGCTGCTGCAGATCGTGACCGTCGCCCTTGGCTCCCCCCTGGGGCGGGAGGCCGCGCCGCGTGAATTCGGGGCGCTGCTCGCCTCCCGCGGGGGGCGCCTGCTGGGCCTTGCGCCGGGGGATGCGCGCATCATCATCGCCTGTGGCGCGGGGGCGGGACTGGCTGCGGTCTATAACGTGCCGCTGGCGGGCACGCTGTTCATCCTCGAAGTTCTGCTCAAGGCATTTTCGCCCCGTGCGGCGATGGCGGCGCTTGGTGCGTGCGGCATTGCCGCCGTGGTGCCGTGGATCGCCCTTGGCAACGTGCAGCAGTACGACATCGGCCCCATGCCGCTGACGCCCGCCATCATGATGTGGGCCATCTGCGCCGCACCGGTCATCGGCGTGTGCGCCCATGCGATCAAGACCCTCGGCACACTGGCGCAGAACCGCGCGGCGTCGGGGACGGCGCGTATCGCATGGTGCCTTGCGGTCTTTACGGCCATCGGCCTGCTGGCGTGCCTGTTCCCGCAGCTTCCGGGCAACGGGCGCGGTCCGACGCAACTGGCGGTGGCGGGCCGCATCGGCGCGACGCTGGGCGCGGAACTGCTGGTGCTGAAAATCGTCGTCGTCATGGGCGCGCTGCGGGCGGGGGCAGCCGGCGGCCTGCTGACGCCAAGCCTGACGATGGGTGCGCTGCTCTCAAGCGTGCTGGTCGCGGGATGGAACCTCGCCGCCCCTGCCGTGCCCGCCGATGCCGCCGCCCTGATCGGTGGGGTCGCCTTCCTCGGCACGTTCATGGCCATGCCCATGACGGCGCTGGCGCTGGGGATCGAATTCACCCGCGTCGGGCATGACATGTGGTTCCCGATGTGCCTCGCCATGGCGCTGTGCGTGGCCGTGGCACGCGGGTGCGCACGCCTGACCCACCTGCCGGGGCCGCTGACACGGCCTGCCGCGCCGGGGAGTGTGTCGGCGCGGTCATGAGGGCTTTTTTTCCGGGAAGGCGGCATCTTTTGAAGCTTTTTGGAAAAAGCTTCACCAAAAACTTTTAATTGTTGAAGTATTAAAGTCTTTTTGCTTCTTTTTCTCCAGAAAAAGAAGGGACTTCAGGCCAGCGGCGGCAGGTCCAGCGGCGCCAGGTCCTCCGGCATGCCAGCGATCACGCAGGCCACCCCGGTATCGCGATCCACCACAAGGCGCAGGAGAACCTCCCCGCCCGCCGGGTCGAACAGGTCGGAATGCACCGCATATCCCGCCCGAAGCGCCCGGCCCGCACGCGCATCCTCGCCCGCGGCGGCATCCATCAGGCGGCCGATCGCACGATCCAGACCCAGCATCACCCGCGTGGGCGACAGGCGGCCACCCGGCCCGTCCACCGGCCCCTCCCCCGTACAGTACCGCTCCAGCAGGCGCGCCCACCCCGCCGTGGTCACAAAGGCAGGCAGCACCGCGTCATCGCCCTCGTGACGGACATGCATGATGCGCCGCGTATTGGCCCATCCCGCAACGTCCGCGCGCGGGACGGATGCGTCAAGCTGCACCGCGCCCGTGGGGGCATCACCCTGCGTCATCGCTTACGCCGCGATTTCAAAGCGCGACGGCAGCTTCAGCAGCGCCTGCGACGACAGCGCGGGCGAGATGAAGAAGCCCTGCACCCGGTCCGGCTTCATCGCGTGGACGATATCGAACTGCGCGCGCGTCTCCACGCCCTCCACCGTGACTTCCAGCCCGTAAACCTGCCCCAGGCCGATCAGGCTGGCGAGCACATCGCGATCGCCCGGATTGTCCACGATGCCGGTCACAAGCGACTGGTCGATCTTGAGCTGCGTGAACGGCAGGTCCCGCAGGTGACGCAGCATCGTCTCGCCCTTGCCGAAATTGTCCATCGCGATCTGGAAACCCGCGGCGCCAAGTTCGCGGATGTTGTGCATGCTCTGCTCCGCCCGGCGGCCCTGCAGCATCGGTTCCGTCACCTCCAGCACGAAATTGGCGGGCGACAGGCCGAATTCACGCAGCGACTGTTCCAGTTCCTCGCGGTATTCCGCACGGCCAAGGTCCATGCGTGACATGTTGATCGCAAGCTGGCGCGGGGGCTGCCCGGTGCTGTTCCACAATGCGACGTCGCGCTGGAACGACGCGATCATCGACGGCACCATCGCCTGCGTCAGGGTGGAGTCAGTGAAGACGTCGGCGAAATCCTCCGCCGCCAGCAGGCCGCGTTCGGGATGGTGCCAGCGCAGCAGCGCCTCGATCTGGTCAAGCTGGCAGGTGTGGCAGTTCAGGATCGGCTGGTAATAGACCTCGAACTGGCCATTCTTCACGCCGCTGCGCGCCTCGATCAGGATCTGGCTGCGGACCTGCGCGCGATGGTGCAGGGCGGCGGTGAACATCTGCTCCTGCTTGCCGCCCGCGCGCTTGGCCGCATACAGCGCCATGTCGGCGTTCTTCTGCATGTCCTCGACACTTTCGCGCGCATCGAGGAAGACGGCGCCGATGCTGCCCGAAATGCTGACGGTCACGGTCTCGATGTCGATCGGGCGTTCAAGGGCCGCCTGCAGCCGGTCCATGTATTTTTCCAGCGGCACGCTGCGCAGGGTCTTGTTCAGGACGATGGCGAATTCGTCCCCGCCAAGGCGGCTGATGGGATCATCGGGGTCCGTCAGTTCCACAAGGCGCGAGGCGACGACACGCAGGACGATATCGCCCGCATGGTGACCGTGGATGTCATTGATCTGCTTGAACCCGTCAAGGTCGAACATCACCAGCGCGCGCGATTCCGGCGGCTCCTTGCTCGACAGGCCAAGGGCTGCGGACAGGGCAGTGTTGAACCCCCCACGGTTGAGCAGCGCCGTCAGCGTATCGGTTTCCGCCAGTTCCGACAGCCGCTCCTTCGTCTTCATCAGTTCGGTGATCTCGAAGCGGCTGGCGACATAGCCCTCCACCTCCCCCGTCGGCCCGCATTTGGGAATGATGGTCGTCGCAACCCAGTAGATCGTCCCGTCCTTCGCCCGGTTGCAGATATTGCCCCGCCATGGCTGCCCCGACTGGATGGTGCGGTACATGTCCTGGAAAAATGCCGCATCGTGATAGCCGGAGTTGAGGATGCGATGGGTCGATCCCAGCAGTTCCGCCGCGGAGTATTTGCTGACCTTGCAGAACTTGTCGTTGACATAGGTAATCACGCCATCACGGTCCGTAATGGCGACAATCAGGACATCATCAACCAGATCGGCCCAGAAATCCGCATCCTGGTGAGTAAGGGCGCGTAGCCGATCATCGTGTTGCAATGACATTTTTCCCTCAGACCTGAAAACGGGGGATCAAAAAATTCAGACAGTAATCTTCAGTCATAAAGTGTGGGGACCGCCGCGATGGCCGCGCCGGCACGGCGGTCCGTGACATCATTTCGCAGCCTTGCCCCCGACCGGCGCCCCGGCCGTGGCGGCCGGCGCCGCCTTGGCCCTGGCCTCTGCGGCGTCCTTTTCGGCCTTCTGCATCTCCAGCGCGCCCGGACGGTCCGCGACCGGCGGGACGAACGTGCCCCGCGCCTTGCCCGCGCGATACCATTTTTCCAGTTCATGCGCGGGCAGCGGCTTGGCGAACAGGTAGCCCTGCATCACGTCGCACTTCAGCTCCTCCAGCAGGAGGCGCTGCTGCTCGGTCTCCACGCCTTCGGTCACGACGGTCATGCCCAGGCGCGACCCGATGCCGATGACCGCCATGGTCACGGCCTGCGCGTTGGTGTCGTGTTCGAAATCGTTGATGAAGCTGCGGTCGATCTTGATCTCGCTCAGCGGCAGGCGCGTCAGGCGCGACAGGGAGGAATAGCCCGTGCCGAAATCATCCATCGACAGGCCACAGCCCATGTCGCGGATGGCGTGCAGCACGTCGATCGTGTCGCTACTGCTGTCCATCATGACGCTTTCGGTGATTTCCACCGTCAGGCGGTCGGGCGTCAGATTGAACTGCCGCAGCAGGTTGGAGATGTATTCCGGCAGCGCGCGGTTGCGGAAATGCACCGCCGACAGGTTCACGGCCACGGTGGGGACATGCACGTCCGCATCGTCCCAGTGGCGCATCTGGCGGCAGGCCTCATGCAGGGACCAGCGGCCAATGGCCTCGATCTGTCCGGTTTCCTCCGCCACCGCGATGAAGCGCGAGGGGAAGATGTTGCCAAGGTGCGGGTGGTGCCAGCGCGACAGCGCCTCCACCCCGTACAGGCCGCCGCTCGCCGCCTCGACCTGCGGCTGGTAATGCAGGTTGAGCATCCCCTTCGCCAGCGAATCCCGCAGCGCGGAGCCGAGCACAAGCCGGTCCTGCGCCACCTGGTTCTTTTCCTGCCCGGCAAAGCGGTAGACGCCGCGCCCGTCGGCCTTGGCCTGGCGCATGGCGGAATCCGCGTTGCTGAGCAGGGATTCGCTGTCGGGGCCGTTGTCGGGGAAGCTGCTGATGCCGATGCTGCACGAGATGCTGAGCGTGTTTTCACCCACCTGCATCGGCTTGGCGATGGTGGTGAACAGCAGTTCGGCGAACTTGACCGCCTTTTCCTGCGTGCAGTCGGGCACGATGACGATGTATTCATCCCCGCCGGAGCGGCTGATGATATAATCCCCCTGCACCAGGTCACGGATGCGCTGCCCGATTTCCACCAGGAACTGGTCGGCATAGACATGGCCCAGCGCATCGTTGATGTCGCGGAAGCGGTCGATGTCGATCATGAACAGGTAGAAGCGGCTGTCGCCCTCGCGCATGATCAGTTCGTCGATGATCTTGTGCAGCGAGGAGCGGTTGAGCAGCCCCGTCAGGGAATCGAAGTTCGACAGTTGCGAGATGTGCTGGCGCGTCGCGTTCTGTTCCACCGCAAGGGCGCAGAACGGGATGCAGGCATCGACGATCCGCTCCGGCCAGCTTTGCGGCGCATGGGGGTCGCGCGAATACAGCGCGAACAGGCCCGACACCTGATTGTTGTGCGTGCGGATCGGCGCGGAGCGGCAGTGTTCCAGCCCCAGCGACTTCGCGATCGACTGGTAATTGTGCCACAGGATATGGTTGCTGTACGACGGCTCACGCTGCAGGCGGGCGATGTCGGCGGGCTCCAGCTTCAGCCCCTCCAGCGCGTTGAAATAGCGCTTGGGCAGGCCGGGGGCCGAGAGGATCTGCAGCCGGTTGTCGGAATCGATCAGGATCAGGCACGCGACCGAATTGGGCACGAAGCTGTCCACGCGGCGGCACAGCAGGTCGGCCACGTCCTGGATCAGCAGGTCGGCCGCCAGCGCCTGGAGCACGTCGTTCTGGAGGATGAGGATCTTGCGCCTCTGGCTTTCCTCCGTCGCGTCCTTCATCACCGCGATGTAGTAGGTCTTGTCCGTGCCCGGCAACTGCACCTTGGAGATCGAAAGCTCGCCGCACACATATTCGCCGTCCGCGCGGGTGAACTCCACCTCCCGCGAGGTGCCGACGATCTTGTTGATCCCGGTCCTGCGGTTATGGGCGATGAAGCTGTCATGGTCCTTGCGGTAGTCGAGCGGCACGAGGCAACTGACATTGCGGCCCAGCACGTCCTTGCGTGGCAGGCCCCACATGCGCTCCGCCGCGGGATTGAAGAAAATGACGCTGTTGTGCTCATCGATGATGACGATGGGGTCGATCGCCTGTTCCATGGCAGGCAACAGGATCTCGGCGTTAATCTTGGGCTGACTCACCACGCTCTCCAGCTCGCCCGTGTGGGTGCCCCCACACGTTTCAGGTTTCACATCATCTCGCACGGCCGGGCGGGATGTACCCCTGCCCGCACAGCCCTTATGGCTGTTTTTTCCAGACCGACATTTCCGTCATGCAGCAGGCATGAGCGGACCCACATCATGGCACACCATATCCGCTGCGCGGATGACGGCACATGATATGCCTCAATGTTTACGATGTTTACAATATTTAAGGGGTATTATTTTACACTACGGCGACATGCGTCCGCTGCATTCAGGGCCTGCGGAAGTCCTGCGGCAGCAGCCCGCCCAGCGGCCGGCAGGCATATTCGCACGCCTGCGCATCCTGTTCCGCGTTCTGGCGCAGTTCCGCCGCCCCCTGCGACACGGCGCGCCACGCGGCCTGCGCCAGCGCCTTGCGGCTGGGGAAATCATCGGGGTCGAGTGCCGGGTGCAGCATCACGGTCGCGCGCATGGACCGCCATTTCACCAGTTGCCACACATGGGGGCCAAGCTCCATGTCGCCATACCAGGCAAAGACCGGGCGGCGGGCGCGGTTGACCGGCAGCCCCTCCAGCCGGTCATACACGACGGAAACCGGCTGGATCAGCGGCGTCATCCACGGCGGGTGCTGGCGCATGGCCTGGGCCTCCGGCGTGTCCTCCCGCCCGCGCGGGACGCGGGGCAGCTTTGCAATGGCGAAGAAGGCCGACATGAACGGCAGCACGCGCGACCCGTCCGACGACGTGCCCTCGGGGAACAGCACGAGGTTGTCGCCCCCGATCAGGCGGTCCATCATCTCGTCACGTTCGCGCCCGGTGGTGCTGCGCTGGCGGCTGACGAAGATGGTCCGGCCAATGCGTGAGACGAGGCCCATGATGGGCCATTTCTCGATATCGCCCTTGGCGACGAAATTCGATGGCAGCACGGTGCCTAGCACCGGCACGTCCAGCCACGAGGAATGGTTGGAGACATAGATTACCGGCCGTTCGCCGCGTGCGCGCGCCCGCGCGCCGCCAACCGACCCCGCCCTGCGCCCGATGACGCGGATCTTCAGCGACAGCAGGAAGCACAAGCCCCCCCAGACGAAGCGCGTCCAGCGGATCTTCGCCGTGCCGGGCACCAGCAGCAGCACCGCCTCGAACCCGACCGACAGCGGCACCAAGACCGTGATGGCGGCCAGGCGGCCGATCCCCCGCAGGGTACGCGCGCGTTCGCGCCACGGCCCGGACGGATGGATGCGCAGCGCCGCGATATCCGCGATGTCGCGCGATGTCACGGGGGCGATGGCGCGACGTTCGCGCGTGGCGCGCGGCTGTGGCGTGGGTGTGGCGGAAGTATCGCGACGTCGCAGGATGCGGCGCTGAATGAAATCGGCAATCATGCCCTATCCATAGACAGGTGGGACAGACCGCGCCGACAGGCGTCGCGATCGGGGTGGAGCGCTACTGTGGCGGGACCGACCCGCTTGCGGCCTGCACCGCATGCGGGTGCGCGCCGGCCCTGTGTCCGGACGTAGCCGCCACCTTCGGGCGCGTCAAGTACGCCCCGCCCCGCCGGGGGCCGGCAGGGACGGGACGATACTTTGCGTAACGATAAAGGTGGCCATGACACGGTTCCATAAAATATTTTTTTGTCGCATCCTCCCCGCACGGCATTATCAGGTATGAAGGACACGGTTTCGCGATTGCGCATCGCGGCCCCTTACCATCCGTCGGCACGCCCCGACCCTGTCCACGGGACCTCTGTAACGGGGGGCCTGCGTGCTCCCCCTCTTGCCCTGAATCCCCAAGCCCAAGGAGTGCCCCCTGATGTCCGGATGGTCCGGTTACGGCCTGTTATCCGCCGCCACGGCTGTTCTGCTTGCCACGACACCACTTGCCTGCCCCACGGCCCATGCGCGCGACGATGTGCTCAACATCCTGACAAGCTGCGACCACGAGGACCCCGAACTGCTGCGCCCGTTCGAGCAGGAAAACGCCGTGCAGGTGCATTTCCGCGACATCGACACGGTGGATTCCGTCATGTCCATCATCCGGCAGGCCCAGCCTGGTGACTGGGACCTTGTCGCAACCGACGAGACGGAACTGATGCCCATGGCGCGCAACGGCATGCTGATGCCGCTGGACCCGGCGGATTTCCCCACCACCGGCATCCCCGCCGCCGTGGCCGACCCGCAGGCGGGATCGTTCGACGGCCACCTGTATGCCGTGCCGGAGAAGTTCGGGTATTTCGCCCTCGCCTTCGACCAGGCGAAGGTGTCGGCGCAGGCGCTGTCGGACATCAACGAGATCTGGAAGCCGCAGTACCAGGGCCATATCGCGATCTATGATTCATGGCTGCCGGTGCTGTCCTACATCGCTCTGGCGCTGGGCAGGGATCCCGCCAGCCTGTCGGACGAAGACCTGCCGGCGCTGCAGGCGAAGCTTGTGGCGCTGAAGGCGAACGCCGCCATCGTGGGCGACATGGCCACGGTGCAGCAGGCGCTGGCCGACGGGCAGGTGGACATCGTGGTCGGCGGCGGCGCATGGACCACGGCGGGCATCGGCCATGACGGCGCGGTGCAGAAGGGGGAACCCGCCCCGGCCGCAACGCGGGGCACCCCCACGCAGGACGACGCGGATGACAGTGATGGCGACGATGACGACGCCCCGCCCCTGCCGCCCGGCGCGCACCCGGCCGCCGCCCCGGCCCCGGTGGCGGTCGCCACGCCGCCTGCGCCCCCGCCGGTCCTGTCCGCGCATCCGACCCTGACCTACCTGATCCCGCAACAGGGCGCGCTGCGCTGGCAGCAGGCGGTGGCGATCCTCTCCTCCTCGCAGCGCAGGGACATGGCGCTGCGCTTTGCGAAATACCTGCGCACGCCGCAGGCGCAGGCGCACCTGGCGACGTCCTCGTGCTACTGGGTGATGCCGGCCGACATGCGCACGCCGCTGGATCCGCCGATCAAGGCCGCCCTGCACTGGGACGAGCAGCCAGCGCAGATCGCGGCCACCCGCATGCTGCCGCAGCTTTCGCCAGACATGAACCAGAAGCTGCAGGCCATGTGGACCAGCGTGATGCAGGCCCCGTAAGACAACCGATTGAAAAGTAAAAGAAGTTTTTGGTGAAGCTTTTTCCAAAAAGCTTCAAAAGATGTCGCCTTTAAAAAAAGGCGACACCCAGAAACTTTTATTCTTCACCTACCTGTTTCGCGAAAAAACAGACTTACGCCCGCCCCCGCAGTTCGGGCATGCGGTTCACCAGCGCACCGAACACAAGGCCAAGCGCCCCCCACAGCACGACCTGCATGCCCAGCGCCCCCTCGCGGAAGCGCCACAGCAAGGCCGCGGGGAAATCGGCCGGGACCTCGCTGATATCGGGCAGCGTCAGTTGCAGCACCGTCACCAGCACGATGAACAGCGCACCGCCACACAGCCACGCCGACCAGACATCCATGCGCGCCAGCAGCGAACGCCCCGCCAGCACCGACAGGATCATCGCGCACAGCGAGAAGACCACCATCTCGAAATAGGCCGCCGTGCGCATGCCGATCGTCTCCGCATGGCCGACGGCGGGCGGGTTGGCGGGATATTTCAGGTCCGGCACCAGCACGACGGCCACGAACCCCGCCCCCGCCAGCAGCAGGGCCAGCATGCGCGGCGACACCCGCCCCACCCGGCCATGGGCCACGGCAAAGGCCAGCGCGAACACCCCGCCATAGGCCGCGCCATACATCACCGCCGCCGTCAGCAGGCCAAGGGTGGACTGCACCCTGCGGCTGACCAGTTCCTCCTCCGGTGGTTCGCCTGCCGCCGCGTCGTGCGCGGCCTCGATGGCGATGGCGCGATCGACCTGCGGCTCACCCACCACGCGGGCAAAACCGAAGGCAAGGAACGCCGCGAGAATCCCCGCCAGCATCCCGCGCAGCAGCACGCGCCCGGCCATCAGGCCCGCACCCGGGAGGGGGAAAGGAAGACAATGGACATATTATGACTCCTGCGGGGAAATCGCGTCCCCGGTGGATGGACAGAAGGACATCATGCAAAGGGTCTGGCTTGGCGCTGGCATCCAGCGCTTACAGTGGCGCGACCGCACCGGATTTCCACCGGCTTCCTTCGCATGCAACGCCCGGCTTCATCGCAGGGCGCACCGGGCAAGTCAATGCGGGGGGGCTGCGATGCCGGGGGGGGGCCTGAAAATCATCCGGAAGTTTTCGGGTGTCGCCTTTTTTTAGATAAGGCGACGTTCCTGAAGCTTTTTGGAAAAAGCTTCACCAAAAACTTCTGTTCGTTTTCAGTCTGTTATTTGCCGGGCACGGGCTGTCCCGCGCGCCACGCCCTGATGGCGTCGAGCGTGCGGCGGACATGTTCGTCCGGCGACATGGCGCTGTAGGTGAAGATGATCTTGCCATCGGGGGCGATGACATAGGACGTGCGGCTGGCGTAATGGACCACCGGCATGCGCGAATCATACAGCCGCGCGATCGTCCCCGTCGGGTCGGACGCAACGGGGAAGCGGCCATGGCATTCGCTGACCGAAAACCTGTCGAGCGTCTTGATGTCGTCCATCGACACCCCGATCACGCTGGCACCCAGTTCGTGGTAGCTGTCCATTGCCTCGGCAAACTCGTGGGCCTCTATGGTGCAGCCACGGGTGAAGGCGGCGGGATAGAAATACACCACCACCGGCCCGTTGCGCAGCGCATCGGCAAGGTGGAAGCTGAACTCCTTGCCTGCCTGCGCGGCGGGGGCGACGAACATCGGCGCGCTGCTGCCCGCGGGCAGGGCGGCGCGCGCGCTGGACCACGCGACAATCCCGGCAAAGGCCATGACCGCCACCAGCGGCATGATGATGCCCATCCACGACCATCGCGGACGCCTGTAGAAATATTTCATTCACTTCATCCCGTCATGCATCGTGCCACCATGGGCATGCGCCCCCACCTGCGTCCTCAGGACCCGGAAATCGGCCCCATGACCTGACAGGCATGGCTGCCCAGCTTCTGGCATGCCTGCAGTGCGCTGGCATGCGACAGGCCCAGCAGGCGCGCGCGATAGATGCGCCCCCGGCCCGCGGTTACCGAATCGACCTGTTCACGCGCACCCCGCAGCGCGGCACTGGCGCGGGCATGCTGCAGGGCCTGCAACGCCTGGGGACGCGATCCGTATGCCCCGACCTGCACCGCCCAGTTGGCGGCGTCCATCACGATGGTGGGATGCGCGCCCACCGCCGTCATCGGCACCTGCCCCGCCTTTTCACGCGCACTCCATGCCGCGCGGACGGCCGCGCTCTCGGCCGAGGGCGCCTCGGCCACCTGCAATGGCTGGTCCGCGCCGATCACCTGTCGCCCGTGGCGATATGACGACCCGCGCGACTGCGCGCGCGCCTGTGACCGCGCCTCGATCATCAGGTCGGCCTGCGAACGGTTGACCGGCGACACCCCGGCGATGCGCGGGCCGATATAGGCCACATACTCGCGCGTTTCACGCGGGAGGGTGTGGCTGCGGTCGATGAAATCATCCAGCCGCCCCGGCCCGCTGTTATAGGCCGCAAGGAACCCCGGCGAGCCATAGATGTCATACATCTGCCGCAGGTAGGCCGTGCCCGCGATGATGTTGTCATGCGGTTCGTACGCATCCGCCCCAAGGTCGTAGCGCCTGCGCATCTCGTCATAGGTGGGGGGCATCAACTGCATCAGCCCCATCGCCCCGGGCTGTGACGTCACGAACTGCCCGTTATGGAAAAGATGCCCGCCGGATTCGCGCTGCATCACCGCGCGGATCCACAGGTCGGGCACGTCGAAACGCTTCGCCGCCTCGGTGATGTATGGCCCCCACGGATCCTCCGGCGGGCCGGGCGGGGTATAGTTCTGGCGCGCGCGGGCGCGATAGCTGTCGGCCTCCTGCATCATCTGCGCCTCCGACATCCGGGCCTCGTGCGGCTGGCCCGCGCAGGCGGCCAGCGCGACCAGCAGCACCAGCGAAAGCCACCGCCCCGCCCGCGAACATGACCGCGAAAAGGACGAAACAGGGTTTTCCGCAAGAAGCGAAGGGGACATGGGCCGCTGTGATCCTGCTGCGATGGTCCGGGCATGCCGGGGGTGGTCCACCATCGCGATGAAATGGCGGGCCCGCCCTTGTTACACCACCCCATGCGACCGATGCAACGCCGTCCGCCCCGCGCTGCATGGCCGGGTCCGCGCGCTAGAGCAGCTTCATCAGCTTGAGCAGCAGCCACGTGATGACCATGAACAGGAAGCAGATGCACCCCGCCTCGATCGTGCCGGCGCGCCCTTCGGCCAGGAACATGCCGCCGGTATTCATGCCGAAAAAGCCGGTGACGAACGTCGCGGGCAGCATCAGCGTCGTCACGATGGACACGGTATACAGCCGCCGGTTCGTCTCCTCCGCCTGGCCGGAGGCGAGTTCGTCCTGCAACGAACGCGCACGGTCCTGCAGCGCGAGAAGGTCATCGAGGGCCGCATGGATCTGGCGCTGCGAACGGTCGCGCAGGTCGTCCTCCGCCCATTCGGGCAGTTCGAGGTCCTCGCTGCGGAACATGCGGTCCACGGGGGAGATGACGCGCCGCAGTTCGGTCGAACGCCGCCGCACCCGCCCGATCAGGCCGCTGATGCGCCCGAAATCCGTATGCTGGTCCAGCGTCAGCAGAAGGTCCTCCGCCCGGTCGAGGTGATCGTCCAGCAGCGCGATGTTACGCCGCACCGTGTCCGCGAATTCCAGAAGCGTGCGGTCCACCACCTCCGCCGGGGAGGTAAACGGCTCGCCACGCTGCATGTAGCGATAGACCAGCCCAAGGGCGGGCACAGGCTGGCGGCGCGTGGTGATCAGCAGGTCCGGCAGCACCGCGAACCGCCACGCCGACAGGTTCTTGTCATCCTCGGACATGCTGTCGTCGAAACCCGGCAGCGCGCCATAGACGATGTCGCCCTCCACCTCCAGCCGGGTGCCACGGTCGATATTGCCCAGCGCCGCGCGCGCCTCCTCCGGCAGGCAGGGAATCGCCTGCATGCGCGCGCGCGTGGCGGTGTGGACGATATCGTAATGCAGCCACACCCACGTATCGGGGACGGGCGGCGGATCCCCCGCCAGCGCGCGCGCCACCCCCGCGGCGTCCAGCTTCTCCGGCTTGTGGCCGGGACGGCAGGCGATGGCCCACACCAGGCCGTCCGCTTCCGGGAACGGGGCGGAGGCAGGCTCCGGCGTCGGGGCGTTCGGGACGGGGGAAAGCATGTCGGACATGGGCACTGCATCCGGAAGGCCACGGGCGGACGTTGCCCCATCTTGCACGATGGCCACACGGGCGCAACAGACGGCGGCGCGCCTTGCGATGGGGTACGCAAAAAGGGCGGAACCCGCCGGCCCAGCGATGGCCGCCCGGTTCCGCCCCGAAAGTCGGGCGTGAAAATTACTTCATCAGGTCGGGGGAGACCTTGCCGCCATTTTCCGCCAGCTTCTTGAGCACCTGGGCCTGCAGCCAGATGTTCATCGCGGCGGAATCGTTGGTGTCGCCCGTGTAATGCAGTTCCGCCGCCAGTTCCTTGCGCGCGGCAAGGGAACTGTCGAGGCCCAGCAGCTTGAGCAGGTCAACGATGGAGGTCTGCCAGTTCAGCTTTTCGGGGTTCTTCGCGGCCATGGCGCTCAGGACCGCGTTGACGTCAACCGGTGCGGCCGGCGCAGCAGGGGCGGCGGCAGGCGTCGTGGCGGCAGCGGCAGGCGTTGCGGCAGCACCGGTGGCCGGCGCGGCACCAGCGGCGGGGGTTGCGGCCTTGGCTTCGGAAGAACCAAAGATCTTGGAGAGAATCGTGCCAAAAATGCTCATGAAATCGTACCCTTAATTCCGGATGTGCCAGGCAGGGATGCCGGGCCTCTCGGTTTCGTTATAGCAGACGCGAACGGGCTTAGTAACGATACAGATCATTCTTGAACGGCCCGGCGACGGGCACGCCGATATAGTCGGCCTGCTTCTTCGACAGCTTCGACAGGTGCGCGCCGACCTTGGCGAGGTGGAGGAAGGCCACCTTCTCGTCGAGGTGCTTGGGCAGGGTGTAGACCTTGTTTTCGTACTTGCCTTCGGGCGCGGTCCACAGGTCGATCTGCGCCAGCGTCTGGTTGGTGAACGACGCGGACATGACGAAGGACGGGTGGCCCGTGGCGTTGCCAAGGTTCACAAGGCGGCCTTCGGACAGGACGATCAGGCGCTTGCCGTCGGGGAAGATGACCTCGTCCACCTGCGGCTTGATGTTTTCCCACTTGAAGTTGCGCAGTGCGCTGATCTGGATTTCGGAATCGAAATGCCCGATGTTGCACACGATGGCGCGGTTCTTCATCTCGCGCATGTGGTCGATGGTGATGACGTCCTCGTTGCCCGTCGCGGTGACGAAGATGTCGCCGCGCGGCGCGCCTTCTTCCATCGTCACGACCTCATAGCCTTCCATCGCGGCCTGCAGCGCGCAGATGGGATCGACCTCGGTCACCAGCACGCGGCAGCCCGCGTTGCGCAGGGAGGCGGCAGACCCCTTGCCCACGTCGCCATAGCCCGCGACGACCGCGACCTTGCCCGCCATCATGACGTCGGTGCCGCGACGGATCGCGTCCACCAGGCTTTCGCGGCAGCCATACAGGTTGTCGAACTTCGACTTCGTCACGCTGTCGTTGACGTTGATGGCCGGGACCTTCAGCAGGCCCTTCTTGGCCATGTCCCACAGGCGATGCACGCCGGTCGTCGTCTCTTCGGAGACACCGCGCACGTCATTGAGCATCTCCGGATACTTTTCGTGCATCAGCGTCGTCAGGTCCCCGCCATCGTCGAGGATCATGTTCGGCGTCCAGCCATCGGGGCCCTTGATGGTCTGTTCGATGCACCACCAGAATTCGTCCTCGCTCAGGCCCTTCCACGCGAACACGGGCACGCCGGTCGCGGCGATGGCGGCGGCGGCCTGGTCCTGGGTGGAGAAGATGTTGCACGAGGACCAGCGCACCGTGGCGCCAAGCGCCGTCAGCGTCTCGATCAGGACGGCGGTCTGGATGGTCATGTGCAGGCAGCCTGCGATGCGCGCGCCCTTCAGCGGCTTGGACTTGCCATATTCCTCGCGCAGGTCCATCAGGCCGGGCATTTCCCCTTCGGCGATGGCAATTTCCTTGCGTCCCCAATCCGCGAGGGAGATGTCCTTAACCTTGTAATCTGTCGTCATGACCTGTCCTGATTTGATGTTTGACGGATGCGGGTATACCCCCTCCCCCCCCGCAAATCCAGAGCGCGGCGGCAGGCCGGGACATGCCCGCAGGCCCCAACGCCCACGGGGGGGATGTGTTTGGGGCGGGGATGCGTTTTACGCGGGCGTGGCCGCCGCCACTTCCTCCGCCTGGCGCAGGATGCGCACGAAATTGCCCCCCCACAGGGCCGCGACCTGCGCACGGTCGTACCCACGGCGCATCAGTTCGGCCGTCAGGTTGGGGGCCTGCGCCGCGTTGGCCCATCCCTCGATCCCGCCGCCGCCGTCAAAGTCGGAGGAGATGCCGACATGCGCGATGCCGATGCGCTTCACCGCGTAATCGATATGGTCCACGAAGTCGGCCACGCCCACGCGGTGGGTCTGGCGCACGTCGCGCGGGCACAGGAACGCATCCATGGCGGTGATGTGGATCACCCCGCCGCACGCCTTGAGCGCATCCAACTGCCCGTCATCGAGGTTGCGCGGATGGTCGCACAGGGCGCGCACGCATGAATGGCTGGCAAAGACCGGCGCGCGCGACAGTTCGACCGCCTGCATCATCGTCTTGCGCGACGTGTGCGACACATCGACCAGCATGCCAAGGCGGTTCATTTCCGCCACCGCCGCGCGCCCCAGCGCCGACAGCCCACCATGCGGTTCCGCCTCGTCCCCCAGGTGGGCCATCGGCCGCGCGGAATCCGCCAGCGCGTTGTGCCCGTTGTGCGTCAGCGTCATGTAGCGCGTGCCAAGCGCGCGGAACCGCGCCAGCAGGCCGATGTCCTGCCCGATGGTGTAGCCATTTTCCACCGCCGGGATGATCGCGATGTCGCCCGCCGCATGCGCGGCCAGCAGGGCGTCGGCGGTGTCACACACCCGCACGCCGGACAGGTCGCCCGTGCCGTTGATGACCTCGAGCATCGCCAGCGCCTTGGCCGAGGCGGCGGCATGTCCCGCGTCACTGACCGCGCCCTGCCCCACATAGGCGACAAGGCACGCCGCCCCCATGCCGCCCGCGCGCATCTTCGGCAGGTCGGAACAGCGCGCGTCAGACCCCGTGGCGAAATCGCCCCGGTCGGGCCAGGGGATATCGACATGGGTGTCGAGCGTCAGGATCGAACGGTGCAGGGCCTGCACCGCGTCGGGAGTGGGGTCGTTGGGTGTCTGGTTCATGGCAGCTATCCTTTTGGCACAATGAAGCATACGCAGGGCTGTCCTGAAAACCGGGCATTAAACTGATCCACCTTCAGGGCGTTAGTCTGGGGACAGGCTACTCCATCCCTCCGGTCGCTCCACGTGGCGGCGCGCCCTCCCTGGCACGTCCCGCAGGCCGGAACACTTTGCGAGGCGAAGGAACCGACACATGCAGAACATTCCCCTGCTTTCCCTGAATGATGGCTACAAGATCCCCGCGATCGGCTATGGCACCTACCCGCTGGACAACCCGCAGGCCGAGGCCGCCGTGCGCGAGGCGCTGACCTGCGGATACCGCCTGTTCGACACCGCCGCCAACTATGGCAACGAATCGGGCGTGGGCACCGGGCTGCTCAGCTTCGACGTGGGGCGCACCGACATCTTCGTCACCACGAAGCTTCGCGGTCGCGACCAGGGGTATGACAGCACGATGCGCGCCTTCGACGCCAGCCTGCAGCGCCTGAAGATGAGCTATATCGACCTCTACCTGATCCACTGGCCCCTGCCGATGAAGGACCTGTATGTCGAAAGCTGGAAGGCGCTGGTGCAGTTGCAGAAGGACGGGCGCGTGCGCTCCATCGGGGTGTCGAACTTCCTGCCCGAACACCTGACGCGCATCATCGACGCCACCGGCGTCACCCCCGCCGTCAACCAGATCGAGATGCACGCCGATTTCGCGCAGAAAGAAGCGCTGGCTGTGCACAAGAAGCTTGGCATTCTGACCGAGGCATGGAGCCCGCTGGGCCGTGGCAGCGTGCTGGAAAACCCGGTCGTCGGCCGCGTGGCGCAGCGCCACAACCGCACCCCGGCGCAGGTGCTGCTGCGCTGGGTGGTGCAGATGGGCGCCGTCCCCCTGCCCAAGAGCGCACACCCCGCCCGCATGAAGGCGAATATCGAGATCTTTGATTTCGAACTGTCCGATGCCGACATGAGCGACCTCGCCACCATCGACGGCAACCACCGCACCGGTCCCGATCCGGCCACCTGTACCGAAGAGTAAAGCATGACGCCGCAGGGGCGCTGCCCCTGCACCCCGCCAAAGGGCATTGCCCTTTGGAAACCATGACTTTTAAACGGATCAGGGTGCAGGGATCGTGATCCCTGCCGGGTCCGGGCAGAGCCCGGGTGTTGCGTGCGGCATTGTCTTCAGGGGCTTTGCCCCCGAACCCCCACCAAAGGGTATTACCCTTTGGAAACCAGGACTTTTAACGGATCAGGGTGCAGGGATCGCGATCCCTGCCGGGTCCGGGCAGAGCCCGGGTAGTGCGTGCACCGACGTCCTAAGGGGCTTCGCCCTCGAACCCCCACCAAAGGGTATTACCCTTTGGAAACCAGGACTTTTAAACGAATCAGGGTGCAGGGATCGCGATCCCTGCCGGGTCCGGGCAGAGCCCGGATTCTTCATGCACGCGACGCCCACACATTCAGGGCAGGCGGCTTTGCACCAGTTCCGCCTTGTCACGGCTGATGGTCCAGACCGTATCGGGGCGCGTGGCGTCCCAGTCGAAGGCCTGCCCGCCCGTGGGCAGGGTGATCGTGCGGACATGCACCAGACGGCCCCCGGCCTCGGGCAGGCGCAGCACATACATCTCCGGGCGTGTATGGCCCGTGACATACAGCATCCCGTCACGCCCCCACCGCCCGCCGGATGCGCTGAAATCCCCAAAGCGGTCCAGCACGTCACGCGGGAACAGCCACGATTCGCGTTCCACGAAATCCGCTGAATATTTCACCAGGACCGTCGATTGCGTGCCCCGCCCGGCCTCGCCCCCCGTTGCGGTGTAATTGGCAAAGCACGCCCACCAGAACCCGTCATGCCAGTCGATCCATGTCAGCGACCCATGGCCGGGACCAAAGCTGTGGCTGCGGACATGGCGCATCGTCGCGGGGTCGAACCATTCGACCGAACTGTCCATCGGCACGTTCGGGAAGTTCGACATGGCGCAGGCCATCCGCCCCGACACCATTTCGCAACTGTTGATATGGATGAACACCTGCGGGTCGCCCGACCATGCGGCCACCCTTTTGCCGCTGGCGCGGTCATACTTGCCGATCGTGCTGTTGGAAATGGCATAGACATGTTGCGCGTCGTTGGTGACACCCTGATGCGCTTCGCCCGCCTCCATATGCGCAAGGACCGTGGCGGCGGTGGCGGCATCGTCGGCCCACGCCACCTCCGCCATCACCAGCAGGGCGAGGAAAATTGTTGACAGGCGCAGGATGAATGCAAACATCGGTTCAGAATCCTGTTGAAACACTGACCAGGACGGAAAATGGCGACCCGGCCCAGTAACTCGGCGTGGAGGCGCTGACGGCATTGCCTCCCATGCCCTTCATCGCCTTTGCGGTGCCGCCGTAACCGGAAATCGCGGACAGGTAATGGTTGTCGCCCACATTGATGATGTTGAGCTGGACCTGTGGGGAGCGGAAGCGCGAGAAGCTGTGGAAGCGGTAGCCCAGCGTCAGGTTGGCGGTGATGTAGGACGGGATGGAGGCATTGTTCATCAGCGTCGAATACTGCCGGTCCACATACAGGATGTTGGCATTGCCGAAATAATGCCCGTTATCATACTGCAACCCGATGGAGCCGGAGAATTTGGGGGCTGCAATCGCGGTCTTTCCCGCCGTGGGCAGGTAATCCGTGCCCGCGTTGAAATTGTTGTCGGTGGTGGCGTGCAGGAACTGCCCCGATAGGTAGGGACTGAAATGGTGCCACGGCTTCATGCCGAATTCGACCTGCACGCCCCGGATCGTCTCCCCCCCGACATTGAGCGTCACGCTGGTCAGGTAATTGTCACCCGGCAGGTATTCGGACGAACTGACCTGGTGGTTCGTCAGGTTCATGTTGAACAGCGCAAGCGAGACATTGAAAAGTCCCGTGTGCCGGTAACCGACTTCCTCGCTGATGTCATATTCCGGCTTCAGGTTGCCGATCGTCGTCGTGGGATCGGGCGATGTCAGCTTGTAGCTGTCGATATAGGCATTGGCCGACGCGGGCATGCGGTATGACGTGGTGCCGTTGACATAGACCTGGTCATGCGGCGTGATGAAATAGGTCAGTGAGACCTGCGGCAGCGGTTCGAAATAGTTCTTGTTGTTGCTGTACTGCGTGCCGGGGATGTCGTTGGTGACCGACCGCCCGACCATCGACGCCTTGAACGCCGCATTGATGACCAGGCGGTTGCTGAACGCCCTGAACGTGTCGGCGACATACAGCGTATTGACCTGCTGTATGTAATTCATGTCCTCCGTCGCCAGCACCCGTCCCGATGGCAGGCGGACCGGGTTGTATCCCCCGACCACGTCACCCGCATCATTGAGCACGCCATAATCATTGAGGACGCTGTAATCCGTATATTGGTACCAGTCGCCAAACGACAGCGTATTATGCCTTGTGCTCCACGAGATTTCGGAACTCAGCCCGCCGGTATCCTCTTTCCAGTTATTGTATGCAACGGCGGTCGCGCTGCCTGACTGCGTATAGGGCAGGCCGAGATTCCCGTACTGCTGGCTTCCCATGTATCCGCCGCTGTCGGGGACCATGGAACTGCCGATCGTGGGGCCGGTGCGATGGATGTAATAGGGACGCACCTGCAGGCGCAGGCTGTCGGTCAGGCGCAGGTCGGACGGCAGCATGACGTGGATTTCGTTTTCGTCCTCCACATGCAGGTCATACCATTTCGTATTCCCGAAATAATACGCCCTGCTGTAGGCAGGGCTGGTGCCGGTCTGGCGCCATGAATTCCACTGCGCCTGCGTCAGTGTGGGATAGCTGGACTGGTTTTCGCGGGTATAGCCGAAAATCAGCGATGTATTGCCGATCGACCAGTCCTTGGTGAACTTCGAATCCACATGGTAGCGATAGACCCCGCCCGGCCCGTACCAGTTATTGCCCCGTGTATAGGAAAACGACGCCATCCCGCGCAGGCCGGTATTGCCGATGTCGCCGGTTTCGAACCGGGCGAATTCCTTGTTCGACCCGTATGACCCGCCCGATGCCGAAAGGTAGCCGTGCATCTGGTGCGATGGGTCGATCATCGTGGCGTTGACCTCGCCCCCCGCGGCCCAGTACACGGGGGAATCTATACCTGATGATCCCTGTATGACCCTTACGGAGCCGATATTTTCCGCATCGACCAGCATCTGCGTATGGGTGACATAGGTCGTGGGATTGGCTGCCGGGATCCCCTCGAACACATACCCGACTTCCGACCCGTCAAGGCCGCGCATGTTCATATGGTCGCTTTCCAGACCCATCGGGTCCGAGGATTCCATGACCACGCCGGGCACCATTGAAATCAGCGCATTGATGTTCGCCGTGGGCGACTGCTTGGCGATGTAATCGCGCGTCAGCGTCGTCTGGGACCGGGCCTGCGTCTCCACCGACATGCGCCCGCCCCCCGGCGCGCTGAGCGTCACGCCATCGGGCGTCGAACGGGTGGCGTTGACGTGGATGTATTCGTTCTTCTGCGCGGGGGTGGATGCGGGCCTTGCCGTGCCACGGACGGGCGTGGCCTTCTTTTTCGCCGCACCTGTCGTCCCGTCCGTCGTGGCGGGGACCAGGGGGGCCGCATGGGCACCGGTGCTTGCGGCGACAGCCAGCAGAAACAGCACATGCACCCTGCTGGCGCGACGGGGAACATGTCGTAAGAACGCGGCTGATATACTGGCAAACATCAATGTCACCTCACAGCAATTTCCTTGCTGCGCGGGAACATAGTTTTTTTCAAACGTGCTGTTTGTGAACGTTTAATGAAGTTAAGATGACAATGTGACGTTTTACCATGCGCGCACTGGTAATCATCATCCACATGACCTGCATGGCGGCGGCGCCCGGTTCATGAAAACCCTTCCGGACGCCGCCCTTACTTCCAAAAAATACTTCGTGGTGCGAAGGTTTTTTCAGAACCCCCACCAAAAACCTTTTACTTCCCGCCTTCAGGCGTGGCCGGATGCGGACATCACCGCCGACGTGACGTAATGCGGCCCGCAATGCAGCACGGGCCGCGCCACCCGCGCCCCCAGCCAGTATCCCGCCCCCGCAAGGCATGCGCCCAGCAGCGTGATCGCGGGCATCAGGCGCGCCACCACCCCGTCATGGCTGGAGACGTCACGCAGGGCGGTGCGGGCTTCGTCATCATGGCCGGCCTGTGCGGCGGCCGTTGCGGCCAGCAGGCGGCGTTCGGCATCGGTGATGTGCATCACCCCGGCCATCGCGATATCAGGCAGCGGCAGGCGATGACGCGCCATCCATGCCAGCGCATTGTGAAAAGCCTGCGCCACATCGGCGAATTCACGGCGGTTGCACGGCAGGAACAGCCCCAGCGCCGAACGCGTATTGACCGACAGGCCCGCCCCCCCGGCACAGGACGGCATCGGGTGCACAGGCCCGACAAGGCGGCGGACGGTCCATACCGCCAGTCGTTCGCCACAGGGAAGGTCGGACAGGACGGTCGCATAACTGGACATGGCATTTCCGGACACGCGATGTCCGGCTCCCTAGGGGTTCATCATGTTCGTGACCTTAGATGATAATGATTATCATTTTCAACATAAAAATCTCATCCCCCCTCACTTCACCGTGAGAGGACGCGCGAACATACCCTGACGAACGACAGGGGCGCGCCATGGTTGCCACGCCCCCGCCCACGAAACAGATCACCCATCGTCAAAAAGTTTCTGGTGAAGCTTTTTGCAAAAAGCTTCAGAAGAACGTCGCCTTTTTGAAAAAATCCGGCACCCGGAAACTTTTATCTCATTCGTTTTTTATGAAACCGCAGCCGGCGACACCACGCGATGTTCGACCACCTGCCCCACGATGATCAGCGCCGGGCTTTCGACCCCGTTGTCACGTGCAAGGTCCGGCAGGCTGGACAGCGTGCCGGTCAGGACGCGCTGGTCCGGGCGGGTGCCGCGTTCGACAATGGCGGCGGGCCAGTCCGCAGGCAGGCCGTGGCGCGCCAGTTCGGCACACAGCACCGGCAGGGCCGCAACCCCCATATAGATGACGATCGTCTGTCCCGGCCGCGCCATGTTGGCCCATGGCAGGTCCAGCACCCCGTCGGCGCGGGCATGGCCGGTGACGAACATGCACGCCTGCGCACAGTCGCGATGCGTCAGCGGAATCCCGGCATAGGCCGCGCACCCGTTGGCCGCCGTGATCCCCGGCACGACCTGGAAGGGGATGTGCGATTGCAACAGCGCCTCGATCTCCTCCCCTCCGCGGCCGAACACGAACGGGTCGCCCCCCTTCAGGCGCAGCACGCGCTGGCCCGCGCGCGCACGGCGGACCAGTTCGGCGTTGATCTCCTCCTGCGGCATGGTGTGGCGGTTGCGCCGCTTGCCCACGAACACCAGTTCCGCATCGCGCCGCACCCGGTCCAGCAGGTCGGGGGAGAGCAGTTGGTCATACAGCACGCAATCCGCATTCTGCATCATGTGCAGCGCACGCAGCGTCAGCAGGTCCGGATCCCCCGGCCCCGCACCGACCAGCCAGACCTCGCCCCCCGGCGCATCGCCCGACAGCAGCGCATCAAGCACATGGCGCGCACGATCCATGTCGCCGCTGCGGGCGGCCTGCGCGCCGGGACCGTCCAGGAACGCCTCCCACACACGGCGGCGGCGCACGATGTCGGGGCAGGCCGCGCCGACACGCTCACGCTCGGCCTGCATGAAATCCGCCAGCGCGCCGGTGCCGTCGGGAATGGCCGCCTCGATCTGCTCACGCAGGCGGCGCGCCAGCACGGGGGCCGCGCCGCCGGTGGAAATGGCGATGCGCACCAGGCCGCGATGCACCTGCGCCGGCGTGATGAAGGTGGATGGCAGCGGGTCGTCCACGGCGCAGACCGGCACGTTGAGGTCGCGCGCGATGGCGGCGATATGGCGGTTGAGCGTGCGGTCATCGGTCGCGACATAGACCAGGCGGCAGCCGGGAATGGCGTCGCGCACGGCCTCGTCCGACGCCTCCGCCGCGATATGGGTCAGCGCGCCCTCCTCGCACCAGCGGCGCATCTCCGCCACCAACCGCGTCGCGATGACCGAAATGCGCGCCCGGTGCGCCAGCAGCAGGCGCACCTTGTTCACCGCGACCTCGCCCCCGCCCACGACCAGCACCGGCGCGTCGTCAAGCCGCAGCGCCAGCGGAAACCATGCGGGATCAGAAGAAGAAAGGGTCATGCACCATTCACCGGCACATACCGGTGGCTCCAACACTAAGGGCGCGCGCATGGGCCGGGCCATGGGCGCGATGGGAAAACGCAGCAGGCGGGGACGTGGCGACTCCGCATCCGGGGCCGGGACCTGGGCCCTGCGGCCCGCGCGCCCGTGCCCGCCATGACGCGCGGGGAATCAGTAGGGGTTGGCTTTCTTCAGCCCCTCGGCATAGCCCCAGCGCTGCCAGTCGGCACGGTTGTCCACCTTGCCCGGCGTGACGTGGGAACATGCGGCAAGCGCAAGCACGAAGGCAAACAGGCCAAGGATGTGGACAATGCGGGTCAAGTAAGCCTCCTGCTGGACACGGCGGCAACATAACAGAAAAGCGAACCGCCGGTCACGACCCATCATGCAGGTGGTGTTTGCATATTGCGCGCGCTGCACGGATAACCCATCCACGGGGGCCGCGCCATATCCGCGTCGCCCGCCCAACCCACTGCCGGACACAGGACACAGGCCGCCATGACCACCGCGCACATGACCACCGCCCACACCGTCCACGACCTGCGCGCGCAGGTCACGCAATGGAAACGCGACGGATTGCGCGTGGGCATGGTGCCGACCATGGGCGCGCTGCATGACGGGCACCTGTCGCTGGTGCGCGCGGCGCGCGCGGCATGCGACCGCGTGGTGGTCAGTGTTTTCGTCAATCCCATCCAGTTCGACGATGCCGCCGACCTTGCCGCCTATCCCCGCACGCTGGACGCGGATGCCGCCCTGCTGCGCACTGCGGGCGTCGATGTGCTGTATGCCCCCAGCGCCTCCGAGATGTATCCCCCCGGCTTCGCCACTACCATCTGTGTGCGCGGCGTGTCCGAAGGGCTGTGCGGTGGCGCGCGCCCCGGCCATTTCGACGGCGTGGCCACCGTGGTGTGCAAGCTTCTGATGCAGGCGCTGGCGGACCGCGCGTTCTTTGGCGAAAAGGATTTCCAGCAGGTGCATGTCGTGCGCCGCATGGTCGCCGACCTGAACCTGCCGGTGGAAATCGTCACCTGCCCCACCCGGCGCGAGGATGACGGCCTGGCGATGTCATCGCGCAACCGCCGCCTGTCGGCCGAAGGGCGCGCCCGTGCGCGCATCCTGCCGCAGGTGCTGACGAAGTGCGCCGAACGCATTGCCGCGGGCGACGATCTGGCCGCCGCCCTGCAACAGGCCCGTGACGCGCTGCTTGCCGCCGGGTTCACGTCGGTGGATTACCTCGAACTGCGCGACGCCCACGACCTTGCCCCCGTCACCGCCACCCCCACCGCGCCCGCGCGCCTGCTGGCGGCGGCATGGCTGGATTCGGTGCGGCTGATTGATGGGGTGGATGTTGGGGTGTAGGTCGGGGCGCGTTCTCAGGGGCTTTGCCCCTGAAACCCCACCAAAGGGCATTGCCCTTTGGAAACCACGACTTTTAAACGAATCAGGGTGCAGGGATCATGATCCCTGCCGGGTCCGGGCAGCGCCCGGGTATCGCACGCAGCGCTGTCTTCAGGGGCTTTGCCCCTGAAACCCCACCAAAGGGCATTGCCCTTTGGAAACCATGACTTTTAAACGAATCAGGGTGCAGGGATCGTGATCCCTGCCGGGTCCGGGCAGCGCCCGGGTGTCTCATGCCCCGACGGCCACCCCCGGCGAAAGGTCAGTCCGTCAGGCGACGCGCTTCGTCGGGGAGCATGATGGGGATGCCGTCGCGAATCGGGAAGGCGAGGCCCGCGCCCTTGCTGATGAGTTCACCGGCATCGCGGTCATAGATCAGCGGTCCCTTGGTCACCGGGCACACCAGCACCGACAGCAGACGGGGATCGAGCGGGGGGAACGTGGGTTTTTCGGTCATCGGGGGGCGGCCTCCTGCGTAAATCATGATGGATCAGGACGGGGATGCACCCTCGTCCGGCTCATGTCCAGCCATGTCCAGCAACGTGCGCAGCGTATGGGCGCGCTCCGCCAGTGTGGCGGATTCCAGCAGCGCCTGTTTTTCCGCCTTTGCGAACGGGCAGATCATCGGCAGCGTCACCAGAAGCGTCGCGTCATCCATTTCATACAGCGCGTCCCACTGCGTGCTCAGCCCCTGCCGCGCGCAGAAACGGCGCAGCGACTCCAGCAGGCGTTCACGGTCATAGGCCACGTCCTCGTCCGGGTCGGTCACGTCGGCGGCAAAGCCCGACACGTCGATGCGCGCCACGCGATACCCCCGCCGCATCCCCGCCTCCCGCAGCAGGCGGAACCGCGCCAGGCCCGTCAGCGTGATGCCGTACGTGCCATCCGCGCGCTCCGTCATCGACGTGATCCGCCCGACGCAGCCAATGGAATACAGCTCCGGCGCGGCTTCGGCGGCATCGGCCACGTCGCTGCCTGGCAGGCTTTCCACCGGGGCCATGCCGGAGAAGTCGCGCGACTGGATCATGCCGATCATCCGCCCCTCGCGCATCGCATCCTCCACCAGCGCGATGTAGCGCGGTTCGAACACGTTGAGCGGCAGCTTGCCATGCGGCAGCAGCATGACCTCGTCCAGCGGGAACAGCCCGATTTCCGCCGGGAAATCCGCCAGCGTCATGTCCTGGATCAGCGGGATGCGGCGCGGAATGTCGTCATCATGTTCGACGACATAGCCCAGACGGTCGTGGCGTGACGTCATGAAAACAGCAGCGAGGACATGCGCCGGCGCGCCGCCACCGTCGCGGGGTCGTCATGGCCCCATGCCTCGAACAGGCGGATAAGCTGCAGGCGCGCGGCGTCATCGTTCCACGCGCGGTCTTCCTTCATGATCGTCAGCAGTTCGTCCGCGGCCTCCGCCTTCTTGCCGGCCGCGTTCAGGGCGGCGGACAGTTCGAATCGCGCGGCGTAATCCTTCGGGTTGGCGGCAAGGCGCGCGCGCAGGCTTTCGGCTTCCTCCGCCGCCTTGCGCCCCTCGCGCTTGAGGTCGAGGGCCGCGCGTGCCCCCTTGATCTCCGCATGCTCGGCAATGGCGGCGGGCACGTCACGCAGGGCGTCGGCGGCCCCTTCCTCGTCCCCCATGACGATCAGCGCACGCACAAGCCCGCCCCACGCGGTGGGATTTTCCGGCTCGATCTCCAGCACCTGCGAATAGGCGCTGGCGGCGGCCTCGGCCCGGCCTTCGTCAAGTTCCTTGCGCGCAAGCGCGATCAGGTCGGCCGCCGGCAGCGCGCCGCCCGCCGCCTTGAGCACGCCTTCGACAAAGCGCCGGACCTCGCTTTCGGGCTGCGCGCCCTGGAACAGGTCGAGGATCTGCCCCTGCCAGAACGCCGCGACCAGCGGGATCGACTGCAGCGGCAGGCCGATCTTGCCCAACTGCTGCGCCAGCGCCTGGTTGGCGTCCACGTCGATCTTCACCAGGCGCACGCGGCCACCGGCGGACGTCACGACCTTTTCAAGGACGGGGGTTAGCTTCTTCAAGGACGGGGGTTAGCTTCTTGCACGGCCCGCACCATGCGGCCCAGAAATCGACCAGCACCGGCACGCTGCGGCTGGCATCGACCACGTCGCGCATGAAGGTGTTCTGGTTGCCATCCGAAATCACGGCCGCCCCGGCGGACGGCGCCGCACCACCCGGCGCGGCGGCGGGGGCGCCGGGACGCGCGTTGGGGGACGGGGACTGACCAATGATATAGTCCATGGAAACTTGATCCTGCCTTGGCTTGTGTCTTCGCCACCGCGCACCGTGGAAGGCACGGATGGCCGATATCCTCTGGAGTGATAGATTGTCATTCCCACCCGATCGCGCAACCTCCGCAGGGGCAGATGAAAAAAAACATCCCCCACCCGCATTTTCCCCCTTGCGCCCCAGACGCTTATTCCGTAAACACCGCTTCACCGACACGGAACGCGGGCGTAGCTCAGGGGTAGAGCACAACCTTGCCAAGGTTGGGGTCGTGGGTTCGAATCCCATCGCCCGCTCCAGATTTTCCAAGGAAAATCAGGCGGTTAAAGACGTTCCTTCGGGACCGTTTTTTGTTTACAGTGTGCCGTAGCACAGGAATGTAAGCATTTTGTAAGCAGCCCGGAGCAAATCGGGGGTGGCTACGGCGTAGCGTGCCGAATCCCGTGGCACACATCGTCAGGATGTTCGGGCGGGTGATGTTCATAAGTAGAACAGCGCTCTTGAACGAGATGCCGGCTAACAAGAGTATGGCAAAGGCCGTCATGCCTGTGCTCCTGGCCGTTTCGCGATGCTCGTGACCCATGCATGCAGGGCGGAGGCCTCGTCTGGCAATGCCAGCTTCAGTCGGCTACGGGCGAAATCCAGCGTGACGAACGCGGTGATGTCAGCGATCGAGAAGGCATTGCCCGCGACATATGGTACATCGCGCAGCCGGGTGTCCAGATCGGCCATGAAATCGGCCAGCCTCTGACGGCCGCGCGCGGTAAGCTCGGGGATTTGCGCATAGCCGTGTGGTCCGACCAGTGCGCGGCCCGACAGTCCCGGCAGGCTGTTCCGTACGGCTTCCATCGCGGCAAGATAGCCGTCGATCTCCATGCGCCGGTCCCACATGCCGATGATGGCGCGTTGTTCTCGCGTCGCGCCCATCAGAGGGGGATCGGGATGCAACTCCTCCAGATAACGGCAGATGACGGGCACCTCGCTGATCGCGGTGCCGTCGTCCAGTTCCAGGACGGGAACGGTGCAGGAGGGGTTAAGGAGGCGGAACGTGGGCGCGAACTGCTCGTGCTTCGCCAGATCAACTGTAACGATAGGAATCGTCAGCCCTTTCTCGGCGATGAAGAAGCGCACACGCCGTGGATTGGGGGCGGTGGGGTAGTCGTAAAGCTTCATGGCAATGCTGCGCGCGGGTGATGAGAGGGCGGAGACTCCGACTGTTCCCGGATGGTCGCGAGCATGCGGCGGCGGATCAGGCCGCTGACCGGGCGGATCAGATACCAATAGGGCGTGAAGCGACGCCTGGCCCGGTCCATGGCGCAAAACACGCGGGTTTCCGTCACCAGCAACTGGGTACCGTGTGGTCCCGGCTGGATGGAGAAGCCCAGAGCGAGCTTGCAGACGTCATCATGGCAAGGGGTGAGAAAAGCGTCCGTTGTGGGAATGTCGCACAATCCGTAATCCGCCCGCCAGAACGCGCCGACGAGGCCGTAGACCAGGGCGGCATCGCCTCGCCGTTCCAGCAGCGTGAAGTCGGTGAGGTCCAGATTCCGTTGCCGCGCATGGCCTAACAGCCGGGCGGGCATTTCGCGCAGGCGGATGGCGGCACGAACCAGCGGATCGTCCTGATTCCGCCATGCAGCCACCGCGTTCATGATGCGACTGGCCGGGGCGGAGATATCGACACTGTGTCGCTCGCTGAAATCGAAGCGCGGGATGAATTCGTCCAATAGGTTCATCATGCTTCCATTTCTCTTCGGCGAGGTGGTACATTAGCGCACTATGCCACAAGAGCATTTTGCACCGCAGCGCGGATATTGCGATGGCTTCATGGCGAAGGCAGAGAGTAACGTCATAATATATCGTGAACGAATTATTGTTGCAGACTTGAAAGCACAATGACTGGATTTTGGCAGGTCATGCCGAAGGTCTTCAAAAAATCGGGATAGACAGAAAATGTCGGTTCGGCGACCACCTCTCGATCTGCGGGAATTGCTGTTCGTGCGTGTCATCGCGAGGGAGGGAAGTATCCATGGAGCCGCACGGGCGCTGGGAGGCAAACAATCTGCCGTAAGCCGGTCCTTGCGGTTACTGGAAGAGCGACTTGGCGTCTCCCTTTTTCGACGCACGTCGAGCGGTGCCCGGCTCACCCCGGCGGGAGTTGCCTTTCTGCGAGAGGCTGAGAAGTTGCTCGATGGAACAGTCGGACTGTACGAGCGCACGCGGCGTTGGAGCCGGGGCGAGACCGGCGTCATCTCCGTGGGCGTCCAGGGCAGCATCCCACCCGGCCGGATCTCGGCGATACTGGAGTCGTACAGCCTTGCGCAACCCGGTATCTCCTTCACTTATCGGGATAATGCGAAAAAAGAACTGTTCCAGGCCCTGGAACAGGAGGAGATCGACCTCGCGATAATGACGCTGCCCCTGCCCGACAGCATGGTGGCCACCGTCCCGCTCTGGAGCGATCGTGTCGTTGCGATCATGTCGGCCGAACATCCGATCGCACAGGTCGGAACCGCGTCATGGGCTGAGTTGCATGATGGAATCTTTCTGATCGGCAAGGATGATACCGGCGAGGAACTGCTCGCGCTCTTGATGCGCAAGATGCGGCAGGCGGGATTCGTGCCGGTGACACGTCAGGAGGCGGTCAGAAGCCTGCGGGTCGTCGCATTGGCAGCGAATGGCAGCGGCATCGCTCTGTTGCCGGATGCCTGGCTTGGTTTTCTGCCCGCTGCCATCCGGGAGCGGATCGCGGTAGTGGAAGTCATCGACGGGGACGGATTTTCCCACTTCGCCTATGGCGCGGCTTGGCATCGTGAGCGCTGCCCACCGGCCGCGAGGACAGTCATCCGTTTTCTGGAGCAGCAGGCGACTGCGTTTTAACGGGTGCCCGCCGTGGCTCCTGCCGGAGCTTTCGGAACGCGCGGTCGGAGGTGATAAAGCCACGGATCATGTGCGGTACGAGACGGGCCGGATCGACGGACTGGCCGTTCTGGCTGACCAGGGCAGCATAAGCGACGAGATCGCGATGCAGGTCCGCAGGCAGGTCCACGGTGACACGGACCGGCTTCTCGTCGGGAATTTCGGTGATGCGCAGCTTCGTCATGGAGCCGGTTCCTTTGGGTGCCAGGGTTTCAGGACAAGGTCGCGATTCAGGATAAGCGTGAACGGCAGGCCCGGGCGGTCTGTCAGCGTCGGCTGAATATTCAGGCTGCGATCAATCAGCCGGTTGCCGACCATAGAAAACCCGTTGCTCGCGCCGGAGCGGATGGCCTGCATCAGGTTGTTCTCGTTCCATGACGTCCCGGCCTCGGAGCCCACGCTGAGGAGGGTCGTGACGAGGGCCGCCTTGAACAGTTGCCCCCAATGATTGTTCACCTCATCGGACAGGCCAGACTGGCCGATGGCGTCGCCACCGGGCAGCTTTTCCAGGACGAGGCTTTCGCCATTCGGATAGATCAGCCGCGTCCAGATGATCTGGGTGCGCTGCTGCCCGAAGGAAATGCCGCTGTTATAGGCTCCGAACAGGGTGCTACCCTGCGGGACGAGCAAGAACCGGCCTGTCGGACTGTCATAGACGTTCTGGGTCACATGCCCCACGATCTGGCCGGGCAGATCGGAACTGATCTTCGTGTTCAGCGCGCCGGCAATGACGGTCCCGGCCTGGAGCATATAGGGCGAGGCGGGAGATACGATCCGGTCCGGGCTGACCGTCGCGCGATCCGGCTGACCTGCCAGAAAGGCGCGATTGCCGGTCTGCTGGTCGGGGCCGGTCGGTGATGCCTGTGCTCCGGGAGCGGTGGCCATGACCGGAATCGTCTGCGCAGCCTGGCCCTCCCGCGCCTCGATCTGCGCGAAGAGCCTGCTGGTGCGTGCCGCCTCGATCTCCTGATCGCCACGCCGGTCTCCCATGCCGGAAACCGGTCCCGCGCGACCGTTCCGCTGTGCATCGAGGATCGGCTTGCCGAGATCGCCGGGCAAAGGCGGCCCGAGTTTCGGGGTGGCGGTATAGTCATTGGGGAGTGCGGCCAGCCCGTCGGCCGAGGGGCGGGTGTCGGTGTCCTGTGCCCCCTGGAGCGGCCCCTTCTGCGCACCATTTTGCAGCGCGTAGCCCAGCGCAAGACCGATCGCGAGCATCCCCGCACCACCCAGCGTCCAGATGACGGGGCGCGAGAGCCGGACCACCGGCGGACGCTGCGCGCGCAGCCGCAGATCGGGAGAGGGCGGCGGGGATGATGGTCCTGTTCCGCTTCCGCTTGTGGTGGCTCCCGTATTCCCTTCCGGGCGCTCTTCCGCGCCGCTCATGACTTCCTGCCATCCGTGCGCACGATCCGTACCCGCTGCTCGGAATGCCTGTCGCCCAGCCGCAATTCGGCGGCGGCAAACAGGCGATCGACGATCATCCAGTTCTGCCGGACGCGGTAGTTCACCAATTCCGGCCCGCCATCGGCCCCCAACACGAACAGCGGCGGCAGTTCGCCCTGCCCGATACCGGACGGAAACGCGATATAGACCTTGTGGCCATCGTCAAACGCCCGGCTGGGCAGCCAGGGCGGCGTGCCACCTTTCACCGGCTGAATAGCGTAACGGAAATTCAGCGCATTCAGATCCAGCCCCGCATCCACCGGGGCTGCATCATCGGCGTCGCTGTCCTGCCGATGCAGGGCAATCAGGTCGTCCTCGGGATAATCCCAGGACACCGACGCCATATAGGTCGTGGGTGTCGCCCGCAGTTCGGCAAGGTAGCTCCTCCGGTCGGTATTGACGATCAGATTGGTGATGAGATCCGGTCGCGTCGGCTTGACCAGGATATGCACGCGCCTGGTCGTGCCCGCGCCACTGGTGGTATCGCCGACGATCCAGCGCACGGTATCACCCACCGCGACCGGGCCGGTACCCACCAGTTTTTCACCCGGCTGGAGCATAACGTCGGTGATCTCGCCGGGCGAAGCATAGACCTGATAGAGCGCTCCAGCGCTGTAGGGGTAAACCTGCACCGCGTTCACGTAACCGGCCCGCGTCGGCTGGATGCGAGCGGCAAGATTGGCCTGGGTCACGCGCACGGTAGGGTCAGCCGCCTCGGGCACGACATGGGTACGCCGTAAGGGCGGAAGCGGCTTGAGCTGGCCCGGCAGCGGGAGTGGCTGTGGCACCTCCGCCACCCGCACAGGCTTCGGCGGATCAGGCAGGAGCGTGGCCTGGGCCGCGTCGTCATATCGTATGACGGGTGGATGGTACTGTTGCGCGCAACCCGCCAGGGGCAGGGTTAGCAACGGCAAAGCACGAAGAGCGCGACGGATCATTGCCCGAGTTCCTTCGACCAGTTGATGGCAGAGACGTAGATTCCAAGCGGGTTTTTCCGAAGATGATCAGCGTCGCGCGGCGTGCGCAGAACAACCGACACGATGGCGGTCCAGCGTTCGGTGCCGGTGAACGCGCCGTCACGGTAATGGCGCTCGGTCCAGGCGACGCGGAAGCTGGCGGGCGAGGCCCGGATTACCGAAGCGATGTCCAGCTCGACCTGCTCGTGCCCGATCCGCGAAAACGGATCATTCAGGCGGGCATAATCGTTCAGCGCCACGGCACCAGAAACGCTGGTGAAATTATAGGCGCGCAGCCAGTTATGCCGGACCACGACGGCATCGGATGACAGGGAGCGCACGTCGTGGACGAACTGTGCCAGATACCAGGCAATCTGCGGATCAGCGGGCATGTAGCCGGACGTCGCCGGCGCCACGACCTGCGCCTGACCGAGCGTGTCGACCTGCACGACCCACGGCGTGATGGTGCCGCGCGCGGACTGCCAGACCAGCCCGGCCCCGAGACCTGCGGACAGGAACAGGGAACCGAACGCCATCAACCGCCAGTTGCGGGCCTGCACACGGGCCGAGCCGATGCGCTCATCCCAGATCTGTGCGGCTTTCTGGTAGGGCGTGACGGGCTCGGGCGTGGTCCCGTAGCGTGTTGTGGAGCGACGGAACATCATTCTTTCTCCGAGAGATCGATGGACGTGGACCCGCCCCCGCCATCGGCGGAGCGGATGATATGGGCGGCCTCGGCAGCATGGGTGGCGGCGTTGCGGCGCTTCATCTTTCGCGCCCAGCGGGGCGGCTTGCCGTCGGAGCCGTCGCCGCCATCGGGGCCGCCGCCAGGGTTACCGCTACCGGCAGGCCCGGTACCGGGATCACCTCCGCCGCCGGACGGGCCTGAAGATCCACCGTCACCCGATGGCCTATCGCCTTCTCCGCCGGCGCCCATCGCACCGGCGGCCCAGCGTCCGCCAGCAGAGTAGCTTTCCTTCAACGAGGATGTTGCCGCGCCGACCTTGTTCTTCACGGCGTTCATCGCAGCACCACCAGCGGCGCGACCGACATTGCCAGCCGCCGACGCCATGCCCGCCGCGCCGGTCTGTCCGGCTGCTCCCATGGAGTAGGCTGTCGTGGCGGCACCTGCGACGGCAGCCCCGCCGCGCGCTGCCGCGGCCGTCGCACCAAGCGCGGCAGCGCCCCCAGACGCCAGGGCAGCGGGCGCGGCAACAGCCGCAGCACCCATCGCGCCCACCGCCATTGCGGTTCCGGCCGCTGCCCCGGCACCAAGCTGCGGGGCACCGGAGATCAGCCCATTGGCGAGAGAGCCGCCGAAAATGGCGAGACCCACGATGCAGAGCGACGCCAGAACAACGGACAGCGCCTGGCCGATGGTGGGCGCACTATCACCGTAGGACGTCGTGAACTGCCTGAACAGCACGGAGGCGATGGCGGAAATGACCGCCAGCACCATGATCTTCACACCGGACGATACGACATTGCCCAGCGCCTTCTCGGCCAGGAAAGCGGTGCGATTGAACAGGGCGAACGGGATCAGCACGAAACCGGCTAGGCTGGTCAGCTTGAACTCGACGATCGCCACGAAGAGTTGCACCGCGAGAATGAAGAAGGCCGCCAGCACGATGAACCAGCACAGGACCAGGACGAGGATCTGCACGATGCTGGCCAGCGCACCGAACGAAAACGCCAGTTTACTCGCCGCATCCAGAAGCGGTTGCGCGGCATCGAGCCCGGTCGCCGCCAGTCGGCCGGGGTGCATGAAGTCCGCAATTGCCAGCGTGCCGCCGCCGGCCTTGAGACCGAGGGCCGCGAAACTGTTGAAAACGATCCCCGACAGGCCGCTGAAATGGTCGATGATGAAGGCAAAGAAGCCGATATACAGCGTCTTCTTCACGAGACGCTGGACGATGTCCTCGTCGGACGCCCACGCCCAGAACAGCCCCGCCAGCACGATGTCCAGCACCGAGAGCGAACCCGCGAGCGACACCACGCTTCCCCGGACCAGACCGAAACCGCTGTCGATCGTGGTCTCGAAGGTATTCAGGAAGCCGTCGATGATGCCGACATTGTCGCTCGCCATTGCTCAATATCCAGAACTTGGGATGGCGACGGCCTGGGGAACATAGGCGTCATACTGCGAGAAATGCTGATATTGGGCTTCCGCACCGGCCTCGTTCGCCGCCTGTCGCGCCCGTTCGAGGTCCGCGGCCCGGCCATTAGCCGCGAGTTCGGCCTGGATGTCGGAAAGCTGGCGAGACTGAAGCGCGAGAAGCTGGTTTCCCGCCTGTGCGGCCTGTAGCGCCCCGGCCGAACTCTGGCTCGCCGAGACCAGTTGCGTCATGGCCGAGCTGTCGCTCGGGATATTTCCTACCACCCGCGCCTGAAGCTTCAGGGCATCCTCGAACCCACCCACGGAATTCTGCCACCGCGTCTGCGCCTGACTGAACAGGGCGCTGTCTGACATGCCTGACGATAACGATGTGTATGACTGCTGGTACTGCTGCTCAACGGACTGGACGCTGTATGCGATATTCTGCGCCTGCGCGAGCAACGCCGTCGTCTGGGAAATCGTCGATTGCAGCGTCGACAGTGTCGAAAGCGGGAGGCTCGCCAGATTGCGACCCTGATTGACCAGCATCTGCGCCTGATTGGCCAGTGACGTGATCTGGTTGTCGATCTGCTGGAGCGTGCGCGCCGCGATCAGCACGTTCTCGACATGGTTCGCGCCATCATACACCGCCCATTGGGCATGGGCGGATTGAGAAGCAGAAACCGTAAAAGCAACGACCATAACGGCAGGAATCAGACGATATCTCACGGCACCTCCCCTTCCCGCAGAAGATCAGCCGCCCACATGACATCACGCGCCTCGAACCAGGCGGGCAGGAACCCAACCCGCCCGTGCTCCGCCAGCACCCGATCGATCAGCCTGTGGTCGTCCTTGCCGGAGGCCGCGCACAGCGCCAGGGCGACAGGGCCGAGCCCCAGTTCGAACAGCCGGTTCCCCCGCTGGGTCTGGCAGTAATATTCCCGCTTGGATGCCGCGCGGGCGATGATGGCGATCTGCCGGTCATTCAGCCCGAAGTCGCGATAGATGGCCGCGATCTGTGGCTCGATCGCCCGTTCGTTGGGCAGGAAGATCCGGGTCGGGCAGCTTTCCACCACGGCAGGCGCAATGCGGGAATTGGCGATATCGGACAGCGACTGGGTGGCGAAAATCACCGATGCGTTCTTCTTGCGCAGCGTCTTTAGCCACTCTCGGAGCTGGCCGGCAAAGTCCCCGTCATCCAGCACCAGCCAGCCTTCGTCGATGACCAGCAGCGTCGGCCTCCCGTCCAGTCGCCCTTCGATGCGGTGGAACAGGTACGACAGAACGAATGATGCCGCGCTGGAGCCGATCAGCCCTTCGGTCTCGAACACCACGACATCGGCGTCACCCAGACGTTCGGCGTCTGCATCGAGCAGGCGGCCATAAGGACCACCGAGGCAGTATGGGGCCAGAGCCTGCTTCAAAGCGTTGGATTGAAGCAGTGCTACCAGCCCGGACAATGTACGTTCCGGCACAGGCGACGATGCCAGGGAATTCAGCGCCGACCAGAGGTGAGACTTCACCTCGGGGGTCAGCGTTACCCCTTCACCGACAAGGATCTGCCCCAGCCATTCACTGGCCCATTTGCGCTCGTCGGGATCGTCAATCTGTGCCAGCGGCTGAAGGGAAACGGCGGAATGCCCATCGCCCTCGTCCGTCAGCCCGCCTCCAAGATCGTGCCAGTCCCCGTCCATCGCCATCGTCGCCGCACGCATGGACCCGCCGAAATCGAAGGCAAAAATCTGCGATCCCGCATAACGCCGGAACTGGAGCGCCATCAGCGCTAGCAGGACAGATTTGCCAGCTCCTGTCGGTCCTGCGATCAGCGTGTGGCCGACATCGCCGACATGGAGCGAGAAACGAAACGGTGTAGCGCCCGCCGTCCTGCCGTAGAAAAGAGGCGGGGCGTTGAAGTGGGTGTCGCGCTCCGGTCCAGCCCACACCGCTGACAGCGGAATCATATGCGCCAGGTTCAACGTCGAGACGGGTGGCTGGCGCACATTGGCATAGATATGGCCGGGAAGAGAGCCGAGCCATGCCTCCACGGCGTTGAGGCTTTCCGCCATGCAAGTGAAGTCGCGGCCCTGGATGATCTTTTCGACCAAACGGAGTTTTTCTGTAGCGATGGAAGCGGAACCATCCCAGACCGTTACCGTGGCGGTGATGTAGGCCTGCCCGACGTCATCAGCACCGAGGGACTGCAAGGCAAGGTCCGCATCCGCCGCCTTGTTGGCGGCGTCGTTATCCACCAGAACCGACGCCTCGTTGGTCATCACCTCCCGAACAATCGCCGTAATGCTCTTGCGCTTTGCGAACCACTGGCGACGGATTTTTATCAGCACTTTCGTCGCATCCGTCTTGTCCAGCAGGATCGCGCGGGTGGACCAGCGATAGGGCATCGCCAGCCGGTTCAGGTCATCCAGGATTCCGGGAAAGGTCCGCGACGGGAAACCGGTGATCGTCAGCGTTTTCAGGAAGGCATCGCCGAGTTTTGGCTCCAACCCGCCCGAAAGCGGCTGATCGACCAGCAGCGCGTCAAGATGCATAGGGATTTCCGGCACCCGGACACGCTGGTTCCGCGTCGAAATGGTCGAATGTAAATAGGTCAGCGTCTCACCGTCATTGAGCCAGGTGGCCTCGGGCATGAAACCGTCCAGCAACGCCAGCATCCGGTCGGAGCGATCCACGAACGCATGGAGCATGCCGTGTGGGTCCGGCCCTTCGCGCTCCCTGCCCTCGAACAGGAACCGGGCAGCGCGATCAGATGATTCCGCCGGTGGCAGCCAGACAAGGGTCAGAAAATACCGGCTCACGAAATGTGCGCCCTCATCCTCGAACTGCTCACGCCGTTCCAGATCGACCATGTGCGAGGCGGCATCCGGAAAATCGCTCTCGGGATAGAGTGTGGCCGGGACGCGCTGCGCCTCGACGAACACCGCCCATCCGGAGCCCAGACGGCGGAGATTACTGTTGAGCCGTGCGGTGACACCGACCAGTTCGGCGGGCGTGGCGCTGTCCATATCGGGGCCACGGATGCGCGCCGTGCGCTGGAAACTGCCGTCCTTGTTCAGGACCACACCCTTTTCGACCAGCGCGGCCCAGGGCAGGAAATCAGATAGAAGGGCACTGCGATTACGGTACTCGCCAAGGGACATCATGGCCGATCTCCCCTATGCCCGCAGCCAGGCGGGATAGCGGAGATGCCGCCGCCCGACCTCGATGAACAGCGGATCGCGTTTCGCGCCCCAGAGCGCCAGCCCGTGGCCGACGATCCAGAAGGCGGCCCCGATCAGCCAGAGACGCAGGCCGAGTGTTATGGCCGCCGCCAGCGTGCCATTGGCGATGGCCACGGCACGGGGAGCGCCACCCAACAGGATCGGGTCGGTCAGGGAGCGATGCACCGGGACATGAAAGCCCGGCACCGCGTCATCGTCGTATCCCGCCATCAGATCAGCGCCCCGCCCGAGAAGGAGAAGAACGACAGGAAGAAGCTGGACGCCGCAAAAGCGATCGACAGGCCGAAGACGATCTGGATCAGGCGGCGGAACCCACCCGATGTTTCCCCGAACGCCAGGGTCAGACCCGTGACCGTGATGATGATCACCGAGATAATCTTGGCGACCGGTCCCTGCACGGATTGCAGGATCTCGTTCAGGGGCGTTTCCCACGGCATGTCCGACCCGGACGCCAGGGCCGAGGAACACCATGCGACCGAAAGCAGCAACATGGCGGAAATGGCGGGCGCGTGCCGACGCACGCGGATTATGGCATGGGTCATTGGGAATCTCCCGAATTCTGGAAGGGATGAATGCGATAGGCGCCGGTGGCGGGATCGAGCCCGTCCACGGTGGCGAGTTCGGAGAGCCGGCGGGCATTGCCTCGCCCGGACAGGACAGCGATCACGTCGATGGTGTCCGCGATCATGGCGCGTGGCACCGTTACCACCGCTTCCTGGATCAGTTGTTCGAGACGGTAGAGAGCGGCGAGCACTGATCCCGCATGCAGCGTACCGATGCCGCCCGGATGGCCGGTGCCCCATGCCTTGACCAGATCAAGGGCTTCGGCACCACGCACCTCACCGATGGGAATACGGTCGGGACGCAGGCGCAGACCGGACCGGACGAGATCCGACAGCGTGATGACCCCTTCGCGGGTCCGCAGGGCAATGAGATTGGGCGCCATGCATTGCAACTCGCGCGTGTCCTCGATCAGGACGACGCGATCGCCGGTTTTCGCGACCTCGGCCAGCAGGGCGTTGACCAGCGTGGTCTTGCCCGTGGATGTGCCGCCTGCGACCAGGATGTTCTTCCGTTCCGAAACAGCGCGGCGCAGAGACACCGCCAGCCCTTCTGTCATGATCCCGGCGGCGACATAGTCATCGAGGGTGAACACCGCGACGGCGGGCTTGCGGATCGCGAAACTGGGGGCCGTCACCACGGGCGGCAGCAATCCCTCGAACCGTTCGCCGGTTGGCAACTCGGCCGAGACACGGGGCGCACCCTCATGCACCTCAGCCCCGACGTGGTGTGCAACCAGACGCACGATGCGCTCGGCGTCGGCAGGTGTGATGGTTTCGCCCGTGTTGGCCATGCCCTCTGACAGCCGATCGATCCACAGCCGCCCATCGGGATTAAGCATGACCTCGACCACAGAGGGATCGGCAAGGTGCCGGGCAATCGCCGGCCCCATCGCTGTGCGCAGCATGGACACGCCGCGCACTCTGGCCCCTTCATGGATGACGGAAACCGACATGACCTTCCCCCGTATGGGCCGCACGCGACGGACGAACAGCGACGGGGATCATTAAGAAAGGCTGGAAACAGCGCGTTTCAACAAGAATTCAGAGGTCGTAGAACGGCGGCGAAACACAGGGCAAAAATACTTGCGGGGTGCGGATTTTACGCCTCCGGTTCATCCCGTGCGCCGGGGTCCAAAACATCCTCCGGGATTTCCTGCTGGAGTCTTGGCCCCTGGGCCAGCCTACGGCCGAGGGCGGCGACAAAATTATCGTAGCGCACCCCGGCCTGCGCGCGCGCCGCCTTCGCGGCCGGTTCGGGCAGCGGCGGGGTCGTGGTCAGCCAGAAACGGATGAACAGCGCTAGTGTCTCCACCGTGATGCCGATATCGCGCTCCAGCCGCGCGAGACGTCGGTCCTGCCGGTCGAGGCGCTTCGATGTAGCAGCCTCGCGGCGCTCTTCCACGTCGGGCGAGAGGAAGGAAGCAACGGCGGCCTCGACGATCAGCGACATCGGCTGCGCGCGTCGCGCGGCATAGGCAGACAGGGTCTTCATCACATCGGGATCGAGATAGACGGAGATCTGGGCCTTCTTTTTCGGTATCGCCATGTCTGCCTCACAGTCCAAGCTCATCGCCACGGTCGAGCGACGCCTGCCGGGCGATGCCGCGCCTGAGATCGTTCATCCGGTTGTTGCGGGGCGCGATGTCGTCGAACTCATCGACCGGATCGGGCGTGAACTCGTTCTCCAACGGCTCCTTTTTCTCGACAGTGCCTTCGTCCAGTTCGGGCTGATGGCGTCGGGCGGACTGCTTCGGGTCTTCTTCCTCATCGTCCCCTGTCCGCGTTTCGGCCGCCGCATCGGGTGCCGGCGGCCTGGGCGGCAGGGGACGGCTACTCCAGTCGTCCGGGCACCCATCCTTCGGGGGCGTAGGCTTTGGCGGCGGCAGAATGCGTTCCTGGAAGCGCGCATCCTCGAAGTAACGGGCCTTCTTCGCACGGATCGGATAGAGGCCGGAGGTCATGACGATCTCATCCGCTGGCGGGAGCTGCATGACTTCTCCCGCCGTCAGCAGCGGGCGTGCCGTCTCCGAGCGCGAAACCATCAGATGGCCCAGCCAGGGCGAAAGACGGTGGCCCGCGTAGTTCTTCATCGCCTTCATCTCGGTGGCGGTCCCGAGCGCGTCGGAGACACGTTTTGCCGTCCGTTCGTCGTTGGTGGCGAAGCTCACCCGGACATGACAGTTGTCGAGGATCGAATTGTTCGGCCCGTAGGCCCGCTCGATCTGGTTGAGGGACTGGGCGATCAGGAAGCTCTTGATCCGGTAGCCCGCCATGAAGGCCAGCGCCGATTCAAAGAAATCCAGCCGCCCGAGGGCCGGGAATTCGTCGAGCATCAGCAGCACACGTCGCCGCCGCGCCGCGGCATCAAGGTCTTCCGTCAGGCGCCGGCCGATCTGGTTCAGCACCAGACGGATCAGTGGCTTGGTGCGTCTGATGTCCGACGGCGGCACGGTCAGGTAGAGCGTCACCGGGCGATCGGCGCCGACAATGTCGGCGATGCGCCATTCGCAGCGCCGCGTCACTTCCGCGACCACTGGATCGCGATAGAGGCCGAGGAAGGACATGGCGGTGGACAGCACACCCGAGCGCTCGTTGGGGGATTTGTTCAGCAACTCGCGCGCGGCCGAGGCCACGACGGGATGCGGACCGGCGTCACCGAGATGCTTCGTCCGCATCATCGCTGACAGCGTGGTGGCGATGGGGCGCTTCGGGTCCGACAGGAAATTGGCGACACCGGCCAGGGTCTTGTCGGGCTCGGCGTAGAGGACGTGCAGGATGGCGCCGACCAGCATGGAGTGCGAAGTCTTCTCCCAATGGTTGCGCTTCTCCAGGCTGCCCTCCGGGTCGACGAGGATATCGGCGACGTTCTGGGCATCACGGACTTCCCACTCCCCACGCCGGATCTCCAGCAACGGGTTGTAGGCCGCGGAGGCTGCATTGGTTGGATCGAACAGCACGACGTGGCCGAAACGGGCGCGGAATCCCGCCGTCAGTTCCCAGTTCTCACCCTTGATGTCGTGGACGATGGCCGAACCGGGCCAGGTCAGGAGCGTGGGGATGACCATGCCGACACCCTTGCCGCTGCGCGTTGGTGCAAAGGTCAGGACGTGCTCTGGCCCGTCATGCCGCAGGTAATCTCGACGATAGCGGCCTAGTACCACGCCGTCGGGGTCAAGCAAACCGGCCTGGGCGATCTCCTTGGCGTCAGCCCAACGGGCCGAGCCATATGTCTCGATCCGCTTCGCCTCGCGCGCCCGCCAGACCGAGAGGCCGATCGCAGTAAGCGCAGCCAGGATGCCGCCCGACGCGGCGATATAGGCACCCCGTGCGAAGACCTCCGGCGCATAGGCGTCATACGCATACCACCACCAGAAGAACGCGGGCGGCAAGTAGAATGGAAACCGCAGGATTATGAACCAGGGTCGCCCGAGTTCGGCCTGGAAGGCCAGCTTCCAAGCGATCCATTCGGTCGCAGCCCACATGGTCAGCAGGATGATCGCCAAGACGACGATGATCTGCCCCCAAAGAATCTTGGTGCCCGACATCGGGAGCCCTCCCTTTTAGAGGAGGAAGGAACGGCGGATTCCTGCGTTCAAGTGCTTTTAAGCGTTGTTCGCAGCCGGGCAAACCAGAGCGAAAAAATACTTGCGCTGTGCGGACAAGGTCCGCCCAGCCGATCCTGGGACACACCGGTAGCAGGCGATTCGGACATAGGGCTGAGCTTCAAAAGCACGGTGACGGCAATGACAATGAGGAATGGACGATCGGCAGCGCAGCCTGCCTTCGGATGGAAAATATGTGAAAAATCATAGTATTATTGCACAAAGAGACTTTTCATTTCTCTGGGAAAGAATAACAGAGTGCTGTGCCTTGTGAAGGCCGTGTTGGCCGGCGCCTGAAATGCTGCGACTTCATTAACCAATACTCTGTTGGTTTCCAAAATTCTTGTTGAATTGACGGATATACATCGCGAAGGTGCTGTGCGCACGTGTGCTTACGGAGGGTGACACGGGGATATCCCATGTGTTATTCTGAAATCGGCGTGTCGAAACGCTTTTTGCAACTGGGCGGCCTCCTATGTCGGGTGGCCTGCCGAATAGAACACCCGGACCTATGGTCCTGCGGTGAACAGCCTTGGCTGTTCTCAGCAGGGGAATAGGCAGGAGGTGGCTACGCCCAGTGCAAAACACCTTTCGACCCGCCCGACGCCAGGCGGGTAACGGGGAGTCACGCCCTCAATTCGCTTCCGTCGTCGTCATGTCGTGCGAGGCGGAGAGCGGATTGGCGATAGAAAAAGATGACGAAATTTCCAATGCGTGTTGTGCGTCAGACATGGCAGACGCCTTGATCCGTTCCTTCGGATGGAGTGGAGCGTGGAACAAAGCTCATGCGCATGTGTTGCGATGTGTTGAGGCGGGTCATAGAGACAGCGCGCAATTCTGGATGAATGTACGAAATATCGTGGATCACCTCACGACGTTGGGGCCGCAGGACCGTGACTTAATTCACTGAACGGTCATAGAAAGTATTCGGAGATGGACATCGATTCTGAGGATCAGATAGTCAAATTCTGGATAAAACAGCATCTTCGCGCGCGGTTTGGCAGCATTATCAATGAGGCCGTTCCTGATGCACTTCTATGTCTTCTTCATGGATCGAACGCGTGTACAGATTTTGAAATTACTGATGATCGGCCGGATCCTGACGGACCGACATCTACCGCACAGGAAGGTTAGTGTGGGATTCAAACGCCATGGTTGGCGACAACGGTGAAATGACATAGACAGAAGAGAACATCGGACATCATGCAGGTGAGGTCTTCGGCCTCTGTCTCTCCATGGGAAAGGACTGAAAATGCGCATCAGCGGCATATCTTCGATTATCGGCAATGCGACACAATCCTCATCAGGAGCCGCAACAGAAAAGACAGGAATTCTGCAATCTTCGTCCCTTGACTTCAGCAACATTTCCGCATCGAACCTGCAAGACGTGAATGCAGAACTTTATGATCAGGGGAAAATTACTCTCCGTCAAAGCGGTGAACTCTCACTACTGGACGGATGGGCACTCCAAGGCGTCAATGGCGGCCAGCTTCGCCAGTCATCCACCGGCAATCTCAATGCCTATTCCTTGCTTGATACAATGATCAACTATCAGGAAACGAACGGCATCGGCGATGTGAAAGATACGGTTGCGTCCCTCAAGGCATTGCGCAGCACTCTCGCAGAGTACGATACGAACAATCAGAATAAAACGACAGTCGTCGCGTGAGATTTCTTTATCCGCAGGGATATCGGATCGTGTGAAGTGCCTAAAGTTCGTGGTTGATAGCAAGTTCTATGCTGGCCGCTGCGCGCGGCAAACGGACGGTCGTAGTCGCGCCCCGGCAGCCGGAATATCCATTCAGTTCTTCGTTAATCGGACATCCTGTGTCGGCGACGCAAGCCAGGCCGCCAGTTGCCTGACCATAGATCGTGCGACGCGGCCTGCCCCCAGCAGGGTGGCGCATGCGGGGCCGCACCAGGATCCATAACCCAGCAGCCAGAGACGTGGCTCCCTGACGGCCTGCTGTCCGTTAACGCGAATCAGCCCGTCCGGCTCGATCACGTCGAGCGGCGCAAATGCGGAGAGCGCGGGTCGGAAGCCGGTACACCAGATGATCGCGTCGATGGCTTCTTCCCGCCCGTCGGGCCAGACGACGCCCGTTGCGGTCATACGTACAAACGGGCGCACCGCGTGGAGCACGCCTCGCTCCATGGCGGCGCGCACAGGTGGTACCATGACGATATCGCCAAAACCGCCGGCAGGCATGGCCGACGGGCCGCCGAGAACGCGAGCGGTCGCCCGCTCGAACAGAACCCGTCCATCCACGTCATCGGGCAAGAAGACGGGGTCATGCAGCGTGACCCATGTTGCCTGGGCGACAAGCGACATCTCCGCCAGGATCTGCGCCCCGGAATTGCCGCCTCCCACCACAAGCACACGCCGGCCAGCAAAGGGCGCGGCATTCCGGTAATGGCTGGAATGGAGTTGCGTCCCGCCAAAGAGGTCATGCCCAGCGACATCGGGAATGAAAGGGGCTGACCACGTACCGGTCGCCCCGATAACCGCACGGCTGAGGAAATCACCTGTGTTCGTCCGGACATTCAGGAGTTTTCCTTCCGCGCGCTCCACGCGATCGACCGATACGGGGCGGTGGATCGGCGGCGCATAGCGCGCCTCATACCGGTACAGATAGTCCAGCACCTCGTCGCGGGTGGGGTAGCTGCCATCGGGCGTGTCGGGCATCGGCCAGCCGGGCAGTGAACTGTAGGACGCGGGTGAAAACAGATGCAGGGAGTCCCAGCCGTGGACCCATGCCCCTCCCGCCTGCGTCCCGTTGTCCAGAATGACGTAGGTCAGCCCGGTCCGGCGCAGGAAATAGGACGCGGCGAGCGCTGCCTGACCGCCGCCCACGATCACGACATCGAACGGTTCCGCCATTGCCCGGCTCACAGACTTTCCGGGAGACGAAATTCCGCCTTGCGTTCACTGTAGCGATCCACGAGGTGGTCGGCCCGGTCGCGCAAAAGCCATGTGAACTTCACCAACTCTTCCATGACATCCACCATCCGGTCATAGAGGGGGGACGGCTTCATCCGGTCATCGTCACCGAACTGCGTATAGGCCATTGGCACGCTGGACTGGTTGGGGATGGTAAACATCCGCATCCACCGGCCCAGCACCCGCAGGGCATTGACGGAATTGAAGCTCTGCGATCCGCCCGAGACCTGCATGACCGCCAGCGTGCGGCCCTGCGTCGGGCGGATCGAGCCTTCGGTGAGGGGCAACCAGTCGATCTGGTTTTTGAATACTGCCGTCATGTTGCCGTGCCGTTCAGGGCTGCACCAGACCTGGCCTTCCGACCAGATTGAGAGGTCCCGCAGTTCCTGCACTTTCGGATGGGTCGCAGGCACGGAATCCGCTACCGGCAGGCCGGTCGGGTCGAACACCCGTGTCTCGGCCCCCAGCACCTTCAGGATGCGTTCTGCCTCAAGCACCAGCAACCGGCTGAAGGATCGGGGACGCAAAGAGCCGAAGAGCAGAAGGATACGCGGCGGATGGTCCACACGCGGTTGCGGTTCCAGCCGCGCGAGATCGACCCGTTCAAGATATTCGGGGTGGAGGGCCGGCAAGTCAGGTTCAGTCATTGTGATATCGGTCCATTCGTGCATTACAGGTGGCTGATCCAGGGCAGCCACAGGGCCAACGCCGCGAGCGTGACCAGCAGGACAGGCGGGGTGATCGCCAGTCCGACTTTCATATACTGCCCCCATGTGACCCGATGCTTCTTGGATGCCAGCACATGCAGCCATAGCAACGTGGCGAGACTGCCGATCGGGGTGAATTTGGGGCCGAGGTCACAGCCGATGACATTGGCATAGACCATCAGGTCGCGAGTCAGCGGTGTGATGTCGTGAGCCTGCTGGATCGCCAGCGCCCCCACCAGCACGCTCGGCATGTTGTTCATGACCGACGAGAGAAGGGCCGCCAGAAAGCCGGTGCCGATCGTGGCCGTGAATGTTCCCTGATGGCCGAGCCAGACCAGCGCGGTCGCGAGATAGTCAGTCAGCCCGGCATTGCGCAGGCCATACACCACCAGATACATGCCCAGCGAGAAGATCACGATCTGCCACGGCGCGCCGCGCAGCACTGTACGGACCGGAATGACGTGTCCCCGCCCGGCGACGATCAGGAGAGCCCCAGCCGCAAGACCTGCCACGATGCAGACTGGGATATGGAACGGGGCGGTCAGGAAATACGCGGCCAGGACCAGCGCCAGCAATGGGAACGCGGCGCGGAACACGGCATGATCCCGGATCGCCGTGGCCGGGGCGGGGAGTTCGGCCACGGGATAAGTCGCCGGTACCTGCCGCCGGTACCGCAGCCAAAGCACCGCCAGCGTCGCGCCCAGCGCCACCAGATCGACAGGGACCATGATCGCGGCATAGCGATCGAACGCAATGCCAAAGAAATTGGCGCTGACGATGTTCACCAGGTTGGAGATGACAAGCGGCAGGCTGGTGGTATCCGCGACGAAGCCAGTGGCGATAATAAAGGCCAGCGCCGCAGCAGGACTGAGGCGAAGCTGCGTGAGGATGGCGATGACAATGGGCGTGAGCAGCAAGGCCGCGCCGTCATTGGCGAACACAGCCGCAATGGCCGCTCCCAGCACCACGATCAGCGGGAATAGCGTCCGGCCTCGCCCCTTGCCCCAGCGCACGACGTGCAGGGCGGCCCAATGGAAGAACCCGGCCTCATCCAGCAACAGCGAGATGACGATCAGCGCGATAAAGGTGAAGGTCGCGTCCCAGACAATGTGCCAGACGACAGGAATGTCGTGCCAGTGGATCACGCCAGCCGCCAGGGCCACGGCGGCACCTGTCATGGCGCTCCAGCCGATGCCCAGCCCCCGAGGCTGCCAGATGACAAAAACCAGCGTGGCAACGAAAAGCAGAAGAGCCAGCATCAGGAGATCCGCTTTCCGGATTCATCGACGATCTTCTCGCCGTCCTCTTTGACGAAAGCGCCTCGCTGCGGGTTGGGCAGGATGTCCAGTACCGCCTCGGACGGACGGCAGAGCGCAACACCGAGCGGGGTGACGACGATCGGCCGGTTCATCAGGATTGGATGCGCCATCATGGCGTCGATCAGGTCGTCATCGGTCAGGGATGGATTGTCGAGGCCAAGCGCATCATAGGGCGTGCCCTTGCGCCGCAGGAGATCGCGAACCGAGATTCCCATGCGCGTGATGAGACTGACCAGTTCGGCGCGCGATGGCGGAGTTTTGAGGTATTCGATGATGGTCGGCTCGATCCCCGCATTGCGGATCAGGGCAAGTGTATTGCGCGATGTACCGCAATCCGGGTTGTGATAGATCGTAACGCCGGTTGTCTCGGTGCCAATGTCGCGCAATTTCGTCACCAGACTGGCAGTCTCAAGCTTGGCGATCGGCAACGCGACAAGCAGGGAAATACGATTCTTCAGACCCTTGAACGCCGAGACGAACGCGCGTTCCCGGTCGGCATCGGTTCCCGAAACACTACTCGGATCGGGAATGCCCCAATGGGCCGTGATGGGTTTTCCTGGCCATACCTGACAGACTTCTCCTGCGGCGTCATCGCAGACGGTAAAAACGAAATCCATAACGGGAGCGTTCGCAACAGCGAACTCATCCCAGGGCTTGGAACGCAGCCCCTCGGTCGGGTAGTCGAAGCTCGTCAGTACTTTCAAGGCGAGAGGATTGACCTGCCCCTTGGGATGGCTTCCGGCGGAGAAGACTCTGAAATGGCCGGCACCATCCTTGCGCAGGATGCTCTCGGCCAAGATTGAACGTGCGGAATTACCCGTACACAGAAACAAGACATTGAAGACGCGATCGGTCATTGGGGGGCTCACTCGGATGGGCAGCAGGAGGACAGTTCTGCAACCAGTGGCTCACAGAGTTCGGGGCTTCGCCCGCAGCAGTCCTTGACGAGAAACAGCATCAGTTCCCGCAGGCGCGGCAGGCAGGCACGATAGACAATCACACGGCTATGGCGCTGCGAGGTCAGCAGGCCAGCCCGCGTCAGGGTGGCGAGATGGGCCGAGATCGTGTTCTGCGGGACATTGAGATGCCGCGCGACGTCTCCGGCCGGCAGCCCGTCCGGTTCGTGGCGCACCAGCAGGCGGAAGATTTCCAGTCGCGTGGATTGCGACAGTGCGCTCAGGGCTGATAGGCTCGATTCGGTATCCATATATCCTTACTCACGGATATATGGAATATTGTCAAACCCCTTTCGCCCGATGGACCGTTCCTGTCGCCGGATTGCTCAGCGTCATTGCCGATTTCCGACTGGCTGCTTTCCCGACATCGGCCATTCATCATTCTCTATTCCACTGATGGCGGGCCGGCGGGACCGCGCATCACACGGACGCTCGACGATGCCGCCGTCAAGCTTGGGCCTTTGCCTGCCATGATCGCCGATCGGGTGCGTCGCTGCACCCGCCGCGTTGATCGGTGCGTCCAACGTTTTCGGGCTGGCCGTCGCTGCCGCGATCAGCCTGTTCGGCCTGGGCTCGGGCGCTGCGCTCGCGATCGTCGTGGGTGTGCTCGTCGAGGTCCCGGTTATGCTTTCGGTCGTTGGACTCGTGAAGCGCACGCGACTCTGGTATGAGGTGCGTTCAGCCGTCTGAGGGTGCGGCTGACGGGGTCACCTCGGCGAGGGTTTCGAGCAGCGGGCAGCCGCTATTGTCGCCGCGTTCGCAGGCCTGCACCGCCCTCGTCAGCACGCTCGCCATCCGTTCGAGGTCGGCAAGCTTCGAGCGCACTTCTGCCAGATGGTCCTTTGCCAGATCGTGCGCTTGCTGGCACGACTGCGCGCCACCCTCAGCCAGCGTCAAAAACGTCCGGATCGCCTCGATCGAGAAGCCGAGTTCACGGGCTCGGCGAACGAAGCTCAGACGGCGCACGTCGCCTGCACCGTAATGGCGATAACGCCCGCGTCGGATCGGGACAGGAAGCACGCCGATCCGCTCATAATAGCGGATCGTCTCGATGTTGCAGCCCGTTTGGCGTGAGAGTTCGCCGATCGGTATCGTTTCTGAAGCCGGCATGAAGATTCCGCTTGAGTCTGTAGTTGCTACAGATGGTATCGCTCGGTTCGGTCACGCACAAGGATTCGTATGTCGCAACCTCTTCAACCCCGCCCCAAGGGTATCGGTGCCGCCTCCCTCACACTCGGCGGGATTGCGGCGGCATTCGCCGTCGCCTCGTGTTGCGCGCTCCCGATCCTGCTCACGTCAGCCGGACTCGGCGTCGCCTGGCTTTCCGGCATCGCGGTCGCAACTGCGCCCTTCCGCACGCCGCTTCTGATCGTCGGCGCGCTGTTCCTCCTGTTCGGTGCGGTCTTGCTCGGGCGGCAGCAGGTTGCGGCATCGCGTTGCGGACCGGACGGTGTCTGCACGCCGCCGGCGGTCCGGATATTCACCTTTGCTGGCCTGCTGGTCGGCGTCGTGCTGCTCTATCTTGGCTACCGTTATGCCTGACGCCGCGATCGAACTGCGCTCCACGCTCACCTGTCCACATTGTGGGCATCAGGCGACCGAGACCATGCCGACCAATGCGTGCCAGTTCTTCTACGACTGCAAGGGTTGCGGTATGGTGCTCAAGCCCAAGCCGGGCGATTGCTGCGTATTTTGTTCCTATGGAACCGTGTCGTGTCCGCCGGTCCAGGCCGACGGCAAGGATAGCTGCTGCCGTTGATTGGCAAGCCACCGCAAATCAGCGGCGTAGCACCTCAACCGCAATCAGCTTGATCCTGGGCCACAACAACGTCAGCCAGCACCATCATCGCGGTCGCGATGCCCAAGCGGAGTTATTATCGCTGGATCGAGCGTGGCGTGCTCGACGGTTGTCTGGCGACCCTGATCGGGGAAGTGGCCCGCCACAGCGCGCTGCAAGCCCGGCTTCGTCACGCTGCTCCATTCCATTTCGCCCCTGCGGGTGCAGCCCGCCGCTTCTGCGGGCCTCTCGGCTCGCTCTCGTCGCCCACCCCCGCCTCGCGGGAGGTTCATGGGGCTTTTTGGGCAGGGCCGGTGGCAGCGATGATTTTTTCTTCCGACCGCCGTTTGGGACTGGACTGTCAGGATATGTCGCCAGCAACTTCCTGTCCCTCGGCGCGTCTATCTTCAATCCAGGGGAATTTAACTGTCCTTATCGCTACGACGACTACAGTCCGAGCCCCCGGTTCCGGGTGAAGCTCCAGTCGATCCCGCCATCGTCGCGTGCGACGCCGTAGACGTGCTGGCCCCGCTGCTTCTCCAGCGACGGAGTCCATGGTACAAGCTGGAACTGGAGCCCATCATCGATCATCGCATAGCGGCCGGAGGCCAACGTCATGCGTTGACGATACGTGCCGGTGACATACTCACCCGAGGCCGACTGGCTGAACGCCCGGCCTGTCTCGCCGGCGAGCTGCTCTCCGACTTCCCGGACCTCGCGGTCCCTGAGTTTCCCGATCAGGTTGCGCGCAAGGACCACCCCCTGCGTCCGACGTTCGGCAAGACCCTGCTCAATCAGTTGCTCGGTCCGCCGCTCCATCGCCTCGCGCACTTCGGCACCGAAGCCACTCTGGCCTAGCGCCGCGGGATCGCGCGCCACTGCTTGCCGGTCGAGCCAGGTGGCCCCTCGCGCCGTCACCTGATCCTCAATCGACAGGTCAGAACGAACAGCCAGAGCAACGCGACGCTGCCCTTTCCTGTCATCGAAGGCGCGAAGCTCCACAACCGATCCCATGCTGCCATCACCGGTCGCATCGAGATCGGGAAAGCGGATATGATGCGTGCGGCCATCCACCCCGTCGATGACGGCGTAGGCAGTGCCTTTCAGTTCATCGTCCAGCCCGCGATCGACCAGCCTGCCGATGACGGGAACATCAAGGCTTTCACCCCCAAGCACATAGCTCGACGCGCTCCGCTCGATGCCGCGCTCGGTCAGGGAGCGGTGGATACGCTTGATGATGTCGCCGCGCTCCCCGAGTTCGCGGAGCGTCACCTCGGCGGATTCATCCAGCATCCATTGTCCCTGACCGACCTGATGGGCGAGGCCAAGCCCTTCCAGGCTGCGCAGGCGCCCGACCTTCAGGGCCTCGAACGGATCAGGCTGCCGATCCGGCGCTGGCGCCATGTCGATGATGCCGTTGCGGCCCGCGTCGCGGGCAAGTTGCCGGTCAAGCTGGGTCCAGTGCTCGGCATCGACCTGGCGTTCGAGTGCGCGGTGAATTTCGACGTCATTGCGCGGCCCGAGTTCCTGCGTCACCAGATCCTGGGCGCGGGCGCGCAGGCCCTCGCGGATGTAATCGCGGGAGATCACGAGATCGCTGCCATCTTCGGCCACGCCGCGCACGAGGATATGGACATGGGGGTGCTGGGTGTTCCAGTGGTCCACCCCCACCCAGTCCAGTTTTGTGCCGAGGTCTTTCTCCATCTGCCCGACCAGCTCGCGGGCATAGCCCTTGAGGTCGGCCATGTCGGGCGCGTCCTCGGGTGAGACGATGAAACGGAAATGGTGACGGTCGTCCTCGCAGCGCTCGGCGAACGCCTTCGGGTCAGCATCGTCGATGCCAGGACCGAAGAGCCGCGCCTTTTCGCCGTCCTTCGTGACCCATTCCCGGCGCAGGTAACGCAGATGGGCGGCGAGTGGCGCCTTGCGCCCGCTGTGGCGCACGACACGGGCCTTGACGGTCACGCGGCGGGCACGGCTGGTCAGCAGACGATTGGCCCTGGCTGCTGCGACGCGGCCACGCCCGAAGGACGAGCGGGAACCGCCGCCGCTGCGGCCCGATCGGAACCCACCGCCTCCGGCACGCTGGGCCGAGGCGAGGGCCTGGGCGACGAAGGGCTTGAGCCGCTGGGCGCGCGGCGAGCGGATGCGGCCCAGACGGGGCTGGAAATCATTCTCGCGGGCCATTGGCGCCCCGAATGTGCGAAAAAGGCCGGTGCAACAAGGAAAAGTAGGGTCGGAAAACATTGGAGGAGAGAGAGAAACATTGTGTAGGAAAGGTAAAAACGCTGGAAAACCAACACCCCAACCGAGGCGCAATGTGCGCCCTTTTATCTCGCCTCTTCTTTGCCCAGACCCAGTGCGCCCCCTGATCCCTGCTACGATCCCTCATGAGAAACGCTGGACCACGCCAGACCACGATGATGCGCTGACCTGCGACCGGCTGCGAATGGGCGGTAAGCAGAGGCGGATTCGGCATGGTCATGGTGCCGGCTCCCTGTCAGAAACCGTCACGAACAGGCCAGCGGAGTGCGGTGCAATAGGCGACAGATCGCGTGCGGTGATGTTGGCAGACGCATCGTTCGCGAGTGCGATAAAGATCGGCGCGCGCCTCCATGCCAGGGGATCGGGATGCACCGCCAGAAGCGGTATTGTGTCACCGTTCTGGCCGAGAAGAGGCAGAAGACCGGCGACATAGGCGAGTGTTTCGGGCGGCAACGGGCGATGCCGATCGCGGAAGTCCTCGTAGCGTCCCGGTCCGGCATTATAGGCTGCGAGATGGGGTGGTTGCCGTCCTCCCCGCACGGCATCGCAATGTGCCAGAATGGTCGTTGGAAGAAACGACTGCGCGAAAGGACGGCAGATGAAGGATACAGTGATAGGCGTTGATCTGGCAAAGAACATTTTCCAGGTTCATGGAGCTTCGCGTGCGGGCGAGGTGATGTTTCGCAAAAAGCTGCGTCGTCAGCAGTTTATGCAGTTCATGGCCACGCAGCCGCCTGCTCTGGTCGTTCTTGAAGCGTGCGGGAGCGCGCATTACTGGGCTCGCGAACTGGCAGGAGCTGGTCACGAGGTCAGACTGATCGCTCCGCAGTATGTGAAGCCTTTCGTGAAGCGCCAGAAGAACGATGCTGCTGATGCGGAAGCGATCGTCATTGCGGCCCGTCAGCCGGAAATGCGCTTTGTCGAACCACGCACTGAAGCGCAGCAGGCGCGTGGCGTTCTTTTCCGGGCCCGGCAGCGTCTGGTGCACCAGCGCACGGAACTGGTGAATGCCCTGCGTGCCGTTCTGTATGAATTCGGTCTCGTCGTGCCACAGGGGATTGCGCATATCAGACACATTGAAGCCATGCTGGATGAGGCGGTTCTGCCAGAGGCTGTGAAGCAGGAATGCCTTGATCTGCTGCGACAGATTTCGGAGCAGAGTGTGCGGATTGATGTCAGAACAAAGAAGATCAGGATGCTTGCCCAGGAAAGTGAAAACACCTGCAGATT
>NZ_NKUF01000079.1 GCF_003206495.1 Gluconacetobacter entanii | reverse complement strand
TGACACTGGGGAATATCCATGAAAGTGGGCGACTTTCAGGATTTTCCAGTTCCAGAACCACAGTACAAGATACCCATCACGAAAAATGCGGAAGAACCAATGGGCGACGTGTCCGTATTGTATCCATATGTGGTATAATGAAGGATCAAGTTGGAGGGCCTGCCTGTATTCCCGTATGGCCTCGGTCCATTTTCCCGCATCACGAGCATGATTGCCATGACGGATGATGCGATGAACCGTTGGCGTCACGTATACACCGCCACTCTTCTTGATCTTCAATTCGAACTTCATATCCCACTGTTCCTGTTCGCCGTGACTGAAACAGTCAACGGGCGACTAATGCCGATATTCAATCATTTATCAGACTTGCGTCACATTTCACGCCTGATATCATCTATTATATGTGTAGATTGAACTCCGAATCCGTGCAAGAAGTAAGAGATCAAAAATGTGCATCTCGCAAGTGTAATGGAGAATAAAAAAATATGGGAAATGAAGATCGAGAAAAGGAAGAAAAAATTTCTTTTGTTGAGACCATAACAGCCGTCAAAAAGGAGATGGAAAAGCTAAATAATATTTTGTCAAAAGATGTTTCAGAAAAAACTCTGGAAAATATTTCTTCGCTAAAAGCTATCCTGGATGGATTCGGTCGCAATAATAGTGAATATTCAAATAATAATCATGTAAAAAACGCTTTATATTTCGACATATCAGATCTGATAATATTTTTCAGGCATAACCGCTTGCCTACCGGGATACAGCGTGTCCAGATTGGCATCATAAATAATATCTTTGATACGCTGTCTGGTGTAAATGTCATATTGTGTCGTATAGATCCTCTTCTGGAGGATTGGGTGGAAGTGTCGACGGAACGCTTCCGGCGCGTTGCTTTGCTCAGCTTGGCTGCCGGAGATTCGGATGATGAGGAATGGCGCGCTGAAGTAGATGCACTTCATACTCTTGCGCCCGGGAAGTCCGCTCTTTCTTTTCCCCGCGATGCCGTGCTGATCAGTATCGGGGCGTCATGGGGGATAGAAAATTATTTTATCTATATCCGTGAAGCAAAAGAAAAGCATAATATCTGCTATATACCCTTTGTTCATGATGTGGTCCCCGCTATTGCGCCTGCATACTGTCATCCGGATGATGTGAAGAAATTCATCGGATGGCTTCTGAGTGTATTGCAGCATGCGGATTACTATATATCTGTATCTGATTCCGCGAAGAAGGATTTGATTACGGCAGCCCGGATACTGGGAGTATATATTCCTTCAGAGCATATAGCAGTCGTGACGCCTGCTACTGAAATTGGCAGCCAGAAAGCTGATTCCGGAAAAACGACAAATCTGGCACACTGGAACCTGTCCAGACAGAATTATGTATTGTGCATTGGAACGCTTGAGGCCAGAAAAAATCAGATAGGTGCTTTTGAAGTCTGGAAAAAACTTATCATGATGCATGGTAAGGAGCAGGTTCCCACTCTGGTATGTATTTCAGGCACACAGGGATATAAAGGCGATCAGGCCATAGATTGCCTTAACTCCAATCCGGATCTGCAGTCTCGGGCCATCATTCTCCGGGGCATTAATGATACAGATCTCAAAAATCTCTATGAAAACTGCCTTTTTACGGTTTTCCCGAGTTTCTATGAAGGGTGGGGTCTGCCGGTTACTGAGTCCCTGCGTTATGGGAAGCCTGTAATAACTGCTGATAACTCATCCTTGCCGCAGGCCGGAATGGGTCTTTCTGTATTATACAAGACCGGTTCACAAAAAGCCCTGTTGCAGGCTGTGGAAAAAATGATCTTTGATCAGAAATTTCGTGCTGCAAAAGAAGAGGAAATCAAGAAAAATTTTGTTCTTCGGACATGGTCCCAGGTGGTGCAGGATCTGCAGAACAAGGTCCTGGGCATGACGCAGGGAGCCACGCGTCTGGCATGGGTGCCCCCTCTTGCGCCGCAGGGATATTATGCCCTGACGAAAAGTGATGAAACAGCCCTTCGCGCAGGTGCGACCTCAGCTGAGGTTTATCGCCACGGCACTGGGTGGGGCGCGCTTGAGGCATTCGGAAGCCGGATCATGGAGGATGGAACGGGTCTGTCTATGCGCCTGTCCCCCCGGACGCGACGTATTGCCATTCATCTGATCGGGCCTCCCCATGAGCATGATAAACAGGATGTGTGCTGTTATATCGAAACAAATTTAGGGGGCGTGCTACGCGATATCCTCGTGCCAGTTGGAAAACAGAGATGGGTCTTTATCGATCTGCCGCCCGCCGAGAAAGAACGTACTTTCATGTGTCAGGTATGGAGTAGTTCCGCGTCTTCGGGCGTATATCAGGCCGGGAAAAAACAGAGTGCAGATATAGGCGTTTCTGGCTTCTTTATTTTCAATGAAGGTGACAATCGGGAAAAGATCGACTTTCTGGAAGCGGTAAGTCTTGGCGGATTGGAGGATTATAAGCAACGCACGTTGCCCGTCACCAGCGTTATGGTGGAACGCCCTGCATCATGAAGGTTCTGTCTGATGTGTAGTCAGATCGATTTCGAGACTGCCTTTTGATAGAAGTTTCCAGATTCCTGAAGGTGCATCGAGATCTGATGCATACAAACTTGACCGCCTCTATGTGGGGCGGTTTTTTGTCTGAAGATTGTTACAGAATAAAAGAGATGATTGGTTAATCTTTTCAGATGATCTCGCGTTTGGATAGAGCATGCTGATAAAAGGAAAGTCATGGATAATGAAAGAACTTAGACTTCTTTTTGCAGGCTTAGGCATGATTATGGTGTCAACCGAAGCGTGCTCGGCTGCATCTGTGTTCGTATGCGATGGCAAAACGGATAATACGCTTTCGCTTCAGAAAGTTATAAATGAATTAGTGAAAAGTGGTGAAATATTGGAGATACATGGCAACTGTGTTGTAGATTCCCTTTTCATACCCAGTCACTCGCATATTACTGGATCCGGGAATGCTAGCATCACGGAGTCGAAAGCATCAAAACGGTATTTAATTAACCTTCAGGGAGGTATTAGAGATACAATCATTGAAAATTTAACATTTGACAATGCTAATGCTCCATTAACAGGAAGTTCGACCATTTATATGCCCGCTGGGGGGAGGGCTATAGGGCTATCTATTATAAATAATAGATTTATAAACATACCGAAATACGAGACAACAAAAAATCAAGCTGGTCACGCTATAGAACTCACAGGTTCAAATAGCACGTTCATTGAAAAAAATATCATAGAACAGTCTTCTGGTGACACTATTCAGGTAAACGACGGATATTTTATTGTTCGAGATAATTACGTCGCGAATTCTGGCGATGGTTGCATAGCATTCAACAATGGTGCGCGCGGACAAATTTTAGGGAACACACTGTATAAATGTAATCTTGGGGTTGGTGCTGGGCCTGAAGGTAGTCAATCTGATAAAGATATTAATCAGAGTATAAGCATATCTAACAATATTTTTGAATCCTGTCTTTGGGGCATAAACATGGGATGGTTTGCCTATCCAGGACGTTCTGGACCGGTTAATTGGCAGGTTTCCGGAAATACTTTTCGAGATAGTGGAAAGAGAGGGGTCGAGTATGATGGATATTCTGATAAGGCATTAGTCAATGGCACAATATCAGGGAATAGTTTTTATGGGACAGGAAGTTCTGCGTATGATGGCGTGACCTATGATGGGAAAGATGTTGTTTTGAATAATTCTAGTGTCATTTCTATAACAGGAAACACAATATTAAACCCAAAGGGAATAGAAAAATCTCAAATAGCCATAAAAATAAATAATTCCAGATATTTTTCTGTAAATGGGAACGTTATATACGACGAATATGGAAAATATAAATATTATATAGATGCATCAAATTCAAAGTTTGGAAATATTGTCGGCAATACTACTTCTTCTCTTAAAGGAGGTGTCCTGACTAATGACAAAAGTATTATAAAAATCGCGAATATCCCATCATAATAAGGTATGTGAAGTAGTCCGAGAAGATAAGATACAGTTCGAAATCTGGTAAATTGTTATATATTGGATAAATTTATGTTGAATATATGGGTGTTCAATACTATTGTATGGGGAGCACCCTAGGCGATCTTATCGGAGTGAGAAAAGTGTCCATTTTGTTCATGCAAACATCTGATAGCAATGTTTATTATGAGATGTTGCAGCAAGCTTCTCGCACGGTTAGAGATTATTGTTTTCGTCGCGGAATTTTTTATGAGCAGTACGTAGGCGAGAAGAGGAATAATATGCCATGGAAAGCTGCTTATAACCGAATTGAAATGTTGCAGTCTTTGTTGAGAGAAAATTTTTCAGGCTGGGTTCTTTACATGGATGCAGACAGTTATATAGCCGATCCTAACTTTGATATTTTCCATTATTTTTCAGACAAAGATCATTATGCTGGAATATTTTCCGGTCATTTAAACGGAGTTCCCTACAATATTAATTCAGGAGGATTTGCAATTAATTTCAACCATCCACTTGGTAGGGAAATTGTTCAAGATTATACGAAAGAGTATAATAATATTTCTAAAGAAAATATGAATAGCGCTCTGACGTGGGAGCGAGATGTTCCAGAAGATCAGTTTATGTTGCATAGCGTTATTCGACGGTATGTTGATGATTTCGGATTTTCTGATAAATTTTTATTTGAATTTGCTGATCATTCGTACGTCAATAATGGTCCTTTTATTTCGCAAGTTTTGAGGACGTTTGGTAACATTTCTGACCGAGTTGCCCGCATTCGTGAAAAATCAGATCTGATATTGTCAGAGAATATTCCGACAAATTTTGATAAAGATACAATTTTTAGTATTCATACGTCTCATCCTCGGATTTCTACTATTGAACATGGGCGTAGATTTTCACTTGTTCACGCACCAAAAGACTACAAGGGTATAATACTTTGGGGTCCATATATTAGTCTACATTCTGGTAGATATGAATGTTCGACATATATTTATGTATCGAACAAAGAAGATGATAGGCCCGTAAATCTTACACTGGATGTCACAGCAAATCATGGGAACACAGAGTTGAGTCGTAAGCAATTTCAGATTTTCAATAGTGGGTCTCAAGTTCTTTCCATCCCTTTTGTATTGAATGAAAATTATGATAATATTGAAACGCGAGTAGAGACTGGTGGTGGGGCGGAAATATATTTCCCACGTGTGAATATTTTGCGCGAAAGAGATTCTTAACACCTGCTCCTCTGCTGCTGACATGGGATCCAGCGGTAGAATATGTTTTAGCTCTTTACCACCCGGATAATAGCCTGCCCGCGCGTGATATCGGTAACACGCGCGCGGACCTCCTCCTCACGTGCCTGCGGCAGGGTAATGCGCAGGTCCACGCCATCTGCACCGAATGTCTCGTCATCAATCGTCGCGTCCATCGCCAGCAGTCGGGCACGGATCAGGGCGTGGTCGGAAAAGCCGCAGTGGAAGGTCAGCCCCACCATCGGCACGATGGGTCGTGACGGCGCGGTGCGCAGGCATTCCGCCGCCGTCCCGCCATAGGCACGGACCAGCCCACCGGCACCGAGCTTGATCCCGCCGAACCAGCGCGTGACCACGACCACGGTATGGTCGAACCCATGTCCCTCGATCACCTGCAGGATGGGCCGCCCCGCCGTGCCGCCGGGTTCGCCGTCATCATCGCTGCGATAGGCCTGCCCGATGCGATAGGCCGTAACCGGCCGTTTGAGGCCGCCTTATGATTGAGGATTGTGACTGGTAACTTACCGTCGTTAACGACGTCGTTAACGACGTCGTTATTGACGTCATTTGAGAGGTAAGAATGACCCAGGAAATCCTGATTGGCGTTGAACGCCGCCGCCGCTGGTCGGATGAACG
>NZ_NKUF01000078.1 GCF_003206495.1 Gluconacetobacter entanii | reverse complement strand
AGTCGTTAAACAGGCTCAGACCATGGATCCAAAACACGGAGAAGAAAAAATGATCTCGCAGTGAAAGTGGCCATTGACGTGAAACTCCTCATGTGAGGGGCCGCATCAGCCTGAGCATCAATGGCGAGGACCGCCAGGTGGGCGACCTGTCGGACATGATCTGGTCGGTGGCGGAAATCATCGCCGCGCTGAGCCGTTTCGTGGCCCTTGCGCCGGGTGACCTCATCATGACAGGCACGCCGTCCGGCGTTGGCCCGGTGGGACGCGGCGACGTGATCCATGCCGTGTGCGCCGGTGTGGGGGAACTCAGCGTCACTTACGGTCGCTAGGGCCGCCGTCCCGGCCCGCCATCATTTCCATATCATCCGCACAGGAGAGACAGATCATGCAATATCGTCAGCTTGGGCGCTCCGGCCTGCGCATTTCCGCCTTTACGCTGGGGACGATGACCTTTGGCGGCAAGGGCGACTTCGCCAAGACAGGGAATACCGACCTTGCCGGGGCAAAGCGCCAGATCGACATGTGCGTGGATGCCGGGATCAACATCTTCGACACCGCCGACATCTATTCCTCCGGCGTGTCGGAGGAGATCCTTGGCGCGGCGCTGAAGGGACGCTCGCCCGACCTGCTGGTCAGTTCCAAGGCCCGTTTTACCATGGGACCGGGGCCGAATGATGCGGGATCGTCGCGCTATCACCTGATCAACGCGTGCGAAGCCAGCCTGAAACGGCTGGGGCGTGACCATATCGACCTGTATTACCTGCATGAATGGGACGGGCAGACGCCGCTTGATGAAACGCTGGAGGCACTCGATACCCTGACGCGCAGCGGCAAGATCCGGTATGCGGGGGTTTCCAACTTCTCCGGCTGGCACCTGATGAAGGCGTTGGGCACGGCAGAGCGCAACCGCCTGATCGCGCCGGTGGCGCAGCAGATCTATTACTCGCTCCAGGCGCGGGAGGCGGAATATGAACTGCTGCCGGTGGCGGTGGACCAGGGCATTGGCGTGCAGGTCTGGAGCCCGATGGCCGGTGGCCTGCTGTCGGGCAAGTACCAGCGCGGCAAGCCGCAGCCGACCGGCACCCGCCAGATCGAGAAATGGGGCGAACCCCCCGTCTATGACATCGAAAAGCTTTATGACGTGGTCGAAGTGCTGGTCGCGATCGCGGCGGAGCGCGGGGTGTCGGCCGCGCAGGTTGCGCTGGCATGGGTGGCGCATCGCCCGGCGATCACCTCCATCGTCATTGGCGCGCGCACCGATGTGCAACTGGTCGATAACCTCAAGGCCGCCGAACTGAGCCTGAGTGCGGAGGAGATGGCCCGCCTCGACAAGGCGAGCGCGCCGCCGGTGCTGTATCCGTACTGGCATCAGGCCAGCACGGCCTCGGATCGCCTGTCGCCTGCCGACCTGCTGCTGCTCGCCCCCACCATCGCGGAGCGGGCGAAGGACGGAAAATCCTGATAATCCACTGATAAATTTATAAAAGTTTTTGGTGAAGCTTTTTTCAAAAAGCTTCGGAAGACGCCGCCTTTTTAAAAAAGGCGGCACCCAAAAACTTTTATTATTTATCCTGCCAGAATCCCGGTGGGCATTGCATCGTCATGGAAACACTTCATCGGAAAACTCCGGGGAGGGGCGCGCGTCTGTCTCATATCACCTGAGCAGGACGACCTCCCATGAAAGCGCTGACCTGGCAGAAAAAGGGCAGGATCACATGCGAAAGCGTGCCTGATCCTGTCATCCGCGACGGTCGTGATGTCATCATCAAGGTGCGTGCATGCGCCATCTGTGGCTCCGACCTTCACCTGATGGACGGCATGATGCCGACCATGCAGTGTGGCGATGTCCTTGGTCATGAGACCATGGGCGAAGTGATCGAAGTGGGCAGGGACATTACTTCGCTGTCCATCGGGGACCGTATTGTCGTGCCCTTCACCATTTCCTGTGGCGCGTGCCGGCAGTGCAAATGGGGTAACTGGAGTTGTTGCGAGCGTACGAACCCCAACGGGCGGCAGCAGGCCGAAACGTTCGGCTATCCGCTGGCGGGGCTGTATGGCTATTCCCACATTACGGGTGGCTTTGCCGGGGGACAGGCGGAATATCTGCGGGTTCCGTATGCCGATGTCGGACCGATCGTGGTGCCGGACGGCCTGGGGGACGAACAGGTCCTGTTCCTGTCGGACATTTTCCCCACCGGCTATCAGGCCGCCGAAAACTGCGACATCACGCCGGAGGCGGAGAAAACCATCGCCGTGTGGGGCTGTGGCCCGGTCGGGCAGATGGCGATCCGGTCATGTTTCCTGCTGGGCGCGAAACGTGTCATCGCCATAGACGAAGTGCCCGAAAGACTGGCCATGGCGCGTCTGGGCGGGGCGGAGACCATAGATTTCCGCCACCAGAACATCCAGCAGACCCTGATCGACATGACGGGCGGGCTTGGCCCCGATGCGGTCATCGAAGCGGTCGGGATGGAGGCCCATGGCGCGGACACCATGATGCAGAAGGTTGGCTCCGCCCTGCTGTCGGCCACGACGCTGGAACGGCCATTCGCCCTCAATCAGGCCATCCTTGGGTGCCGGCCGGGCGGGATCGTGTCCATGCCGGGGGTTTATGCCGGCGCCCTTGGTCCCGTCATGGTGGGGGTGCTGATGAACAAGGGCCTGACCCTGCGCACCGGGCAGACCAACGTGCAGAAATATCTCGCCCCCCTGCTGGAACGGATCCGCAACGGGGATATCGACCCGTCCTTCGTCATCAGCCATCGTTCCACGGACCTTGAAGACGGGCCGGACCTGTATGAAAAATTCCGCGACAAGCGTGACAACTGCACCAAGGTTGTCTTTCGCCCGCATGGATAAGAATGAAGTCATAAAAGTTTTTGGTGAAGCTTTTTCCCAAAAGCTTTGAAAGACGTCGCCTTTTTAGATCAAAAGGCGACACCCAGAAACTTTTATCCGTTTACCAGCACATCACAGGTCCTGCCTGTAAAAACCCTCCTGACAGGCCAGACTGCTCCCCGCCGGTGAATATGCGATCCAGGGCGTGCTGCGGGCAGACGGCAGCACCGACCGGCTCTGTGCACCGCGCAGGGCCATGGGTCAGAGGCATCCCGGCCCATTCATTCCTCCCGACAGGATGCGCGCTGTGCGAATGGCCGCCCGGAGAAGAAGTCACGCCAGTCTTGATCCAGATTAAGTAGCATTTCACCAACCGGTGATCATCTGGGATGACGGATGTGTCCGATGCTGTGCGGTGGGAATGGGACAGGGAAACATGGGTGTGTCATCTTGTAATAACATGCGCCCATACCCAATTGTGAAACCAGCCGCTGTGCCGTTGCCTCTCCATCTGGGACGGCAGCAGCGGACCTGTTTTGTCGCCTGAGAATAAAGGGACGGGGGATTTTATGAATATCGAGAAGTTTACGGAACGTTCGCGCGGTTTCCTTCAGGCCGCGCAGACCATCGCGATGCGCGACTACAACCAGCAGCTTACGCCGGAGCATCTGCTCAAGGCGCTGCTTGATGATGACCAGGGGGCGGCGTCCGCGCTGATCCGCGCGGCAGGGGGGCAGCCCGCCACCATTGCCGCCGCCGTTGACGCAGCCCTTGCGAAATTGCCGAAGGTGCAGGGCGGTGGCGCGGGACAGCCCAGCGCCACGCCGGACCTCGTGCGCCTGCTCGATGCCGCCGAACAGGGCGCGCAGAAGGCAGGGGACGAATATGTGGCGCAGGACCGCCTGCTTGCCGCCATCGCGGCATCGGAAACGCCGGCCGGACAGGCCCTGCGTGCCGGTGGCGCCACCCCGCAGGCGCTTGACAAGGCCATCGCAACCATCCGCAAGGGACGCACCGTGACCAGTGAAAACGCCGAAGCCAGTTTCGACGCGTTGAAGAAATACGCCCGCGACGTGACCGAGATCGCGCAGCAGGGCAAGCTTGACCCCGTCATCGGCCGTGACGAGGAAATCCGCCGCGCCATCCAGGTGCTGGCGCGCCGCAGCAAGAACAACCCCGTCCTGATCGGTGAGCCCGGCGTGGGCAAGACCGCGATTGTCGAGGGGCTGGCGCTGCGTATCGTCAATGGCGACGTGCCGGAGGCGCTGAAGAACAAGAAGCTGCTCTCGCTCGACATGGGCGCACTGGTGGCTGGCGCGAAATATCGCGGCGAGTTCGAGGAACGCCTCAAGGCCGTGCTGAAGGAAATCGAGGCCGCCGAGGGCCAGATCATCCTGTTCATCGACGAAATGCACACCCTTGTTGGCGCGGGCCGTTCGGACGGGGCGATGGATGCGTCGAACCTCATCAAGCCGGAACTGGCGCGTGGCGTGCTGCATTGCATCGGTGCGACGACGCTGGACGAATACCGCAAGTATATTGAAAAGGACGCCGCCCTCGCCCGCCGGTTCCAGCCGGTTTACGTGGGTGAGCCGACGGTGGCCGACACGATCTCCATCCTGCGCGGGATCAAGGAGAAGTACGAACTCCACCACGGCATCCGTATTTCCGATGGCGCGCTGGTTGCGGCGGCGACCTTGTCGAACCGCTACATCACCGACCGTTTCCTGCCGGACAAGGCGATCGACCTTGTGGACGAGGCGGCAAGCCGCCTGCGCATGGAAATCGACAGCAAGCCGGAAGAACTCGACGAACTCGACCGTCGCCTGATCCAGCTCAAGATCGAGCGTGAGGCCATCCGCAAGGAAGACGACGCCGCCAGCAAGGAACGTCTGGTCAAGCTGGAGCTTGAACTGTCGGACCTGCAGGAAAAGTCGGATTCCCTGACCGCGGCGTGGCATGCGGAAAAGGATCGCGTCAACGCGGTGCAGAAGCTGCAGGAAGAACTCGACCAGGTGCGCTCCGACATTGAGGTCGCGCAGCGTCGGGGGGATCTGGGCCGTGCGTCGGAACTGATGTACAGCCGCCTGCCCGCACTGCAGACACAGATCGCGCAGGCACAGGAAGAAGCCGACCAGGCCAGCAAGGGCGCAGGCATGGTCAGCGATACCGTGACCGATCAGGGCATTGCCGCCGTGGTCTCGCGCTGGACCGGTGTGCCGGTGGAGCGCATGCTCGAAGGTGAGCGCGCGAAGCTGCTGCGCATGGAAGACGAACTGCGCAAGAGCGTGGTCGGGCAGGAACCCGCGCTGAAGGCTGTCTCCGACGCGGTGCGCCGTGCCCGTGCCGGCCTGCAGGATCCCAACCGCCCGATCGGTTCGTTCCTGTTCCTCGGCCCGACGGGCGTGGGCAAGACCGAACTGTGCAAGGCGCTGGCCCGCTTCCTGTTCGATGACGAGAAGGCGCTGCTGCGCATCGACATGAGCGAGTTCATGGAAAAGCACGCCGTGGCGCGTCTGGTCGGTGCCCCTCCCGGTTATGTCGGGTATGAGGAAGGTGGCGTCCTGACGGAGGCCGTGCGTCGCAGGCCGTATCAGGTCATCCTGTTCGACGAGGTCGAGAAGGCGCACGAGGACGTCTTCAACATCCTGCTGCAGGTGCTTGACGATGGCCGCCTGACGGATGGGCAGGGACGCACGGTGGATTTCCGCAATACGCTGATCGTGCTGACCAGCAACCTTGGCTCCAGTGTGCTGGCGCATCTGCCGGACGGGGAATCGGTGGAAAGCGTGCGGCCTGAGGTCATGAAGGTGGTGCGCGATCACTTCCGGCCGGAATTCCTCAACCGCCTGGATGAGATCATCCTGTTCTCCCGCCTGCAGAAGGCGGATATGGGCAAGATCGTCGAAATCCAGATCGGACGGCTGCGCAAGCTTCTGGCGGATCGCAACATCACGCTGGATCTCGACAAGGCGGGTGAGACGTGGCTGGCGGATGCCGGATATGACCCGGTCTATGGCGCGCGTCCGCTCAAGCGCGTGATCCAGCGCAGCCTGCAGAACCCGATGGCGGGGATGCTGCTGGCTGGTGACATCCATGACGGGGAGACCGTGAAGGTGTCTGCCGCTGACGATCACCTGACGATTGACGGGCATGCTGTTGACGCGGACTGACGTGCTGGCGGCGTAAGCTGCAAGGGAGAGGGGGAGGCGGGAGCCTCCTCCTCTTTTTTTTGCTTTTTTTTCGTGGGATGGTGCCGGGAATGGGAGTTTTTGGTACGGGTTTGCCGGTTTTCCGCCGTTTTTTCGGGGTTTGCATAAGGCGTTGACAATGGGGGGCGATCTCCGTAAAACCCGCTTCACCGAACGGCACACCAGCCGCTACGGACTTGGTCATTGACAATAGAATAGAGACTGGAAGGGATATGTTGGCGGCGTTTTGCTGTGTCTGCGTTGAGTAGATGCGGTGGAGGTGCGGTTGGATTGGGTGAC
>NZ_NKUF01000077.1 GCF_003206495.1 Gluconacetobacter entanii | reverse complement strand
CTACCCGTCTCTCACATCCTCAGATGGTCCGTCTTTCGACGAACGCATCAGGCCAGTGCTATCCGCGCTCACTCACGACACAAAATGCAACTGTAGTGCTAGGCTCAGGACCCATTGATATGATTGCGGAAATCTGATTCAGCCTCTGTGAGGAGACTGAAGATGAGTGACCTGTATTGGTTGACGGAGGAGCAGATGGATCGTCTGCGGCCCTTTTTCCCGAAGAGCCATGGCAAACCTCGCGTTGATGATCGTCGTGTGTTGAGCGGGATCATTTTCGTGAACAGAAATGGTCTGCGCTGGCGTGATGCGCCCCGGGAATACGGTCCACACAAGACGCTCTACAACCGCTGGAAGCGCTGGAAGCGCTGGAGCGCTATGGGGGTATTCATCCGCATGATGGAGGGACTGGCTACTGGCAAGGCAGAGCCTCAGACAATCATGATTGATGCGACCTATTTCAAGGCACATCGCACGGCTTCGAGCCTGCGGTTAAAAAAGGGGGCTCAGGCCGTTTGATCGGGCGGACCAAAGGCGGGATGAATACGAAGCTGCATGCTGTCACCGACCGGAACGGACGTCCGCTCGACTTCTTCATGACAGCAGGTCAGATCAGTGATTATACTGGTGCCGCTGCCCTTCTGGACAGTCTGCCACCAGCCGAATGGATGCTGGCAGACCGGGGCTATGACGCTGACTGGTTCAGAGAGGCCCTGGAGGAGAAAGGGATCAAACCCTGTATTCCTGGTCGAAAATCTCGTGCAAAACCGGTCAAATACGACAAACGGAAATACAAAATACGCCACCGTATCGAGATCATGTTCAGCAGGCTCAAGGACTGGAGACGGGTCGCAACACGCTATGACAGATGCCCGACCGTCTTCTTCTCGGCAGTCTGCCTCGCCGCAACCGTCTTGTTCTGGCTATGAGTCCTGAGCCTACGTAGCTTCCACGCTGGCAGTTGTGCGGGTCTGGACGTGGGCGAAGGCTGTGTCTGGGCATAATGACGGAGAAGATGGACGGTCAGACTTTCCAGAAGTCCGTTCACAAATAGAGAACTGGCCGAATGAGTCGTCTGGATCTCGGCCGTCAGGCCTGTCAGAACGCCAGAGATAAATGCGTCCTGAACACCGGAAATTGCGCGCATGGAAAGCCGTGATGGATTAAGCCCTAACGATCGGGCGACGCGGTTCACCAGAGTAGGGCCCAGATAAAGATGCAGGACTTCAAACGGACGGTCCGGATCAGCCTGCCAGCGCATGAGGTAAGGCGCATCGGTCTGTGTCAGGAAAAATGATCCGGACCCGGCCTCACTTTTCGTCCATTCACCTGTCAGTTCGCGTTCCTCGACCTGTGCTTCTCCTGAGATGACCCGCACCAGAAAATGTTCGGCCACAGCCGGGACAAGCTCTTCATCTTCGTGTTGCGGCCGACGGAATATCCGCATCATAAAATGTTGGTCTGGAACAGGCTTTCTTTCACGACCCTAAAGTTCCAGATTGGAAAGGCCCGGATCATCATCCCGGCATCTTCCTGGCCGTATCGGCCAGCGCGGTTTGGAGCAACGTCGTGACTTCGCCAAATGTCAGCCTCCATATCGTGATACCAATCATGATCACTGCAGGCGAGGCTGATTCGATGGCGAAAGCCGCGGTTACGGCCGCGAATAAGGCGAAGCCTAATACGACCGATAAGGGGTCAATGCGAGGGTGGGCTGCAGTCGCTTCAATCTTATCGTAACTTGCGTCAGAACAGGCGATGTAGTGCAGATATCACACTGGGGTCAGAAGATGGGAAATGCTCTGTATCGGTTTCAGACCATGGCCAAAACGCCTGATTGCCTCACGATCCTTCTCCAGTGCTCCATAAGGCAGATACCGGACTTTCAGATCAGCAATCCTGCTGAAAGCCGGTCGCTTCAACTGTTCCCGCACATCAATCTCCCGCTTGTCCGGCGCGACAAGGAACATCCCTTCCAGAGCCTGCGCCGCTGACCCGAGAGCAAGGTCGAGCATCCGCACGATACCGGAATAGATGGTCGTTGAGTGCTCAACCTCGAATGCTGCAACAATCCTATGGCTTTCCTGGTCAAGCCATAAGACGTCGATCAGACGCACGGATTCCGCTCCCTGCGTTTCCGTCGTGAACCCCGGCAATACCGACAGGCAACCATCCCCCAGCTTGCCGTCCTGCCATGGACGGCTGCGATCATTGGCGGCAATCCAGACATCGTAACCCAAGGAGAGCCCCAGATCACGAAGCCATCCCTGAATCTCGGTATGAGTATGATCTGTTTCCCGCTCCGCAGCGAGAGTTCGGGCCTCTTTTGCGCTCTGCTCCCTAACCTGGTGAAGATCGGCTTCCCAGAGTTTTCGTGCTGTTTCGTTATCTTCGAGAGGCGGCGCTGTATAACGTCCGCTTCCGAGATCAAACAGCAGTCCTCCGATAGCACCAAGATCATTGGAAAGCAGCGCACGATAGGTTGCATTCAGCTTTAGTATCCCTTGCCGCATGGCAAGATATTCCTCCCATCGCCCCAGCTTCACCTTTGATCCGGTCAGGGCGTTATAGCCCTTCACGATCGCCGTATTGAAAGGTGGCATGATCGTGGGATGCAGGAAATACAGCAGATTGGCGACAGCTGGCCCCAGCCCTTTTATCTTCCTGGCGTCGATTGCATGAATGGCCGAGACTACATGCTCTTCGGTATTGCAGCACAGACAGGTATCGAGAAGCTGCCCAAATGCTTTCTGATTGGCGGGATTTTCGTAGATGTCGGGAATGCGTAACTTCGGTTTCCACAAGAATGCATGATCCGCACCCTTGAAAATCTGACGCTGCTCAGCAATCGAATGTACAACTGTTTCCAAGGAGGAGCCACGATAGGCAACCCCGAATGTACCAGCGGCTATCTCAGCCACAACCAGCTGCAGACCGCGACGGATAGACCGGAAGTTTTTGAGGCGTTCATCCCACAAGAACCAACTCTGATAGGTCCCTGCCGGATCATCTCGCCAGCGAAGGATAAGGTCTCGAATGAGGTCTGTCATTTACCCGCAAACTAACATTCCGTTCTCCCCAGATACTGATTGTAACAGGGATATAGGTCAACACCTGCCGGGTCTCGCATAGTGGCCGGCATTTCGCTTGGGGTGCCGACGCCGGTTTTCCTTGACGCAAAACATCAGAAGGGCCAGCGATCATATAATGGATACTATCAGCCTTATTGCCCTGCTTTTCGTGCTCGCCGCAGCCTTTAGCATTCTCAATCACCACACGTTTCGCGTTCCAGCGACAATCGGTGTCCTGATCTTTTCGCTGCTGGCATCCCTGCTGGTTGTGGCTTTGAACCTGCTGATTCCGGACTATGATCTGCAGGCTCTGTCGCGGTCTATGCTGGGGATCATCAATCTACCAGTAGCGCTTCTGAACGGTGTGCTGTCACTTCTTCTCTTTGCGGGAGCCATGCAGGTTGATGTCGGGCACCTGCGTGCCAAATTGATGTCCGTGACAGCCCTCTCTGTCCTTGGAACGGTGTTGGCTGTGGTCCTTCTGGCGGGTGCAGTCTGGAGTATTTTGCCCCTGATGGGCCATGCCGTTCCGTTTTCATGGTGCATCGTGCTCGGTGCGATTCTCGCACCCACAGATCCGGTTTCGGTCGTGGGCATGCTGAAGCGTCTGCGACTTCCGGGACCACTTCAGGCAGTTTTCGCGGGCGAGAGTCTGTTCAATGACGGTGTGGGAGTTGTTATTTTTGGTGTGACGATCGGGTTGGCGACCGGAGACAGTCAGGGTCTGGCCGCTTCTGCGATTGTGCTCAGCTTTTGCCGTGAGGCGCTTGGTGGTGGTCTGTTAGGTGCCATGACCGGATGGATCGCGCTTCGTGTACTCAAGGAGCAACGGGATCCGCATATCGATCTGCTGACGTCATTGGCCCTAGCGACCGGAACCTTCAGTATCGCCAGCCATCTTGGCATGTCAGGCGCGATAGCTGTCGTCGTGGCTGGATTGTGTTTTGAAACCAGCTATAGCGATTCCGTTTTCGATGAAGCATCCCGCCAGAACCTCGATGTCGCGTGGACCCTTATGGACGAAGTGCTGAATGTCCTGCTATTCATGCTTATCGGTTTTGAAATTCTGGAGATCACGCAGCGTCTGTTTACCATGATGGCGACGCTCATGGTGATTCCGCTGTCTATTGTCGTGCGCGCACTGAGCGTGTTGTTCTCCACTCTTCCGATTCATCTCAGACAATGGGAACGGGGCCGTGTTCTTGGTATCCTGACCTGGGGTGGTTTGCGCGGTGGCATCTCGGTCTCACTGGCGCTTGGATTGCCTCCAGGTGAATTGCGCAATCTGTTGCTGCCTGTCTGTTACGGTGTGGTGGTGTTTACCACCATCGTACAGGGACTGACCATGGAATGGGTCGTCCGCAGGCTTTACCCATCATCAACATCCGGGCCAGAATGATTTCTCATGAAACATGCGGCGACAAAATGCCTGTAGGTCAATCAGTCAGCGTCTGCCGACTGCTGCCCTAAGTCGTAAGGCCTCGTAGATCGGGGTATCTCCGCATGCACCTGCCACCACCATTGCTGAGAAGCTTCCGCACAGGAGCGGTAATACAAGATCGGATGATCCAGTCATTTCCATGACGAGGATAATGCCCGTCACGGGTGATCGAACGGATCCTGCGAACATTGAAGCCATGCCAACAATCACGAACGGCGCAGTCGCCAGTGCTGTGTCCGGGCTCAGTATTTGTGCGACAAAGCTGCAGGCCAACCCTGATAGTGCCCCCAAGGCAAGCATAGGCGCGAATAATCCGCCAGGTGTCGCGGCAGCATAGGAAACTGCCCCGAATACCAAGCGGAAAACGAACAGGAGGGGAATAAGATGCCAGTTTATCGTATTACTTATTGCGGCCTGGGTGATCCAGTCGCCTCCACCCGCCAGATGGGGATCAAGCCATACGACAAGTCCGGCCAGTCCGCCGATTAGGGTGGCTCTGGTGTATATGCTGACAGGCAGACGGTCGGCAAGGCGCAGTGCTGCAAGAATTGTTCGGTTGTATCCGACTGCCAGTAGGCCTGTCATGAGACCAGTCATGACAAAGAATAACTGCTTCGCAACTGCTGTAGGTAGAACCGGATAAGATGCGATGAAATCGGGCTGACTGCCTAGAATGCCACGACTGAACATAATGGCTGAGATGGACGCTCCGAGCGCTGCGCAGACCATTCTCGCCTCAAATTGCCCCACCAGTTCTTCCAGGACAAAAACAGCACCTGCGGCTGGCGCATTGAAGGCCGTTGCAAGACCTGCTCCCGCGCCAGCGGCAAGAAGGGCACGGCAGTCTGCCCGTCCCAGTGAGAGCCGTCGTGCGATCGCATCGGCTACTGCGGCTCCCATCTGTACGCTAGAGGGTGTTATGCACCTTGAGCGAGTATAGCGGCGTTTCTGAGCATGAAACATGCGAAAGCGACGACATGGAGACTTGCGAGGGTTGAAGCGTAACGCTCGTAGTCCTTGACGAGCCTGCGGCATCGTGTGGCCCATGCGAAAGACCGCTCGACGACCCACCGGCGCGGCAGCAGGACAAAGCCGCGCTTGGCTTCTGGCAACTTGACGACTTCGAGTGCGATACCGTGCGTGCGAGCCGCCTCGTCTGGTTTTGAGCCCGTATATCCCTGATCGACATAGGCCAGTTCGACGCTTTCGTCAGTGGCCTCCTGAATGGCAGCGGCGAGGCGTCCGACCTCGGCGCGATCATCCCGATTGGCTGGCGTGACATGCAGGGCCAGCAGGTGGCCCAGCGTATCCACAGCCATATGCAGCTTCGAGCCCCGTTTGCGTTTGGCCCCGTCGTAACCGGCGCGAGGCCCGCTCTCGGGTGTCGAACGTAATGTCCGGCTGTCGAGGATGGCTGCAGTGGGTTCCGGCAGGCGACCAGAAGCCATGCGCAAGACGGCACGTAGATCGCAGGCCAGCGTCTCGAAGCAGCCGGCATCCATCCAACGACGAGACTGCTGATAAACCGCCGACCACGGCGGCAGATCGTTTGGCATCGCGCGCCAGGCAATCCCGTAGCGGATCACGTAGCGCAACCCGTTGAACAGTTCGCGCAGATCATGCCGCCGCTGTTCCGCGTCCTCTCGCATCAGGACCAGATACGGAACGACCAGAGACCATTCTTCGTCTGATACATCAGAGGGATACGGTTTGCGTGCGGGTGCCATCCCTCATTACTGCACCAATCAGGAACGAAAGTACATAACACCCTCTAGGCCCTTCGCGTCCCAGGGCCAGACCGCTCTCAATCGCCAGTAGACCGCCGACGAATTTGACCGGGATGAGTGGCCATGACGCCGGGCCGGTAATGCCCGATAGCACGGCTTCGACATGAGGAATGCCGCTGCCTGCCGCCAGCGGTGCAAGGCGGCGTACCATTTCTACAGCTGCCAGAGCTGCCAGGGCAACGCCGACGACCAGAAAGAAGCCTCCCCACGGCGAACCATGCAGAAACCGAGGGGCCATCTCCGTTCGCGTGAATTCCAGCCACTCCAGAAACAGGCGAAAGGTTCCGCAGATCGTACCGGTTGCGATACCGATCAGGATTGACGCTGACGCGAGGAAAACCAGACTGCAGGAACTGTCGGTTCGTTCTGAGTGCGGTGTTCTATCTGGCACCTGCTGTAGCACGGCGTCTTCTTTCGTTGACTGAGGTTCCCCGGCTTCGAATGCGACATCTGCGATCCGGGTCGCTGTTCATGAGGGACCCGTTTCCGGGCTCGGATCAGTTTTTTTCTGAATCTCCTTCTGCTCGGTCTTTTCCATGAAACCTGTAGCAAGGACGGAATATAGTGGATGAGGGCAGATCATTCGCGACACTCCGAACGCCAGAAATGCGGTTGCCAGAAGCGCCAGCGTGACCTGCTGGTTATCGCATATCTCCATCACGATGATCGTCGCTGTGAGCGGAGATTGGGCAACGCCACAGAAATATGCCGCCATCCCAAGCAGAACGACAGCACCTGGAGAGGTATGGGGTAGGAACTGTCCGATCCACCCGCCCATGCCAGCACCGATAGCTAGGGACGGTGCAAACATGCCGCCAGGTATGCCAGAACAAAAGGTGATTAGTATGGAGAGGTATTTCAGGAAAAAGAAGGAGGCTGGATAATGGAGGGTGCCGTCTATGATTCCTCGCGCCTGGAGATAGCCCGTACCATAGGTCGCCCCGTCAGAGACTAGGGCCTGTTAGGGCTTGATCCAGTCTGCTGCGGCAGCGATGTGGATGACCGCGAGGAACGACGTTGCTGTTTTTTCATATCTGGTTGCGACAGCGCG
>NZ_NKUF01000076.1 GCF_003206495.1 Gluconacetobacter entanii | reverse complement strand
ACAAGTGTAGGAGCCGGATGATGCGAAAGTATCAAGTCCGGTTCCGTGGGAGGGAGAGAAGTGATGTCACTGACCAGCTTCCTCCCTACCCGACGTCGACGATACACACCCGATTGAGGCGGGACGCCTGCCCAATGGTGAGCCCGATCTCTATTTCCGGGGTTTCTATGCATGGAATTCAGAAGTCGGCAGCAAGAGCCTCGGCATTGCGTCATTCTACCTGCGCGGAGTGTGTCAAAATCGTATGTTGTGGGGCGTCGAAAATTTCGAACAGATCACGATCCGGCATAGCAAGTTTGCAGCCTCACGCTTCGTGCATCAGGCGACACCGGCGCTACGGAACTTCGCCACAGCCAGCCCGGCCTCGTTCGTCTCGGGCATTCAGGCCTCGCGCAAGGCGCTGGTGGCGAAAACCGACGAGGACCGCGAAAGTTTCCTGCGTCGTCGCGGGTTCTCGAAGCCAGAGACAACGAAGATCATCGAAACCGTGCTGCATGAGGAAGGGCGCAAGCCGGAGAGCGTGTTCGATTTCGTGCAGGGGATCACGGCGCTGGCGCGGACAAAGGCCAATCAGGACACGCGGCTGGATCTGGAGGAGAAGGCCCGCAGGCTGATGGAGCGTGCGTCCTGAAAGACGACTGCACGCTTTTCCGTAAAGACGTTTTTACGAGCCCGGCCACTGCGCCGGGCTTTTTCGTTTCGGGAGTTTTTCCGATGGCTGATTTCTTCACGCATTTTTCCTGCGTTCTCGATGTGGGCACAGTGGACAATGCCGCAAAGGCGCTCGACCTCTACAATGCGTTCATGGACGAACTGGCGGCGGAAGATCCACCCTCTGACGGTTTTGTCCTATCGATCGTGCCCGAATATGGCGGCACGAAACTCTGGATGCACGATGAGACGATCGGAGATCCGCATCAGGTGGTGGAATTCGTGCTACGCTGTGCGCGAATATTCCGGTTGCGGGGCCGATGGGGATTCCAGTGGGCCAATACGGCCTCACGTCCCCGGATAGGCGCCTTCAGCGGCGGTGCGCATCTGCTTGACCTTGGCAGGCGCAAAACGATTTCATGGATGACCACCGATCGCTGGCTGGCGATCGCCCTGGACGGAGGCAATCCCGACACAGGAGGGCAGGGCGATGACCTTGCATGATGCAGGCGATCTCGCCCGTCGGCTGGCGGAGAACGCGGAGGCGGTGTGCCGGCAGTATCTGTCCGCCGGTCGCCGTCACGGCAATTACTGGCTGGTCGGTGACGTGCGCAATACGCCCGGCCAGTCGCTGTTCGTCCGGCTCCACGACACCGCCAACGGCAGGGCGGGAAAATGGACGGACGCTCAGTCGGGTGAGCATGGCGACCTGCTCGACGTGATCCGCGAAAGCCTCGGCCTGGTGGATTTCCGCGACGTGGCCGACGAGGCACGCGCCTTCCTCAGCCTGCCGCATCCTGACCCAGTGCCGCCGTCACAGGACCGACCTGCCCGTGAGCGTGCTTCCGCCAGTTCTTCCGAAGCGGCACGACGGCTCTGGGCCATGTCCGGGCCGATCATAGGCACATCCGTAGACGCGTATCTCCGTAGACGCGACATTACGCTTTTGCACGGAACCGAAGCCCTGCGCTTCCATCCGCGTTGCTTTTACCGCCCGGACGAGGACGGTCTGACCGAGACCTGGCCCGCCATGATCGCCGCTGTCACCGACCTCGACGGCACTCTGACCGGTGTGCATCGCACCTGGCTGGCGGCGGACGGCCGTGGCAAGGCACCGGTCGACCATCCGCGCCGTGCCTTGGGCGGGCTGCTCGGTCATGCCGTGCGCTTCGGGGTGGCATCCGACGTGCTCGCCGCCGGGGAAGGCATCGAGACGGTGCTTTCGCTGCGGCAGGTTCTGCCCGATCTGCCATTGGCCGCCTGCCTGTCTTCGGCACATCTCGCTGCCCTGATCTTTCCGCCGCTGCTACGCCGTCTCTACGTCCTGCGCGACGACGATCCGGCCGGGGATCAGGCGCTGGCGACGCTGCACGCCCGCGCGGGTGACGCCGGGATCGAACTGATCGGCCTGTCGCCACGGCTGGGCGATTTCAATGATGATCTCCGTGCGCTGGGACGCGGCGCGCTGCGGGCGATCCTGCATCCGCAACTCGCGCCAGCGGACGTGGCACGCTTTCTGGAGGCCGCCGATACCTGAGCGGGCCGGAAAGAGGAGTGGGGGGGCCGTCTTCTGTCGGCGGGCCTGTCCTGCCTCCCGTCCGGCAGGTCCGCGCCCCGGCCTTTCAAGTGGGGAGCGGGCGTCAGCCGGGCCGGGCCTTCAATGGCGTGAGCCGGCTATTTTCCGTCGCGCCCTGTGGGGGCGCTTTACATCGCGAGGCAAAATAGCCGGCCCCCTGCCATCCTTCGCTGTGCTGCGGCCGCGCGCCAGCGCGCGGTTCCGGCCCGTCCCTGGTCTGCCGCTGTCCGCCCCCGGAAAGGCCGCGAAGGGCGCAGCCGGAGACCTGGGAGGACAGCCTCATGACCCGCATGACCGACGATTTCGAACCGCCGCACGCCGCTTCATCCACCGCGCATGTGCTGACCGAACTCCAGATGTATGGCTACCGTCCCTTCGCGGACGAGCCGGACCCCAGGCCGCTACCCGAAGCGCAGCGCATCGGGGGTGCTGTGGCCGACATCTTCGACGCCATCGCTGCGACGCTGACCGACACACGGCTGGAAGCCGATCTCGAAGCATTGCTCTGGTCCACCGTGAACATCTTCCACCGCATGGTCGGCCAGGTTGAGCGTGAGCTTGACCGCAACGAGCAGGCGCAGAAACGGAGCCAGCAGGAACAGGATGGCAGCGAGATCCGCTCGGTGGAACTGGAGCGGCTGATCGCCGAAGGGCTGACCCTGATCGAGCGCCGCAACGCCTACGAGATCTTCCGCGACGAGGCGCAGGAGCAGTTCGAGCGCCTGACCCTGAGCGCGTGGCGTCCGAAGGCCGGCTCGCTGGTGTCACGTCGCACCATGACGGCCTCCATGATCGACAGCCGCGATTTCCTCAACGCCCGACGCCGCGCCGAGGGCGAGTTGCTGGTCCCGCCCGGCCCCAAGGTGGTCGTGACCGGGGGCCTGGACTTCGACGACCATATCCTGATCTGGGACCGGCTGGATAAGGTGCGGGCCAAGCATCCCGACATGGTGCTGCTCCACGGTGGCTCGCCCAAAGGTGCTGAGTTCATTGCCTCACGTTGGGCCGATCACCGCGATATCGTGCAGATCGCCTTCAAGCCGGACTGGACCAGGCATGCCAAGGCGGCGCCCTTCCGTCGTAACGATGCGCTGCTCGACACTATGCCGATCGTCGTCATCGTCTTCCCCGGTTCAGGCATCCAGGAAAATCTGGCCGACAAGGCAAAGCGGCTCGGTATCCCGGTCCTGCGGTTCGGAGGCGGCGCGTGAGCGCTCTCTCCTTCCCCGCAAGCCAGCGTCTCAGGCAAGAACCTCAAGACCGTGCTTCTGAATGACGCTCAACAGCTTGAGCGCCATCCCGCTCGGCCGTTTGGCGCCGCTCTCCCACTTCTCGACCGTGCTTTCGCTCGTGTTCAGATACCGCGCGAAGACCGGCTGGCTGACATTGTTCGCCTCGCGGAGACGCTTGATCTCGATCGGCTCGATCGCAGGGGGCACCACCAGATGGCGCGTGTCAAAATCACGCATCGTCGCCTTGTCGAGCGCGCCGACCTTGTGCAGCATTACCGCCCCGGAATGAATGGCCTCGGAAATGTCGCTCCGGAAGCTATTTTTTCTCTTCATCGCCATGGCATATCTCCGTCAGGTCTCGATCCTTCAAAAGCCGTTCGACCTGTTCCCCGGTCAGCACGGCATAGGCTTTGGCGAGGGTCCGGAAGTCTTCCAGTTCATCGCTATCGATATTGTCCCGGTCCTTCTTCGCGAACAGATAGGCGTAGATCCAGTATCGACCGCCTTTCGCAAGAATAATGCTGCGATGCAGGTTCTTGTTCAGGCGCTTCTTGAAGACACCACCACCCAGATCGACGGCCTGACCCTTCATGACCTCCCGGATCGCTTTGCAGAGTTCATCGTCTTTGATGCGAGCTTTCCGGGCCGCCCTGGCGAACCAGGCGGTCTTGAATGCCCGCTGGGATGGCTCGGCATTGGTCATGACCTCCTATGTAGCACCAGGTGCTATGGATCGCAAGGTTCTTCGCAACGCCACCGGATCACGGGGGAAGGCAATAACGCTCGACCTGATTGACCGCAACGTCCGCATACCAGCGATAGATTTCGATGATATCGTCACCGGCGGGACGTAAGCCGCGCGGATTTTCGTTCCGGTCACCGTATCATCTGCGCTATAATGCGGGTTGCGCCGTGGTGGTGGTGGCAGGCGCGACCGTCCGACATTGTCGGTTGCACGGAGACCGCCGCCATGTTCATCCTTGCTCCCTTCCTGCTCGTCGCCGGCATTGGCTTCCTGTGCTGGTTGTTCTTTACCGTGGCAGTCTTCGCCCTGCCCTGCGCCATGGGTCTGATGGCCGGGTTCTGGGCGTATGGTGCGGGTGCTGGTGTTGTCGGCGGGATCATCGTCGGTTTCGTCGCGGGCGCTGCAACCTTCGTTATTGGCCAGGTCGCCTTCGCCTTGGTGCCGTGGATGTGGCTCAAGCTGCTGATCGTCCTGCTCTATACGGTGCCCGCCATTATCATGGGCTACAGCACGACACATGGGATCGCCCAGATGCTGATGCCGTCTCCGGCGTGGCAGCTCTTTTTCTCCATCATCGGCGCGATCGCGGTGGGCGTCACCGCTTTCATCCGCTTTACAACCGTGGCCCCACCCGGACCGTCCGGCGGCAATATCGCGCGGGTCTGACACCGCTCTGGCAACCGGCGAGGCAGGACAGGATCGGGGGCTTTCGCATCTGGCCGCCTCGCTGTCAGGAGGGTATGGCAGGAGCGATCGATGAGGCCCTGATTGCAGCATATTGGCTGAAGGTGCTCTTTCCCTGGAGCGTGGACGTCCAGCGCTTCCTGTCAGCATCGGCCGGTGGAATCCCGGAAGGCAGGGCGTGTCCGTGCGAAACGCAGTCCCGGAACGGGGCGTGTGCAGGGTCGGAAGCAGGGCATGACGATGCCTTCCCCTTCCTGGCCGACACTTGCGTGGGGCGCGGGTGGCCATAGTCTCCGTGATGTGTGCTCTGTCGGGCCGCGCACGCATGCCGCCTCTCAAGATGGCTGATCTAGCCGAAGGTCGGCTGCGCCTCGATCGGCCATGGCGCAACAGCGGTCCATAATTTTCTTCCCCTGACGGCTGCGCCGTCATTCCTCGCGAAACAAGAAAATTCCGTCCCGCCGTCCTCCGCTGCGCTTCGGTCCCTACGGGATGCGCCGCCGCTCGCCTCCGTCTGTCCGATCGCCATCGAGGCCGCAATGGTGCGGGCTCGGTAACAGAGATCACGGAGCAGTATCATGGCTACCATCGGCACCTTCAAGAAAGTCGGCAACGGATATAACGGCGAGATCGTCACCCTCTCGCTCCAGACCCCCAACGTCCGCATCGCCCCCGAGACCACGCGCCTGAACGAAAATGCCCCCAGCCACCGCGTCTTCGTCGGCCGGGTCGAGATCGGAGCGGCCTGGTCCCGGCGCTCCAACGAGGGGCGCGACTATCTGAGCCTCAAGCTCGACGATCCGAGCTTCAACGCCCCGATCTTCGCCAACCTCTTCGATGACGAGGACGGCGAGGGCTACAGCCTGATCTGGTCCCGCCCCAACGGCCGCCGCAACGGCGACTGAGGTGCCAGCGATCCCCCGCCCGGCCGGTCCGGGTGGGGCCTTCGCATGACCGATCGCGAACCGGCGGGTGGGCGCACCAGTCGCGCCGCGCCCAATCTGCCAATGTGTGGGCAAGAAAGGGGAACAGGGCTTCCCTCAGCCTTCCCATTGTACCATGCCCGGCGTGAACCGCCTCAAGGACGCGCGGTCCCCCCAATTTTGCCCGGCGCACCCTACGGGCACACCAGACAAAATCGGCTCCCCCGCGCGCCGCTGGGGCGGTCGCCTGCGGCGATCCTTGACCCGATTCACGCGCGCATGAGGCGACGGCCTGTCTTCGAAAAACGAAAGGAGCAGGACGATGACCACGCTACACGACCAGATCCAGATGCTGCGCGCCGAACTGACCAGCTTTCACCTCAGCCGTCGTGAGCGGGCCAAAATCGAGCGTGAACTGAACCAGGTATGCGCGCAATTCGCAGCAAAATGCCACGACGGGGAGGCCTCCGCGTAAGCGGGGGTCTTTTCGTCTGGTCGCCCGTACCGACGGCGGACCCCACTGACGGTCCTATCAGAAGCAGGACGCCGGTGTTTCCTCACTATCCAACTGAAAGAACGATATTGAATCTCCATTATACGACTATTATAGTCGTATTTCTGGTGTGCATGCCCTGCATGTCGGATGTGATCATGGATGATCACTGGCCGACAGGTAAGGGCGGCACGGGCACTCCTGAACTGGACACAGGAACGGCTCGCTGAAAAAGCCCTCGTAGCATTGACCGCGCTCAAGCGCCTTGAATCCGAGCGTGGCATTGGTGTCCATGAGGGCACGATCGACCAGGTCCGCCGCGCGCTGGAAGCAGCGGGCATCCTGTTCATCGAGTCCGGGCAAGGGCGTGGTGTCATGTTTCTTCACGAGACTTCCGATCCACAGACGCGACAGGATGCGGGCCGTCGCAGACGCGCGCCGTCCTGATCGGCCTGGCCGCGCAGCCTTCCCACTCGGCCCCGCGTTGTTTTTTGCGTCAGCGCGGAACCGTCGAACGGTCGTCATTCCACGAATTTGTTATCGAACCGATCCAACAGCGCTATCACGAGGGATCGTCATGACCCACCCATCCTTCCAGGATCACCCGCCTCTGACGGCGCGTGTGAACGCCTATGACGAGCAGCATCTCGACCTTTATCTCCGCCTCCTGATCGCCGACGAGGAAGGTGCCGACTGGCGCGAAGTCGTTGCGGTGCTGTTCAAAATCGATCCTGTCTGTGAACCCGTGCGCGCCAGGGCTGTTTACGACAACCATCTTGCACGGGCGCGCTGGATGACCAAAGCCGGCTACCGGCATTTGCTGGAGCCGCGCCTGCAATAGCCGGGCTTCGCCGGCCCACGCGCTGGTCCCCCACGGCACTCTCCCCAATAGAAAATCAGGGTCTATGCGCTCGCGGTTCCGATCCGGCTAATTGAGGCTGCCCCCTTGCCGTATGAGGGGCCAGACAGGGAGGTCACCATGCCGACATCCTTCTGGCGTTCACAGGAAATACGCGACCGTATCAGCACTCTGGACCGTTCCGGTTTCGCCGTCGAGTTCCTGCGCCGCAACGCGACGTACCGTCGCGAGTATGCCCGCCTGCAACGACGCATCGCCCGCCGGGCAACGGACGCCGCCGCAGAGCGCGCGGCGTTCGCCGAACGCTGGGGGTTGGGCTTTTGTCCATGCTCCCGATGAACCCGCCCGCCGCGGCCGCATGGTCTGGAGGCCCGAGGTCTCCCCGGCCACGCTGATTCTCACGCCGGCACCCTCGGGTTTCGCGACGGTGACCCCGATCGAACCCGCCATGCTGGGGAATATCCTGGCCCGTCACGACGATGCGGATGGCGGGTGGCTTACGATCGGCGACGCGGTTGGCGATCTCTTTCTTCGGCTTCTGGACCCTTCGGCCTTGCAACGCCCCGCCGTGCTGCTGCCGCTGGACGCTGCCGGCGAGCTTCGTCTCGACGTGGCGTTGCGCTTTTTCCGGCATCTGCGTGGCAGCCGCGTTGCCCTGCTTCCACGCGCGCTCCAGCTCACGCCGCTCCAGCGTGCGCGGCAGATTCAGCTTCTGATCGCCTTCGACATTCAGGAAATTGGTGGCGGCCCACGTGAGGTCGCCATAGCCGCCGGCCGTTCATGGCAGGCGATTTTACCTTCCATCGAGTGGAAGAACACTGCGGCGCGGCGCTTTGCGGATCGCCTGATTCAGGACGCAGAGAACCGGGTAAACGGCGGTTACCTGGATTTCTTCTGTGGTTGCCGTCCGTTATGCAAGAGTTTTCTGACCCATATTGACGTGTGATCGTGTGCGGTCTTCTGTAAGGCCTGTTGATGTGGCCT
>NZ_NKUF01000075.1 GCF_003206495.1 Gluconacetobacter entanii | reverse complement strand
GCTCTTCGAAAGAGGCCCCTTTTTTTGGGCTCCCGCCGCTTTGTGGTGAGCCCTGATGTTTGTGCCATCCAGAAAAGTCATTCCGAATGCCACTCCCTGTTGTTCCTGAACCAGTGCGAGCAGCCGCTCCCATACGCCGAGCTTCGCCCAGCGGATGAAAAGCTGCGCAGCCCGCCACCACGGACCCAGTTCAGCGGGGATACTCCGCCATTTCGCGCCATTCTCATGACGCCAGAAAATCGCTGCTATCGTCCGCCGCAGATCATGTGGCGGCGTCTTGCCCCTCGGGCGAACCTCCTCAATCAGAGGTTCCCAGATCGCCCATGTCTCGTCCGTAAAGGTGCCTGTTCTGTCTCCTTCTTCCATCCCTACAATATGGGAAGAAATTCAAGATCTAACAGGCCCTAAGTCGGCCCAAAAACGCGGAAGCGTTTGGCGCACTCTGGTCATACTTGCGACAGGAGTTGGACCTGTGAGCAAAGCCAATTCGACGCGCGGCATCTCGCTGCGAGCCTTGCAGGGCCTTGATGCTGACGAAATACAGCCATCTGATGCGCGTCCTAGCGAGCTACATGAACTCACCACCGTATCTTCTGAAACCCTGGAGACAATTGCATCAGTATTTTCCGGAACGGACCTTGCGAAGGACGAGGGCCGCATCCGGATCATTCTTGATACCCAGCGCGCCGTAACATCTGCGTGGGAAAAGGCTGCGCGTTCCTTTCTGGAAATCGGCCGAGCATTAAATACGCTAGAAAATGCACTTTTTTCGAGAGAAGAAAAAAACCGTCTTAAAGCCAGTTTCGAACGCTTTTTCCCTTTCTCCGAACCGGTGGCCTCCCAGTTGCGTCGGATCGCAAGCATGGTGGATAGTGGCCGAATTAGCGAGACGTTACTACCGTGTTCATATAGTGCAGCGTATCAGCTGACTTTGCTGGGACCAGAGGAACTTGAAGCGGCGCGCGAGAAGGGCCTCGTCGGACCCAGCGCGTCTCGTTCTGCAATCATAGCATTCCGAAAGTCAATCAAGCGGCCTGCATCTCATGTTGATTTTGCCGCGCTCGTAACAGAGGCGCGGCGCCTTAGATCCACTAGGCGCCAAATGCTGGAACAGCTTGTTGCCATCCGAAAGCGCTTACGTGAAATCGACGAACTTATCGGTGACGAGTAAAAGTTCCGAGAGAGCATTAGGAGGCCAACCCCTGCATCTATTACGGGATCGGCAACGCGACCTTCTACACAAGACGATCGAAATACGGTGGGCTGGAGGTCTCGAAGCTTGAGGAGCAGCAAGTAGGAAACTCGTGAGACGCCCGGCATTACGGCATAATGCTCTGACCAAGGCGGTGTCCAAACGGGATTACTCGCAACGGCGGGGGCGGGCCTGTAGTCGCATCACCGTCGACCCGAGGACGTGGCGCTATGCGTCGTACCGTCCATGCGATACCGAGGTGCGCGGCCTACCGCGCCACCTTGCGGGCGAACGATGCCAGCTTCCCTATCAGGGTCGGCACATCTTTCTGGAATGCGAAGGAGTAATCCTGATCCACAAAAAGCTGTTCCGGTTGTATCGCAAGGAAGGGTTGTCGGTCCATTAGTGTGGTGTCCTGAAACAGGAAATGGGCACCTACTCGCCGACGCCGGTGCCCGACGGTCCTAATTAGCGCTGGACAACGGATGTCGCTTCCGCGTGCTGACCGTTGAGGACGACTACACGCGAGAGTGCCTAGTACTAGTCACCTGAATCTGAAGTTCGGCTCATTGTCTTATGACAAAAGCGCTTCACCGAGGCGAGGATCTGGTCGGCTGATTTGACCCACCGATACGACCGTGGGTTTTTGTTATGTGCATCGATAAAAGTTGTGATGTCGGCTTCGAGTGCAGTTGTTGACCGATGCACGCCGCGTTGGAATTGCTTGCGCGTCAGTTCGGCGAACCAGCGCTCTACCTGATTGATCCAGGAAGCCGAGGTGGGCGTGAAGTGAACATGCCAATGCGGGCGGCGGGCGAGCCACGTCTTGATCGTGGTCGTTTTATGTGTGGCGTAGTTATCCATCACGAGATGAACATCCCGGTCATCAGGGATCTCGGCGGCGATACGTTTCAGGAAATCGAGAAATTCCATGGTACGATGACGTTTGTAGCATTTGCCGATTACCGCACCTGTTGCGATGTCGAGGGCTGCAAACAGCGACGTCGTACCGTTCCGGAGATAGGTATGGGTACGTGGTTCCGGCACGCCCGGTACCATGGGCAGGACGGGCTGTTCGCGGTCCAGCGCCTGGATCTAGGATTTCTCGTCGACGCACAGCACGATCGCGCGGTTCGGTGGCGACATGTAAAGACCGACAATATCCCGAACCTTGTCGACAAATAGCGGGTCCGTCGACAGTTTGAAGGTTTCAGTCCGATGCGGCTATCTTCGACTGTTTGTCCGCAATTAGTCTACTGATTTGCCTCTATGCGACGCAGATGTTTTCATCGTCTACTTTGAGTGAGGACTTTAGCGGGACCTAGGAAACGCGACTACCGTGCGTTTTGGCTCAACAGGTGGAGGTGAGGGAACTAATGTCAAACCCACAGCACTCAGTTTGACTACCGCCTCTGGATATACTGCTAGCGCCAAGTTGAGTTGAGCGCAGAAGGTATCACGGAAATGGTCTAGGCGTTTTACGCCAGCGCCAAACTGGGCGTGAAGACCCTTCCAAGTGATTGGCGTGTCCTTCTGGAGGACATGCAGCCGATATGCAAGCCAGCAATATATGTCTAAAGCCATCGAGTGTTTACTGATCGCTCGAATTGCGGATTCCTGGATAGGAACAGGATGTCGACGAAGCTGATCGTAGAATGTTTCACTTAGCTTCGTCCGCGCTAAAAGCTGTCCCCCGCTAGAGTCCTCGCCATCTTCCGTAAACAGTGCTTTATCGACTATAAGTTGTTGGACTAATGCTGACTTTCCTGCTTGTTGGACCTCGAAAGTGAGACGACAGCGCGTGATGCGGAGTGCCTGCTCTCTTACGTCGGCTATCGTTTTGCCGCCAGGAGAGATGTTCATCTTCTTAAGCCAGTCGCGAAGCGACTTTCCGAGCTCAATTTCGCGACTCTGGGTTCTTAGAGCCTCGGTTTGCAGATATAGCAGTATAAGTCTGGCTCGACTTCCGTATGGGACACCAATCCATTGAAGTTCCCCATTCGGAAGCGTTCGTCGACCTGGTTCTACGAGAAGGTTAACTCTGTCGGTGCGAACTTGCCAAGGTGCAGAGTCGGGTTGTTTTTTATGTGGGAGCGGTGCTTGGGCCCAGCCGCTATACATGAAACCTAGTCCGGCATCTTCGTCCGTCAGATATGCGGCGGCCGCATCAACGACGCGGCGGTCCATGTCTAGCTGGAGTACATGCTGTCGACCATGCTCCTGAAGCAAGTCATGCACTTCCGCCATCATGGCTCCCCTAGGCATATGTATGTTGGCTCGATTCTGCGTCCATGATGCACGGATTTGTTCAGAATGTCTCTGAGGACTGTAGCGGGATCTAATACTAGTTAAAACTAATTGTATTCTAATATTAGTTTGTCCCGTTAGTGTCCTCGGGATAACTTATGCGAATCGTGCTTGCTCCGTAAGCACGTGTCGCTAGAGTCCTCAGTTTTTCCGCTACAGTCCTCAGTACCCTGTTGGTCACCTCGCAAAAGGGAGGTGTAGCGAATCGGTATCTCTGAGGGCATCAAGTTTCCCGTCAGAGTCCTCGATTTGCAGATAGCGCTAATTTGGCGCCCCGTCAAAGTCCTCAAAACTGAGAAATTTTCAGGTTAGGAGGCTTCTAACAGCCCGATTTTCCTTGATGTTCGGCGGATAAACCTGTTTTTGGCGCACAAAACCCCGCTAGAGTCCTCACTTCGAGGGCCGTTTTGCGATCTGTTTCGGCTCCAGATTTCTGGCATATCTCAGAAATTAACCTTGCGCGTCGCATGTTCCCGCCAGAGTCCTCAGTTTTTGCCTCTGAAAGAAACTCCATGAGGACTCTGGCGGGAATGTAGGCTGGAACAGGTGTTCAGAACTTTCACTTGGTCGGGTAGCGCGCTGAGATGCTGGCTCCGTCGATGTACGTTTTACGGTCTCTCGGGATAATGTCGTGGCGTGGGCTACGCCCGCCAAAGTCCTCATCTGGATGTTGTGGTTACACTGGGGGCTGACGTCTGTGATCACGCGTGACATAGCCCTGTCTATTTCCGCAGGCTCTGCGAATCGACCCTCTCGGATATCCCAACTGATCTACCCAGTGACGCCGTTGTGAGTCGCGGCAGGGAGATAATCAACAGGTCTTCATCAGGGGAAATACTGGTTTCCTGATATTCTGCTTTTTTGCTGTGTGTCCACTGGACGAATGCAGGTGAAAGCATGATCGCAATCAGGAAATTCCCCGATTTATTGCCGGGCTTTAGCTGGCGGGATATCGAGGTGAATGGCGTGCGGATCCGCACGGCTACCGGCGGAAACGGACCGCCGCTGCTTATGCTGCATGGTCATCCGCAGATGCATCTGACCTGGCACAAGGTTGCGCCCGCACTGGCGAAACGATTTAGCATCGTGGCCCCAGATCTGCGGGGTTATGGTGATAGCGCCAAGCCTGAAGGTGGGACGGATCACGCCAACTATTCCAAGCGGGCCATGGCGGCTGATCTGGTTGGCGTCATGCACCAGCTTGGATTTGAACGGTTCATGGTTGTCGGGCATGACCGGGGCGGACGGGTGGCGCACCGCATGGCGCTGGATGCACCGCAAGCGGTGGAAAAACTGGTGCTGATCGATATCGTACCGACAGCAACGATGTATGCCCGGACCAATATGGAATTCGCCCGACGCTATTTCTGGTGGTTTTTTCTGATCCAGCCCGCCCCCCTGCCTGAAAGGCTGATCAGTGGAGATCCGGACTTTTTTCTCGAAAGCCACATTGCAGGACAGATCAAGATACCAGGATCGGTCGATCCGCGTGTCATGGCCGAATATCGTCGATGCTACGCCGACCCGGCAATGCGTCATGCAGCATGCGAAGACTACCGCGCTGCAGCAGGTATCGACCTCGTCCATGATGCGACTGATGCAGACAGGCGGATTGAGGTCCCATTACTGGCTCTGTGGGGCGCACGCGGCACCGTGGGCGCGCTATATGATGTTGTCGAGACATGGCGCGAAAAAGCAGTGGACGTGCGGGGATACGCGATCGACTGTGGTCATAGTCCGCAGGAAGAAGTACCGGCAGAGTTGTTATATCGGCTTGATGCGTTTCTCTGACCTTCGCGAAACAGTTGGAGTAAAAGCTCGATTTTACCTCATTACAGTCAGTTATGCTTTGAAAAGCAGACCCGTTCGATTCAGATGACGCGATCGCTCGAGATACCGATTGGTTGTGTGCGGATTCAGAGGTTACGGAGCGACTTTTAACCCGGATCGGCGGGAAGCAGCCGCATGTTCCAGATAGAGCCGCAGCATCGTAACGGCTTCCTTGTTCTGTGCCTGGCGAGGGACCGAATGATCCTGTGGCAGGGCAAAGATCGTCTTGACCAGATGCAGCAGCATCACAGCCCGTTCGTCATGTGGACCCGGAGAACCACCCAGCCGTGCCAACAACTGGCTCATGCGCCCGATCAGCGCCTTGCGGAGCGTTCCTGTCCCATCTGGCAGGGTAATCCCGCTGTCGAGCAGGGAAAGGACGACTGAGCGTTCCGTCCGCAGACGCTGGATGATGTCCAGCAGTCCTTCTGCTGCATCACGTGGCGACAGCGGCGGATCGCGGTCGACCAACTCATCCAGGGCATGCAGGAGTCGCGCGCCGTAGCGTTCGAGCACTGCGGCGGCCAGCACGTCCTTGGTCGGGAAAAAACGGTAGAGCGAACCGATTGCCGTGCTGGCGCGGGCAGCGATCTCGGTCATTGTCGCCGCCTCGTAAGATTTCTCGCCAAAGACCGTTGTCGCGGCTGCGAGGATCGCTTCAACGCGGTCGCGTCCGCGCTGCCGCTTGGGCGCGAGTGGTGATGAACGGGGCGGGCTTGACATAATGCGAGGGTACCCTCAACTTTCTTTTATGCGAGACAGTCCTCGCATAACCGATTTTCCAATGCCGGTCGATGTTTGACCCGACCATGTATCCAGATCCCGGAAGGCGCCGATCCGTGAACAGATTTGACCCGCGAACCACCGCCCTTGTCCTCATTGACCTGCAGAATGGCATACTTGCCCTGCCAACCGCCCCGCGGCCATCGTCGCAGGTGCTGGAGAGCAGTAAATCGCTTGCTGCCCGCTTCCGGCATGCCGGTGCTACGGTCGTACTGGTTCGGGTCGCGTTTGCACCCGACTTTGCCGACGCGCCACCCGGTCTGGCCGACCAGCCCTTAAGCCCGCCGGAAGGCGGCCTGCCAACGGACTGGGCGCACCTGGCCGATGGGCTGGCAGCACCCGGCGATATCGTCATCACCAAACATCAGTGGGGGGCATTTACCGGCACGGAACTTGACCTGCAATTCCGCAGGCGGGGCATCCGGACGGTCGTGCTGGGCGGTATTGCTACGAATTTCGGGGTTGAATCCACCGCACGGCACGGCTGGGAACTTGGCTACCATATTGTCATCGCCGAGGATCTCTGCACTAGCCTGTCAGCAGACCTTCATGATGTTTCCGCCCGCTCGATCCTCCCGCGGATTGCACGCGTGCTGCCTTCCGATACAATCGTGTTTGGCGGTTAAGCGGTGAGGGTAGGGCCATCAGCGTGGCTGCTGACCGGGCGATGGGGCTTACTGGCGCTGCTTTCGCTGGTTTTCGGTATGCTTCTGGCCGTCTTACGCCTGCCGGCCGCGCCGCTGCTGGGACCACTGGGGGCGGCGGTCGTACTGGCCACACGGGGCGACGCTGTCCGTATTCCCCGCTGGGCCTTTCTTGGCGCACAGGGCGTGGTCGGGGTCATGATCGCCAGCTATCTTTCAGCCTCGATCTTTCACGAAATGGCAGCCAGCTGGCCGGTCTTTGTTGCCGGTACGTTTTCTACCCTGTCTGCGGCAGCCCTTCTCGGCTGGCTGCTGACACGTTCGCGCCTGCTACCCGGCAATACCGCGATCTGGGGTTCGTCACCCGGTGCGGCCACGGTCATGACCCTGATGGCGGAATCATACGGGGCAGATATGCGGCTCGTCGCCTTCATGCAATATCTGCGCGTGGCGTGCTGCGCCGTCATTGCGGCTGTTATTGCGCGCGTGGCCGGAACGCCGTCCGCCCCGCTGGTCGTGGCACAGATCCTCTCATGGCAGGGTGCTTTACTTGCGCTTGTGATCGCGCTGGCAGGCAGCGCCTTGGGCACCCGTCTGCGCGTGCCGGCCGGGGGACTGCTTGTGCCCATGGGGATCGGGATGGCTGCAAGGCTTGGCGCCCATCTGCCGATCGAACAGCCGCATCTTCTGCTGGTCGCGGCCTATGCCCTGGTCGGGTGGGGCATCGGCATGCGGTTTACGCCAGATGTGCTGGCTTATGCCGGACGTGTCTTTCCACGTGTGCTGGGTTCCATCCTCGCGCTGATTGCGGTGTGTGGCGGCTTTGCATTGGTACTTGCACGGCTGGCGCATGTGGATCTGCTGACGGCTTATCTTGCAACCAGCCCTGGCGGGGCTGATTCCGTCTCCATTATCGCCTCGACCACGAAAGTGGACATGCCTTTCGTCATTGCCATGCAGGTCGCCCGGTTTTTCTGCGTTCTGGTCACCGGGCCAGCTCTGGCGCGTTTTCTGTCCCGCAGATCGTCGGGAAAAGGGCAGCGCGATGTGTCGCAAGAAATACACGGGAAATAGGCGAAAAGGAGGAGGGGCTTGCTGAAGACCAATGCGACAGATCCCGCCCTTACAAACCCGCTCGCACTGAGGCGTGACGACAATTTTGGTTGATGGCGGGAGCAGCGATTTGGCCATCAGGGTATAGTCATTTACCCCGCTTGTCTGGTGCGCGGCATCTTCTTTCGCCGTATCTCCGTTTGACGGTCATATCCATTCCGATGATGTCATAGCTTCCTGAAGTCGCGTGGACTGATGCCGGTTAGAGGTGGTCCCCATTTTTCGGACAGGGCGATAAGCTATCATCTGGCCTGAACGAGGACGGGTTTTATGGGCAAGGTTACGCGGAAGAGGTATGCGGCA
>NZ_NKUF01000074.1 GCF_003206495.1 Gluconacetobacter entanii | reverse complement strand
CGCCATGGGAAAATGGACCATCGAAATCATCAGGCGGTCCGATACGACGAAGGGCTTTCAGATCCTGCCGCGTCGCTGGGTGGTGGAACGGACATTCGCCTGGCTGGGACGGTGCAGGCGGCTCGCCAAAGATTGGGAAAAGTCCATTGCGTCCTCAACCGCATGGACATTGATCGCCTCGATCCGCATGCTCACACGACGGACAGCAAGGCATTGTCAAGCTTGGAAAACTTTCGGATCGGGCTCTAAGGATATTCGAGCAGGTCAGCCTGCTGTGCGACATTCCGACGCTTGGGGCGGAACTCGGGCGGGTGGATGATTTTCCCATAATCCGCATTCTGGTGGGGGAAGCTACGGATATCGGGCAGGCGCTGTCCATCCTGCAGGCCCATTCCCCCTTGATCCAGAGCGGGACGACCACGGGCCTGGACATCAGGGATGACCATGCCAGCATCAGCTACCGGGTGGACTATCCGGCCCTGTGGCCGCGACGGCAGGATGCGGAAATGAGCATCATGCAGGTGCATGCCTTCATCCAGTCCCGCGCTCCCGCCTCCTGGCGGCCAGAGGAGATATGGTTCGAACATGCCCCGCCTGGCGCTGCCGTCCTGCGGCGCCTGCGTGAGATCTGTGGCTGTCCGTTACGTTTCAACCAGCCCATCAACCGCATCATGTTCGATACGGCGATATTATCGCGCAGGCTGCCGGCGCTGACACGACAGGAACTTTCGTTACGCCCCTATCTGCGCCGGCAGATCGACGCGATGCGTGGGGATATCCAGCCACGCTCGGTACTTGAGGAACTGCGCGCCATCATCCTGTCCTGCCTTGGGGAACAGTCGCTTTCGATCACTGTCGCCGCCGAACGGATGAACATCACCGAACGCACCTTGCAACGGCAACTGAAACGGCATGACAGGACATTCCGGCAGGTCCTGCATGAAGTCCGCACGGAACAGGCGATGATGATGCTGCGTCAGGGCAACATGACCATCGCACAGATTGCGCTGGCCCTCGGTTATGAAGACATTTCTTCCTTTTCACGGGTTTTCAAGAAATGGACAGGAAAAAGCCCGCGCCATTACAGCCCGGAACACGAAGCCTCGGCTTCCGCCACCTGATGCCGCGCGGCACGTGACGGCCGTCCCGGCCCGGCACGCCCCGCCACGATGACACTGGCGGTCGCAGCAACAAGGCTGCACGCCGCCATACCCGTCAGCATGACTGCCTGACCTGCGTGGTCAAGCAGCCATCCCGCCACCACAGCGCCCAGCCCGAGGCTGACACCAAGGGTCATTGTGGTGACATTCATCAGTACGCCGGAAGTATCAAGCAATGTTATGGACCCCAGCATGAATGGCAGCAGGAAGGTCCAGGACAGCTTGAACGCAACCAGCGCGCCTGCGGCGACTGCGGGCGAATGTCCCCACCCAAGACCGAACAGCGAAAGCAGCAGGAGCGCATATCCCCCCAGCAGCAGGGCCATGCGCCTTTTGCCCGAGGCCGCCAGCGCGGCGGACCCCGACCCCACGATCCCCATCATGCCGACAAGGGCAAGCATGTGATCGATCCCGGCCGATGTCATCCCCCCCGCCTGCAGGAACACGGACGCAAATGTCCATACCGCCCCGGTCGCGATGTTGAAGATGAAAAGTGCCCCGACACTCATGATCCCCGCCAGCATGATCCCGGTACCACCCGTTACAGACGCGGTGGCAGGAACAGATGCGCCATGGGGCGGGGCATCGGGAAAGTACCTGTACAGGGGAACAAGCGCCAGCACCCAGAGCGCCTGCACCACATAAGGGACGCCCACGCCAAACCGGGCAAACAGCGATGGCAGGACCAGCAGGCCCAGCGTCGCCACGACGACCTGCGATGTCAGCATGACCCCGAACAGCCTGTCCGGGTCATCAAATCGCGCCACGCTGCGGTTACACATCACATACAGGGTACCCGACGCCATGGCCGTCGGAATCCGGCACAGGTAAAACCAGTTGATCAGTCCATGGCCAAGCAGGACAGCCGACAGGATGCTGCCCCCCGCAAAGATCACCGCACACAGGGTCGCGACATGGCGCCAGCCGATATGTTTCTGCCACAGAAACATCAGCAGGCCCGGCAATGGGGAAATCAGCATGTCGATGGAAAACAGTCGCCCGATCGTGCCGGGAGAAAGGTGAAGCTGTGTCTGGAAGGCCTGTGCCAGCATCGGCGCCCACAGGAACAGTGCCGGAATGATACAGGACGTGACGATGACTGTCAGGCGAAGCATATCAATGGATCTGGACATCAATGCTCTCCGGCGGCAGGGAAGGATCGTTCAGGCGATAAAAACCAGTTCGGCGGACGGACTGCTGTTTTCGCAATACACAATGCCCGGCGATAGCGGGGGATGAGCGAAGGGCAGCATCCTGTCGACATATGCGCCCATCGCCTGCGGCAATGACCCGGATCCGTTTTCAGCCCACGCCGTACTGACGAAAAAGGTCAGGGCAATGATACGTCGCGGCGCACTCCCGGTTATGGCCGCGATCGTGGCATTGCACAGGCTGCGCCAGTCCGCATCCGTATCGGCATCCACGATACGGAACCGCAGGGCGGGAATGGCAGTATCCGCCGCCACGGACGGTCGCAGGGCATAACCGTCGATTTCTATGGCGAATGCCGGGATGGCCATGCCCTGCCCCCGGATCAGTTGCAGCCTGTTCGCCATCGTCACAGGATGTCGCGCAACCCTGGAAAAGGCGTCTGTCACGATCTGGCGTACGGCGTCATCTTCCAGGCCGGTTTTGAGATAGACATTCAGTTTCTGGATATCATCCGGCCCCAATTCAAAATATCGCAAAACCGACATGATTTTGTGGACGACCACTTCGGTCTGGGACACGAACTCCGGTGCGACATGATACTCCCCCTCCACGCGGGCGCCATCCGGCGCCGTCGGGAATTCAAGGGCCTCCAGTCCGGTCAGAAACGTCTGCGGGCCGATACGCACTCCCTTGGCAACATCCATCGGCATTTCATGGAACAGCATCCGCTGCGCCTCCGCCACCAGGCCTGTATCAAGGACAAACAGCCCGAAAAAAGCAACCAGCGCCGAAGGATCACCCAGTTCCGGACTGCAGAAAATCGTACCGACCCCGGGCCGCTGCACCAGGGCGGGCGCATGGGCATGGCAGGCACGATGCACTGCCTCGATCGCCTGGATCGGGTCCACATGCCCCGCGCGGACAAGGATGGTATGTTTGACCATGCCGGCCATGTCGCCACCGAGCGTCGGCAAGGTCCGCGCGATCTGGCCGATTATGGCGTCCACCTGTGCATTGAGGTCCCCCCCATCGGGAGCCGTAAGCCAGTTGGCGCAGAAATATCCGCAATCTTCCACCATCTCCCACTCCCTTTGCGCAGGTTTTCCTGCCCCATCAGATCATGATCGCATGACGTAACGGGAGAACCATTGCCGACAGATTTTTTACAATCGACACCATCCCGGCAGAACCGCGTTCGCGTTCTATGACGGGGGCATGTCGCCATATGCGGATGTTTCGCCGATACGCACGGGTATCGTGACCTCGTCATGTCCGGCGGACCAGCCAATGGCGATCGTGTACTTCCCGGCAGGAAGGGTCCACTGGCGCGCGCCCGTGTCCCATGCGGCAAGATGCGAAAAGGGCACCCGCAGGTCCACCGCGCGTTTCCGGCCAACAGGCACCCGCACGCGTGCGTAATCAATCAGGGCGCGCCTGTCGTCGCCACGGATCAGGTAAAGCTGCGGCACCGCATCCGCATCGCGATGACCGGAATTATGTATACTGAAATGGACCGACAGCATCCGCGACGTTGGATCCACCGCCGCATGCGCGTGGCGCAACGTGAAATGACCATACGTCAACCCATATCCGAACGGGTATAATGGCCTGACGCCATGTTCCGCGAACCAACGATAGCCAACATTTGCCCCTTCGGTAAAAACGACACGCCCGTCCTTGCCCGGATAGTCCATCTCACCCTGGTTGCCCGGCCCGTCATGTCCTGACACGGGAAATGTCAGAGGCAGACGCCCCCCCGGTGAAACGTCACCAAACAGCATGGCCGCCAAGGCATCCGACCCGGCCTGGCCCGGATACCATCCTTCCACGATCGCCCGCACCCTGTCGCGCCACGGCATCTCGACCGGGCCGCCGGTATTCAGGACCACGACCGTACGCGGATTGGCCGCACTGATGGCGTCAATCAGCGCATCCTGACCCACGGGCAACCGCATGGACAGCCGGTCGGCCACTTCGGTTTCCCAGTCGCCCGCAACGACAATCGCGACATCAGCCTTGCGGGCGGCCTCGATGGCCTGCGCCAGCAACTCTGGCTCCGGCAGGTGCCAGTGCAGGTGCAACAGCGGGTCGGGATTGCCGAACATGCGCGTGAACGTCGCAGGCAGGAAGGCATCACGGGCATCGAATTCAACCCGCAGGGAAACCGGCTTCCCCTGCGTCAGGGTGACCTCTCCCGACTCGATCGTGGAAAAATCCGCCGAAAAGACATGCGTAACCTCATGCCCATCAACCAGAAGCCGTGCGGTGCCTTCACCGCTCAGGGCGAAACGGTAAGTACCGCTGACTGGCGGACGCAGCACGCCATCCCATATGGCGGTATAATCATTCTTCAGCGCCCGGACCGGCGCGGGTGCCCCCGCTTCGGTCAGTTCCACGCCATTTTCGATCCGGCTGGCAAGCAGGCGTCCACCCGCGGATGCCGGTCCGAAATAGCGTGCACGCAGCCCTTCTTTCGCATTGTCAGGCGTCCGGAGCACCGAAGATGGAATCGGGTCGAGATCATGATTTGCCTCATCCCCCTGCGCATACATGACGGGGATACCGGAACGGGCGGCGCGACGACGGATTGCAGCCAATGGGCCTGCATCCATGGCGCCCGGATGGGTGTTCCCATCCGCGACATAAGGCGATCCCCTTTCCTGCCATGACACATGCGGACCCGCACTGTCACCGATGACCACAATATTACGAGGTCGCGCCAATGGCAGGAAATTTCGCCGGTTCCGCAAAAGAACCGTCCCTTCGGCGGCGATGGCGCGTGCAAGAGCCTCATGCCTTTCGGGCCAGTCCGTCGCGATCACGGGCGACTGCCCCACTGCGATCCTGTGCATGGCCCCCAGCATGTGGAGCGCCATATGATCGACCTGCGTTTCGTTCAGGCGACGCCGGGCCAATAACCGGGACAGCCCGACATGATCCAGCGGCATGGACAGACGGTCTATGCCCGCCTGCGCGCCCCGTACCCCGTCATGAAGCGCAAATACCGCATCCGGCTCGATATAGCCCTCCAGCCCGAATGCGCGTATGCGTGCCAGAAGGTCCTTGTTTTCACACGCATTTTGACCATTGATCCTTGGATAGCTGCACATGACCGCCGCCGCGCCGCCATTTTCCACGGCGGCGCGGAACGCCGGGTAGTACAGGCCCTGCAAGGCCGCCTCGTCTATGATTTCATCGATATTGCGATCATTCGGCGCATCACCAAAGCGATAGGCCTCCTGATCATTGGCGACGAAATGCTTCACCATGGCGATGACATGCTGCGACTGGATGCCATCGATCTCGGCACGGGCAATCCGTCCTGTCAGCAACGGATCCTCACCAAAGGTTTCAGCGGAACGCCCCCAGCGCCACGTTCGCATGATATTGATGGTCGGCCCCAGCAATACATCATGTCCCGCCAGCCTGTCTTCCACACCCAGCGCCACACCATATTCATGCGCAAGCGCCGTATCGAAGGAGGCCGACACCGCAACGGCCGCAGGGAACGCCGTAGCCGCGGCGAAACCACGCAGGCCGTTGGGACCGTCATCTTCATCAAGATCCGGGAGGCCCAGTCGCGCAACTCCCTTACCGTCCTGTACAAAAGCAATCTTTTCCGACAGCTTCATCTGTTTCAGCAGGTGTACGGTACACTGCGCATCGCTACCGGGATCAAGGAAACATGGTGCGGGAACGATCCGCGCCCCACTTTGTCCGGGGATAACCGCTGCGGGCATATCCTTTGATGAAGGATCCGCATGTACGGGAAATATCATGCAGTACACTGCCATCATCACAACACAGGATAGCGGGAAAGAGTCGCTCCAGCGGATTTTCATCTCATCCTCTTTTCCATATTTTCCAGATCACGGCCGTTTTGCAGATCATGATGTCCGGGGCCGATCTGGTGGCATCATGACACTTTCCGCAGGTCATTACGGCATCGTTTCATGAACTGTCGTCTTCTATCTAACAATTGGCGCATTCTATCGTGCAGCCCGTGGACAATACGTATTTTACTGTCGGAATACCGGCCTGTACCACCCGATGGGCTGCGCCATAGCCATTATTGCGGAAAGCATCATGCAAAACCATGCCCTCCACCCCCTCGATCCGCTGACCGAAACAGAGATCGGCGCGGCATGCGAAATTGTGCGCATGCAACATCCCGCTCAAGGAATCTGGCGTTTCCCGCTGGTTCAACTTGATGAACCTCCACAAGAGGAAGTCCTGCGCTTCGAGGCCGGCACACAGATCATGCGCAAGGCACGGCTTGTAGTCCTCGATCATCCGTCGGGAGCCGTTTACATGGTGCGCGTCGATCTCGACCGCCGCATTGTCACGGCCTTTACACGCAATGAGGCTGGCCCCACCAATCCCGTGGGCCAGCCACCCGTGACAATGCAGGATATGGTCACCTGTGATCGCGTGGTGAAGGCATCCCCCGCCTGGCGGGCGGCAATCATGCGTCGGGGCATCACTGAAGATGAGATCCCCCTGGTACAGGTCGATCCATTCTCTGCCGGGTATTTCGGCTATCCCGCTGAAGAAGGGCGCCGTGTGGTACGGGCCGTCAGTTACAGACGCTCCAGGATGACAGATAATGGCTACGCCCATCCAATCGAGGGTGTCGTCGCAACAGTGGATCTGAATGCCGAAAAGGTCATCGGCATCGTGGATGATGGGAACATCGTTCCCATTCCCACCACTGCGTTCAATTATGATCCTGACAGCCTCCCTTCTCCGCGCACGACCCTCAAGCCATTGCATATCGAACAGCCCGAAGGACCAAGCTTTTCCGTAAACGGATGGGAAACCCGCTGGCAGAACTGGTCTTTTCGTGTCGGTTTCACGCAAAGGGAAGGACTTGTCCTTCATCAACTCTGCTGGAATCAGGACGGTAAGACCCGTCCCATCATCTATCGCGCCAGTGTAACCGAAATGGTGGTCCCCTATGCCGATCCAACGACCAACCATTACTGGAAAAGTGCATTTGATGGCGGGGAATATGGACTGGGAACCCTGGCGAACAGCCTTGCGCTGGGATGTGACTGTCTGGGGCTGATCCGCTATTTCGACATTCCCCTTCCAACCGATGATGGCACGCCACGCATCCTGCGCCGTGGGGTGTGCATGCATGAAGAAGATTATGGTACTTTATGGAAACATTATGATGCGCGTTCAGGCGTGCATCAGGTCCGCAGGTCACGTCGGCTTGTGATTTCTTTTTTCGCAACCGTTGGAAATTATGATTATGGATTTTACTGGTATCTTTACCTCGACGGCACCATCCAGTTGGAAGCCAAGCTGACCGGCATTATCCAGACGGCCGCCATCGCACCTGACACTCCCTATCCCTGGGGTGGTATGGTTGCGCCGGGATTGGGCGGTCCCACCCATCAGCATTTCTTCAACGTACGATTGCATATGATGCTTGATGGCATTGGGAACAGCCTGACGGAAACTGAATTCCACCCGCGCCCCATGGGAAAAGACAATCCATACGGCAATGTTTTCGACACCCGCACCCGGCTTCTGTGCAATGAACAGGACGCCGCGCGTGAAGCCGATGGCAGGACCGGACGCTTCTGGAAAATCGTCAATCCCAATACCGTAAATTCCGTCGGGTCGCACCCTGGTTACAAACTGGTTGTAACACCTTCCCCGCTGATGCTGGCCGACCCCAAAAGTACGGTCAGCCAGCGCGGCGGTTTCGCTACCAAGCATGTCTGGGCGACCCCTTACGATCCCGACCAACGTTACGGCAGCGGAGAACTTCCAAACCAGAGCCCCGGGGGCGATGGTCTTCCTGCATTCATCAGGAATGACAGGCCAATTGAGATGGGGTGGTTGCCGTCCTCCCCGCACGGCATCGCAATGTGCCAGAATGGTCGTTGGAAGAAACGACTGCGCGAAAGGACGGCAGATGAAGGATAC
>NZ_NKUF01000073.1 GCF_003206495.1 Gluconacetobacter entanii | reverse complement strand
CCATGCATGGCTCGCTGATGTCCTGGCACGGATCAATGACATCCCCAATCCACGCCTCCATGAACTCCTGCCCTGGCACTGGAAAGCCCACCAGCAGGTCCACAATACCATCGCCGCCTGAATACGCCCGCGTCTCTCGCCGGATGATTACCCTCGATCGCCATACGGTTGCTGCGCCGGAACGTCGCGATCGTGTCATGGTCTGGATGCAGGTTCGCCGCCACAAAGCGCATGCCGATGTCACGACACGTCGCCCGTTCGATCCGACGCGATGAGAATACGCCGTTCGCATAGGCGTAAACCAGTAGCGCCAGCATCAGGCGCGGATGATACTGCGCCTTGCCGCCAGTCCGCACAGGCACGGAAAATGCCCCCAGCGGCACCCGCTCTACTGCCGCCACGATGAAATGCGCCACATCGTCCGCCGGCAGCCATGATTTCAGATCCGGCGGCAGAAGATACGGCTGCGATCGATCAAACGGGATGAAGCTGCTCATCCTGAAAGCTTACCGCAGATCGCCAGAGGCAGGTACCCCAACCCGACAGCCTGCTAGACATTGCATCTGCGAATGTCTGTTTTGCTCATAATGTCACCGACAACAGACCTTCCGTACACCCCCCCGAACTGCCTGTCCGCTCAAGGAACGTGAAGCGGACAGGCGGCAGACGCCTTCATAGCCGACACCTACGGGGGGTATGACAGTCTGCCGAAAGCCAACATTGTTGTGCGAACCGCCAAGGAGCGTGTTGGAGCCATTCGAGACAGGCAGCTCCCGGATCATGAATAGGGGATACCTGCCGTTCCCAATGAGAGCGAAGCATTCGTCCTAATCTCGACCGATTTTCTTGGGACGGGATACTTTTGCTCTCTTTGTCCGGCGCCGCGGTTCGACAGATGCGATGACACGCTCCTGTGATCGAATTTCAGCCAGATCGTAAAAATGGCCTTTGATCCAGTCTGCCAGATAATCTCGCGTCTGTTGGCCAAGATGATCGCCGACGCGGGCACGCTTCGCAAGTTCGGCATCGATAATGTGAAGGACCAATTTCCAGTCGCCGGGTCGCGACCGCACCAGTTGTGCCAACAAACTGCCGATGACGCGACTTTGCTGCCATGACGGCAGATTCAGCTTCCATACTCCTCTCATGGTATCGATCGAGACGGCGATGTGCGAAGGCATATGAGCATTGCGTCCACCGATGAACTGGATAGCCGCGTTAAACAATGCAAAGGCTCGCGGATCGTCTAGTGCGAGCATCTGGAGTAGTGTCTGGGCGTCGAGGCTGAGATGTTCGTGACGCATTGCCCCAAGCATGCCAACGCCGACCAGATATTGGTCGCGTGTGATCTGGCCATCTCTTGCAAATACGTTCAGAACCACTTGGAGCCAGGCCCCGCCCTTGACGCCCTGACTTGCTGCACATTGGCGGAAGTTCAGATCTTCCGAGAGGATGATGACGTCCTCGGCTCGCGCGAGGGTGATGGGATCGAATATTTCCTTCGATCCAAGATTGTCGAGGAGCTTGTCCAGCCGAACATCAAGTGACCCATCGACCGGCAGGATCTCACAGCAGGCCTCAAGGTCCTCGATGACTGCATTCACCCATTTCAGCCGCTTCTCCGTATCCTCGGGGCTATGGACCTGCCGATATGCCTGTTCGCCATCGAAGTCTATGGTCATGAATTCGCGGCCACGAGCACTCTCGAATTTCGCCCGCAACTCGATCATTTCGTCCATGGTCGAGCGCGCGATGCATAGTCTTCCGAAATAGTCCTTTGCAGTCTGCAGATGTCCAAGTTCGCATAGTTGCCAGACGGTCAGTGTGTCGAGAGCAACACCCTTGCCGCGCGCTTGGCGCACGAACATCGTGGCTGCTTTGTCCTCCTCAACCGCACCGATACAGGTGCGGAGATTGGTTCCGGTTCGCGTCAGATGTCCGGCCAGTTGAAGGACCGACTGATTAGAGAGCGCCGCAATCGCCGCTAGCGGAAAAGGATGAGACATGTAAGTCGCGACGACCACGTCGTTCCTGTCCTGAAGGGCGCGAACCATATCGAGGAGCGGTTGTACGTCGCCTTCCTTCATGCTCATCTCGAACAACGATCGCGCAGCTGGGAACCGGGCCGCGTGCGTCGCCATGATATCGTGGAGCAGCCAGATATATTTGTGCTTGAGCTTTCTTATCCTGTAACGCCTCGAAACGCCTATTTTCGCCGGGATTTCGATTACTTCGTTGACAGATTTTCCCGTCAGCGCGATTGCCAAGGGATGGTTCAGCGCAAACCGGTCAATCCCGACAATATCTTCATCGTCGATGATGCCGGTGACGTCCCTGGCGCCATCCAACCCTTCAAGATCGAACCAGAAGCCAGTTTGTGCTGGACCAGCCTGACCGATCGGAGAAGGCAGGGCCTCGTTCATGAGGATGAGCGAGGGATAGGAAGATACGACACTTTCATCGTGGCGATTGGTTGCGGCCATCCTGTAGGCGAGTTTTAGCGCCCGCGTGGTTTCACCCGCGCGGCGATGCCGATGAGCAAGCCGCATGAGATCGTCGGGAGAGCCGTTCACCGCATCGTCGTCGACGCCTGCAATCAATTCCCGAGCTTCGTCTTCCTGATTGGCGCGCATCAGCGTGCTCGACAGCAGGAGAACTGCGCGCAGGTCGGTCGGCGCCGCAGAAATCGCCGAGCGGAGGTAGCGCTCTGCGGCTTTGAGATTGCCCCGCTTGTACTCAGCCATGCCGGCCAGCCGTGCATAGCATGGAAGAGCGATCACCTCTGGGGAAAGCGACTGATAGAAGGGCGATGTCCTCGCCTGCGTCGGCGCGTTTGCGAAGGCGTGGGCAAGCCAAGCCAGAGGCTCTGACGGCTGGTCCAGACCAACAAACCCATCGAGTGCACCAATGATATCTTCCCATGCTTGGCGAAACAGCGAGAGTTGGGCGAACATCACCCTGTCCGAATAGCTTGTCGCTGGCGTGATGAGCAATCGCGTTTTCTCGGCCATCGCTGCGAGCTCTTCGGGTCTCGCCATCCGATAAATGTCCGCAACGGCGATATGGGCTGCGACACCCAGTGGCCAGCGTGCGAGGAGTTGCTCGACATCCTCGTCAAGGTTTGCGCCCGTCTTACCGGCATGCCGTGCGCGGAAGACCAACACGTCGAAAAGCTGACGCGAGGAAATCGGCAGTTTTTCGCGACGCTCGTTGGTCGCCTCCTCGATGACCCCCGCCCATTCGTGAAGGTTGGAAAGTGCTACAAGCAGTGGAATTACCGCATTGTCGGAAAGGGAAGCGCTGCGGAGGAACCGCTTGGCCTCGGCAAATTCTTCGAGATCGATAGCCACACATGCCGCTGTCAGCGCAGCATCTGGATCCTTGGTCCCAGTCGCCAGAACCTGATCTGCAATGCGTTTCGCCTGGTCGAGATCCCCCAGGACCCGGTAGGCGGTGATGAGATTATACCCAACCATGCACCAACTGGGCTCAGCTGCATGCTCAAAGTGACGAACCTCCTTCCAGTGGCGCTGCAGCAGTTACGTGCCTTCGCGAAGCTTTGTCCGTCGATCGTCCGGAACACGACCGAGGCGTTCGACGACGTCGCCGGAAAGAGCTTCGTCGACCAGAGCATCACCGGCCATCCGGATAGAATTGCCATCCTGAGGGAAGCGTTCGAGCGTTTCGGCAGCTAGGGCCCACCAACTGTCCGGGGCACCTTTCTCGCGAAGGTAGTTGATGCGGTGGATGCGAACATTATGGTCATCCAGAAGTTCCGGCGGAACGATCGCCATGGGGTCTCGCTCGACACTGTCCATCGCCGCCACCTGGAAGGCGAGCCCGGAAGCGCCCGCATTACCAGCATCCTCGGCGAGTATGTCCTCCGCGAGCCTCCATGCACCCGCCAAATCCCCCCGGATGGCGAGTGAGAGGATCCTATTCGCTCGCGTGCGTGGATCTGTCGGATTGAGGGCATAAGCTTCATCGAGAAGAGGGGCGGCATCGATTTCGTCGCCGAGCTTCATCCGGGCGATGGCGATATTGACCTTGACGCGCGCGCGGATCGAGACTGCACTCTTCTCGTCGAGGGTATTATCGAGCTTCTGGAGCAATTCCAGCGCGGTGCGCGGCTTTCCCGCGTTCAGCATGTCGCGATATAGGTCGATCTGTGCATCTAGATGCTGATCGAAGACGCTGCGGACCGTATCGATCGGCCCGATCGTAATCGTCTCGCGGACCACCTCCAGATGTTGCAGTATCTGGTTATTCTGAGCGCGGATATCCGCCTGTCCCGACAGCGTCTCGCTTCCGAGCTCAAGCAGGCGATTAGTCGACGCGCTGTAATCAGGATCGAAGGCCGCAAGCGCCTTCGGGTCGTTTCGGATTTTTTCCTGAAGGGTGTCCCAGCCCCAGATTTGAATATCGACCGTGCGGCCAAGCTTCGCATGGTCTTGGGTCAACTCGATCGCAAGGAAGTCGTGAGCAGGCTCGTCAGTCGCGGTGGTGACGATATAGAATTCCGTCAGTGCCGGTTTGATACCCATCGCTTGGTCGACCTCCTTGCGGATCGTCGCTTCGGTGAGCTTGGCGCCACGGGTGATTAGTTTGCACTGGATACCGACTGGCTGGCCTGAATCGCGGTCGCGCCTGCCAATCAGATCGAGGCCAAACTGCTTCTTGCCTCGCGTACCCAAGAGCTTGACGTTTGGGTCATGGAGAAGCCCTGCGAAAAGCGGAACACAGTTGCTCTCGAACACCTTGTCGTCGGTCGGGATGTTGATGATCGTCGAGGAAGCCACGCGTTGGTTTTTTCCGTTACCCTACAGAGAAAATTTGGTAACTATCCGCTATTCCCAAGCCGAATAGCCGGACGCCAGCTTACGCTGAAAGCGACCGTTCCTACAACCGCGCCTTTTCCGCTGAATGGACTAAGTTCGCTTGATCGTCGTCATGTAAATTAGCGCTGCGCATGGCTACTTTCGGCCATCCTCTCCCAATAAGCAACATTCCGCTCTCCCCCATTGCCGACATTTTTTCTGCCGGGAAAGAGGAGAGCGTGCTGGCTTGGGTGCAGCCGTCAGAGTCAGAGGGCTGCGCGGATTTTCGTGACGGGTTGAGAGGATGGGAGAGAGTCTCCTGTCCGCCTGTCATGGAGTTTTCGCCATGGCGACCGCTATTTCCAAAATCACCCTGAGTTCCTCCCGTGACATCCCGTTCAACCGACTGGTGCTGTCCCAGTCCAATGTGCGGCGTGTGAAGTCAGGCCTGTCGATCGAGGAACTGGCCCACGACATCGAACGTCGTGGGCTGCTCCAGAGCCTGAACGTCCGGCCCGTCCTTGACGGCGAAGGGGCCGAGACCGGTACCTATGAAGTTCCGGCCGGTGGGCGTCGTTTCCGCGCCCTCGAACTGCTGGTTAAGCAGAAGAAGCTGGCAAAGACGGCCTCGGTACCGTGCGTGGTGCGCGAGGCCGGATCGGCCATTCTCGCCGAGGACGACTCCCTGGCCGAGAACGTGCAGCGCGTGGCCCTGCACCCGCTGGATCAGTTTCGTGCCTTCCGTGACATGCTGGAAAAAGGCATGTCTGAAGAGGAAATCGCCGCAGCGTTCTTTGTCGCACCGGCCGTGGTTAAACAGCGTTTGCGGCTGATGACCGTTTCCGACACGCTGCTGGATATCTATGAGCAGGATGGCATGAAGCTGGAGCAGTTGATGGCCTTTTCCATCAGCGATGACCACGCCCGCCAGGAACAGGTCTGGGACATCGTGTCCCAGAGCCATAACCGTGAACCCTATGTCATTCGCCGCATGCTGACGGAGAAGACCGTGCGGGCTTCGGATGCCCGTGCCCGTTTCGTCGGGCTGGAGGCCTATATCGTAGCGGGTGGCCACGTCATGCGCGACCTGTTCGAGGCCGATGACGGCGGCTGGCTGCAGGATCCGGCTATTATGGACCGGCTGGTCATGGAAAAATTGCATGCAGCCGCAGAGGATATCCGCGCCGAGGGCTGGAAATGGGTCGAGACGGCCCTATCTTTCCCATGGGGCCACACACGGCAATTCGCGGAAATCGACGGCACGGAAGTGCCGCTGACCGATGAAGAGACAGCCCGTCTCGAAGCCCTGCGCGTCGAGCAGGAAACCATCGAGGCCGAATATGCCCAGGCCGACGAATATCCGGACGAGGTCGATGCGCGGCTGGGCGAGATCGAACAGGCCATTCTTGCCCTCGAAGAACGGCCTCTGGCGTTCGATCCCGCTGACATGACGCGGGCCGGGGCCTTCGTCAGCCTTGCCAGCGATGGCACGCTGCAGGTGGAGCGCGGTTTCGTGCTACCCGAGGACATGCCGAGTGAGCCGGAAGCGACCGATAATGCGGGCAACGCCGATCAATACGATCGCCCTGCATATGATGGGCAGGACCACGATAGCACAGGCCAAGGCTATCATGAGGGAGAGGGCGACGGCATCGCTCCCGACGTCGAGCCCGAGGAAGAAGACGGGATCAAACCACTGCCTGACCGGCTTCTCACCGAACTGACGGCCTGGCGCACGCTGGCGCTGCGGGACGCCTTTGCCGGCAACCCGCACATCGCCCTGACGGAACTGCTGCACACCTTGGTGCGCGATGTTTACTGGCAGACATCAGGCGCGGATTGCCTGGAAGCCTATGTCCGGGAAATCTCCCTACCGGTCCATTCGCCCGACATGCCCGGCAGCCTTCCTGCCCACGCGCTGCGCCAGCGCAATGAGGGCTGGAAGCACGACCTGCCGGATGACGAGGATGCGCTGTGGCGCTGGATCGACGGGCTGGACGATGCCAGCCGTATGGCGCTGCTGGCCCATTGCCTGTCTTTTGGGGTCAATGCGCTCTACGAGCGCATGCCCGCCTATGGTGCGGTGTCCCAGCGCAGCGTGACCGAGCGCCTTAAACGGGCCGATCGACTGGCGTCAGCCCTCAGCCTCGATCTTGTCGAGGCGGGCTGGCAGCCTACCGTCGAGAACTATCTCGGCCGGGTGACCAAGGCGCGCATCCTGCAGGCCGTGCGGGACGCACGTGGCGACGAGGCGGCAGAGCGCATCGCCCACCTGAAGAAGCCCGACATGGCGCGCGAGGCAGAGCGGTTGCTGGAAGGTTCGGGCTGGCTGCCCGAGGCGTTGCAGACCGTAGGGCTGGCCGATCAGGCACAGGTTGAAACAGTGACGCCATGCGAGGATATGGAGGCCATCGCTGCCGAATAGCGCAATGGGTTTTTGGAATAGTGAGACAGCGGCTTCCGGCGCCCGGAAGCCGCTTTTTTCATGTCCGGTGCCCCGGAAAGAGGGAGAGGGCGGCTTCGCCTTGGGTGCCGAATAACCGGCATCAGAGGAGAGTTTTCCATGACCACAACCACCATCCTGCCCCCTGCGTCCCGTGGCGCCGCGTCTGGCGGCTTCAGGATCGATCCCTCCCGTGGCGAGCGCAATGCTCGCGTATCGTCCGAATGGTTCTCGCGACCCGATGACGAGCGCTACCTGTCCTTGTTCGACCTGCACGCCGCCACACTGGCGCGGGCGGATCGGGCCACGGCCCGCACGGTGGAAAGCCGTGCCATCCGCGTGGAGGCCTCGCGCGACAATGCCGAGCGCCTGACCCTGAGCGTACCGGGGCAGAATGACCCGATTGCCCCCACCCACTGGTCCTTCGGTCAGATGTGCAGTCTGGTAGGGGCACCCTCGTCGTACCTGCGCAATCTCCCCGCGCCTCTGGCGGCGATCAATCTGCAGCACGGGCTGCTGGCGCACCGCACCGAACTGGTGAAAACGCTGGAGACTGAAGACGGCCGTGTCGAACTGCGTGCCGTAACCGGTCCCGATTACGGCCGCATTGGGACCATGAGTTGGTCGGCGCGGTGCGCAAGATCGCCGGTGACGGAACGGGTGACACCAACTGGAAGGTACCGGGCGTCATCGACTGGGCCACCATGACCCACAACCCCTATGTCGACATCACCAGGGAAACCACCACGCTGTATGCATCAGACAGGGACGTGTTCCTGTTCCTGGTGCGCCGTATCGGCGCGTTTCACTGAGTGTAATCAACAGATTACTTGGATTGCTGGAGATTCCAATGCTCACCCGACTTACCTTGGCTGGTAACAGCTGCAACCGGGGAAACCCGGCGGGGGACCATAGCATGTCGGGAGTAAGGCTCGGGGCCGTCCAGGCAGGGACAGTCGGGTGGAGCAATCCACCGCTCCTGCGGAAGACCTTACCGTGTCAGGGCAAGACGTGCATGGTGAATG
>NZ_NKUF01000072.1 GCF_003206495.1 Gluconacetobacter entanii | reverse complement strand
GTTGTTCGGCGACGGCACCGCGTCCAGCTCGGACGGGCAGCACTTCCCGCTCGATCGACGCGCGCAGGGGACCGGCGCCGTCAATCCGCACAAGGGCAGCGAACCCGCCATCTCCTTTTACACCCACGTCTCCGATCGCTACGCGCCGTTCCATTCCACAGTCATCTCCGCCGGTGCCAGCGAGGCCGCGCATGTACTCGACGGCCTGCTCCATCATGGCGCCGACCTTGCGATCGAGCGTCACCATACCGATGGCGGGGGCGTTTCGGATCATGTGTTCGCCCTATGCCATCTCCTCGGTTTCCGTTTCGCCCCGCGTATCCCCAACATCGGTAACAGACGCCTGCATCTGTTCGGCGACATGAAGCCAGGGTCGACTGTCGCCCCATTGGTGGCCCAGCCGATCGACGAACGCCTGATTTCCGAGCACTGGGACGACGTGATCCGGCTCGCCACCTCAATCCGTACCGGTGTCACCAGCGCGTCGCTGATGCTGGAACGGCTCGGTTCCTATCCTCGCGCGAACGGTCTCGCTCTTGCCCTGCGAGAGATGGGTCGCGTCGAGCGGACGCTGTTCACGCTCGACTGGATCGAGCTCCCCGAGGAACGCCGCCGCGCCACCCGCGAGTTGAACAAGGGAGAGGCCCAGAACGCCCTCAAGCGCGCCATCTTTTTCCATCGCACCGGCCGGATCCGCGATCACGGACTGCAAGCCCAGGGACATCGGGCGAGCGCGCTCAATCTCGTCGCCAGCGCCGTCGTATTGTGGAACACCACCTATCTCGGAGCCGCAATGCGGCATCTCGAACATCAAGGACGATCCGTTCCGCCTGGTCTGCTCCAGCATCTCTCTCCGCTGGGGTGGCAGCATATCAACCTGACCGGGGATTACCTCTGGACCGACGCCGGCATCCCGGAAGGGAAACTCCGCCAGCTCCGGCAAGCCATCACAATCACCGATAATCCTTAGCGTATATCTGTGCCCGTTTTATGTACGTCCCCCCTGAAGGCCCGTAAAAGCCCGTACAGGCCCCTTCATGCCATCACGCATACAAATCCATTCAAATGACCCTATGGTGCCTTCTACGGCCTTCTGACGCGCTGTAGTCGCGTAATGAGCCGACTGCTTTGCCAACCACTCCCCTTCCTGAGCAGATCAGCAGTGCCAACGAACGACAGCTTACAGGCTCCGGGTGAGTGCGGAGCAGGAACCGCGTAGCGCGCGAAGCGCCGGAGCTGGCCGATACAACGTCGTTTTTTGCCGCTCGCGCACGTACACTCCCGGCGTGGCACATCCACCAGCCCGTGGAAATGTGGATTGCCCTTCGGGCCGCGTTCCGCCCGTGGACAGGGCATGGACAGCCCGTGGACAGCCCTACGGCCTGTCCACCGCCTGCCCACACCACTGCCCACCGGCTCCACGCTCAATCCACATTCCCACCGGCACACCCAACATCACCAAGTGGAATTTTTAATTTTTAGGGGAAGGAAAAGCAGTCCGTTCAGGCGTCGTCCCCCATCGTCAGAACACACGAAAACGAACCCCCATTAGATCATTAGAAGGAGCATTTTTTTTCTCTTTTATTTTCAATGACTTGTGTGGGGGGGGTAGTGCATGAGCTATGCACTACCCCCCGTGCACCAGCTATGCACTACCCCTAGTGCATTTTTGCATTGTTTTCACGCAAGTTTGCGGCAAAGATGCGCTTGGTTTTCAAGCACGAGTGCGGAATGTCTAAGCAAGATTTGTCCTCGCAGAGGCAGTCAGGAACATGGGTTCAGACTGAACGGGCGGCCCATGAAGCATGGGCCGCCCTCCTTCGAGATTCACCACGGGCAGCAGAGCTTTTGCACCTACTCGTGGCCAGAGTAGGACCACACAACGCGGTCGTAATCAGCCAACAGACACTGGCAAAGCTCATGGGCCGATCGATTGATACGGTGAAACGAGCATTAAGCGTCCTCAAAGCCGGCCTCTGGCTTGAGGTCCGTCAGATTGGCGACCGAGGCACAGTCAACGCCTACGTGCTGAATGATCGGGTCGTATGGTCAGGCCCGCGCGATGGCATCCGTCACAGCCTATTTTCAGCCTCTGTGGTGATCTCGGCCGACGAACAGCCAGACAAGGACATGCTGGGAAAACAGCCGCCTCTCCGTCAGTTGCCATCGCTCTATCCGGGCGAACGCCAGCTCCCGACAGGCCCAGGCATGCCGCCGCCGTCTCAACCGTCTCTGGATGGAATGGAACCGGACATACCAGCCCGTCAAATGGACATCAAAGATATTACTGGGCAACAGTAGGAGTGCCCAACGCTTAGAACGGATCAGACCCTGATCCACCGCCACTAGGATCGGGGTCCGTGTCCCGGCCACTTGACCGGGACGGCCCACCTCGGCCACGCCCTCGACCCTTCACACGCATACCTGGCCCTTCGGACTGCTCCTGCCGCTCCTGCGCCTCGTATTGCTCCAGTTCGGTCCTGACGGCCTTTTCCTCGGCCTCCAGATCCTCCAGTTCCATGCGATACAACTTGGCATCCACAGCACGGGCGAGAGGATCTGTCGGGTAAAATCTGGCAAACAGGGTCGCCCTCTTTTCCGGCGCTTCACTGATGAGCTCCGCCAGCCTGCTCTCGATCCGCTGCTCCTGTTGCGCCTGCCGCTTCAAAGCCTTCCTGCTGGCTTCCTCCTGCTGTTCCTCTGCCTGCCGTTGTTCGGCCTCCTGCTGGCGCAGCATCTCGGCACGCTTGGCTTCTGCTTCCTGTTCAGCCCGGCGCTTGCGACCAAAGGCCCGCACCAATGATCTGGCGGCTGCTATCTTGGCAGAGCGAACCTGCCGGATGACGCCTGCCAGTTCCTGGGCCAGCTCACGCACGCGCTCATTCAGACCACGCCTGCGCCGGTTCTCCTGCGCCTTGAACGTCCGAGGCTGATAATCCTCCCCTTTCCGTTCGGCTTCGGCCTGATGCTTCCGCTCGATGGTTACACTGGTCGGACCGAGATGCAGGGTCGGCATCTTCTCGACCCCCTGCCGCTCGTAACTGCGATGATCGACACGGGCAGGCTTGTTGTGGCGTTCGAGCGCCTCATTGCATTGCATGGCCCACAGCTCACGCAGGCTCTCGATCTCTGGCCAGCCTGTCTTGGCAGCATCCAGTATGCGGGTCTTTTTGCCTAGACCGTCCGGCTCAACCTCGCGGGTCGTGGTGAGGATATGCGCGTGATGATTCCGCTCGTCTCCCTCGCGGCTGGGAGCATGCAGGGCAACATCTGCCGCCACACCATAACGCTCGACCAAAGCCCCAGCAAAAGCCCGCGCCAGATCAGATCGCTCCGTGGCGTCCAGTTCGGCAGGAAGGGCCAGGACATATTCACGGGCTGTAACCGAATTGGAGCGCTTCTCGGTCTGCTCTGCCGTGTTCCACAAACGCGAACGGTCCAGCGCCCAATCACACCCGGTCGGGGCCATGATGAATGAGCCATCAACGCCTGACCGTCTGGTGTAGTCATGATGGCGTCCATCCCGTTCGTTGGTCAGCCTGTCGCCTGTCCGATAAGCCGCAGCGGCAACGGCACTCCTGCCGGTACTCCGCGATACGGTTTTGACGGACAGGTGAAAGATCGCCACGGGACACGCTCTCCACAAAAGGGGTTTCAAGGGGCTTGCCCCTGACGCACGCAAACTCGCAGAGTTTGCATAAGTGCGCCCTTAATACCTAATCGGCATTAAGGGTTGAGGTCAACAACTATTCATGATATGATAACAAACGCAGGGAGAAACTGTAGTAATGTCAGATACAGTACAGCACAAAAAGTCCGCAAAAATTCTTGCGGCAGAAGAACGTCTTGAGCAGGCAAAGCGTGCCTTGCGTGATGCAAAACAGGCAGAGAGCAGGCAGCAGAAAAAAATTGCTGACAGGCAAAAGATCATTCTCGGCGCAACATTGCTCAATCTTGCCGAACGGGATGAACGCTTCTCTCTGGTCATTGATGAACTGTTGAATCATCTCACGCGAGAACAGGACGTGAGAGCTTTCAGAGATCATGGCTTTGTCACGCCCAGACCTGTGAACGACCACAATTCGACCACAGCAGAAGGTCTCCATACGGGGACATAATCCATGAATGATCCCGGTGATGATGATGACGACTTTGCATTGCAAGAGCTGGAAAAGCTCCGGCAGACAGTCATCCAGTCACAAGAGGATTATGCCAGAATCGCCGCCACGCTCCCTGAACACGCCCAGTTCCTGAAAAAATCAGCCCACGAGATAAAAAAATCTGCGGGTAAGGTGGAAGAAAGCTGCAAGGCTGTAACTGGGTATATCAGTGGAGATCGAAAGGCCCTGATCTGGACATGCAGCACCGTGTCCCTGCTTCTTGTTTTCGTCGCAGCCTTCCTTGGATACACCTTCGGACATCGGGGTGGGTATGCAGAAGGGCTGGCCGAAGTTCAGCAACAGGCCAAGGAGCGAAGCACCCTGGCTGAATGGGCGGCATCTTCTCCATCCGGAGAGCTGGCTTACCAGATGGATCAGGTTGGACAGCTACAGGCATTTGGGCATTGCCAGATCAACGGGTATCGCACCGTTCAGCAGAAAGGAGAACGCGTGTGTATGCAGCAGGACAATAGTGGGGGCCTTCGATGGACACTTACGACGCCATAAACGATGCTCTTGCACACTCCGGGTGAGTGCGGAGCAGGAACCGCGAAGCGCCGAAGTTAGCCGATACAGCGTCGTTTTGACCGTTTGAAGTTACTTCGACACAATCAACTGCCATTCTGAAATTAAGACACTGAAAAGAAACCGCCATGAGAACATTTTATGAATTTTTTGCTGGCGGTGGAATGGCCAGAGCAGGTCTAGGTGAAGAATGGAAGTGCTTATTTGCCAACGATTTCGATAGAAAGAAGGCCGCAACGTATCAACGAAACTGGGGTGATAAGGAGATGCTTGCAGATGATATCCGCAACATTAAATCCCAGCAGTTGCCCATTCATGCTGATCTGATTTGGGGATCTTTCCCATGCCAAGACCTGTCCTTAGCAGGGGGAGGAGCAGGGCTAAAAGGTAATCGTTCTGGTACCTTTTGGCCTTTTATCGATATAATTCAGACCTTACGGGAAGAAGGCAGATCACCAGCTGTTATCGCACTGGAGAATGTCGTTGGCACCCTTACATCCCATAAGGGATCAGACTTTGCGGCCATTTGTCGATCCCTTAAAGATTTGGGCTATCGTTATGGCGCTTTCGTCGTAGATGCAGCACTTTTCCTACCTCATTCACGACCTCGATTATTTTTCATTGCGGTTAGGAACGACATTGTTCCTTTTGGCTCGAATGATGGGCCTAATTTGTCCTGGCATACATCTTCATTGCGCAAAGCCTACGAGGCATTGCCTTCAGATCTAGTAGAATCATGGGTGTGGTGGGATATGCCAATCCCTCCTAAACGCCACACAAGATTTGCTGACCTTATTGAAGATAAGCCAACAGGAGTCCAGTGGCATAGCGCAGCAGAAACGCGAGCTTTGTTGTCGATGATGAGCGATGTCAATTTGGCAAAGGTTGAAACCGCAAAAGCCGCTGGCGTGCGCATGGTCGGCGGATTGTATAAACGAACGCGTTTTCAGCACGGAATAAAAATACAACGTGCAGAAGTCCGATTTGATGACATCGCAGGATGCTTAAGAACTCCAGCAGGCGGATCTTCTCGACAGCTTATTCTTGTTGTTGACGGTAATAAAATAAAATCACGTCTTATATCTACAAGAGAAACAGCTCGTTTGATGGGATTAAGTGATAACTACTACTTACCAAGTTCGTATAATGAAGCCTATCATCTAACTGGGGATGGCGTTGCCGTTCCAGTTGTACGACATATTACAGAGCATATTATCGAACCGGTTATCGATTTTTCTCGCACCAACAACCTCGTAGAATTCCCAAAAAAATTGTGTAGAGACCTCCCACAAAAGGCACGGGCTAGGAAATAATTGATGTCTGATGAAACAATACCATGTCAAAGAGACCCACAACTTGGTTCGAAAATAGATGAATTTTCAGAAATACTAAAAACCCAATCTCACAAGCTCAATCCTTTTGGCATGAGTGAAAAGGATTTTTACGATAGTGGGATTTTTGAAGGATCAATACAAAGAGTTCGTGGCCAAATTTCTGCATCTATGGGTGAAAAGAAAATATTTGTTAAGCATGTTTTGAATTACATGCAGGACAACAACTATATCCAAGATTGGGTCGAAGCTGGCGGCTCAAACAGACACGATTATTCAGTAACACTTAACAATGGAAAAATAGCCGCGATAGAATTGAAAGGGTGTTTAGACGGTAATAATACAAATATATCAGCACGTCCCCCACATGCTCACGAATTTATAGTATGGAGCGTTTGTCAAAACAAAGGTGCAGACCCGAGACATAATGTTTGGTCTGGAATTCATACGCGCTTTTCTGCGGATATAATATCCTAACAAAAACGAGTGGACGGTTTGGTTGTTTGGGATTGGCTATGTGGAACTACAGCCAGAAAATGCCCAAAAATAGAACATTATGGACGTGATATAACCGAAGTAGGCCCATATAAGCTACCACCACCATGTATCTATCTATTCCCTTAAACTATACCAAGTCCTAGGAACAATCCTAATCCGCGCCCTCATTCTATCGAAGGCGTAGGAATACTTGATGCTATGAATAAATGCTTTAGTGGGAGAGATAATGAACTTAATTATGTTTATTTTGACGCTACCATGAATGGCGTTGAGTTGGTTAGAACCACAACCATTAAAAGAGATGGTAAAATTGTAAAGAAATCTAAGCCCACTCCAATTCGCAGGTCATAATACAGGCAAGACTGCACAACAATGCACCCTGAAACCGTTTTGCTTGTGCCAGGCAGATAAATGCCGTCACACTCCCTGTCAGACAAGTCAGACAAGGAGTCAGACATGACAGACGACCCCAAGCCGTGGTCAATCCGTGGCGTTCATCCAGAAGTGCGGAATGCCGCCCTGTCGGCGGCCAGGCGGGAAGGTCTTACGATTGGCGACTGGCTGGACAGGGCCATTCGCTCCCACATAAAAAGTGGCAGAAAACAGGGAGAAAACCTGTCTGACACACCTGTCAGACAGGCGACAGACTTGTCTGACGCGGAACGTCTGGTCAGCATGATCGCCCAACTGTCTGCGGCAGGTGCTCCCATTCCCAAATCGGTAGCTTCGAAAGCCTATGCGCTCATACGGGATGGCCTGAAGGACGCCCAGCAGAAAAAAAAGGTTGAGAGTCTCGAACATCAAGGAGCGCTGACAGCGCCTGAAGGGGGACGTACATAAAACGGGCACAGATATACGCTAAGGATTATCGGTGATTGTGATGGCTTGCCGGAGCGGGCGGAGTTTCCCTTCCGGGATGCCGGCGTCGGTCCAGAGGTAATCCCCGGTCAGGTTGATATGCTGCCACCCCAGCGGAGAGAGATGCTGGAGCAGACCAGGCGGAACGGATCGTCCTTGATGTTCGAGATGCCGCATTGCGGCTCCGAGATAGGTGGTGTTCCACAATACGACGGCGCTGGCGACGAGATTGAGCGCGCTCGCCCGATGTCCCTGGGCTTGCAGTCCGTGATCGCGGATCCGGCCGGTGCGATGGAAAAAGATGGCGCGCTTGAGGGCGTTCTGGGCCTCTCCCTTGTTCAACTCGCGGGTGGCGCGGCGGCGTTCCTCGGGGAGCTCGATCCAGTCGAGCGTGAACAGCGTCCGCTCGACGCGACCCATCTCTCGCAGGGCAAGAGCGAGACCGTTCGCGCGAGGATAGGAACCGAGCCGTTCCAGCATCAGCGACGCGCTGGTGACACCGGTACGGATTGAGGTGGCGAGCCGGATCACGTCGTCCCAGTGCTCGGAAATCAGGCGTTCGTCGATCGGCTGGGCCACCAATGGGGCGACAGTCGACCCTGGCTTCATGTCGCCGAACAGATGCAGGCGTCTGTTACCGATGTTGGGGATACGCGGGGCGAAACGGAAACCGAGGAGATGGCATAGGGCGAACACATGATCCGAAACGCCCCCGCCATCGGTATGGTGACGCTCGATCGCAAGGTCGGCGCCATGATGGAGCAGGCCGTCGAGTACATGCGCGGCCTCGCTGGCACCGGCGGAGATGACTGTGGAATGGAACGGCGCGTAGCGATCGGAGACGTGGGTGTAAAAGGAGATGGCGGGTTCGCTGCCCTTGTGCGGATTGACGGCGCCGGTCCCCTGCGCGCGTCGATCGAGCGGGAAGTGCTGCCCGTCCGAGCTGGACGCGGTGCCGTCGCCGAACAAC
>NZ_NKUF01000071.1 GCF_003206495.1 Gluconacetobacter entanii | reverse complement strand
CTCTATACAGATATGTCGGACCGAAGGGCGAGCTCAGGGATTATGGGAAGCGCGTTCTCAGCTTAGCGTAGGATTTCGCCCCCTCCCGCAAACGACCCCTGAAATGCCAGTTTTTGTCCGGTGTCTATCAGGCATCTATCGGGTGTCTTTCGGGTGCTTATCCGGCTTGAAAACGAGCCAGGCGAAATCCGTCAGTGGAATATCAGAAGCCCAAGACGGGGCAGGATAGGCGAAGGGTGCACCCTTCGCATCGGAGGGCATTCACGCTGTGGTGTTCAAGGAATCCAATTTTCCATCGGCCGCCAGAAGATGCGGACAAGCAACGGGCTTTCTCCCGCGCCAAAAATATGACTGTCGCTACCCTGGTCATAATAAAAATACCCATCGTGTTGGGTTTTGTGGTAGGATGTGACCATGCCAACAGTTCACCGAGTGGGCCGCTTCAGGTTCATGATCTATGCAAATGACCATGATCCGGCCCATGTCCATGTGTTCTGTGATGGCCGTGAAATCATCATCAACCTTGGGGAAACCGAGGCAACGGTCCGGGAGATTGCCCCCGGCGTGAAGCGAGCAGACGTACGCGAGGCGTTCAGGATCGCGGTGGAACAACGCGAAGCCCTATTGGCCGCATGGAGGACGATTGATGCGCAACGATCATGACATCGAAAAGCAGATGGATGCCGCTTATGAACGTGGTCGCATTCGGCGCGAGACGGTGCCCCAGGCGATTGCTGCTGGGTACGATGCCACGACAGGGCGCGTAACCGTTGAGCTGTCCAATGGCACCCGCTTTGAATTCCCTGCCTCACAGGCTCAGGGCCTTGAGAGAGCAACGCCAGAGCAACTGGCCCAGGTAGAAATCATGGGTGGCTACGGCCTGCACTGGGAGGCACTGGATGCTGATCTACTGGTGCCGGAACTGATGGCGGGTCTGTTTGGGTCCCGTGCTTACATGGCGGCAAAGGCAGGCCGACAGGCATCGCCAGCAAAAGCCGCAGCGGCACGTCGAAATGGTGTCAAAGGCGGCCGACCAAGAAAGGTCGCATAACTCACATATTGAGGTAATAATGAATTATTTTTTTAAAATACCACACAATTCAAATGTATCAATACAAGACTCAAGTTCACCGACACCAAAAAAATAGCAAAAAATACTAAAAAATATATAAATGACGAATGTAGACATTTAAAATGTCATGGTGCAAATATAAAATTTGGTTATGTAATATTTAAAAAATACTCTTATGCATTTATAAATTACGAACCAAATGGAAATTATATAAATGACGTTAGTTTTGATACAATGGTTAATATAATATTGAGTAGTTTTAAAATATAATTTGGTCATTATCAGAGACTAAAGACTGAGCAAGATAAGCGAAGGGTGCCCCATCACATCGGAGGGTGTTTATGCTGCCGCGCTCAAGCTGATCTCAGCCGTCGAGACTTCCATGACCGACACCGCCCCGGTCGGCGGATGGCAGGCCCGGCAGCGCCGCCATAGATGCCCCCGGCAGGACTGGCAGGTTGTTCCGACCGGAACGGGCTTTCCTTCCGTATCGACCCATGACGCTGTCCGCCTGTTAGTCACATCGCCCATGGCCCATGATGATATTTCAGTAGGCAGCCATCCTCCAATGGTGTCCCACAGTCATAGAGACGGATATTCCGCTACACATGCCTGAGTGCGTCTCTGACGGGCTGTGGCAGGTATCTGACGAGGAGCCATCCCCTTCCGGCGGCCCCATGAATATTACTGGTAATCTTCAGCGCGGGAATGAGAGATCATTCCCGCGTTCTGTTTCTGCCGGAGTTGAGGCACGATCATTCTACCACCGGCTGCATTATGGGAGTTCAGAGCCAGCACGCGATCTATGGAATGCCAGGGTGCGTGGTCTGCCAGTCATCATGGGCCGCCTGCATCCTGATCCACAGATCAGGGCCATTGCCCAGCAGTTGACCCAGTCGTTCCGCCAGTTCGGGTGTAATGGGTTTTCGGGTCGCCAGGATCTCGTGGAGATGCGGACAGGATATGCCAAGGGCCTGTGCAATTTCTGACGTCTCCATGAAGCCGGCAGGAATGACGTCCAGCCGTAGCAATTCCCCCGGATGGGTGGGGCAACGGTGCCTGTCCCCGGGCATCATGATCTCCTGGCGTGAGGCCTGGATGAGGGCAATGCCCTATGCATCAGCGTTCCCCCTTATGCTGGAATGGGACCATCCTATTGGCCCGGTTCTGGCATGGGGAGCGGGTGATCGGTGCCGAGGCTATCAATCCAGGCTATGGCCGCTTCCGCACTGACCACACGTCCCGCTGCAATTTCTGCCAGTGCCTGACGCGTGGCTGCGTCCTTTTCCGCTTCCCGGTCGCGGTCGAACCGGTTTGTATCCGTCGGCATGTTCGTTCCCTTTCCTGGCTGCGGCCTGTTGCAACGATTATGAGCCACTTTCCTCAACGGGCATGAGGAATTCAACAGGAGAAATGTCCAGCACGCAGGCCAGTTCATAAAGGGTGACGACCGTTGGATTGCGAACCCCTTTTTCCAGGCCGCTGAGATATTGCTGGCTGAAGCCTGACCGCTCGGCAACCTGTTCCTGTGTCAGGCCTTTATTCCTTCGGATGCGGGAAAAATTCCATCCCACAAGGCGTCTCATGTCCATCAGGACATGCTGGCGTTTTACATACTATATTTTTATCAACTATAGTATGTAAATGCCCATTCAATGTCGTTCCCCTGGATATAGAGAGGCCAAGATGTCTGACTGCCACCCCGTTTCTGCCCCACGGATCTGCGTCCTGTCAGCTGCCGGTGGGTGTGGGAAAACCGTCATTGCCTTTCATCTCCTGGCACCTTTCCTCCTCAATCCCCTTCTGGTCTGCGTCAAGGAACGGATCGATTTTTCTGGTGGCCTCAGCCCAGATAACCTTCTGCTGGTCCGAAATGGGGACTTCGGGGTGGTTTTTGAGGAACTCACCCTGAATCAGGGCCGGCCCATCATCATCGATATCGACATGACCGCCCTGGAGGCTACTTGCACGAAGATGAAGCGCTTTTCTGGTGCTGACGAAGATATCGACGTTTTCCTGATTCCCTTTACGCCTGAAGTCTACAGTATACAGCGGATGATCTGGACGGTTCAGAAGCTCCGGGCCTGCGGTATTTCCGGACAGAAAATTATCCTGGTGCCCAACCGGCTGCAGGACAGGACAGTGTCCTCGCCGATCGAAGACGTGATGAAAATCTGCGAGGGGCCTGATGCTCCGCGTTTTTTCTGGGATGTCTTCGTGGAAGAGGACGAGATCTATAACCACTTCTTCAGGAAACAGGCTTCCTTCAGGTCGCTTCTGCCCTGCGAATTCTATCGTCAGAAGGCACGAGACAGGCACGCGACGCTGGAAGACCGTCAGAATTATGCATCCTATGCCGCTCTGGCCGCCAGGGCCGAACGCGTGGAACCCCGGCTGAAACAGACCTTTGCCCGTCTCATGGCCCATATCTCTCCAGGGCTGGCTGCAGCAGCCTGACAGACCACCTCATTGGCCCAGAGCAGAGCGATCTTCTATTGCCATGGCTTTGGCAGGTGGAGGGGGTTATCCGTCGCGAAGCTGGCGACCCATGCCTTTCATGGCCTCCCCACGGATCAGCAACCCGGCCTCTCTCCGGGCGAAAGACCATCGCGGACAGATCTTAATTCCAGACATGTTTTCGACGTTTGCGGCCATTCTATCGTATCGGTAACCCGACTATGGTCAGGACAGGCGTGACATGGGGATGGGTTCATTCTGTCAGAAGTTCGCAAATCGGCATTCATCAGGCGTGGCACCAGTTTCTCGTTTGGGCAGACAGCCTATCCCGACGGGGGAGAATTCCGCGTAACCAGCCGCGCTTATGCCTGTCTGCTCCTGCTGGAGACAGGCACCATGAGCACCGTGATCGATGGCGGCAGGCGGGAACTTCATGCGGGGGAGTGTGGCATCTTCATCAACACCACTGGCCGGCGTTCCACCTATGCACCGGGCAGCCAGGTTCAGTGGTGTGAAACGCCGCTGCTGGAGGCACCTTCCCCTGTAGAGCAGGATTTCCTGGGTGACCGGATCCGGGCCTCTCCGCGCATCCGCACGCTTTTCCGGGAAGGGATCGGGTGTGGTCCGTACGTTTCGCCAGCCCTTGATACGTTGCGCAACGCCCTGGGTGAGGCCCTGTTCGCGGCATGGCGCATCGAGGCGGGAGAATATATGGCCGGACACATGCCCGCGCCGCTTCTCGCGGCCAGATACTATATCGATCTGCATTATGCCGAAAAGCCGGACCTTGAAACACTGGCCGCTGTGGCCGGCATTACGCCACCTTACCTGATAGACCTGTTCCGTCGGCATCAGGGCACCACGCCCATGCGCTACCTGCGGGCCGTGCGTGCACAGGCTGCGCTGCGCCTGATCCGGCATACCGACATGTCACTGACCAGCATTGCGGACAGTACGGGCTATGGATCTGCCTTCCACCTGTCGCGTGAGATCAGGCAGTTCCATGGCCTCAGCCCGCGCCAGATACGCCAGCAGGGCACTCATTCCAACCCGTCTATCCAGGCAGGTGACGCCGAACGCCTGCCTGCGGATAACCGGTTTTCTCCCGGTCCTGAGGTAAAAAGGAGCAGTCCCATGACCCATGACATCCCTGTTATCGACATTTCCCCCCTGCACCAGGGTAACGGTGCGGAGCGGGAGGCCGTGGCCAGCGCCATCGGCAGGGCCTGCCGCGAGACCGGCTTTTTCTACATTACCGGCCACGGCGTATCTCCCGATACGATAGCAAAGCTCTTCGAGGCCTCGCACACGTTCTTCACCCAACCCGCCGCCGCCAAGGAAGCCGTGGCCATGAGCCGCGTGGGCCAGAACCGGGGCTATGTGGGGCTGGGGATCGAACGGCTTGATACGACTTCCCTGCCCGACCGCAAGGAAGCCTTCAACATCAGCCCTAACCAGCCTGGTGGCCAGGACGCATGGCCTGCTCTTCCGGGATGGCAGGATCTCATGATGGCATATTTCGCCATCTGCCTCGATATATGCGCGGCACTGCATCGCGGTTTTGCCCGTGACCTGGGGGTAGATGAGGATTTCTTTGTCGATAAATTCAGGTACCCCATGGCCACGCTACGCCTGCTGCGCTATCCGCCCGCGCAACAGGCCAGCACGGCACCGGGGGCGGGTGCCCATACCGATTACGGCAATGTCACGATCCTTGCGGTTAATGGCGTATCGGGCCTGCAGGTACGTCCGCGCGGTAGCGACTGGACGGACGCCCCGCTGATTCCCGGCACGTTCATCTGCAATATCGGTGACTGCCTGATGCGGTGGAGCAATGATGTGTATGTCTCGACCCCGCATCGGGTATTGCGCCCTGCAGGCGAGCGGTATTCGATCGCTTTCTTCCTCGATCCCGATGCGGATGCATTGGTCGAGCCGATCGTAACCAGCTCCGGCGAGCATGCGCATTATCCACCCGTAACCGGGCATGACTACCTGCAGGAAAGACTGCAAGCGACATACGGGCACAAAAACCAGCACCACTGAGGCGGAAGGCTTCCACAGTGTGGGCATTTCCCGGTGGGTGGTCCGTGGGATGCGATCAGGAATGGTCGGTCGTAAGGCTGGCAGACTGGGCTGTGGAGGTGGGCCAGTGACTTTTTTTCCTGTCCGACCGTTGTGAGGTGCCGGGACTGGAGAAAGACGTAGGCCATGAACAGACATATTAAAGGGGGGTCCGATTAACGACCCTGAAAATGGCGGATTTCCAATGATTTTCCATAATAGGGAGGATGAAATCGAAGGGTCAGGATCCAGAAAACCGACAGCTGCCCAGGCGCCAGGCGCAGCGGTCCTTGTCACCGGCCTGCGATAGGCCGTCACATGCACCCTTCTACGGAACTTCGGCCGCCTTATTGCCCGGGTTCAGGCAGGGGAAGGGGATGATCGGTACCGAGGCTGGCCGCCCATGCCTTCACCGCTTCATCACTGATGAACAATCCGGCATCAGCCTGGGCCAGTGCCCGGCGTGTCGCTTCGTTCTTTTCGGCTTCCCGATCGGAATGACCTGTTTCCATGATGGTGTTCCTACCGGACCAGATCATCAGGCCCGTTCCGGTCTGTGTCCACGTGTTTCTGGTGACCGCAGCGCCCGAGAACCCTGTGCGTCATCGACAATGTCCATGTTCGATGGGATCAGGACGTTTCGCTGAAGCAGGGGAAGGGAGGGATATGAGTTTTCCGGCCACAGGAAACCCGCAGATAATTATTACGTTATCGTTACATAAGGCGGGCACAGATATACGCTCGCTCACCGCAATCATGGATGCCCGCCAGTGCGGAGAGATCACAGCCGATGAAATGATCGCCCAGATCCGGCTGATATCTCAACAGGAAGACTGAGTTTTTCTTGCTTCGGCAGAGAACATTGGGAGCCTGTGGTAGAATCCTGTCATCGGGAATTGAGTTAATCCGTTGCAGGAATGCGGGCTTGAAAAATCATACTGTTGTAACTACAATTCCGTAACTACTGGAGCGGATTGTGACCATATGGGTATGGGATCCTGAAAAGGATTCAAAAAACAGGGAGAAGCATAAGCTGCCTCTGGAAACCGGCAGGTTTGTTCTCGACGGCGATCCGCTCGCATTGTCTGTCCCTGATCCCCATCCAGATGGGGACAGGTGGCGAACCATAGGGAAGATACGGGGCATCACAACTCTCTTCGTCGTTCATACAGAACCCGTGGAAGACGAGGAGGATGGCGAAGAATACGGTCGTATTATCAGCGTAAGAAAGGCAACTGCCCATGAGCGCAAAGCATACGAAAATGGACTCTGAACTGCTTCAGGCGTTACGGGCTGTGGAGGCCATGCCTGACAATCAGATTGTGACGGATGATGAAGCCCCAGAAATTCGTGACTGGTCACATGCGGAACGGGGGCGCTTCTATCGACCCCGTAAAGTGCAGAAAACCGTGCGGTTTGACGCTGATGTCGTGGCTTTCTTCGAGAAGGACGGGCCTGGCTATCAGACACGTATGAATGATGCGCTGCGTGAAATTATGAATCGCGCCTTACGTAAGGCGCCCACGAAAACAGACGCGGGATCTGCACGATCTTCACGGCGCGGGAAGACGGTACACGCATAAGAGTGGCTCTGATCTTTCTTTGCCCACTTTCCTGCACGAGAAGGAGATCGACCACCATGAGCAGCAAAAACAGGTCCATGCCCTCGCTGCACAGTGACGAAGCGGCCGAGGATTTCGTCGTAACCACCGATCTGATCCGGTATGACCTGACGGATAGCCGTGACCAATGTACGCCTCGTTACCTTCCTGCGGTGTGCGAGAGCGTCCCCCTTATTGCCCGGGTTGTGGCAGGGGGAGCGGGTTATCCGTGCCGAGGCTGGCGGCCCATGCCTTCATGTCCCGTTTCTCCCGGTCTGGACCTTCAGGCCAGTTTCGGCCTGCGTCCGCGTTTCTTCTCTGGCAGGCGTGTGACCGGCACCCCAGTTCCTGATGTTTCCGAAGGGGCCGGTGTCTCCTTGACGGTCCGCCCCAGTCCGATCTCCTGTGCCAGGGCAGAACGTCGGGCTGCATAGGATGGGGCGGTCATCGGGTAGCTTTCCGGCAGGCCCCATTTCTCCCGATACTGCTCGGGTGTCATGCCATAGACAGTACGAAGATGGCGCTTGAGCATCTTCATTTTTTTTCCGTCCTCCAGACAGACAATGTAGTCTGGAAACACGGATTTCTTCACAGGCACGGCCGGCACCAGATCTGGTGTTTCGGTCATCGCCTGTCCCAGACTTCCGAGCGCCTGAAATACCGAGGCGATGAGGCCTGGCAGGGTCTCCGCCGGAACCGTATTGCTGCTGACATAGGCAGCGACAATCCGGGTCGTAAGCTCCCGCAGCGTGTCAGCTTCGGATGATCGTGTCTCGTGGTCAGTCATGGTCACGTCTGCCTGTTGTCCTGTCATGTTCCCGGTCCCTGTCGAAGGCATGAAGTCCCGCACGCCTCCAGCGTGTTTTCAGGTCAACCGGAGCAGTATCATTGCTGCCCTGGAGCTGTCCTGCAATATCCAGAAAAGTCCCGAGCAGGGTGGCGCGGTCATCATCGGTCAGATCGACCAGTCCCGCCTTCTGGACCAGGCCGCCCAGTTCGATCAGATGATGAGTGCGTTCCCGTCGCGCCTTCGCCCAGTCGCGCATGTCGGTGCGTGCCTTTCGTGCCTGCTGGCGATGGATCAGGGCTTCCTGCTTCCTGATCCGTCTTTCAAGCGCCAGCAGATCCGTCCTGATCGTTTCCGGTTCCTTTCCGGCCGCCCTTTTTTGCGCC
>NZ_NKUF01000070.1 GCF_003206495.1 Gluconacetobacter entanii | reverse complement strand
CCTTCCATCAGGCGGTCCAGGAGGTCTTTATCAATGCTCATGCGGGGGCTCCTCTTCGAGCAATTTATCACCACACCGCACAAAATTCAGGATAGTCCCCGAACCGCTCCAGATCCGACATGTACCGGATGATTTCCCGGGCATCCTGGGGTGGCACAAACACAACTTCACCCGTCCGTTCGTTCTTCAGGGCTGTTCCTGGCGTGGTCCGAAATCCATCTTCCCGTCTCTTGAGCATCTGGAAAATCGCGATCAGCCCCGTGTTCAGAAGCAGACCGTCCGTCACCTTCAACTGCCGGAAGCCCAGATGCAGGGCATCGCGATACAGGGCGACTTCCTTGGCCGCGACAGAGTCCGGTCCTTCAGGAAACAGTTCCGCCTGAAAGAGCTCATCCTGGGTCGTGACGATGTTCTCCACCTCGGATGACGCCTTTGCTTCCTGCAAGGCCAGCGTATCGATCAGGATCCCCTGATTGGGAATGGTCGCAGCCCGTCCCTTCAGTTCTGCTAGCGCCCGGTTAGCCTTGGCCAAGGCCTTGAGGACTGGAACCGTTTCCAGATCCACCTGAGGTGGCAAGCGATGAATCTCGTAGGTGGGCGTTAACATGATCATTCTTACGTGTTAGAAAAACAGGTAATTAATAACACGTTTTCCTGCCATGTAAAAGAAACCGAATTTCCTTTAACGCGACATTTCTCCGCCATTCCATTGTTGCAACCTGGGTTATGGCTAAAGGGGCTCGGGTTTTCGCAGCCCCTTTCCTGCATGCCCGTACCAACGGTGCAATGATGTATGAAGACCAGATATTTATGGGTAGGCGTAGTGTCGGTTCCGGGTATGTCTATGAGTCGTAGTCGAGAAGACCGTCAGGTCGCAAAACGGTTGGTCTGTCCAATACGGTTGTCAGGGCCACGTTCGTCCTACGACCCACCCGGCCGGATGGTCAGGACACAGGGCTGATCCACCTTCGTCTCGTTGGCTGTTTTCTGGCAGGCGGCGATCCGGTCCTGACTGGCATCCACAAGCCGGTTGGCCCGGACCATATGCCGCAGGCTTTCGGGATTGTCGGCCTCCATCATCAACGCACCGGATTCCCACCGATCCTGCCCGCCCACGATAAAGGAGGCCACGCGCGTCCCCAGTGATGACGGCAGGAGATAGGTCAGGATAGGCGAGAACCCGATCCCGACAGCCAGACAGGCCAGCCCGACCTTCAGCACCCACCAGTTCTGACGGTCCTGGGTGCGCGCCTGCCCGACAATGTCGGTCAGATGCTGCCGCTCCACCTGCACCGCACGGATCGCGGTATGAAAGGCAGCCTGCATGTCCTGACTGACAGAAAGCCCTGCCTGGCGTACCCCCTGCCCATAGGCCTGCGGCGTCATCTTCAGCGTCGGACTGGCCTCGATCGCCTTCATGCGCGCGCCCACTTCATTCAGGGCTTTCACCAGTCTGGCCAGGTCCGGTGTGTAGTCTGGCGGCCGGTTGTCCCGCCATGCCTGGGGCAGCGCTTCCACGCTGCGCCGGAGCACCGTCATTTCGGCGCACAGATCCTCAAACGCACGGGCTGCCGGATCCGTCTCGCTCATGATGGAACCATCCCCTCATCCAGATTCAGTTTTCCGGCACGTCCAGACGATCATCATCCTGACCAGCCTCTTGCGTTCCGGCCCTTTCCTGCTTCCCGAAAAGCAGCCGCCTTCGCCCTTCTTCCATTGCCAGGAGCGTAAGCCTGTTTGGCCGACTGTCTGAAGCCGCGTTCTGAATAGTCCGTCGCAATCTTTCCGCATTACGCGTACTACTCAGAAGATGCGCTGTCTCCTGACAAACGGCTTGTTCTTCTTCCTGCACAACATCCCTCCCCCGGTAGCCTGCCCCCCGATCAGGCAGCCCGTTCCAGCCCCAGATGTGTCACAAACGGATCAAAGTCCCGGTCACTGTAAAGAAGCCGATACCCGCTTACGATGCATCGTGTGGCAATCAGGGTATCAATGGTCTTCCGGATGGTGATGCCTCTGCCGCGCAGGTCACGAAAATATCGTGCCGCCTCGATCATGACATCACGTCCCACGATCTCCACCAGATCCAGGGCACCAAGCATCCGCCGTGCCGTGTTGAAATCCCGCTCACTCGCAAATCCCTGGAGAACTTCCGTCATCATCAGATCCCCAATGGCGACAGGTTCTTCTCCCAGAAGCCGGTCTAGAACATCAACCTGTGGCGTCACCGTACCCCGGAAAAAATCGATCCAGACCGAGGAATCCACCAGGATCATGCGTCGGAACGCATGGCATCCAGATCACCCTGCCAGTCGAGCTTCCCCCGCAAGGTACGGAGCTCCCGCTGCTGCTTCAGCCTGATCAGCATACGCAGTCCCAGTTCCACGGCTTCCCGTTTGGTCTTCACACCGGCCGCTTTCAGCGCATCGGTCATGAGGGCATCGTCAATGATGATGTTTGTTCGCATGATGTGTATCTCCAATAGAAATCATACACATTAAATCATCCGCTCTCAAGCATGCCGCAGGACATCAGGTCTCCTCCCACGGATTGAGAACCCGCACACCGGCCGCCTCGAAAGGAGACACGTCGCGGCTGGCCACGACATAACCCCGGGATGCAGCGGTTGCTGCAATATAGCCATCTGCCTTGCCAATCGCCCGACCTTCTGACCTGGCCCGCACCATCAGTTCGGCATAGGCCTGGGACGCCGCCAGATCGAACGACAGGACACGCCCCGCGAACAAGGGCAGTACCTCCTGTTCCAGCCGCTCATGCAGTACAGAACGCCGCCGACCAGACGGCATCGCCCCGATCCCGAAACGCAGTTCCGCCACCGTGACGGCAGACAGAAAAAGCGTCTCGATCGCCTGTCCATCGATCCAGGCCAGAACACGCGGCTCCGGGACGGGCTTCCACGGCTCCGAGATCACATTGGTATCGAGCAGGATCATTCGAAGGACATCGGCTCGGCCGGGGTCTGATCGCTGGTCTGCAAGGCCGCAATATCCTGATCACACACACCGGCCTCCCGACCGATGGACGCCAGAAGCGATCCCAGCCGGACCCGCTGCGGCGGCCGGACGGCCGCTTCCAGAATGGTCCGGATCTCCGCTTCCGTACTGCGCCCATGCAGCATGGCCTGCGCCTTCAGCGCCCGATGCGTCTCTTCCGGAAGATTACGAATAACCACAGAAGACATGACAGGACTCCTCATTTCCTGGAATGATATCATAAATATAATTTCGATATCTTTCCAGAAAAACCCGACATCCCCTCATCCAGATTCAGTTTTCCGGCACGTCCAGACGATCATCGTCCCTGATCTGCCCCTTTGTTCCGATCCGCTCCAGAAGAGCTTTGGCACGAGCAGGCGTGGTCCGTGTCGCCCGTGCGGAAAAATACCGTTCCGCTTCTGCCTGCCCACCCAGACGGGCCGCGACAGCCGTCGCAACAAAAAGGTTCATGCTGACACCTGAAAGCGCCGCCTGACGCGTTGCGGCTTCCCGCATATCTTCCGGAAGCCGAAGCTGGATTTTACTGCTACTCATCCTCTCATCCTTCGCAAAAGAACACCTGGCCGCACTGCTGGAATACCGAACCGTGATACGGCCCGCTGCATGTCTTTCAGATTGAACGTGGCAATCGCATCCGCATTCCCGTTGATCGCTGTCTCAACCACAAGTTCATCATCACCATGCGCACCTGTCGGTCGCCACCTGTAATCAAAAGAAACCGGCACACAACACCCTGCAAGTCCATCAAGAACCTCCAGAACTTCATCCCCCTGAACGCCCATTCGGAAAAGATTTTCAGAGCGACGCAACACCGCCTCGTATTCGACCAGGAGGGTCGTGGAGAGCAGCAGACTGAAATTCCCATCCAAGGCCCCCAGCAAAAGCTGCCGGGACGCTCCATCCGGCGACATAAATCCCGAAAGAACAACATCCGTATCAAGAACAACGCGCATAGTGACATCATATATGACGTCACTGGTTAACGTAAATCAAAATCTCCTACATCCCCATGTCCATATCCCGCCCCCTGGAGCGCGACAGGGAGCGCGTGCGCTGCGGCTGCAATCCATGATCGAGCGTCGATCCCTTCCGGATGCCCAGTTCGTGCCCCTTCTGCCGCAGGAGGGACTCAAGCTGCGCGTCCCGCTTCAGTTCCCTGAGCGCCACACCCTGCTGCTCGCGGCTCAGCCCGTCCCACGCCTTCACGAACCGCGCCGCCCGCAACTCTGGGGAATGCCGCACCTTGTCCTCGTGTTCCAGCCCCTCGACCAGCCTGCGCGCCCGTGTCGGCCCTTCCAGCCCGTACAGGGCCTGCCGGATCTCCGGCTCATGCTTCACGGCGGTTTCCAGAGCGATCACCGCCCCGGGCCTTAGCCGTTCGAGGGCCGTGCTGGCGTCAAGCCATGCCTTCTTCTGGTGCTCCAGCACCGGCAGGTCCTGCTCCACCATGCGCCCGATGTCCCGCACCGCCCGCGCATACTGCTCCACCGCCTGGTGGAGCGGATCACCACCCGGCACAAACCCGCCCAGCCCGGCAGGCACCTGCGCGCGCTGCACACGCGGCAGCCGCAACACGGCAAAGGGCGAGGCGGGAGCTTCACGCTCAACCCCACTTTCCCCCTTACTGGCCCCGGCATTCATCCCGGCCGACACGTCTTTTTCCGATGTGCGACGACCAAGCCTCACGGACAGGTCCAGCCCGTCGAACATCCCACGCTTCCGCTGTGCCGGTGCCGGATCTGGCGTACGGACAGCTTCGGCCTGCCTGTCCTTCTGGGGGCCAGAGGCAGCCTTCTCACGCTCCACCACGATCTCGCTCTCGGGGACATGCAGCCCGCGTCGTCGCGCAAACCCGGCATCCCGATCCCGGACATGCAGGTAATCCAGCGTGGTATCCTTCAGCCGCTCGCGCGACAGCCGCCGCACCAGCCCGTCCCGGTCGCCCACATCATCCCGGCCCCAATGAACGGACACGCTCTCCCGGTGGCGCGACAGCGCCACATAGGCCCCGTGCCGGTCCATGCTCCCCGTCGCCAGCACATGCGCCCGGTCCACCGTCACACCCTGCGATTTGTGGATGGTGGCGGCATAGCCATGATCCAGCGCGTCATAATCCGCCACCGACACGGACACGACCCGGCCAGTCCCGGTCCCACCCGGCCCATCGAGCTGCACCGACAGTGCTAGGTCCCCGGCATCAGGCCACCCCGTGATGCCCCGCACCGTGCCCAGCGTGCCGTTCTTCACCCCCAGCTCCCGGTCATTGCGCAGGAAGTAGACCCGCTCCCCGTCCGCGAACACCCGCTCGCCCTGGGCGGTCGGTACCAGCACGTCGTCACCCAGCTCACCCGCCTCCCGCCGGATGGCGCGTGCCGCCTCGTTCAGCGCACGCACATCGGCACGCCGGTGCGCCAGCATGATCTGACTATCCTCTGGCGCGGCCTGACGCGCTTCATCCCACCCGGCCACCACCCCGGCCCGCGCCTCTTCCAGCGTGTCATGCCCGCGCACCAGGCCGGCCGCCTCATAGCGCTCCAGCGCCCTATCCGTCCGCCCGGTTGCAAGCTCTTTCGTGGCCCCCTGCTGCCAGTCTTCACGCTGCCGGCGCACCGTCGTGATTTCCACAGACCCGACCCGCTCGGCTACCGCCCGGAACGCACCACCAGCCTCGATCGCCTGCAACTGCTCGGGATCACCCACCAGCACCACCTTGGCCCCGGCACCACGCGCGGCCGACAGCACCCGCTCCATCTGCCGTGACCCCACCATGCCGGCCTCATCCACCACCAGCACGTCCCCGCGCTCCAGCAGGTCGAACTCACGCGCCCACGCACGCTCCAGGGAGGCCAGCGTCCGGCTCTCGATCCCGGACCCGGATTCCAGCCCTTCCGCTGCAATCCCCGACAGCGCTGCCCCGCGCACCCGATACCCGGCCTCTTCCCATGCCGCGCGGGCGACACCCAGCATGGTGCTCTTCCCCGTCCCGGCATAGCCGACCACCACGGACAGGTCGCGGGACTTCGTGACCTCGCCCACCGCCAGCGCCTGCTCGTCCCCAAGCCCGTCCCGCGCCATCGCCACCCGACGCACCGCCAGCGGCACCGCATGCCCCTGGGACTGCCCCATCGCGAGCGATGCCTCTTCCAGACGCTGCTCGACCCCGATCATCTCCCGTGTGGAGAACCGTTCCCGCCCATGACCGTCTTTCCCGAGGGCGACCAGTTCCGGGCACGCCTCCACCCGAACCATGACAGCACTGAACTGTTCTGCATCCGCCGTGTGCCGGTCCACGAACCGCGCCAGGTCCTGGCGGGTGAATGTGCTCTGCTGTCGCGTCAGCGCCTCCAGCGCCACATGCGGCTCGGCCAGCAACTTTTCCCCATTGCGCCGTGCGATCTCCAGATGGTCGGCAACCCGCTCACACGGTTCACCGCGCTCCGGCCGGCGTGACCCTGCGGGTCCGATCTTGTTCTGTGGCTCAAGGTCGATCCCCTGTGCGGCAAACGACCGATGATCGATCCGCACATCCAGGTCCAGCTCGGCCAGCCGTTCATTGGCGAGCGACGCCCACCGCTCCCGCCACGTCAGCAGAAGATCCCTGTCATTCCACGAACGCTCTTTCGCACCGAACCCGATGAAAGGCTGATTCTGCGCCAGCCCCAGACCTTCATGCCGGAGCCGTGCCGCCGCAATCAGTCGTGCCGTTCTTCCAGCCGCTGCAAGCGCTTCTCCAGCGTCGAGAGCTTCAGCAGGATGCCGCGCTGCGTCTCCCGGATCTCTGTCAGCAGACGGATCATGAGCTTGAGCGGATCGTCGTCCCCTTTCTGCTCCATCAGGTCCAGGATCCGGCGCGAAGTCGTATGCGCCCCTGCCGCTTCGTTCAGGATGCGGGATTCCGTTTCGTCTTCCATGCACAGCCTCTCCGGTTCTGACTTCGATCCGCCGCGTGGACAGCATCACATGGGCATGGGGCTTCGCCTGTCCGTCTTCGCCAATATCCCAATGCACATTGAGATCGGCCACCATGCCGCGTTCCACGAACTGCTCGCGCACAAAATCCCGTGCCAGCGCGATCCCCTGCGCCTGGGTCATTTCGCGCGGGATTGAAAACTCCACTTCGCGGGCAAGCTGGGCATCCTTGCGCTTCTCGATCGCTTCGACCTCATTCCATAGGGTCGCACGATCAAGAAACCGTTCCGGCGCGCCGTCGGGCAGCAGGATCTCGGAATGCACCACGCCGCTCTTGTTGGAAAAGTCATGGTCGCGATCCAGCCGCAAATCATGCAGGCGGGATGCCGCGCGATAGGCCGCCGCCGCCACGGCGCTCCGGCCGGTGGCGCGGCTGATGACCTTTGCATGCAGGTGATAGATCGCCATGAACGCGATCCTATCACACCCCTTAAGCGCACGTCACGAAGTGACGTATAAGCGCGCACTCACATTTTACTGTGCCACAAGGGTTGATTGCTCTGGATGAGTGACGCGGTTCTCGCCTGTGTGATAGAGTATGGCACAGACCAGCAGGACAGAGGACCGGAAATGCGCAGGCCACGGGACATTGATGCGGAACTGAAGGCGCTTCAGGAAAAGACCAGGCAGCTTAAGGCGCAAAAAACCCTCCAGCTCGGTGAACTGGTCGAGGCGACGGGAGCCGATACCCTGTCCATCGAGGCGCTGGCCGGGGTGCTGCTTGCGGCTGTCGAACAGGCGGACGGCAAACCCGAAGCCGTCGCGAGGTGGACCGAACGGGGGACGGCGTTCTTTCAGGCCGGCGCAAAAAAGGGCGGCCGGAAAGGAACCGGAAACGATCAGGACGGATCTGCTGGCGCTTGAAAGACGGATCAGGAAGCAGGAAGCCCTGATCCATCGCCAGCAGGCACGAAAGGCACGCACCGACATGCGCGACTGGGCGAAGGCGCGACGGGAACGCACTCATCATCTGATCGAACTGGGCGGCCTGGTCCAGAAGGCGGGACTGGTCGATCTGACCGATGATGACCGCGCCACCCTGCTCGGGACTTTTCTGGATATTGCAGGACAGCTACAGGGCAGCAATGATACTGCTCCGATTGACCTGAAAGCACGCTGGAGACGTGCACTCACATTTTACTGTGCCACAAGGGTTGATTGCTCTGGATGAGTGACGCGGTTCTCGCCTGCGTGGTAGAGTATGCCACAGACCAGCAGGACAGAGGGCGGAAAATGCGCAGGCCACGGGACATTGATGCGGAACTGAAGGCGCTTCAGGAAAAGGCAAAACAGCTTAAGGCGCAACGGACCCTCCAGCTCGGCGAACTGGTCGAGGCGACGGGAGCCGATACCCTGTCGATCGAGGCGCTGGCCGGGGTGCTGCTTGCGGCTGTCGAACAGGCGGACGGCAAACCAGAAGCCGTCGCG
>NZ_NKUF01000006.1 GCF_003206495.1 Gluconacetobacter entanii | reverse complement strand
CGTTCATCCGACCAGCGGCGGCGGCGTTCAACGCCAATCAGGATTTCCTGGGTCATTCTTACCTCTCAAATGACGTCAATAACGACGTCGTTAACGACGGTAAGTTACCAGTCACAATCCTCAATCATAAGGCGGCCTCAAACGGCCGGTTACCGTTGTCCGTGGCTGGATTGCCGGGCACATAGCCGGTGGACAGGGAATAGAACGCCTCGGCCTGCGCCGTGGTCACGTCCACCTGAAACCTGTTGAGCGCCGCCGTGGCGCGGGCATGGTTGCCGATCCCGGCCGACGTGCAGTCCCCCAGCACGTCATTTCCCAACATCAGCGGGGCAGGATCGATACCGGTGCGGATCAGGCGCGCCGGAGCCTGTCGGGCCAGAAAGCCACGCACGACGGAAAGCATGGGCTGTCCCGGACGGATTTCCGCCGGGCGACAGCCAAACTTGCGCAAGTTCGCAAGCCGGGGGCTTATTTCGTTCATTTATGACCGATTTGTGTTGACATTCGCGCATATGTGCGCGATATTGTGGACATGAAAGCCGCTGACCTCCTCGCCCGTCTCCGCCGCCTCGCCAACAAGAATGGCTGGGACATGACCGAACGTAAGGGGAAGGGGTCGCACATCGTGGTGCGGCTGAACGGCAAGCCGACGGTGGTATCGAACCATCGCGGTGACATGGCCACCGGCACGTTCCGCAAGATCCTCAGGGATCTCGGGCTGACCGAAACCGATCTGGAGGTATGAGGATGCTTTACGCTTACCCGGTCGATCTGGAGACCAATCCGGACGGCACCATCACGGCTTCATTCGAGGGGTTGCCAGGGGCGACCGATGGCGCAACCCGGGAGGAGGCGCTGCGCGAGGCGCAGGACCTGCTGGTCACGTCCCTGTCCATCTATGTGGACGACGGCGCGACCGTGCCAGTGCCGCCCGCGGCCAATGGTCGCCTTCTGGTCTATGTGCCCATGCTGGAAGCGGCCAAGTTGGCGCTGCATACGGCAATGCTGGAGAACAGGGTCAGCAACGTGGAGCTGGCGCGCCGACTGGGCGTGGCGGAATCATCCGTGCGTCGCCTGCGCGATCTGCTGCATGAAAGCAAGATCGGACGCGTCGAGGCCGCCCTTCATGCGCTTGGGCGGCAGGCGACAGTCGAGGTACGGGAGGTCGCGTGACCATGGACCTGACATCGCGGGCAGCAGCATTTGCCGCTGCCCCCTTGGTCGAGGGGGGAATGGAATTACTCCAGTCCCCGGTTCCGTAACTGCGCCGCCATGTAGAGCGCATGCAGCTTGAGGGGGACAGTAACCAGCAGCCCGATGAGAACGGTCACGCCGCCCGCACCGGCCATCACACCTTGCACGAAAGGGCTCATGCGTCGTGAAGGCGCTGCCGTAGCAGGTAGCCCTCCAGAGGCCAGATCTTCTCACGGGCATTCCTGCGCGCGATCTTGCGTCCCAGTTCCTCGTCGAAGTTGTCGGGACTGGCGCAGGCGCTTTCGCCGGTCACTGTGAAACCGTTGCGCAGGGTCAGAACGCAGATGGTCAGCGTCTTGCCCGGTGCGATCCAATACTGTTCATCCGCGATAACCCCATCAATCGCTTCCGGCGTCAGGCGCGGGGCTGTCAGCTTTTTTGCGACAATTTCCCATTCGATCTTTTCTTCGGAGCTGTTCATCCCGCCGTCACCCCCAGCACCTGGAGCGCCTGCTGCACCTGCGCCTTGGAGGGCGGGACGGTAGCAGCAGCCATGGCGCCGACATTGCGCCGCACGGCCACACTGTCCAGCACGCCCTTGAACGCCGACACGACCGTGCCCAGCGCGGACAGGGCGGTGTTGGCGTTGGACAGGTCCGCACTGGACACCTTCGTGGACGCCCCGGTGATTGCAGCGGTCAGGTCCGTCTGCAGCGTGGTCAGGCCGGACAGGATGCTGTCCACCCGGGTTTTCCAGTTCGTGTCGTCATAGGTGATCGTCAGCGTGGATCCGGCCGCCGTGGCAAAACTGGTCAGGGCGGTGGACAGCGCCGTGTCGGCCAGGCTGATCACACCCACGGCGGGCGTACCGATCGCGCTGGCCACGGCCGCGATGGACAGGACGAGGGTGACTGCGTTCAGGCCCGCCTGTCCGTAATCCTTGATCTCCGCCACGTTCAGGGTGACGGTCGTGACGTTGCCGGACTTGCTGACGGTGCAGGCTCCCAGTGCGGCGGTGGCGGCGATACCGGCGCCAAGGCCGAGGAAACCACGGCGGCCGGTGACGAGGTTGACAGGGTTGTTCATGGGCGAGTTTTCCAGTCTGGAAACGCAAATAGTCCACCCGTCCCGGCGGGCCGCAGGAAACGGCCATTTTTGCGTGGAAACGGGTGGGCTATCTGTCAGGTGTCAGGACATGTGTGGTCCGGCGGCCGGTTTACAGACCGGCCGGTTCCGGTTGACAGGTCAGTGCGCGGGCTGGCCCGGCACGGACGGGCGCGGCACGCCGACCGTGGCGTTCGCCGCAGGTGCGGCCGCAACAGGCTTCGTCGCGATCGCGTCCTTCAGGTCCGTGATGCCGGTCAGGATCTTGGTCAGGGCGGCATCGATGCCGGACAGGTCCAGGTTCGGCGCGGCTTTCTCGACGATAACCGGAATCAGCGTCTGCAGCAGGTTGCCCGCCAGGGCGATATCAGCCTGGGTTGCGGTCGTGTCGCCCTTGCCGAGCGCGGTTTCGATCAGGTTTTCGAGGGCGGGAATGGCGGTGGTGGTATCGGTGTCGGCCATGTCTGGCGTCTCCATATGAAAAAACCGCCTCTCGGGCGGTTGGGGAATGATGATGATTGATCTGGGACCGGCCAGTCAGCCGGGCGGGGATGCGCGCGTCGGCGGCCTGCCCGGACGGGTTGAACCCGGCGGCACGTCGAGCAGCTGCTCGACCGTCTGGCGCGGCACGGTGGCCGGGACCATCGCGGCCTTCTTGCCTGGCTGGTAGGCGGGCAGGTTCCAGCCGCGCGCTTGGGCTATGGCGGTCACGATTGTCCAGACCACGACCCAGCGGGATGCGGGATCCGGCGGGCGCCAGAATCGCGCAATCAGGGCGCAGGTGGAGATCAGGAACGACACGATCACGGCGATATCCCCGGCATATTGCGTCGGGAGCAGCGACAGGACGTCCTGCAGAAGTGTGGGTGGGTCCATGGTCAGGCCTCGATCGCCTGCTGGAACAGGGCGACATGCGTGCTGTCCGCAGCGCCCGCGCCCAGCGACGTGTTGTAGTTCGATTTCCAGTAACGGCATTGCCCGGCCGCATCATCGGCTGCGGGCAGCGGTCCCGGCGCACGGTAGTATTTCAGGCGCGCCATCGCGCAGGCGTAGGGCAGGTTGCCCGGCAACTGCGCCGCACGCGACGGCCAGCGCGACAGCAGGTCGAGCACCGCGCCCCGCAGGGATGCCAGCCGCGCATCGGACAGGAACGTCGTCCATATGTCATCGTGGGTGAATGGTTCCATCTGCCACAGGCCGCGCGCAGGTCCGGTACCTCCCGCCACGACCTGCGCGACAAAGGTCAGGCCACTTTCCACCAGCGCCGTGCCGGTCAGCAGGTTGACCGCCGCATCCCCGTCCAGCCCGATATGCGCCAGGGCAGGAGACACGATCGTGCGCTTGAACTGCGCCACGCACAGGCCGGTCATTGCAGTGCCCCGATGATATGATGGTGATGCAGGAACGGCACGTTGGCGAAAAAGAAGTCGTCCCATGTCTGGCTCGACAGCAGGGTGCCCCCGACAGTGGCCAGCAGCGTGAAGACGATGCCCAGCACGGCCGCGCGCTTTTTCCACCGGCTTTCGGCAATCCGCGCCTTGGTCAGCTTGGCCGCCTCCAGCCGATTGCGTTCCTTCTGCGCGCCGTTCTGTTCGGCCAGTTGCCGGGTCAGATCCTGCATGTCGCGGGACTGACGCTCCAGGGCGGATGATGTCGTGGCATACTGGGCCTGCATTTCGGCCCGGATGGCGCCGACTTCCCGGCGCGTATCGTCAATCTTTCCGTCGGCACTGTCGCGCCAGCGTTCAAGGAAGCCGATACGCTCCCCATGGTCATCAAGGATGTCGTGCACATCCGGCGTCAGGACTTCGGTCATCTGTGTTCCAGGCAATAAAAAACCGCCTCGATGGCGGTGTGGCAGGCGCAATTGTTGCGATCTGGATCAGCTGGTCGGCGCTGCAGGCAGCGTCGTGCTGGTGGTGTCGGTGCCGTTGACGATCGCCCGCAGGGCGGTCTGATACGTGACCCACGCGGCGGGGACAGCCTGCCCGAGCGAACCGTAATCCGCCCAGACGGTCTGCTGCGCCTGTGCCAGCGCACTGGCGGCCTGCGTCGTCAGGGGAATCGCGCGCGGGGTTGCAGTCACCCATGTGGGGGTTCCGTCAGACGCCACGCCACGCACCTGCCCGGCGGGCGGCGCACCGGAGCCGTAAGTCTCGAACACGGCGTCGGCCACCGCGACCGCATCAGTCGGCCAGGTTCCTGCCGCCTCGTACTGCGCCTGGAGCACCACGGGATAAAACGCGTTGTTCGACGCGGAAAAGTAATAATTCGTCGACATTTATCAGTATCCCCACGCCCACCAGAAATATCCGAGGCCGTTCATTCCGCCCCATCCACCGCCAGAACCGGAAAAAATCATTGAATAGACGTCGGCCTGCACCTTGCTGGGATAGCCCTGCACACCGTGCAGCGTGGGTTTCCCGGCTGCCCAGTTCGTGGTGGCGGCCGATTCAACCACGATCATTCCCTCACATTTGGTCGGGAAGGCGACCGGGAAATTCGGGGTCGAATACCCGCCACTGCCGGAACTGCTGGCGCCGTATTGCAGGACCGTCCCACCGGGCAGGATCTGATAGCCGTTCGTGCCCTGCGAATTCCCCAGTCCCGTCCCGGCGACGATATCCGACAGCAGCGCCGTCACACCGTAGGAACCCGCCATCTTCACGGACTGGAAGGACAGGCGGCCGTCCGGCCCGATCGTCAGGTCGCCCACCTGCGTCGAACCGGACAGGAGGGTGCCGTACGAGGACACGAGGTAACCGCCGTCCATGACCGTCTTGCCATCGGTGCCGATATAGCTGTAGCGCAGGCCGGGGAACGTGGTGTCACGCCCAAGCATCACCGCGCCCGCGACCTGGTATTTGCCACCGCCGAGCGTGACAAACAGCATCCGAAGCGCGGCGAGCACCTGTGCGCTGTTACTGCGATCCTCATTGAGGCCAGCGGCCGCAAGGATCGCCATCAGTTCTTCCTGATGCACATTGAACGCGTCGGGATCGATGATGGAGGGCATCTGCCCGCCCACGACGCCCGCCGTCGCGAACCCGGGCGTGCCGATGGCGGCAGGCGGTGCGGGGAGGTCGGACACCTGCGTGCCGTTTGCCAATCTGAACATTATTGCTCACCTGAATAGTTGAACAGGACCGTGGTATGGGCAGGCGCGCGGGCCTTGATCTCGCACTCCAGGACAAGGTTGCCCCACGTGCGGTAGCGGTCGCCGAACTGCGCCTCGCCGAACCGGGCGGAACTGATGGTCACGGCCGGGGCGTTGACCTGCCAGACATAGGCCCACGGCGCGCCGTAATAGAGGTCACCGAACCGGGCCATGCCGAAGCGGGCCGGTGCGAACTGTGTGATCGTGATCGCGTAGCCCAGCGTCGCCGCGAACTGGACGAAGTAGGGGACCGACGCGCCGCCGTTATCGGTCAGTCGTGCGACCACCTGGTTGCGGCGCAGTTCGATCGTGGGGCTTTCGCCCGCGCAGGGATCGGGCAGGCCCAGCGTGGCCTCCCATTCCGGCAGCAGGTTGACCGTGGACGCCGGGAAGGCATCCGCGATCAGGTTGCCCGCCGCCTGCGCCGCGCGCTGGAACGTTGGTGCCCAGACCGCTGCGAGCTGGTAGGGCATCGCATCCGGGTCACGCGACCAGATCCGGCCACGCGGCAGCAGGTTGAGCAGCGCGGTGCGGAAATCTGCGACACTGTAGGTTGGTGCTGCCATGGATCACGCCGAGAATGTGATGGTGCCAAGCGTCGGCATGGCGCTGGCGGTGGCGCCCGTGACGGGGCCGGTGGGGGATGCGACCTCGAACGTGTCGAGGTCGAGGGCGGAGATCGCTTCCTCCCAGTTGTTCGGGCTGATCGTGCCGCCGGGGGAGGACAGGCGGCGGAACATGTCCGTCAGCGCCGTGGTGATCGTCGCCTGATTCGCCGTCGTGTTGCCGGTGCCCAGATCAGTGATCACAAAATCCGTGGGCTGCGCGACCGGGCTTGCGGCAATGACCAGCGCCGTAACCGGCTGGTCGGGCAGGATCGCGTTGGCGACCGTCAACTGGTCGCCCGTGGCCGTGGTGTATCGGCCGTCACCCGTGGCGCAGCCGTCCGTGCCGACCGGGAACCCGCCGGTCGCGGCATTGGCCTCGTCCATCATGAAGAACACGACGACCGTGCCGTCGCCCATGCCATTGGGCAGGCACCACGCACGGGTGACGCCCGCCACGGCCTCGGCCCAATCCACGTAGTCCTGCGCCTTGCCGTCCTGACCCTGCGCCTGGTAGGCGTCGATCACCCGGGTACGGTAATCGGTGTCGTCCTCGGCGTCCGCGCCGCTCTGCGTGATGGCCGCGACCGTGCCGCTGGTCTGGATACCCGCAACCGGGCTGGACAGGGTGACGGTCGTGCCCACCGCGACGTTGCCGCCGGTGCCAGTCGTGTCGGCCGTCCAGCTTACGGTCGTGACGCCACCAGATGTCACGCTGTCGGCCGAGGCTGTCGCAGCCGCACCGCCAAGCAGGATCAGTCCGGTCCCGGCCGGGATGATGTCCGTGCCGGTGGCGGGAAAGGTGGCCGTGCCGGACGCTGCCGTAGCGGCCTTGCGATACACGCCCTTGAGCGTGCCCCAGCCCTCAAGGAACTCGTCCGTCGCGGTCCACGGCACCGACTGCAGCGACACCCAGTCGATATAGCCGTACTGCAACCACGTCAGCCCGGCGAGCACCATGGACAGTACATATAGTACAGAGAACCGCAGGACGGCCGTAACCCCGGGGATGCCGCCGCTGATGACGTCCTGCAGGGCCTGCTGACGCAGTTGCGACAGGGTTGGACGCGGATACGCCATTCAGGTCAGGCCCTCCCAGGCCCATGAGAATTTGAAAACCCGTGGGCTGCTGTTGCCCGGTTCGGTGATGGTGACGGAGAACTCGGCCATGGTGCGCACGCTGGCGTTCCACCAGGCGGAGACGGTGACGGATGTCGCCACGCCGTCAGTGACCAGCCATTGCAGGGCCTCGCGGCAGATGTCCTCGATCTCGCGCGGGATGGCGCGCGTGCCGACCTTGACCGCACGCTTGAGCTGCCACAGGCGCGATCCGATCGGCTGGTCCGCGAACGCATCTCCCCACCAGCCCCGCCGGTCGGCCGATGCCGTGCCGATCGGGCCGGACGGCGACTGGATTCCTGCTGCCGTATCGTCGGATGACGGCTGATCGGGTGCCACGCGGTCTGTGAAAAGCGAGACCATGACCGCCGATTTCAGGGGATTGTCCAATCCCAGATCGCTGGACACGATGGGCCAGTCGCCGCGAGCCTCGCGGACGTTCCAGACAATTGAGATGTCCATGATGCTTCCGTCAGACGGGAGGACCGGTGTCCTGACCCTCGTTGCCGTTTGAATGTTCGTGAGAGGACAACTTGACGCCCTGCGCCACGACCTCATTTCCGGTGATGGTGCCGCTGGCGGTCAGGTCGCCGGTGACCGCGGTCTTGCCGTTGAAGGGTGCAATGGCGATCGATCCATCCGTCTTCAGCCAGATCCGGCTGCCGGTGGACGGGTGAAACAGGCAGACCTCGCCCGGCTGCAGGTCTTTCGGCCGGCCGCGCTGGTCACCCGTGGCGATGACGACGCCGCGCGTGCGGTCGCCGCCGATGAATGCGACAAACAGGTCGGACCCGGGCACCGGCCGGCTGGCCAGTCCGTATTCCTGCATGACCGGCACGTCCGAGCGCAGTTCGCCCGCCGCCAGCGCCACCTGCACGGTGGGCGTGTTGGGGGCCTCGTTTGTGTCCGCCGTCTGCCGCCCGATCCCGAGCGCCATCATCACGCGCCGCGCCGTGCGCATCAGGGGGGCGGTCATTGGGCGGTTCCGTCCAGCGGCGGCAGGTCCTCGGTCTGGATGGAATGGTCCACGTCCGCCTGCGCGCTGTTCAGCGTCTGGAGGAACCTGTCGCGCAGAACAGGATTGAGCATGGGCTCGGGCGAATAAGCCTCAGGCGGCATGAGCACGACATCGGCGTGCATGCCGTCCTCCACCGTCTGGCGCAGGGTCAGTTCCCCGATCAGCAGATCCTGCCGCGTGCCGTTGATCGCCGTAACGGGGGCCAGCGTGTTCGGCAGCCAGAGCTGCCCCGTCGCGTCACGCCAGCTGTCGGCCGTCAGCGAGACCGGATAGGCACGACCGATGCGCCGGTTGACCTCCCATTGCGCGCGCTGCTGGCAGACGGCGTTATCCTGGTCCCCGTTTTCGGTCGGGATGAGCATGATGCGCTTGCGTGGCACGCCGGGGTCGGTGGCCTCGATCCCCACGGTCAGGGCGGACATCTGGCTTTCCAGGGCGTTGACGTTCGGATCGGTGAACAGGGAAACGGTATTCTGGTTTATGGCAATGACGCTGGAATACCGGCCGCCGAGACTGCGCACGGTCTGGATGCGCTCCACGTTGCCGCCAACGGTGAACCCGGTCGCGGCGCGGCGCGTCCCCACGGACGACATGCAGATATTTCCATCCGGCTGGTCATAGAACAGGACCGCTGCCAGCCGGGACAGGCGCTCGATCACCTCATAGGCGGTTTCCGTCAGGATGATGGAGAAGGCAAGAATGTCGGTATCGCCCGCACCATTGACAGAAACCACGTCAATATTCACACGGCTGGCCACGGCCCGGGCGATCGCCAGCACGTTGGTACTGTTCATCTGGAAGGTGCTGAACTCCGCCGCACACTCCACCAGATCGACACTTTTGGAAGCGATCTGCACCTCGATCATATGGTCTTCCGGCCCGAGGTCATCGACCACCGTGATGACGTAGCCGGTGAACACCAGATCGGACCCGATATAGACCTGACAGGTGTCGCCGGGATTGAGGGTATCGACCCCGGCGGCGGATGCGCGGGCCGCCGTCATGCCCAGTGCTGCCGTCCAGGGCATAACCTCGATCCCCAGCCGCAGCACGGCGGACGTCCAGTTCGTGATCTGGCGCGATGTGCCGCCACTGGTCACGACGATCGAGACCTGGTCGGACGGCGCATTATCCCAGCCAAGGAAATCGGATATCGCGGTCAGTGCGCCACTCATGATGACAGGGCCTCGAACTCGGTCGGCATGAATGCCGGATGGATGGGATTGGCGCGGCGGATCAGGTCAGGTGCGCGCGCGCCGTTGGCATAGAGTTGCTGCCCCAGCACCAGCGCGGGCAGGGGGGCATTGCGGGTGACCGTGATCACGTCCGGCAGGCGTGCGCCCCGGTTGGCCAGGTCCTGCAGCACCTGCGCACGCAGGGAGCGCAGCGCCTGGAACGTGGCGTCGCTGCCCGCGTCGGCCGCCGCCGTGGCCGCGTCGTCGAGCATGCCGCCGATGCGCGTACGCATCGCCTGCGCATCATTGGACGATGAGGGCTGCCAGTCCGCGCAGGCATTGGCGAGTGACAGCAGGGCGGCCTGCCGGCACAGTGTTGCGGTTGCGGCCTGCACCGTTGCAATCGCCCCGCCGATCGGGGCGTCGGACGCCACCACCGTTGCGTCGTATGTGGCCAGCGGGGTGAGAACCGCGATCTGTCCCGCCGGATCCGCAATGGATGTGCGCACCGATTCCGGCACGGCGAGGATGGCGGTGGCCAGCACTGTCGCATCCGTTGCGTCCGCCAGTGCCGCCACGTTGGCGCTGACGACCTGCCGGTTCGCGGTCAGGGCGTCGAGCAGGGTGGATTCCGTCGCCGCCTGGTCAACGGTCGCGCCGTTGCCCCCCACGTAGCGGCCAAGGTTGCCGGGTAATGATCCCATGGCGGCCGCAACCGCCGAAGGGGACCGGATGGCAGCAACCGCGCCAGCGCCCCAATCAGCAGCTATGGCGCGCCCGGCCCCCAGCACCGAGGCGCCATACCCGTAGGGCGTCAGCGTGTCAGATGTGTAATCGGACGCTGACGCCGCACCGAACGTCGCAGCCGCCAGTCCGATCGCGGCATCAAGGACAAGCGTGATGGTCGAGCCGAGCCAGTTGACCGTCTCGACCAGTTCCATCTCGATATCGACAATGCCCATCACCCCGTCACGTTCGTACCAGTCGAACCGCGTCAGCGCGGCCTGCATCGCGCCGACGGTGGGATGGACCAGCGTGCCCGGACCTTGGGTTTCCGCAGCCATGACCAGCAGGTCGCGCTGCGCCAGGCATTCCGGGCCGATCAGGAATCCACGGATCCGGTAGGAACGCGGGGCGCGCCCCAGATCCTCGGCCCAGACCTGGTCACGGAACGGGTAGCGGTGGATCTGGAAATTGCGCCCGTTGCTGCCGCCGCTACCGACCACCACGAACGGCACGCCACGGAACGACCCCTGCAGGTATTCCTCTGCAAGGGTCGCGATCACGTTGGTCATGTCATCAGTTTCCTACGGGTGTCAGTTCAGGCGGCATTGCCCGCTGGACGGGGATATTGTTGACGACGCGCGTTCCGGGCGTAGTGCGCGTGACACGCGCCCGGGTGCCGGGATCTGCCTTGACGTGAATTGTGGTACTTTGTGGCGGCATGGCCACTGCGGTGGGCGATGTATTTGGCCCCGCCGCAGTGCCGGGAGGAACGGTCATGGGCGGCGCGGACATGTCGCGACGCATGCCTGCTATGGAAACGACATACTCACGCGTCTCTTTCGGCAGGACCGACAGGTCATGCGACTGCGCGAACTGTCGCACGGCCGGGCTATTGGGGCCAGCATTGTAAGAGGCGTCTGCCACAGCGTAATCGCCATGCGCCTGATCCAGCATCTGCCGGTAATAGCGCGCGCCGGCGTCAAGGTTCTTGCGCCAGTCGTAACCAGGCGCATTGACCGAATCGGCGACACCCAGCGATCGCGCCGTCGCAGGCATAAGCTGGGCAGGCCCGAATGCCCCCGCACCCGATACATTGTTGTATCCGCCGTGTTCAGCCCGGAGCAGGGCGAGGTAATGCGCCTGATCCAGCCCGTAACGCTGGGCTGCGGCGGCGCCGGCCGCCTGCACGGGCGCGTCGAGCTGGGGCCGCCTGTAGCCGGTCATGCGATCCGCATAATCGGCGTACCAGCCCAGTCCCTGCCGGGCATATCTGCCAACGGCGCTGGCGCCGGCAGAGACGCCGCTTTCTGCAGCACTGGCCATGGAGGCCAGTTTCTTGCCGACCCAGCTATTGGCGACAAAATCGATCGCGGATGTCACCTTGTCCACGATCGGGGAAATATACCCCCACGCCGACGAAAACGCAGTCTTGATGCCGCCCCAGAGGGACGAGAAGAATTTACCCAGACCATCCCAATGATTGATGATCGCGGCGGGGAGCGGAAAGAGGGTTTCCGTTATCGTGCGCAGGTAGCCGGTATTATTCTGGAATGCCCCCTTGAGGCCGTCCCACATGCCGGAAAACCGCTTGCTGATGCCGCCCCAATGAGACCACAGCTCGTATCCGGCGCCCCCAAGCGCGCCGACGGCGGCGATCGCGGCCGCCACCGGCAGGCTGATGGCTGCAAGCGATGTGCCAATGGTCACGGCCGCCGTTGCGATGGATGCGAGACCGGACAGAACCGGCATGGCATACAGCGCGCCGATCGCAATCAGCGCATCCCGGCCTGCCGTTTTCCATCCACCAAGCCGGTCAACGACATTCGTGATGGCGTGGTAGACACCCTCGATATCGCCCCGGATCCGGTTCCATCCCACGGCACGCAACCATGTGACGAACTGCCGGACGTAGTCCCCGATATTTTGCGAAATCCATGTGCGGTTGGCCTCGATCAGATTGGTGATGAAGCCAGTCAGTTCGCGGATGCCGGGTGCAACTGCCTGCGAGATGCTATCGCTAAAATCTTTCACCGACTCATCCAGCGCAGACAGTGACCCGCGCAGGCTATTGGCGGCATCTACGCTGGCCTGCGTCATATGGCTGTAACGCTCAGCCCACCGAATGGTCTGGCTCCACTGCTCGTTCGTCTGCTGGAATACCGGCATCAGGCCCTGAGCCGTACTACCGAAGCGTTCCGTTGCGGCAATGGCCTGCGCTGTAGGATTGCGAAGGCCTCGTATGCGGGACGCGACAATCTGGAATAGCTGGTCAATGGGCTTGGTCTGCACATCCTCAGGGGAAATCTGCAAGGCCCGAAAACGCGCGGCGGCGGCAGGATCCTGATTATGAACAGCAGCCCATCGTTCTTGCGACAACTGCTGCAGCGCGCCGGTCATGGCTTCGGCGGACCCGCCCGCCAGTTTGGCCGCGTTCTGCATGACCTGCAGCCGCTGCGGCGCCATGCCCATCGTGCGCGACGTGGTGCGCAGGTCGGTGCCCACCTGTGCCCAGGCGCTGGCCAGACGGTACACGCCTGCCACGCTGGCGGCGCCGGTCAGTGTGCCCAGAACCGGGACGATCTGGCCCAGTGACTGGAATGCGCCCACGGCCGACCGGCCAACACCGACAATGCCGCTGTTCAGCCGTGACAGGCCAGACAGGCTGGCGAAGCGACCGAAGGCTGCCTGCACGCGACGGACAGGGGCCTGCATGCGGGCGATACGGGTATTGATGCGCTCGATTGTCTGGCTGGCCCGATCGGCCGCGCTGATGACAAATTTAACGCCTGCGTTGGGCACGTTCGGCCTCCCGTTTCTTTTCCGCCGCGATCACGTTGGCCTTTTCGATCTCGGCGACCATTACTGTGCCGGGGAGGTTTTCAACGTCGTGCCGTGACCATCCGGTGAAGAAACCGCAGAGATCAGCGCCTAGGCGTTCCCAGTTGCTTGGCCAGAACAAAAAAAACCGGTCAGGTAATCCGCCGCCTGTGCGAATTTGCTGATCGGCATCTTAAGGATGGCGGCCTTGGGCCATTCGCTGACGGCCTCGACGAGAGAGATTTCGGCCTGAAGGAATGCCTCGGGCGTGCCCTTGGCCTCTGCCGCCTTCATGATCCGGCGTTCGCGCACTGTCGGTTCTCGCAAGGTCATATCGACAAACGTGAGGTTGGTGGCCTCGATCGGATCGGGGAACAGTAGGGTCAGGGAGGGTGACGTATCAGGTTCATCGTCCGGCTTGCGACGGTTCTCCTCCTCGAACCCGGTGACGAACCCGACGGCACGGTCGAGGACCGTGGACCGCAGTTCGATGACCGCGCGTTCCGGCACGCCGGAGACACGGGCCACAAGGCCGATCTGGGAGTTGTAGACCGATTCCGGCGTCAGCGTCCGCCCCATCGCTTTCGCCGCACACAGGACCTGGAACACGCTGGGCTCATGCAGGAACAGTTCCTCGAACCGGCCGGACTTCGGGACCTCCAGCGGTGGATCAAGATCAATGATGAGGGTACGACCATCGTCATCTTCCGGCTCGGCGTCATCCTCTGTCGTGACCATGACGGCGAGGACTTCCTCGTCGCTGGGCTGGGTGTGGTGATGGGTCACGAGACGGTATCCTCGGTCACGGTGTCGCTCTCCACGTGGAGTTCGAACGTGCCTTCCTGCGTGTTGATGGTGAGGGTTTCGGTCTGCCACCCGGCCACGGCCGTAATGACCTTGCCGTTGGCGCAGACCAGCACGACGGTCAGTTCGGACGCGCCCTGCAGGCTGCTGATCGGATAATCGCGGCGGTCACGGCAGGTCGCGCTGATGAAGCCCTGGCCGGGCATCTGGGTGAAACCCTCGACCGCGCTCTGGCCCTTGGCCGTCTCGTTGACGGGGCCAGAGGCCTGCCACTGCGCTTCGCTTACGACGTTGAATACGATGCCGTTGACGGTGAGGGTCGCGGTGCCGCCGAGCGGCCCGCGATATACGGTTCCGGACATGGTTGGCGGTTCCTTACGATTTCACGAACTGGCAGTTGCCAGCGATGACCCAAAGCTGGTTGGCGAAGTCATAGGGCATGAGCAGCGCGACAACGCCGCCGCCCTGATTCTGCGCCTGGATGTTGGCCGCGAAGGTGGCCGCGTTCTGTGCCCAGAACTGCGAACACTGCCAGTTGTAGCGGGCCGAACATGCCTTCCCGATCAGTTGAGCCGTGGTGGCCTTCGCCACCGCCGGGATCTTGGTCCCATCGGCCACGAGGATGCAGCCGCCGAACTGTGACGCCAGATAGATGCGCATGTCCTGCAGGCAGATCATGGCCGTCATCAGCGTCTCGATATCGAGGTAGCTGTCGTCGGGCACGCCCTCGGCATTTTCCTGGTAGGTCGTGACCAGGCGTTCGATGTTGACCGTGCCGCTGTCATCCACGGTGAAGGTGGACATGCCGTCATGCAGCAGGCTGTTGCGCTGATCCAGGGTGAACCGGCCCGCGTCCGTCGGCGGCATGACCGTCAGCGCCACACCCGTGATCGGGATCGCGGGGTTGGTGCGGATGCTGGCCGCGACCTGCGCACCGACCTGCGCTGCCCAGACCATGGGGGGCGAGGGGCTGTCGGACGTCGGCATGACCGTGGTGTGCGGGTCGTTCTGGGTCAGGCCGAACGTGGTGGCGTCCCCATACGTGCCGCGAAACGCCGTGATGCCGTGGCCGTAAAGCTGGTTCATCGGTGCCCAGCGGCCGTCCGTGTTGTTGAACAGCGTCTTGAACGACGTCAGGCTGGCCGCGTCGGTATAGGGATGGATGAGCAGGTCATAGACACGATCACCCAGCGTCGCGAGCGCTGTGGCCAGTGTCGTGGGGTTCTGCGTGCCGCCCGACATCGCGGCGATGGCGACGGCAACACCCGACGGCGTGGACTGCCCGCCTGCCGTGCCCAGCAGGTTGATGCCTAGCGGGATGTCGTTCCCGCACAGCCCCTTGTTCAGGGCCGTGACATTGACCTGACCCGCCGTGGTCGCATCCACCGCCAGCGTGGCATACAGCCCGGTGACGGACGCCGCCGCCGTGACGATGTTTTCGGCGATGGTCGCGGCCGTATCGCCCGCCGTCACCAGTGTGGGAACCAGCAGGTCACCCACATACAGGCACAGCGTGCCGGACGCGGTGGCGGGGCCGGTGATCGTGAAACTGCCCTTGGCCGCGACGGACGCTGCGTCATCGGCCAGCGGCAGCACCCAGACCTCGCCCATGGGGTCGAGGGCGAAATACTGCGCCACCATGGTCGCGGCCTGCGAGCCCACGCCATACAGCCCCTGCGCATCGGTGACGCCAGCGGACAGGCGTGCGGTGCCTGCAAGGGCCGCGCCGGTCGTGGTCTGCGCGATGATCAGGACGCGGCGGCCATAGGACGCGGTGTTCGCCCGGGAATTGTCCAGGGCAAAATAAAAGCCGGGCACCCGGTTGTTGGTCGGGTAACCCGGCACCGTGATGGAGCCGCTCATGCGTGGGCCTCGGCAGGTTCAGGGATGGCCGCCGCGCCACCGGACAGGTGCGCGGGCGAGGGGGCGGGCGTGGCCGGTGCGGCGGATGCGGCCGGCGGCGTGGCCTTCACCACGTCGCCGTTGTGCAGGCACAGCAGCCAGAAGCCCGTTTCGGGCACGGTTTCACCCTGCGCCTTGAGCAGCCGCATGGTGCCGGGCCACCGCACAGAGCGGCCCGGGGCGGGTTTTACAAACATGTTGGGGACCTCAGTTGAGGGTGATCGGCACCTGCATGTCGGCAAGGTCAGTGTTGCCGTTCGCCTGCATCTGGCCGGTGATCTCGGTCAGCGGCGTACCAGCCGGGGGGTAGTATTCGATGTATTCCAGACCGAACAGCATCCGGACTTCGCCGGTATGTTCGCGGGTCTCGCTGTTCACGATCAACTCGGTATTCAGCGACGTGACCTGGGTGATCATCGCCTGCAGATCCACGTCGAGCATGATGGCTAGTTCGACCTGTTCCGTCAGTTGGTCCAGATACGTGGCAACCTGTTCGGGGGACTCACCGCACAGCTGACCACGAATGGCCAGCGTGGTGACCCGGGTAAAGCCAGGCTGGTTGCGTCCGGTCGTGGTTCCCTGATCACGCGGGGCCGTGACGAGGATGGCAGGCAGTTTTGCGATCGGTAGTGGCAGGCTGCGGTTGACCAGCACATTCGCGCCGACCAGTGTCTTGGCTGCGATCAGCGCCTGCACGGCAGCATCGCGCAGTTGCACGCGGTAAAGCGTCATGTCGTATTGATGTCCACAAGGTTCAGTTCCAGACACGCACCGCCGTGACTATCCGGCTGGACCTCGCGGATGCTGTATGTCTGGCCATTGATGACGAACTCATCGCCCTGGTCAGGGGGCACCGGGAAGTCCGACAGCCTGACCCCGAGGCGGGGCAGGCTGGTCGTGATGTCCACTGGGGTCGCGCCCGGGAACTCTCCCAGCGGATCCATACCCTTGAAGCCATCATCGAATATGCCGTTGATGGTTACCGGATCGGATAGCGACTGGGACTGCCACTGGTAGGGATTGGCAAAGGCATCCAGGCACGGCCCGAGGACAAGCTGCCCGAAATCGATGCTCACGCAGCCGGGGGCGTGAAGCCCTGCTGCATGGATGCAGGCGGCGGCGTCATGACGGGTGCGGGCGGCAGCGGCGCATTCTTGACCCGGTCGGTAATGCCAGCGGAAACGGTTGCGGCGTTTTCACGCGGGTCGTTGGCAAAACGGGCGATGCCGCGCCCTTTCCAGAACGCCGCCGTTTCAAGGGCGACCTTGAGGCGGGTTCCGATCGGGTAGGGAGCCTTGCCCGCTTCGGGATAAACCGGGATCAGGGTGACAACCTCGATCCCGTCGGTCTTCTTTGCATCAGCCATCTGTCAGCCTCACAGGGTCGGGGAGGGAACGTCAGCGCCAGCAGCCATGACGGTGGCCGCCATGCAGGCGTTGACTCGCGACGGGATGACAAGGGGGGCCGACTGCATCAGCAGGTTGATGGTCGCCGGGTTTTCCTTGTACCAAAGCTTGGGGGCGTAGGCGAGCGGGCCATAATTGAAGGCCGGATCCATGATCAGGCCGTAGGCGCGCGTGCCTTCCACACCGGGACCGCCAAGGATGACGGTGCCATCCGCGATCATCGGTTCCTCGATATCCGTCACCGGATCGACATACCAGTCGTTGTAGAGGTAGAGGTCGAACTGACCCCAGCGGCCCATATACATGGCCCCCTTCACGACGCGGCCACCCAGATCCGCGCTGGAATCACCGGTGCGGCCGGGCCACACGATGGCGTTCAGCACCTTCTGGTCGTTCTTGAACGCGTTCCAGGTGGAATTCGTGAAGATGACCTCGGTGGGCGCAGCACCGGATTTCTGCAGGACCAGCGCGGCCAATGCGGTGATGTAGTCCGACGGGTAAACGCCGGTCTGACCCCACTGCGCGGTGCCGGTCAGGGCCACGGTCAGGGCCGGGTCACGCTGGAAATCCACCACGATCGGATCGGGATAGCCTTCGCCGACAACGGTGATCTTGCCGCTGACCAGCGCATTGGCCGCCATCCATTCCTGGCGGCGCAGGATCATGTCCACCTGGTCGGCCATTTCCCATGCGAGATTGGCTTCCAGCCGTTCGGCCGGCGACATGCCGCCCATCAGGCGCTCGCCGATCGCACGCCGCACGGGCTTGAGCAGATCGGGATTGCGCCAGTCCTTGATGTAGGCGGGCTTGAACAGGTTGGTCTGCCACTGGCGGCTTTCCACCAGCTTGCCTTCGACCAGTGGGGAACAGAAGGGGGCCAGACGCCGCTTACCGACATCGACGTCGATCGCAACTTCCGGAGCGTCCGATTCAACCATGTTGGGGAACATGTGGTCGAGCAAGAAGCTCTGCGCTGTCTTGAGGTTGCGCACGAAGTAAACCAGCTCGGCGATATCATACGCGCCAAGCATGGCGTTCAGGGAACCCTGAACGCCAGCACTACCGGTAACAGAACCTGCCACGGTGTAATCCTTGATTTCTATGGAAGAGCGAACGATCAGACGATGTCGTTCGAGAGGCCCGTCTTGATGAAGATGGCCCACTGGCGCAGCGCCTGCGTCAGGGTATCGAGCGTCCAGGTCGCATCGAACGTCATGTAGTTCGAGTTGAACTCGCCCATCTCGTAGATGGCCCCGGTCTGGGTCGCGCCTGCCGCCGTTTCCACGGCATCGACCACGATACCGCAGGGCGTCTCGCTGCCGTCGGTGGCAGTGGCTACGGACAGGATGTATTCACCGGTGGCTGTCACGCGGCCGACCACCGCGCCACGGGGCAGGGTCTGGCTGGCACCGAAGGTGACGGTGCGCGTGACCAGCTTCATGTTGCCCGCGACCAGCTGGTCGGGGACGAACAGGGTCGAGCTGGCCTGCGGATAGAAGCCGTAGCTGTTGAGGGAACCGGACATCAGCCGCTCTCCTTATCGATCGCCGCGCACATGGCGCAGGGATGCGCCGAGGCGTGCGCCAGGGCGGTTCTGGTTTTCCGATGCATCCTGCGTGGCGGGTGCCACGGCATTGCCGCGCATGCGGTTGCGCAGCGACGGCTCACGCTGTTCGGTTGCCTGCGGCGCAGGTGCGGGCATTGATGCGACGGTGGCGTCGAGGATGCCGATGGCTTTGCTGCGCGGCAGGCTCGTGCCGAACGCCAGTTCAGCAGCGGCCGCCGGGTTCATGGCAGCAGAGGGGGACATGAAGATCGCGGCGCAGCGGCCACGCTCACGCGCGCGGGCGGATGCCTTGGCGTCGTCCTTCTCATCGTCCTTGTCGCTGTCGTCGTCGCCTTCCTCGGCGGACGTGTCTTCGCTGTCGGTGTTGTCGGCCTTCTTGCTGGCTTTCTTGCCTGCCTTCTTGCCGTCGGTGCCCTCGTCGTCCTCGGGGTCTTCGTCGGGGTCGCCGCCTTCGGCCTTCTTGCCGTTGGTGTTCGTCTTGTTGTCGTCTTTGTCGTCACCCTCGGCACGGGGCTTGAGGTGTGCAAATGCGCTGGCGCCGGGTTTGCGCGGTGCGGACATGTAATGGCTCCAGAAGGGAGAAATCAGCCGATCGTGTCGAGCAGTTCGCGGAATGCCGCCTCTGCCCCCATCACGGCATCGGCCAGACCGGCATCGACGCCAGTCTGGCCGAGGAAGGTTCCGGCCTGTGTAGCGCGCACACGGTCGGCCGGAATGTCGCGGTTGCGTGCAACCGTGGCGACAAACAGTTCACCCATCGCATTGATGTCGGCCTGAAACCGCTTGGCGGCCTCTTCCGACATGGTCGTCGTGGGATAGGAATCTGTTTTCTGGTCGCCGAACTGGAAGGTCGTGACCTTGATGCCTGCCTGTTCCAGCGCCCCGGTAATGTCGACATGCATGCCGACGACACCGATCGAACCGACGCCGCCCGTACGCGGCACGACAATCGTGTCGGCCGAACTGGCGAGGGCATAGGCGGCGGAATAGGCGCTTTCGTTTACGATCGCGACGATGGGCTTTGCCCCGCGTCCTTCGTAAATGCGGTCGGCCAGGTCGAAGCATCCGGCGACCGTTCCGCCGGGACTGTCGACCAGGAGGACAACGGCCTTGATGGACGGATCATCGATAGCCTGCTGGAAGGCGACATTGATGTCCTCGTAGAACGTCGCTCCGCTCCACCACCAGCCGGGACTTTCACCGGGCAGCAGGACACCGGAAACGGGGATGACGGCCACATCGGAAATCACGGTGCCCAGCACGGGGTCGCGATCCGCCTTTTCCTGAATGGGGCCGAACATGGCCATGTCATCCGAACCATGGGCCAGCAGGTGCCGCACGACCTCCATGCGGTCAGGCGTGAGGGCAAGCGGACGACCCAGTATTCGCTGGGCAAGCGCGAGGCTCTTCATTCTGCTTCCGGTTTCCTGTCGGTTTTCGATGCAAGGTTCTGCCCGGCCCATTCCGGGGTCGGCAGGTTGCGGTCCTTGAACGCCTGCACTTCGATGGCGCGCTGATCGAGAGTTTCTTCCCAATCTGCGCCTTCGTTCTCCGCACATTCGGTCTCAAGGGTGGAAAGGCCTGCATCCATGCCGAGCACGGCGCCCTGTTTTTCAGCCACCGGGTCGATCCATCCACGACCAGGACCAAGCCAGATGGCACGGGCATAGGCCGCGCGCGCCTGGATGAACGGGGGCGCACTGCGCGGCAGCGGCAGGGCATCCTCTTCCATGGACTCTTCCAGCCATGCCAGGCGGATCAGGGTTGGAAAGCCGATGCTGAAATCATCCCGCCGGCGCTTCATGGTCTTCCATGCTTCCAACAGGGATCCACGGGCGGATGAATAGTTCACGTCCGACCAGTCATTGCTGACCTGCATGGGCGAAAGGCCCGCGCCACTGGCGACGTTGTTCAGCACAGCGCGCTCGAAGTCGCGGAAGTTGCTGGCCGGTCGGGTTGCCGAGACGGTGTTGATCTTCTCGCCCGGGAACAGGATCGGCATGCGGGATCCCGCAAGCGAGATGTTCCGATGCTGGTGGAAGGCGATGCGCTGGTCCTGGTAATAGGCGAGCTGTTCGTCGCCACCCTCCATACCCTCGGCCGTCATGGCGGGATCGAATGGGCTTTCGATGTAGGCCGCGAACGTCGCGTTGATGATCGCGGCATCCAGTTCGGTCCCGTCATATTTGATCAGCATTTTCAGGCGCTGCAGGACGGGTGTGAGGATGCCCGCACCGCCGCGATGCTGGGAGCCGCGATGGTGCTCGAACATGTGCACCACGTTGGGGCGGCCCCATTTCGTCTCCCGCTCGTAGCGGTCCCATACGACCGTGTCGGCCGCGCTGTACCAGTCGGCCTGATGGGCCCTGCGGATCCAGTAAGCGATGGGCGCGCCACTGGCGGGATCGATCTCGACGCCGTTACGCATGTTCTTGAGGTCGAAGGTCTGCTGCGGATTGCTCAGGCGGTCCGGATCGATGATCTGGACGGTCGTGGCATATTGCGCAGCACCAAGGCCGACCCGGTCCTCCATCCACGGCAGCAGTGCCAGGGCATCTCCGTCCACGATGAGGTGGCGGAAGGCCAGATGCATCTGCTGGCCAAAGGTCAGCATGCGCTCGGTGTCATTGTAGCGCAGCGGATCGTCCGCCCATGTGCGCCAGTGGGCGTCGACGGCCTGCGCATACTCTTTGGCCCATACCGCGTCGAAAGCGGTGTTTCCGCTCAGGCGGGCAAGGGCGCGGTAATCAGGCTTCGATATGGGGCGAAGCTTGACGCCGATGGCATTGTCCAGTGTCCGTGTAACCGCCCCCGATGCCCAGCCGTCATTGCGGACCATGTCACGCACGCGGCTGACGATCCGGTCACGATACGGGTTCAGTTCCGTATCGGCGGAGCCTAGGTAGGGCTGCCATCCCTGCATGCGCTGGCCATACATGTCGGCCGCGTCATACGGTGTTCCGAAAGGCGAGGTCAGCGCGTTGATGATGCGCCGACCGGGGCCGGATTTTGGAACCAGAGGCGATGCCATCCTACGGATGAAATCACCGACGCCCATCAGAATACAGGCCTCAGTGCCCTACGGCGCACGCCGGGGATACCCAACTGGCGCTGCAGTTGCTGGATCAGCATGGTCAGGTTGGAAATGGAGGCCTGATTGTAGGTGACAGACCGGCTGCCATCGCCCTGTGCGTAGCTGACCGATACCACCTTCTGACCGGACTGGAGTGCAATGAGGGTCTGCTGCGCGGTGCTCAGTGCCGTCCGCAACTGGTCCTGCGACATGCCTGCCAGAATGCTGGTGGCAGGATCGTAGGTGGCCTGCGGCAGGAAGGGATAGGGACTGCCCATCATAAAGGGGCATCTCCTTTTTTACCGGATCAGGGCAGGCGTTCCGCCCATGATCGTTTGCGTTTGGATCCGTCAGTTGACTGCGGATCCCGGCGCGTGACGGTGAGCGACTGTACCCCCATGCCGTCATGCAGCGGGCTGCCGTCCTCCTGTACCGGTTCGGATGGCGGCAGCGGCGGGTGCTCGACCTTTTCCGCCGCGATGTCATCGGCCTTCTTATTCAGCCTCAGACCCAGATACAGGAGGCCGCACAGGGCGGCGTAACTGTAGACTGCGAGGTCGAGCGCTTCGTTTGCGCGGCCGGGAATCTTCTCCCAGACGCGGTATGTCTGGCCTCCCTTGGTCTTCCGGACGGACCGTTCCGCCACCAACTGGGCGAAGTAGTTGATGTCGCGGTCAGCCGGGAAATGCATATATCCGGGTGCTGGCTTACCGGGTTCCGGCTGGGGCAGGTGCAGGCGGCTGCGGATTACGTCCTTCGCCGCGTTGACCCCGATAATCACAGGACGGAAAGCCGCTTTGTTACGCGCGCTGGGGCGCTTTGTCGGCCAGACCGGGGATCTGGCCACACCACGTGCTGACTCGCCCTTCACGGCCCATATCCTGCGGCCTAGTCGTGCGCGACAGAACTCGTAGACCTTCTGGGTATGATGGCCACCTGAATCGATGCAGGCGGCGGACACGCTGAACGGACGGCCATCGGCGCGATACCACTGCCGCTTGAGAACCGCGTCCACCCGTTCCCACAGTTCAGGGCCATCCGGATCGCCCTCGATGACGATATGGGCGATGGACCAGCGTTCCTCATTCCGGCCCCAGCCGACGATCTCCAGTTCGACACGGTCGTCCTGGGTGTCGCCGCCGGCTGTCAGCATGGCTACGCCGTCCGGAACTTCCCCGGGCCAGACTTCCACGCGGGCAGCCAGGCTGATTTCATTCAGCGCACCGTCGCCGCGATCTTCGTAAGCCTCGCCCAGCGTGAGGTTGATGAAGGTCTGGCGCTTGAGCGCGTCGTTTTTGACGTCCAGCCATTCAGCTACCAGCTTGGACCAACTGGCATTCGGGAACAGGGAATAACCGGCCCAGATATGGAAGGAGGCGATGCCCTTGAACGGGGCATGCGCCACCCATTCCCCGGCATCGATCATGCCGGGCTTGTCGGCTTCCTCGATGATGCAGCCATTGTGCCGGCACACGTAATGGGCGGTTTCCGGAAGATGGTTGCCGTCCTGGTCCTTGTCCCACTTGATGTCATGGGCCGTGTCCGGTCCGCCCCATTCCAGAGGCTGCTTTTCCCCGCAATGGGGACAGGGCACGTAATAGCGTCGCCGGTCGCCCAGCTCATACAGGCTCTCGATCCGGCTCAGGCCCGCGATGGTCGGGGTGGATCCGGCCGCGATCTTGCGGTTCCAGAATGTCTCCGACCGCTTGGCACCCAGCGCGATCTGGTCGCCTTCGCTACCCGCGCCGTTGACCGGATAGCCGTCCACCTCGTCGAACAGCACGATGCGGGCCGTGATACGACGGAAGCCGCCTGGGCTGTTCGCCCCTACCAGCGTCAGTGATGACCCGTTCAGCAGGGTCTTCTTGAGCAGCGTCTGGGACGACGAACGCGATTTGGGATCGCCTGTCAGGGCTGCCAGGACTGGCGTATCACGCAGCATGGGAGCGATTTCGCTCTTGCTGTAGTCCTCGGCATCCGTTTCACGCGGCTGTACCAGCAGGATCGGACAGGGGTCCTGCTGCAGGTAATAGCCGACAGCGTGGTCAAGGATCTTCGTATAGCCGACGCGGGCGGATTTCTTGACGTAGATCCGCTCGATGACTGGATCAGTGAACGCATCCATGATGCCGTTCTGGTAGGCGAAAGCCTCGAATCGTCCCGTCTCGGCACTGGATTCCCGTGAGAGGACCGCATATCTGGCCGCCCACTGGCTCAGGGTCAGACGCGGCGGCGGCTTGAGTGTTTCCCGGCGGACGCGCGCCAGTTCAGCCCGGAACAGTAGCAGTCCGCGCGCATACATGCCGCTACCCGGTGGCAGGATCTCCATCCGCAGTCAGTTCTTCCAGGACGCGTGTAACAAGCGTGGTCAGGCGGTCCTGCACTTCAGCCACGGTCTTGCAGCGGTGCAGGGATGGGGCTTTCTCGGCGGCCATGGCGAGCAGCTTGGTGCGCACTCGGGCGTATTCCTCGCCAACTGTCTCGACCACCCTTGCGCTTTCAACGACCTTTCCGGCTCTGAGGTCGTATTCGAACTTGCGCGTCAGAGCTGCGTAATTTTTCTCAATGCGGATGGCTTCTGGTGTCTAATACGGAGCCATTCCGGCATCAATTTGCTGACATGCCTCGTCGGGTATCAGGTCCGGCCGCAAGTCATTGATGGGTGCAACCCCATCTGCAACCTGCAACCGTGGTCGCACCTCTGGTTGCGGGGCAGGTTGCAGGTCTGTGCGCTCGGCAAGCCATTCCTCGAAAGACGCGATATCCACGCGTGAGCCATCGGAAACAATCCTGCCAGAAGCCAGATGTTTTTGAATTGCCGCTCGACTTACGCCTGCGCGGCGCGCGGCCTCACTCTGGCTGATTGAGGATTTTTTCACGGAATGTGCAACTGCAACTGCAACCTGAAAATTTTATCTCAGCTAGAGACCGTACGGGCTCGCGCAACCCCGCGATGCGAAAAGTCGCAGGAAGGACCCAAGGCATTCCCTACGCGGGGAGGGCGACCCTCCCGTGCATCAGGGCCGCCCGTGGATCAGCGGGCCGTCCGGATGGTTTTCAGGATCGCCGCCTCGATGGCCTTCGGGCCTTCACGCTGGACCATCTCCACGGCGCGCTGCTCGAAGTCGAGATGCTTATCCACTGCCTTGTTAGGCCTGAACATGTAGAGCAGCTTCAGACCGACAGCTCCTTTGGTACCACTCGTGCCGTCGCGACGCGTGCCGCGGGTTGGACGCTGCCATATGCCACGAATGCCACGCACCGTTCCCGCAAACACATCAGGACGCGCCAACAGCCGTTTGATCAGCCCACGTGGGATCTGGCCATATGCATCTGTCCTGCCATCGACCGGCACGAGCAGGTCACCCGTGCACCGACCCAGTGATCGCCGCCCGTTTCGTATGGGGTCAGATATTTCGCCTGCTGGTCACGGAGCGATACGACTGCCGTCGGGTTGCTTTTCGTTGCCTTGTTCACCTGCGTTGCACGCGTAGTGAAGGGGCGCGGATGGTCGAATATTTCCGACATCGCGCTGTTCTCCAAGCGCATGGCATCGAAGGCGAGGCTGTTTACGGCAACGGACGTGGCATACGGAATCTGCTTCTGCATGTCTGACAGATCACGCTGGATCCGTGATGTATCCAGCGTGATGGACAGGTCACCCATAATCAGAAATCGCAGCCACCGCTATCGAACCCACTGCTGCCGCAGTCAAAGCCACCGCCGGTATCGCCACCGCTGCCGCTGTAACTGAACCCGCCGGAACCCGCATCGTTTCCGCTTCCGGCGAACGGATCCGGCGCAGGTGCGGGTGCAGGCTCGCTGAACGTGCGCTCGATCACCGTGTCATGTCCGCGGTCGGAACCCATCACCGATCCGGCGATGCCGCCCAGCAGCGCACCTTCCAGAAAGCCATTGTCGCCGCCGCGCGATGCTCCGGCATTGACGATGACCGGGGCAGGGGCAACTGCCGGAACCGCCGTGCTGTCATACGCATCAGACGCCGGACGCGGAGACATGGTCGGACGCGGGGAAACCGCACCATCCGTGCCAGAAACTGGCACCGACGGACGCGACGCCACGTTCGCCGTGACCCGGCGTGCCACCTGCTCATCTTGAAGGCGCCGGATCCGCTCCATCCGTTCCTCGTGTTCCTGGTCAATCATCTTTCGGCGGATGCTGTCCTGCCGCTTCGACCAGGACAGCCATGCGAACAGTGCGACGACACAGAGGATGAACAGCAGGCACACGAACATAAATTCCGTGCTGATGTGCACATGGTGCATAAGAGTATCCTATTTTCTAAAGCAGGAAGGAATTGACCTAGAAGAATTGAGAGGTCTAATTTATTGTAAATCTATAATTTAATAGATTTATTGTAATATTCATAGGAGTTTTTTAATGGCTTTACTTCCGATTGGCAAAAGAACTGATGCAGTTCTCAAAACTCAACAGGAAATTCTTGAACAAGTGTATAAAAACTGCTGCGCGACGAATGGTGACAATCCAACTCCGCAAGCATCACAAGCGGTAGCACCTATTCTTGAAGCAATTCATGAAATTGCTGAAGAACTGGAACGTCGTCATCGTCCACCAACACCTTAAAAGAGTTTTAACATCATAATGAAGCTTGACCGATTGCGCATTGGCAATCGGTCAAGCGCGCGCGATATCGAGCGGCACCTGCCTGAAATCGTCGTCCGGCCCGTTGCGCTCATGAAACCGCAGGTACGCCTTGGTCGTATCAATGCGGATGCTGTCGCTGATGGCCTGCATCGCACGCTGCCATTCCTCGTCCTCGATATTGAGGCGGCGCAGCCCCAAAATTTTGTCGGTGCGGATCTTGCCTTCCTTGCCGACCTCGAACGCGTCCGTCACGATGACCTTGAGGTTCGCATCAGCGCCTTCGGACCAGCGCTCCAGGCAATTGTCGATCAGCGCCTTGGCGGCCTGCAGTTCCGGCCCGAACGAAATGGAATCGCCTATCGCAATGGTGATCCGACGGCGGCCGTCGAAACTCATCAGGGTGATGTTGCCCTTCTGCCCACCATAGGTCGCGCCATACTGCTCGGTAATAAGCGCCAGTGCCGTATGGATGTTTTCCATCGAGACCTGCCGGAACGATTTGAGCTGCTCACGCAGGACGGCAGCCTCGGCAAAACGATCCTGCACCAGGTCGTCGATCATCAGGTCCTGCGGCTTGACCTTGTCGCGCGGCACCAGGCGGCCGGCGGAATCCTGCATATAGCCGTCGGGCACCATCACGCGGCCTCCCGCTGTGCCGCGCGCATGTTCGCCGCGCATTCCTGCGCGCGACCCGCTGCCCAGATTTTCACGCCGGGGCGACGGTCACGCTGGGTGATGCGACGGTAATGCGCGGCGGCACGTTCCCACACGGTGACGTCCGTGGCGGGTTTGCGGGGCCTGTGGCTCGGCTTCATGGGTCTTCCTTGTTTCACGGGTGAGGGGGCCTGCGCGCCGCGCGCTACGGGTCCAGATATTTGCCAGCGCCGTCACCTTCGCGGACGTGGCTGTATCGTGTCGTGGTGGCGAGCGAGGCATGTCCCAGCGTGGCCTGGACAACATGGGGCGGTGCGCCCCGGTCCTGCGCGTGCGATGCGCAGGCATGTCGTAGCCAGTGTGCCGATACGGCAGGGGACAGCCCCGCTCGCTTCGCGGCCCTCTTCACGATGCGGTCCCCCGCCTTTGCGTGAAGAGAGCCGCCATCGTGGCCGGGGACCACCGGCCCGTCAGGCCGGTTATCAACGCGCAGCGCCACGAGCTCCTTCCACAGCTTGGCGGGCACCAGGACCGAACGGGTCTTGCCCCCCTTGCCGTGGACAGTGGCAATGCCGCCCTGCTGGCGGCGGGTCATGCTCCGCCACGTGAGGCCGCATGCCTCACGAAGACGAAGACCCATGACGTAGAGAACACGCAGGAACGCCCGCTTGCGGGGATCATCTTCCCCGTCGATCATGCGGGCGACGTCCTCCTGCGTCAGGATGCGCTCATGCAGCGTGTCGCGTCCGCGTTCCATGCGGAACGCCGCGCCCACGTCAGAGGGCAGCATCCCCAGCCGTGCGCCAAACGACAGCAGAGATTTGACGGCGGCCAGCTTCCGCCGACGCGTGGCGTCCGCGCATTCCAGGCTGTCGAACCATAGTTGCAGGTCCGCCAGCACGACCTCGCCCAGCGTCTTGCCCGTGAAGGCGAGGAAGGCTCGGGCGTCCCGCCCATAGGCATCGCGGGTGTTGTCACTCCGGTTGTGGAGCCACGACCGGATGAGCATTTCATCCGCCGAGATATTGCGGGCAGATGGGGCCATCGTGGCGGGCGATCGGGCACGATCTCCACTAACCATTTGAAACGCCTAGATTATTGACCCGAAAACGACCGTCGAAAAACGGGGCATAACTACAGTTATGTCCCTGATTTCCGGGGTCTGTAGGAGTTATGTCCCGCCCTGCTGCCGCAGGGCTGTCACATAAGACCGGGTTATGATCCCGGCTTTCGCCGCTTCAATCATCCCAGCGACGGCGCGCCGACGCGACGCCCGCGACTGCCCATCATCGGGCCGAACGCCAGCGTCGAACGGACCAGCCCGGCGGGCAGGCGTTCGGTCTGGCGTGCCTCGACCTCGCGCCGCATCGCGGCCATGACCGCCTGCATTGTCTGCACGCACACTTGGCCAACGCGTTTCTGCCGACCAGCATCAGCCCACGCCCACTGGCCGCAATGGATGATCGCGCCGCGCAAGGAGAACGTCGCCTCCCACGCAATCGGCGCGACATCTGCCCTATGAAGGCATGCCGAACCCCAGACGATTGGCACGACCAGGACGCGCGTTTCCGTCACGGTCACGACGATGCCGCGCGCATTCCCACGCGCGACAACGTCGCCGCGCGTCAGCATCGGCGATGGTTTCATCAGATGACTCGATTTTGGGAACGCCCGTCCGGGCATAAAAAAAGCGTGGCGTCCATTCTCTGGACCCACGCATAACGATAGTTTGCCATATTTGTCTTAAATTGGTGGGCACGTCAACCCTTCCATAATGGTCCCGGCATCTCGTCGTAATGTTCCTCCAGTTGCTCCAGCAGGAAACACAGCACGCCAGCGGCGCTGCGCCGGTCCTGTTTCAGTCTGGCCGCCATATCCATCAACGACAGCCCATCAATCATCAGCAGCACAAGCAGCTGCTCGCCGCGCGCACCGATGCGCTGGCGGATATAGTCCCGGCGCGCGGCAGACCCCATGCGCCCGATCATGGCGTCATGAATATCGCCCCGTTTTGCACCGCGCTCCATTTCCGGGTCGCTGCCGCCCAGGACACCGATCTCGTAATCCACGGCCCACATCTGGGCAAATCTGACCTGGCCCTCGGTGATTTTCCCGGAGCGGCGCAGGCCATACAGGCCCGCGCACGTGCGCAGCACCTCGGTCGATGGGCCGTCCGGTTTGAGTTTGACAGAGACATCCGCCAGATCGCCATGGGCGAGACGTTCGGGTGAGGGGATGTCACCGCGATCGCGCGGCGCTGGACGAGAATGTGCGGACTGACGGGTCCGACGGCCGGAAAGCGCTGCGACTGACACGCTTGGCCTTTCAGTTTGATAGATCCCGGCATGTCCGCGCCTTTGAAATGCCACCCGGTCGGTGGAAGGTGGGCGAACAGCGGCCAGGAATTGGGGATGAGTATAGACCCGTTTTGACGTCAAAACAGCCTGCAACACACTGAAAATCGCGGTTTTCCGACAAAGACTTCCAGTGTCACAGCCTGATGCGATGCTCGGTCATCCGAGCGCCCTGCGCAACAAACCTGCCGTGCCGGTCACGACGCTCCGACATTTTCAACGCGTCGTCGCGCTGCACCCGCATCATGGCAAGCGCCAGCTGAGTGCCCGCCAGTTCGCGCCCCAGATCCCGGTTTTCCCGCCGGAGCTTCGCAACCTCATCGCGATCCGGTCGAAACCGCCTGAACAACCAATCGAACATCACAGCACCTCCTCTGCACCGGGAACGGAAATTGTCTCACAATCGGGAGCATGCCTGCGCCGCTGTCGAGGCGGTCGGCCGACATCCGGCAGCCAGCCGACAATCGGGGATCCGCGATATCCACGCTCGAACACGAACCAGGCGTAATCGACCGTGCCACCTTTCCCCGCCACGGCGCGGTCGCCCGGTGGCATGTTCATGCGCACGCTCGACACCCACAGCCGCGCAAAACAGGTCTGGGGCCACCACGCGCGGCGCTTCTGCCCCGCCAGAAACCCCAGCCGCAGCACGACGCACACGCGATCCCACGTGTGCAGCAGGGCGACCTCGATAAACTCCTGCGCCTGGTTGTAGGGGGGATTGGACACGACGCTGTCGGGGCGGAACTGGCGCAGGCTGTCGCGGAAATCCATCGTCGCGATATCCGGCCTGCGCGGTCGCAGGTCGGTCCCGATGGGGATGACGTCCTCGACGCCCGCCAGCTGCGTCGGCACGTTCCCCGCGCCACAGCACGGGTCCAGCACCCGGCCGCGCAGGGGGCGTACCGTTGCCTCGGCCGTGATCAGGGCATCCACGGCCCACGGCGGCTCGACATACCAGTCATCGGCAACCCGGTCGTAGCCCGAATGGGCGTTCACGACGCCAGCGCCCGACGCAGTTCCGCGCGCAGGTTTTTCAGGCCGCGCGGATCGCCTGTCTGGGCTGATCCGAAAACCGGTTTCTGCGCTGATGGATGGCAGAACCGCAGGGTGTTGTGCCCGGTGATCGAGTAGGTGTAGCCCAGTGCCTCGGCATACAGGATGACCTCCCGCGCCCCTTTGCGAAACCGCTGTTTCATGCTTCCTGCTCCACCGGGCGATAGGCCGCCAGATACGCGTCCAGTTTCAGGTCCGCCGTCGGACGTCCCAGCCGCGCCGCTTCCTCGGCCCAGCGCCGCCGGGCCTGCCCGTAATCGCGGTTTTCCTCGAACATCACGGAAAATGCCAGCTGGTCTGCCGCCAGATCGGCGCGGGCCTGCACCTCCCATGCCGGGATTTCCCGCTGGGGCGCAGGCTCCGGTGCGTTGATGAGGGATTGTTCCCATGCCGCCCGGATCGCCGCCTGGAACGCGCCCATATGCTCCGGTGCGCTGTCCATCGTGGCCCGGTGCGCCTTGACCGCCTCGATCAGCAGGTCAGGCGGACAGCCCTGCGACAGCCATTTGTGCACCGCCGGATACTGGTTGCGTTTCCCGAGCGTGAATCCCGCGACCTCGATCACACGCTCGACCGTGGTGGCGAGGACCTCGGGCGAAACCGTCACGGCCTGCACCGGCTGTTCGGTTTGGTCCGCCGGGTTTTCCGGTTCGTCAGGTGTAGATGTAGGTTTTAGATTAATATCTGAATCTATACCTATATCTAACGGAACCGAAAAACCCGATCCGGAAACCGAAACCCCGGAAACCGAAACCGATTTCGGTTTTTGGTTTGGGTTTCGGGTTTCGGTTTCCGCACCCGGCAGCGACCGCATCAGGGGCATGCGCCGCTGGCGCCGTGCCTCCTCGGCCTCCTGCGCACGCCGGATCCGGGCCTGTTCAGGCGTCTCGCCCTTGCGCGGTCGGCCGCCCGAACTGCCATTGGCCTTGGCCGTCACGCTCCGCAGCGTCGCATCCGGCGCGATCTCCCCCGCCGCCTGGGCGGCCTCGAACCGGCGCAGCGCCTTGTCCCGTTCTGCCCGCCGCCGCGCACGGTCCTGCCGCCGCAGTTCACGCGCCAGCAGGTGAGGGCTATACAGCGCCCCGTCATCGTCACGGGCGGCGAACCCCCACTGCTCGATCACCGGCAGGGTGCGCGCCAGCACGTCGGGCTGTTCACAGATGAACGCGGCCACCTCCTGATCCGACAACATGTGCCCGCCACTGCGCAGCACGATCATGCGGTGGGACCGCAATGTATCGACCAGGGAATGGTCCACGCCGCGTGCCTCGGCGGGCAGAGACCGGATCAGGTTCCACGCGGGAACGCCCGCCAGGTCAAACTCGGCAATCGTCGGGAGTAACGTCATGACGGATCCTGCCTCCCCGGTAGGAGCGGGCAGTCCCGGCACTGGTCCGCGCACTTGTCTTTCAGGCGCGTGATCTCGTCGCGGGCCTCGCGCAGCTGCTGGCGGTCGCCGACGAAACGCAGCACAATGCCTGCCATCCCGTCACGCAGCGCATAGACGCGCACGACAAACAGGCTGATCGATGGCATGTCGCCCCGGTCATAGCGCAGGCCGAAATTGCGGCCGTACTCGATGGCAATACCGCGCGGGATTATTCGTCCGGGCATCGCTTGCCTTCCTCTACCAGGCGGAAAATCTCGTCCCGCAGTTCGTCACATTCGGACATCAGTTTCAGCAGCTCCTCCCCGCGCGGCGCGGCGGTCCCGGCAATCCATTTCTGGACGGTGCGCGGGCTGGCCTCGATACTGCGCGCAAGGATCTTTGCGCCGTTCCTGACGCGCCCATATTTGCGCTGCAGGACAGCGCAGAGGGTGTCGCGATAGGCTGCGGCAATCATAAAACGACTCTTTTGGGTACTTTGCGCACGAGCCTTTTCCACGAAAATCCTCCATGATCTCGATTATTCGGAGTCGAGATAAGGGTTTTTCGGGAAAGGAGACGGCACAATGAAGCGGCGCATGCCCCATCCATCGTGGGTGACAGACGGGGCATGCGCCGCAAACCAACAGATTGGAACATCATCATGATGCGTCTCCATCTTTCTCGGTTTCGGTACGCTCATCCGCACGCGGCTGGCGGAAAACACGCACCGCATGTTCACCACACCACACACGACGCACGCACGCAGGCCTGCCGCAGAACGCAGGACGCGCGTCACGCCGCACGTCCCCGTCGATCCACTGGCAGGTTGCGCCCGCAATCATGGCGGTGGGTGAGGGGATGGACATCAGAAGCCCGCAGGCATCGTCCAGTGGACGGTCGGGGGGAGACCGGGCACGAGAGAATGCACATTCAGACGGCAGCCCACCTCATGCAGGACCGTAAGCACCATCTCAACCTGGGCGGCCATACGTGCAAAGTCAGCCGAGGGCGGCATGAGTCCGTCATGCGGAGTAATGATGGTAAACATCGTCACACCATCACCGATATCAGTCTGCTCTATCCTCCCGCCCATCACGTACAGGCACTCGATCAGGGGGGTGAGCTTGTCCACGCCTTCCGAAATCAAGCTCCGCGTTTTCTCGGTCAAAGGGGGGCGGCGATCTGTCACCTGCGCATCACCGGCCGACGCATCCGGGGCAGGGGCAGCAGCATCAGTGTCAGGCCAGGGGCGACCGCCCCGTTTGCCATCGTCACCATGAACATGTGCAGGGGTTGCCTCTGTCACTGGCGGCTTGCCGCGCAGGACGTAATCATGAAACCTGTCCGCACGGTTGATGATGGCGCCGGTCAGATCGCGATAGGCGCCGAGTTTCCCGTATGGCGCCTCGATTGCCGCCTGCAGGCACCACAGCCTGGTCTTTTGTCCGGCATCCATGAAATCATAATCCATGATGTCTCTGTTCCTGTAGCAGTGGGGAAACTGGGGAGCGCACCGGCTCGACCGCACAGGCGGGAGCACGCGGTGCATATGTCTGTCGTGCGGGCGCACGAGCGCCCTTACGGACCGGTCGATTGCCCGACCGGTCCGCTTGGCCCACCATGGTTGTTGCAACACCACCCATGGAGGATTCGACATTGGCGATATGGGAGGCCGCTAAAGGGCGGCATGCGGATGAAGGACGGCGTGGCCGATGGGCCTGATTCTCATCCTTCTGATGCTGTCTCTGCCTGGCATTATCGCTGCCGTGAAGGGACGCTCGTTTTTCCTGTGGCTGATCTACGGCTGGCTTCTGTTCCCAGTAGCCATGATCCACGTCCTGTTTGCCAGAACGGGTACGCAGAAGATCGTCCACGACTGGAACACGATCGAGGTCGCGCCGCCCAATCCGCGCCAGCCTCGCGCCAAGCAGGAAATCACCACGGTCGAGATCCACAGGACGCGGATCATCATCGACTACGAGGATGGGGCAGGGGAGGCCACGCAGCGCACGATCGTGCCGCAGAAGCTCGATTTTTACGTCAACAAGGACAACGTGGTGATCATCACCGACATCCATGCGTACTGCGAGCTGCGCAGGGCACCGCGCCAGTTCAAATACAGCCGTATTCAGGGTGCAGCCGATGCCGAGACGGGAGAGGACATTCCCAATATCGGCAGATACCTGTGGCAGCAGCGGATTTGGGATTGATGTGGGCATCTTCAGGCCGCCCCCCGCTGTTCGCGCTGGGGAGCCGATGCTGCCATAATCCCGTTACGGGCCGGTCGTGCAACCGACCGGCCCGCGTGGAACCCCATGACGACCATCACAACCACCATGGAGAACAGGCCAAATGGCTTCAATTCTTGTAAATTTGAATGTGCAGCACGCAGTAACATTGACCAGGAGCGAGCCGCAGTATTCTTCCCAGCAGATTTCCCCGCAGCGTTTGGAAATGAACCTTCTCGTGACGCCCGATGGCGATAAGGAGGGGGAGTCGCTGGGGTTCGTGAACGTGCAGGTGCAGGTAAATTCCCCCAATAAGGCATTCCCTGACCTTTCGCCAAACGAGATGAGTCAGTGGCTGATCGATGTGCTGAAACGCACTCTCTGATTTTGGCAGGGCCGGACCAGCCGATATGGCCGGTCTGGCCTTGAATGACTGTGACGTTCATGCCGCCCCCTGCCGTTCGGTCTCTGGCGTTGATCCGAACATATCCGGACGTAGATCAGCGGGCGGCCTACCGACCAAACTCGAAACAATTTGCACACGACGCTTGGGCACGCGCCGCCACTTTGAGACAGCAGCGGTACTGATGCCGCATGCGGCAGCAATTTTGGTGACAGCGCCCCTACGCTGAAAAATTTCTTCGAGGATACGGTCTCGCATGAGTGAATGGTTAGCAATGCTAACGATACGGCGCAAGCAAATTAAGGATGCAGCGCTAAGATGGCTGGTTAAGCGTTGAGCATGAATGAAAAACCCAAATCCAAACCTAGGCAGCCGGACCCTCGCGCTCTAGCTATTGGGACACGAATACGAACGAAAAGGGAACTTTTGGGGTTCACGGCTGAAGAACTTGGGGGCATGATTGGTGTAACAGGCAATGCCGTAACCCAATACGAGACTGGGCGGGCAACAGCAAAACCCAAGAGATTTGAGGCTCTTGCAATGGCTTTAGGTACGACCACTACGTGGTTGCTGACAGGAAATGAGCCCGATGAACTCGCCCGTGCACAAACAAAAAATGAACTTGAACTCCTTACCTTGCTACGCGAAGTGCCTATGGACCAGCACGCTATTTTGCTTGCTGCCCTAAAAGGGATGGCGGCGTCGTTACAGAAAAAATAGGCCCATAGTTAGCGGCGCTAACTTTTTTCTTGCCACGGTTTCATTAGCAGCGCTAACGTTCCTTCATCGCCACCCGCGATGGAGGTTTTTTCGTGTCTGCCGATTCCAATGTGACTCCGTCACCAACCGATACCCCCGCGCTTTCGCGCCTCGATCCGCCGCGCCAGTCACTCATCACCTGGACCATGCGCTGGCGCGCGGCTTTCGAAGAGGGAGTAGATTTTTCCGAAGATATCGAGGCCCGGGCTCTCGTATTCATTGCCGAGGCAGGAAAGGTCGCACCGTCATGTCCGGTGCCACATCTGGTCAACATGCGGCAAACGGCCGCGCTCCAGATGATGCGCCTGCTGTCGAGGGGCCTGATGGCCGATAACGTAACGCCATCGGCCATGATCGATGCCCACCAGAAATGGACCAATCTTCAGGCCTTGGTACTTGCCGCTGAAGTTGCGAGGGAGGGCGATTCCCGTTCCCCGATTAAAACGCTCGGGGGCCGCCCTCGCCCCGGCGAAACGCCGGAACAGGCGCGGCTGCGCCGTTCCGCACAGGGCGTGCGTATGGGAGGTGCGGCATGACCCACGATTTCACGCCCGTGCCCGCCGGCGACCTGATCGCCCGACTGCCACAGGCTGGCCAAGCCGCCACGATCAACCTGCACTCCCAGTTCCGCATGTATTTCCTGACGGTCAAGGACTACCGCGCGGCAGGGGCACGCAGTACCGCGCGCTCCCACGCCCGCCAGGCCGACGCCCGCCTGCGGGATCTGGAGGACCTGATCATGGGCGCATTCCATGCGGAAGGCCCGGAGATCGAGGCCCAGAACTGGGCGCGCCGCAATGAGGGGAAGGTGCGGTCATGAAGCTTGATGATCTGGAAAAGGTTCAGTCCCTGCGTGACATGTTAAAATGCGCCATGAAGGCGTTCGAAGAGGCGGCCGAGTTTCCTCATTGCCGTTTTCCTCTTTGGACGCACTTCAGTTCCGGTGGCGTCATCGCTGCATTGCGCGGGTCTGATGTCCTGCCCATTCTGGGCAGGCAGGCTGCAGAAATCGTGGTCGAACTGACCGATCTTGGGATCGACATGACTGCGGACATCAGTCCGCACCTGTCCCCGTATATCATCGCCATCAGGCATCCGAAGCAGGAGGCCACGCAATGACTCCGCTGTCCGACCGGCAGGTCGAACGCCTGCGCGACCGCCTGCCAACGGCTGAAGAGGTCGCAGCCTACGCCCTGTTGTTTTCCCTGATCTGGGGCGGGCTGGTGCTGCTGTTCGTGGGGTGCCTGCCATGATCACGGCACAGCAACTCGACCTGGTCGAATATATCGCGTCGCTGCGCCCGGTCCCGCCCGCAGTGGTGCCGGACCACGTGCGTCAGCTGCTGCCGCCGCGCCCCGCGCACTGGCGTCGGCTGGTCAGTGATATCCCGATGGACGAAACCTATGCGTATGCCACGCCTATCTGGACCGGCGTGGTGGTTGACGTGATCCGGCACCCGACCGGTTCCGACATGCTGTGCCGTGACGGGACCGTAACCCGGTATCAGGGCGGATACGGGCGTCGTTACCGCCTGGTGTTGATGTCGCTGCCTGATGCCATTGCCATGAACGAACGCTGGCCGCTGCTGACATTCGCCACCACCGATCAGATCGATCGGACTGATACGCGCATGCTGTTACAAGACATGATGGGGGAGCCGGTATGACCCGCCTGCAGACACCACCTGAAATCGCCGATCACCTGATGACGGAAGCCGAGGCCCGGACATTCCATTTCCGGAAACCGAGCGGCGGATCGTCCTACTGGTTCAACCTGACGTGGATACGCGGGAAACTGATCCTGTCCGGTGATTTCGGCGATATCACGCTGACCTGTTTTCCCGCATGCGCGACGTTCGCGGGTGCCATCACATGGGCGGTCGACGCCGAGTTCGAATACCTGATGGAAAAAACAGGGGAACGCCGGTCCTATGACGAGGCGCGCACGCTGGAGGACATCATCGCCTGGGCGAACGCGCCCGTCATCGAGGAACTGAACGGCACCGAGAGACGGCGCCACGTCCTGGTCGAAAAAGAAGACGGCCGCAAACAGTACGAGGTCATCTGCACGAAACTGCGTGACGGCTATCGCCACGCCTGTCAGGACTACCGCCGCGCGGTCGTGGCAGGCACGCGGGACGATTGCCGCATCGGTCTGGAGGAGACGGATCCGCGCAGGTTTGTCCTGCAGGTTCCCGAAGACGCGGTCATGTCCATGTGGTTCGACAAACCTGATGTCGGCCGGTTCTACAGTTACGAGCCGTGCTGGGAGCGCTGGCTGAGTCTGTGGCGGAATACGTTCGGTCGCGACTGGAGCGGGCTGCCGCAATATGACCCGCCGTCCATGGTCACCACGCATATGGGCCGTTGGGAAATCAAGGATGAACTGGAGCGACGTCTCACTGACCTCGGCAGCGCCGATCTGACCTGCCTGTACGAGGGTAGCGTGGAGGCAACCTACGACTACACCTATTCGCAGCGCCGACAGATCGGGGCCGTCCAGTTCGCCTGCCGCAAGATCATCGAGGCCGGCCTAGTGGATGCCGGGGAGTGCGCGGCATGAGCCTGACCCTGCTGGTCATGGGCTGCTCGGCCACCAAGGACCCCGGCGAAAGGTGGATGCCGGCGCGTGACCGCTACACAGGGCCGCTGTGGCAGACGCTGAAAACCTGCGACTGCGGGCCTGACGTGTCTGTGGCTGTTGTGTCCGCCCATCACGGCTTTATCGCCGCGACCACAATGATGTTGCCCTACAACAAGATCCTGACACCCCGCATTGCGGACGAACTGGTGGCGCAGGGCGTGCATGCACTCTGGCCCAAGGCACCGGCCGGGGCATGCCCGACTTCCTTCGGTAACCGCGCAATCTGCGAGATGGCGACGCTGGCACAGGACCGCCAGTTCGGACGCGTGATCCTATGCGGCGGCCGGACCTACCTGACGGTGATGCGGTGGTACGTGCGGGAGTTTCAGAGCGCCGGATACATCGCGGCTGGCGCAGAGATCACGGAAATAAACGGCCCGATAGGGATGATGCGGCAGCAGTTGCGGGAAGCGGTCCAAGGTAATCGTCCTGCCGGCATATTGACGAAAGCGGCGTGAAAATGACGGAGAAACCTAATCATTACATCATCCCTACGCATCTGACCGACGAACAGGTGGAGCGGTTCCGCGCGGAATGGAACCTGCACGACCCGGATGTGCGTCGGTTCGCTAAGACGCTGGTGCGCGTAGCGGGCACTCCCATCCAGTGCGGGCGCAAATTGGAACGCGTGGCTCTTTATACCGTGCCATTCGATGTCGTGAGGGCTGTTGCCGAATTACCTGACCGCACATCACCGGATGGGGATCCGGAAATGATGCAGGTTACGACCAAGGAACTGACCGGCATCGTACGTTCTGCGATTGATGCCCACGATGGCTACTGCGCGGCGCATGATACCGCACGGTTGGATTGGCTGGAAAGTCGGCGTTTCCCTGAGTTGCGTAAGTTCGACGACGGATTTCTTGTGGCCACGGATCAGGTGTGTCGATCAAGCGGTCATCCTACAGCGCGCGCCGCTATTGATGCTGCCATGAACGCGGAGAACGGCAATGGCTGAATCGACTCTATTTCGCGACCTGCAGTTCGGTCGTGAGGTCTACGACGTCGAGATCCACGGCACCGGAAATGGCCAGTTCATCGGCCTCGTGAAAGAGGACGGCGGTCCATGCCGGATCGCATTCCGGGGCAGCGCTGTGGTGCGTGACGGGCGCAGGGTCGGGCTGGCGCGCGGATCAGTCGCTTGGGTGAAACAGGAAGGGCAGGGGGAGTGAGGCAAATGGCTGAAGAATCGATAGGAGGACCAAACTTGGATCAGCTGCTGACAGCAAAAGAGGTCGCATCGCGCTTGCGGGTCACGATCCGGACCCTTTACCGCCGGATCGAGGACTCGGGGTTCCCCTTGCCGATCCGCTTGGGTCCTAACTGTGTCAGATGGAATGAAACCGAAGTGCAGCAGTGGATCGACCTACGCCGTGAGTTGAATATAGCAGCCTGACAATCAAAAATATCTGGGGGTATCTCCGGGGGTATCGTTTTTAAAAACTTTATAAAAAACTTTTAAAAACAGTCTTTTATATTAAAAGATTGATAGACGCCCGCCTCCAATCCTTCCATGACAGGGAAGAACGGTGACTGACAGAAATCCAAGAAATCTATCGTTTCCGGCGCATGGCTTCTGGCATGTGAAGGCGCGTGGAAACGTCCCATGGCAAGACTGCTTGGGAATGATGCTGACGGATGCCGCCATCCTGCATGCCAGGCTCCGATAAAACCTGCACAAAATACCGGATTCGGGCGGTTTGCACCTTTCGCCCATGCCCGATGGTTGACGACCGGGGCAGGTCGCGCATCGATTCTGGTGGCAAAAGAACCAAGAATTCAGCGCCTGAAAACTTCTCTATTCTTCATCGCGCTGAATAACGTGTGACGGCATATGCAGTCATCCATGCCGCCACATGATGTTGCGACGTCAGCCACCGCCCTTGGTGATGGTGATTGCGAAACATGTCACGACAAAGCCATCGACCGACAGTTTCAGGTGGTTGGCGTTGCGGCGCATGTCCAGTTGCCCCATCACCGGGCCAAGCAGGTCGTCATTCCATGGCGGGATGTCGATGAACTGGTCCATTGGCTGGCTGCCTGCACTGAAATCGAGGGGGGCGACCGTGTGGCCCTGGCTTTCGAGTTTCTGCACCAGCCCTTCGATATGTTTCCTCTGGAACAGTACCGTCATCCAGTTGTCGATCGTCGGGCCTTCGGGATTGATGTTGAACTCCGTCGTATGCACCGCCGTGCCGCCCGGCAGCAATGTGCGCAGCGAGGCCTCGATGAAATCCAGCCCCTGCTGGATGGAGCCAAGATGCTCCAGCGCGCAGACGGACCAGCAGAAATCAAACCCTGACAGGTCATCGGGTATTGCATTCATGTCCACATGCCGGTGGCTGACCATGCGGATGAACTGTTCGCGGTCCACCAGGTCCGCGACATGCGCCTTTTCCAGCGTCTCGACATATTCGTTGCTGCTGGCCCAGCCTGCGACACGCTGGTGTTCGGGGGGCAGGTCCGTGATGGTCGCCTTCACCTCCCTTGAGGCAAGGTAGCTTGCGATGGGTTCCAGCCCGCAGCCAAAACCCAGCCCGACCCGGCCGGGGGCGATGTTGCCGGAAGCATGCAGCGCCTGCAGGAGATAGGTATATTCCCAGAGTTTCCGATGGAACACGACCGGCAGCTTCAGTTCGCTGGACCAGTATCTGGACCAGTCGCTGGCGATATCTTCCTGCGTGCACAGCTTCGATCCGGGCTGGATGTCCTGCGGCCCGTCATGGGTGGCGGGGGGCAGCGTTTCGGCCAGAAGGCGGGCCAGCCTGTATCCGTTCGCCTTTATATTGAGGGATATCAGGTCGATATCCCGCAGTCTTTCATTCAGTACCGTCATGTTCGGCCGGGACTGCGGGTCCACCAGCCGCAGCATCGCCTGTATCTTATGTTCACAGGCGCGGCTCAGGTACCGGCTGACCCCTTTTGTGATCCGGCTGTTCTTTTCATGGTCTTTGCAGGCATCAACAAGTTTCTGGATGGTGTTTCTGATGTCCATATCCGCCCTGCATGCAGTTATTTTATGCGTTCATTGGTATTTTTCCGTGATGACTGGCATGCCTGCCCGGAATGTCAAAATTAAGATTTTCGACATCCTGATTTACAGAAGGCATATCGCCGCGAATCAGACCGCACCGTTGCTCCGGTCACGATCATCAAGGAAAAGCTGGTCCGCTTCCTCGTCAAAGTCGAACAGTTCGGCATAACGCGCCCACCCGATCAGGGTCTGCAGCGTCTGTTTCGCATAATCGGGTGACATGCTGTCTTCGAGTTCGTCGCGGAACCGCTCGGCGCTGGCGCGGTGGTTGGGGCGTTCGTCCAGGACCGAACGGATGGAACGGACCATCGGGATGTTGCGCAGCAGGCTGTGCGACAGGATCTGCTTGCGCTCGTCATGTTCGCTCTGGACGAAGCGCATGCCCTCGGGCGTCAGCAGGATGTCCCCGTCCTCAAGCTCCGCAAAGCCGAGCAACTGCAACGATTCGCCAAGCTGGAACAGGTCGTCGAGTTCAAGCTGCAGGCGACTGGCGAGCAACGGCAGGTCGGCGCGTCCGTCCAGCGGGTCGGCGGCCAGTGTCTCCATCATGCCGACCATGGTGTTGATCGCCAGGCGGGGCAGCGCGATGGCTTCCACCGGCGGGGTGGCCGTGGCCATCCCGGCCTCGGTCAGGTCGGCTTCGGAAATGACCGGCGCGCGACGGGTCATCAGGGCATAGATACGGTCCACGAACTGCCGGAAGGCCGCGTCCTCGCGGTTGCGGGGATGGTCGAACGGCACGCTGAGTTCATGCGCCACCCGCCCGGGGTTGGAGGAAAAGATCAGGATGCGGTCGCACATCAGGACCGCTTCCTCGATATTGTGCGTCACCAGCAGGATCGACTTGATCGGCAGCTTGCGCTCCGACCACAGTTCCACAAGGTCGGTGCGCAGGTTTTCCGCCGTCAGCACATCAAGCGCCGAAAATGGTTCATCCATCAGCAGCAGGTCGGGATGCACCACCAGCGCGCGCGCCAGGCCCACGCGCTGGCGCATGCCGCCTGACAGTTCCTTGGGATAGGCATTTTCATATCCGCCCAGCCCGATCAGGTCGATCGCGCGTTCGGCAAGGTCCTCGCGCTCGGCCGCGGGAACGCCCTTGGCCTCCAGCCCCAGTTCGACATTCTTCTGCACCGTCAGCCACGGGAACAGCGCAAAGGACTGGAACACCATGGCGATGCCCGCGGCCGGGCCGGTCAGTTTCTTCCCCTTCCAGATCACCTCGCCCGATGTGGGCGTCAGCAGTCCGGCGATGATGCGCAGCAGCGTGGACTTGCCCGACCCGGAACGGCCCAGCAGTCCCACGATCTCCCCCGAATGCAGGGTCAGGTTCACATTGTCCAGCACGACAAGGTCGGTCGCGCTTTCCTTGTGGTACGCCTGCTTGCAGTCGATGATCCGGACCAGGGTCTCGCTTTCGGGGGGCGTATGCGGTGAGGGCGGTGCGGAAGGCATCTCGGGCTTTCAGTTGAAGGTGAAGTGGCGCGCGGCGTAATTGGCCAGCGGACGCCATACCGCACGGTTGAACAGCAGGACGAACATGGACATCACCACCATCCCCAGCCCCACGCGGTCGGTCGCGCCGTCGATCGTGGCCTGCGCGATATAGGCGCCAAGCCCCTGCGCGCGCAGCGTGGTGGAGCCCCAGCTTGCCATTTCCGTGGCGATGGCGGCGTTCCACGCCCCGCCCGATGCGGTGATCGCCCCGGTGATGAAGAACGGCACGATACCCGGCAGCATCACGCGCATCCACCACAACCGGCCACGCACCTGGAAATTGCGCGCCGCTTCGAGCAGGTCGGTGGGATAGGACGCGGCGCCTGCGACGATGTTGAACAGGATATACCACTGCGTGCCCAGCAGCATCAGCGGCGTCAGCCAGATGTTGCTGTTGAGGTTGAAGCGCACGATGAACAGCACGAACAGCGGGAAGAACAGGTTGGCGGGAAAGGCGGCCATGAACTGTGCCACGAACTGCGCCCGGCGTGCGCGGCGGGCATCAAGCCCCAGCCAGATGCCCACCGGCACCCATATCAGCGACGCCACCAGCAGCGTCGCCAGCACGCGCAGCAGCGTCAGTCCGCCCAGCCCCATGACATGCAGCACCTGCGACGCGGTGAAATGCCCGGCGGCATAGGCCACCACCCGTTCCCCCACCACAAGCGTGCACACGCCAAGGCACGCCCACCAGACAAGGTCGAGCACGCGGCCCGAGACATGTGATGGCGTGACGTCGGAGGGGGCGCGCCCGATCCGCAGCCAGCCGATGAAGGTCAGCGCCCGGCCCAGCGCATCGCTGGTGCGGCGCAGCAGCGACGTCCGGCGCAGGAGTGCGAGCACCCACGGGTCGGGTGCGGCCTCGCCCTGCGTGTCCTCGACACTGAAACGCGCCGACCATGCGACCAGCGGGCGGAACAGCAACTGGTCATAGGCAAGGATGACCACCAGCATCGTCACGATGGCATAGAAGATCGCCGGCAGGTCGCGATGCGCGATGGCGGTGCCGACATACGACCCGATACCCGGCAGGGCGATGTCCGTGTTACCCACGGTGATCGTCTCGGAATAGACGACCATGAACCATCCCCCGGACATGGAGATCATGGCGTTCCACACCAGCGACGGGATGGCGAACGGCACCTCCAGCCTCCAGAACCGCTGCCACGCCGTCAGCCCGAAGCAGCGGGCCGCTTCCTCCAGGTCGGCAGGCACGGTGCGCAGCGACTGGTACATGCTGAAGGCCATGTTCCACGCCTGGCTGGTGAAGATGGTGAAGATCGCCGCAAGTTCCGCGCCCATCATCTGCCCGGGGAAAAGCCCGAGGAAGAAGACCACCGTAAAGGTCAGGAACCCAAGGATCGGCACCGATTGCAGGATATCGAGCACCGGGATCAGGATCTGCCCGGCGCGGCGGCTTTTCGCGGCCCACACGGCATAGGTGAAGGTGAAGGCCACCGACGCCAGCAGGGCGGCGAACATGCGGAACGTCGTGCGTAGGGCATAGCCCGGCAGCCATATCGGATCGAGGTGGATGACCTGCGCCGTGGCGGGCGGCAGCGGCACCAGCATGCGCCGTCCCACCGTGGCCAGCGCCACGGCAAGTCCCATCAGGATGACAAGTCCCACAAGGTCGAACAGGTTCGGGCGGACCCTGTGGCTGTGCGCGGGAAGCGGTGGTTCGTTCACCCTGTCGTCCCCGGTGCCGCCTGTGTCCCGGTGCTGCCGAAGCCGCCGGTGCCGCGCGCGGTATCGTCAAGGGTTTCGCATTCCTCCCACACGCCGCGCACGACGGGGGCCAGCACCGCCTGCGCGATGCGCATGCCGCGTTCGATCACGAAGGCCTCCTCCCCGGTATTGAGCATGATGATGCCAATCTCCCCGCGATAATCCTCGTCAATCGTGCCGGGGGCGTTGGGCAGCGTGATGCCATGTTTCAGCGCAAGGCCCGAACGCGGCCGGATCTGCAGTTCGTATCCCGCCGGCAGCGCAACGCACAGGCCCGTGGGCACCAGTGCGCGCCCGCCGGCCCAGATCGTCATGGGTTCACGCACCGCCGCCACAAGGTCCATGCCCGCCGCCCCGGCGGTGGCATAGGCAGGAAGCGGCAGTCCCTCGGCATGGGCAAGGCGGCGGATGCGAACGGGCAGGGGGGGAATGCTCATGCAGGGACTCCGTCTGGGGGAATGTCATCTGGGACGATGTCAGGTGTGGTGGCGAATGTCGCCGCGATCCTGCGCACAAGTCCTGCCGCCACCGCGTCCTTGGACATGCGGGGCCAGTGTTCGGAACCTGTGGCGGTGATCAGTGTGATCTCGTTTTCATCCCCGCCCATGATGCCGGTTTCCGCGCGCACATCATTGGCGATGATCCAGTCACAGCCCTTGCGCTGGCGCTTGGCCGTCGCATTGTCGCGCACATCGTCGGTTTCGGCGGCAAAACCGATCACAAGGCGCGGACGCAGCGGGCCGGGGCGTGACAGGTGGGCAAGGATATCGGGATTGGGCACCAGCGCCAGCGTCGGCGGGGGCGCGCCGGGTGTCTTCTTGATCTTGCGCGTGCCTGCCTGCGCCACGCGCCAGTCGGCCACGGCGGCGGTGCAGATGGCGATGTCGCACGGCAGCGCGGCCTCGCACGCAGCGAGCATCTGCACCGCCGTCTCCACCCGCCGCAGCGTAACGCCCGCAGGTGGCGGCAGGGTGGTCGGTCCACTGACCAGCGTCACTTCGGCCCCCGCGCGCGCCAGCGCATCGGCGATCGCATATCCCTGCCGCCCCGAGGAGCGGTTGGCGATGTAGCGCACCGGGTCGATCGGTTCATGCGTCGGCCCCGCCGTGACCAGCGCGCGCAGGCCACGCAGTGGTTGCGGGGCAGGGCGCAGGGCCTCCATGATGGCATCGGCGATGGTGCCGGGTTCGCTCATCCGGCCCGGCCCGGTTTCATTGCAGGCCATCAGGCCGTCTTCCGGCCCGACGAAGGTGACGCCGCGCGCCGCCAGTGTCGCCACATTGGCGCGGGTTGCGGGATGCAGCCACATGCGCACGTTCATCGCAGGCACGGCCATGACCGGCGTGTCGGTCGCCAGCAGCACCGTGCTTGCCAGGTCATCGGCCAGTCCCGCCGCCATGCGCGCCAGCATGTCCGCCGTGGCGGGGCAGACGACGATCAGGTCGCTGCCGCGCGACAGGGCGATATGGCCCATTTCCTGTTCGTCCGTCAGGGAAAACAGGTCTTCGTAAACACGCTCCCCCGTCAGCGCCTGCAGGCTGAGCGGGGTGATGAATTGCGCGCCCGCGCGGGTCAGGACCGCACGCACCCGCACGCCACGCGCCGTCAGGCGGCGGACGAGTTCCAGCGCCTTGAACGCGGCGATCCCGCCACATACAACCAGCAGGACGGACGGGCGCGCGTCATTCATCACCCTGGCCCCGTCAGATGCGCCAGCCCGAATGGATCGCCGCGATCCAGCCCGACAGGTTCTGGTAGGTCACGCGTTCCAGGCCGGCTTCGCGCATCATCTCCGCCAGCGTCTCCTGATCGGGGAACATGCGGATGCTTTCGGCAAGGTACTGGTAGCTTTCGCGGTCGCCTGCGATGGCCGCACCCATGCGCGGCAGGACCTGGAACGACCATGCGTCATAAACGGGGGCAAGGGCCGCGACCTGCACGCGGGAGAACTCAAGGCACAGGAACCGCCCGCCCGGACGCAGCACGCGCCGCGCCTCGCGCAGGACCTGCAGCTTGTCCGTGCAGTTGCGCAGGCCGAACGCGATGGAAACGCGATCGACGGAACAGTCGGCGATGGGAATGGCCTCCGCATCGACGGCGACGAAGTTCAGGCCGGAGACAAGGCCGCGCGACAGCGCACGGTCACGTCCGACCGCCAGCATGCTGACATTGATGTCCGACAGGATCGCGGGGCCGCCGCCGCCACGCAGCCAGCCGAACGAGATGTCGCCCGTCCCCCCGGCAAGGTCGAGCAGGCGCAGGTCCGGGTGCGGGCCGAGTTCGGTGACGAAGATCTTTTTCCATGCCCGGTGGATACCCAGGGACATGACGTCGTTCATGACGTCGTATTTGCCCGCGACACTGTCGAAGACCTGGCGGACCATGGATTTCTTTTCCGTGACCGGGACGTCGCGGAAACCGAAATCGGTCGTGCCGGAGGGGCCGCCGCCTGGCGCTGCGCCAGCGGACGGGGAAGGGGCGGAGTGGGGATGGTGGCTATTGTCGCTCATGATCCGGAGATATAACCTTATAATCAGTCATGCCGGAACTCCCTGAAGTAGAAACTGTGATGCGCGGGATGCGATTGCATCTCGAAGGTCACAAGATTGCAACTGCCACCCCCCCTGCGTGAGGGGCTGCGCTGGCCCTTCCCGCCGGGACTGGCCGACTCGCTGCGCGGGCGCGTGATCACGCGGTTCGAGCGGCGGGGCAAATACATCCTCATCCACCTTGATGACGGGCAGGCGCTGCTGATGCATCTGGGCATGTCGGGACGTGTCGTGCTGGGCCATGACGTCAGTGTGCCCGCCGCGCGGCATGAGCACCTGCTGATCGTGACGGAACAGGGCGCGCGCTGCGGCCTTGTGGACCCACGGCGCTTTGGCATCGTGGACCTGCTGGCGGCCGATACGGCCACGTCACATCCCCTGCTGGCGCGCATGGGGCCGGAACCGCTGGGCAACGGGTTCGATGCCGAAGGACTGGCCCGCGCGGCACGGGCGCGCAGGACCTCGGTCAAGGCGCTGCTGCTGGACCAGCGCGTGGTGGCGGGCCTTGGCAACATCTACGTGTCCGAAGCCCTGTTCCGCGCGGGCGTGCATCCCGAACGCATGGCAGGCAGCCTGAATGACGCGGAATGCACCGCCCTCGTGGCCAGCATCCGCGATGTCCTGACCGAGGCGATCGCCGCTGGCGGGTCGAGTCTGCGTGATTACGTGAAACCCGACGGGGAGCTTGGGTATTTCCAGCATGCGTGGCGTGTCTATGGCCGTGCGGGGCAGGGCTGTCCCGACTGTCCCGGCCCACCCGCCTGCGGTGGCGTGGAGCGGATCGTGCAGGGCGGGCGGTCGTCATTTTTCTGTCCCCGGCGGCAGGAAACCGCGACGGTGGCGCAAGACTTGTCTTGACGGATGGGGAAAGGGTGGACTAGACCGCGATCCTGATATCTGGATGTCCGCAACTATCGGGTGGCGGACCGCCGTAACCTGATTTTTTGCTGAACTGAGAACGATGGCCAATACTGCATCAGCGCGTAAGCGCATCCGTCAGACCGAGCGCCGCAACGCGCGCAACACCGCCCGCATCTCCCGCGTGCGCACCTTCGTCAAGAAGGTCGAGACCGCGATCGAGGCCGGCAAGAAGGAAGACGCCTCCGTCGCCCTGCGCGCGGCGCAGCCTGAACTGCAGCGCGCGGTCGGCAAGGGCGTCATGCACGCCAACACCGTGGCCCGCCGCATTTCGCGCCTGTCCGCACGTATCAAGGCGCTGGCGGCTGCCTGATCCATTGAATTGGGTTGATGGCTGCTTATACGGATAAAGTATTTTCCGTGTAATGATTGGGACTGCATCGTGTCATTTCGGCATGGTGTGGTCCTTTTTATTTTCGGGCTGTTTCTTTTTCGTATGTTTTTCTGTCGCGGAGTCGGTTTTGATCGCCGCCCGGCCAGATTCCCGTTGCTTCCTCCGATTCCCTGCACTAACTTCTGGGCATCCTCATCGGTATGCTGCTGGGGCGTCGATGTGTCGGCGCATGGGTTTTCGTGCCTTCATGGCGCGGAAAACGCGAACGTGTCCGCATGCGTTGGGGATGGTGTGTTTAACGTTGAACAGGCATTTCGCGGACGCGGACTGTCATGTCCCTGAATGGCCGGGAGTGAAGATGACGGGCGGACTGGAAGGATATGACGAGGTTGCCGAGGCGAATGCGCAGAAAAGCATTCTCGACATCCATTGGTCGCGTATCTGCGCCCGCCTCAAGGCCGAGGTCGGGGAGGTGGAATACAACACCTGGCTGAGGCAGATGGGCGTCGGCCCCGTCGAGGAGGACGAGATCACCCTGTACCTGCCCACGCGCTTCCTGCGCGACTGGGTGCGGTGGCAGTACGGGGATCGCCTTGGCGCGCTGTGGCATGCGGAAATCCCGGCCATCCGTCGCGTCGAACTCCAGGTGGCGCGTGGCCCGTCCTCTTCAGCGGAAGGGGAGGCCGCGACGGCCGAGTCCCATCCCGCCGCGCCGGTCGCCGCCCCCGTCGTGGAAGCCGCCGTGGTCGAGGAACCCCGCACGGCGGAGGTGCGCAGCGACCTTGCCGCCCCGCTTGACCCGCGCTTCACGTTCGAGACCTTCGTGGTCGGCAAGCCCAACGAATTCGCCTATGCCTGCGCGCGGCGCGTGGCCGAACGCCCGTCAAGCCCGGGCTTCAACCCCCTGTTCCTGTATGGTGGCGTCGGCCTTGGCAAGACGCACCTGATGCATGCGATCGGTTCCGAACTGGTGCGCGAGGGGCGGGTCTCGGTCGCCTACATGTCGGCCGAGAAGTTCATGTACCGCTTCATCGCCGCCATCCGTTCGCAATCGACCATGGAATTCAAGGAGCAGTTGCGTTCGGTCGATGTGCTGATGATCGACGACCTGCAGTTCCTGATCGGCAAGGACAACACGCAGGAAGAATTCTTCCACACCTTCAACGCGCTGGTCGATGCCGGGCGGCAGATCGTGGTTTCGGCGGACAAGTCGCCTTCCGACCTGTCGGGGCTGGAGGACCGGCTTCGCACGCGCCTTGGCTGCGGCATGGTGGCCGACATCCATGCGACCACGTTCGAACTGCGCATCTCCATCCTTGAGGCGAAGGCCACGGCGTCGGGTGTCGATGTGCCGGCCAAGGTGCTGGAATTCCTTGCGCACAAGATCACGTCCAACGTGCGTGAGCTTGAGGGCGCGCTCAATCGCCTGATCGCGCACGCCAACCTGTTCGGCCGTCCCGTGACGCTGGAGGCGACGCAGGATGTGCTGCACGACATCCTCAAGGCCAACAACCGCCGCGTCACGATCGAGGAAATACAGCGCAAGGTCGCCGAACACTGGAACATCCGCCTGACGGACATGTCCTCGGCGCGGCGTTCGACCGTGGTGGCGCGTCCCCGGCAGGTGGCGATGTACTTGTCGAAACAGTTGACCTCGCGCTCGCTTCCCGAAATCGGGCGCAAGTTCGGCAACCGCGACCATACGACCGTGATCTATGCCGTGCGGCGGGTCATGGAACTCATGGAGCAGGATCCCGCTTTTGCGGAGGATGTCGAACTCCTGCGGCGGATGCTCGAAAGCTGACTTTTTCCGGCTGCGCCCTCTTTTCGCATCTTCATCAGGCTGCTAGACCTATTGCCCCCATTGCGCCGTCCTGTAACGGGCCGTGCCACCGGGCAAGGAGGATTTGTTACACATGAAGCTGAAGGCTGATCGCGCGACCCTGCTCAAGGCGCTGCTGCATATTCAGGGCGTGGCAGAGAAGCGTAACACCATCCCCATCCTTGCCAATGTCCTGATCAATGTCACGGACGGCCTGATGACCATGACGGCGACCGACATGGAAATCGCGGTGGTGGAGGGTATTTCGGCGGAAACCCTGCGTGACGGGGCGGTGACCGCGCCGGCCGCCGTGCTGTGCGACATCGTGCGCCGCCTGCCCGATGGTGCCGTGGTCGAACTTGACCAGGCCGGGGGCGATGCGCCGCTTGCCCTGCGGGCGGGGCGTTTCACCACCAGCCTCAACGTGCTGGACGTGGACGACTTCCCCTCCATGATGGCGGGGGCGCTGCCGCATGAATTCACCATCGCGTCGCAGGCGCTGCGTGGCCTGATCGACCGCAGTCGCTTCGCCATCTCCACGGAGGAGACGCGCTACTACCTCAACGGCATCTATTTCCACGTGGCCGAAACGCCGCAGGGGCCGATGCTGCGCGCGGTCGCAACCGACGGGCACCGCCTTGCGCGCGTGGAAACCGACCTGCCGGAAGGTGCCGCGGGCATGCCGGGCGTCATCATCCCGCGCAAGACGGTCAATGAACTGCGCAAGTTGCTGGAGGAAGGGCCGGAACATATCGGTGTCGCCCTGTCGGATACGCGCATCCAGTTTACCGTGGGCAACGTGATCCTGACGTCGAAGCTGATTGACGGCACCTTCCCGGAATATGAGCGTGTGATCCCCACCGGCAACGACAAGATCCTGCATGTGGGCAAGAAGATCTTTTCCGACGCGGTCTCCCGCGTGGCCGCGATCAGCCAGGAACGCTCCCGCCCGGTCAAGCTGACGGTGACGCAGAACCTGCTGACCCTGTCCGCCGCCAGCCAGGACCAGGGCACCGCGACGGAGGAGCTTGACGACAGCCACGTCGTCTATGACGCAAGCCCGATCGAGATCGGGTTCCAGGCGCGCTACCTCAACGACATCACCGACCAGATCGACAAGAACGTCGAATTCGCGTTTTCCGACAGTTCCGCCCCCACCATCGTGCGTGATGTGGACCGTCCTTCGGCATTGTATGTGCTGATGCCGATGCGCGTCTGATCGCGCGTCGGGTTTTCGGGCACGTATGGCCCATCTTTCGCGGCTGGTCCTGACGGATTTCCGCAATTACCGCCATCTGTCATGGACGCCTGAAACGCCGGTCACGGTGGTTGTGGGCGAAAATGGCAGTGGCAAGACCAATCTCCTTGAATCCGTCTCCCTCCTGCTGCCCGGCCGTGGCCTGCGCGGGGCGCGCGTGGCGGACCTGCCGCGTCATGGCGGCACGCGCTGGGGTGTTGCGGCGCGCATCGACGTGCCCGACGGGGTCGAGGCGGGAGTGCGCGAACTCGCGGTGGGGTCCGACCCCGCCCGTCCCGAACGCCGTGTCGTCCGCCTTGATGGGGAGGCACTGCGCAACCGGGGACGGGTTTCCGATTTCCTTTCGGCCGTATGGCTGAAACCGCAGATGGATCGCCTGTTCCAGGAAGGGGCGGCGGGGCGGCGTCGTTTCCTGGACCGGCTTGTCCTTGCGATGGAGCCGGGCCATGCGCGTGAACTTGCCGCCCATGACCATGCGATGATGCAGCGCAACCGGCTGCTGGCCGCGGGCGGGGCCGATCCCGCATGGCTGTCCGCGCTGGAGGATGCGATGGCGCGGCATGGCGTTGCGGCCACGGCGGCGCGGGCGGGGCTTGTTACGCTGCTCAATGGGGATGACGTGGCGCTGTGCGACGGGTTTCCCGCAACGGTAATGGCACTGGAAAGCGACATCGCGCAGCGCCTGCGCCAGACACCCGCCCTTGCGGTGGAGGACTGGCTGCGCGCGCAGCTTGCGGCGTCACGGGGGCGGGATCGTGCGCGGGGCAGCGCGTCCGTCGGCGCGCACCGCACCGACCTGCACATGCATGACCGCGCCACGGGGCGCAGCGCCGCGCAGTCGAGCACGGGACAGCAGAAGGCGATGCTGGTCGGCGTGGTGCTGTCGCATGCGCGCCTGATCGCGCAGGCGCGGGGGCAGGCGCCACTGATCCTGCTGGACGAACCATTGGTGCATCTGGACGAGGCGCGGCGCAATGCGCTGTTCCGCGCCATCGGGCGGCTGGAGACGACTGTGATGCTCAGCGGCACGGACGCGGCACAGTTCGGGCCCTTGCGCGATCAGGCGGCCTTTGTCATGCCCCGTGATGGCGCTCTGCTCCCAATTCCCTGATTCCCCCGATTTATGAAGGGGAAAGCTTGGTCACGGGGGCGGGTTCGATGTATAACACTCCTTCAACGCGTGACCCTGTTGTGGAGCATCTGTCCGGCATGTCTGACCCATCCAATCCCGATCAGAAACACGATGCCGAAGCGGGGGATATTCCCGTCACGGCTGCGGATTATGATGCGGCCTCCATCTCGGTTCTCAAGGGGCTGGACGCGGTGCGCAAGCGCCCGGGCATGTATATCGGCGACACCGACGATGGTTCCGGCCTGCACCACATGGCGTTCGAGATCATCGACAACGCGGTGGACGAGGCACAGGCCGGTTATGCGACCACCTGCATCGTGACGCTCAATGGTGACGGCAGCGTCACCGTGCGCGACAACGGACGCGGCATCCCGACCGACATGCATCATGAGGAAGGGATCAGCGCCGCCGAGGTCGTGCTGACGAAGCTGCATGCGGGCGGCAAGTTCAACCAGAATTCCTACAAGGTCTCCGGCGGCCTGCATGGCGTGGGCGCTGCGGTCGTCAACGCCCTGTCCGAATGGATGGAGGTGCGGATCTGGCGCAACGGCAAGGAGCACATGATCCGCTTCCGCGCCGGCGAGCGCGAGGCACCGTTGAGTGTCGTGGGCGACAGCGACGAGCCACGCGGCACGCAGGTCACCTTCAAGCCGAGCGCCGAGACCTTCGCCATCGTCGAATTCCAGTTTTCCGTGCTGGAGCGGCGGCTGCGCGAACTGGCGTTCCTCAATTCCGGCCTGGCCATCATCCTGCGTGACGAGCGCCATACCCCCGCGCGGGAGGAATCGTTCCATTACGAAGGGGGCCTGTCCGCCTTTGTCGAATGGCTCGACCATGGCAAGACCCCGATCGTGGAGCCGCCGATCACCGGCAGCCTGCAGAACGAGGAAAACGGCATCAAGGTCGAATTCGCCCTGACATGGAACGACAGTTTCCATGAAACGATGCTGTGCTTCACCAACAACATCCCCCAGCGTGACGGCGGCTCCCACCTTGCCGGGTTCCGCCAGGCCCTGACGCGCATCGTCGGCCGCTATGCCGAGGCGAATGCGTCGAAGAAGGATTCCCACGCGCTGGCGGGCGAGGACATGCGCGAGGGCCTGACGGCGGTGCTGTCGGTCAAGGTGCCCGATCCCAAATTCTCCTCGCAGACCAAGGACAAGCTGGTCTCGTCGGAGGTGCAGCCCGTGGTGCATGCCGCCGCCGCCGACATGATTTCCCACTGGTTCGAGACGCATCCCAAGGAAGCGCGCCAGATCGTGGCGAAGGTGATGGACGCCGCCGCCGCGCGTGAGGCGGCGCGGCGCGCGCGTGAACTGACCCGGCGCAAGGGGGTGCTCGACATTTCCTCGCTTCCGGGGAAGCTTGCTGACTGTCAGGAACGCGATCCGGCCAAGTCCGAACTATTCATCGTGGAGGGTGACTCCGCAGGTGGCACGGCCAAGCAGGGACGTGACCGCCGGTTCCAGGCGATCCTGCCGCTGAAGGGCAAGATCCTCAATGTGGAGCGCGCGCGATTCGACCGCATGCTTGGCTCCGCGGAAATCGGCACGCTGATTACGGCGCTCGGCACGGGCATCGGGCGGGGCGACGTGGAACATGGCGGTTTTTCGCTGGAAAAACTGCGCTACCACCGCATCGTCATCATGACGGACGCCGACGTGGACGGATCGCACATCCGCACGCTGCTGCTGACGTTCTTCTTCCGCCAGATGCCCGAACTGATCGAAAATGGCTACCTCTACATCGCGCAGCCGCCGCTGTACCGCGCCAAGCGCGGCAATGACGAGCGGTACCTCAAGGATGATGCGGCGCTGGAGGAATACCTGCTCGACAAGGCGCTGGCGCATGCGACCCTGCGCTATGCCGACGGGCGCGAGGTGACGGGCGACGCACTGCGGACCGAGGTCGCCTTCATCCGCGATGTCGCGCGCGCCCTGTCGCGGCTTGCGGTGCGTGCGCCGGTCTGGATCCTTGAACAGGCAGCCATTGCCGGTGCGCTGTCGGCCAATCCGGCGGCCACACCGGAGCGGGTCATCGAACTTCAGTCGCGGCTTGATGCCGTCTCCGCGGAATCGGAGCGTGGGTGGAAGGTCGCGGCGAGCGCCGACGGACTGGAAATGGCGCGCAGCGTGCGTGGCGTGGGCGAGGTCTATCGCCTTGATCCCGCGACCCTGCGCAGTGCGGAGGTCCGCTGGCTGTCCGAACACCATGACCGTATCGCGGCCGATTTCGGCAGCAGGGTGGAACTGTCACTCGACAGCCAGACCCTCACGCTCGACGGTCCGGCCTCGGTCTATGAACGCATCATCGCGCAGGGGCGACGCGGGCTTTCGATCAACCGGTTCAAGGGACTGGGTGAAATGAACGATGCGCAGTTGTGGGAAACCACGCTTGATCCCGCCATGCGCACACTGCTGCAGGTGCGGGTGGGCGATGTGGAGAACGCGGCGCAGGTATTCTCCACCCTGATGGGCGATGTGGTCGAACCGCGTCGCGACTTCATCGTGGGCAACGCGCTGAAGGTCGCGAACCTCGACGTCTGAGGGCAGGGATCAGTCGGGGAGCAGGTCGCGGGCGATATGCGGGATTTCGGAAATGGAATCCGCGCCTGCGGTCGCCCCGGCCTCCATTTCCGGCGCGCCATATCCCCACCGGGCGAAGATGCCGCGCACATGCGCACCCGTTGCGGCGGCGATGTCGTTGCGGTGGTCGACCACCATGATCGCGCGTCCGGGCACGCCGCCCGCCATTTCGATCGTGCCAAGCAGGTGGCGCGGGTCGGGCTTGCGCACGGCGAAGCTGTCACCGCCGCCCACCGCGTCGAACCACGGGTCCAGTTTCATGACACGCAGGATGTGCCGTGCCGCCGCCACCGGCTTGTTGGTGCAGACCGCAAGCTTCCATCCCGCGCCCTTCAGGCTCGACAGGGTGGCGCGGGTGCCGGTGAAGGGATGCGACAGGTCGGTCGAATGTGGGGTATAGTCCGCCATGTAACGGCCGACGGCGTCATCGGGGTCGATGCCGCGCGCCGCATCGCCCGCATGCGCCAGCAGGCGACGCACCAGCACGCCTACGCCATCGCCGATCATGGGGCGCAGGGTGTCGGGGGTAATGGGGGGCAGGCCATAGTGATGCAGAAGGCGACAGGCGCAGGCAGCAAGGTCCGGCAGGCTGTCGATCAGCGTGCCGTCCATGTCGAAAACCGCCAGGCGGGGGGGAAGGGCAGGCATCCGGCACTCCCCGGTGGCTCTTGTGGTAGCAATCGGAAAATCTAAGTGATGGTATCTTGTTCCTCTCCGGGTTTGACAGGTCTGCCGGGCGGGGGCTACCCGCAAAAAGTCATGAGCACCATTCCATCTTCCCCATCCTCGCCTTCCCCGTCCCGTCAGGCCACGGCGGTCATCCTTGCCGCCGGGCGGGGCACGCGCATGCGTTCCGAACGGCCCAAGGTCATGCATCCGCTTGCGGGGCAGCCGATGCTGCGCCATCTGCTCGATAACGCCGAACAGGTATTCGACCACATCGTGGTCGTCGTCGGTCCGGGGATGGAGGATGTCGCGGCCCTCGCCGCGCCGCATGCGGTGGTGGTGCAGGCCGACCGCCTTGGCACCGCGCACGCGGCGCTGCAGGCAGAGGCGTATTTCGGCACGGGCGATGTCGCGGTGCTGTATGGCGACAACCCGCTGATTACCGCGCAGACCATGCGCGAGCTGCTCGCCTGCCGCAGGCAGCCGGGCGTAGGCCTTGCGCTGCTGGCGATGCGGCCCGCCCATCCGGGGCGGTACGGCCGCGTCGTGACGCAGGGTGACAACGTGGTGCGGATTGTCGAATGGGCCGACGCCACGCCACAGGAACGCGCCATCGACCTGTGCAATGCGGGCGTGCTGTGCGCCGATGCGCAGGATTTCCGCCGCTGGCTCAATGAGGTGCGCAACGACAATGCGCAGGGTGAATACTACCTTGGTGACGTGGTGACGCAGGCCGTGGCCGATGGCGTGTGCGTGCGCGCCGTCGTGGCGTCGGAGGACGAACTGCGCGGCATCAATTCGCGCGCCGAACTCGCCGTGGCGGAGGCCAGCGTGCAGCGGCGCCTGCGCCATGACGCGATGGAAAAGGGCGTGACGCTGGTGGCGCCGGACACGGTGTTCCTGTGCACTGATACGGTGCTGGCCCCCGACGTGGTCATCCATCCGCATGTCGTCTTCGGCCCCGGTGTCACGGTGGAACGTGATGTGGAGGTCCGCTCCTTCTCCCATCTGGAAGGATGCGTGGTCCGGCAGGGCGCGCTGATCGGGCCGTATGCCCGCCTGCGTCCCGGCAGCGATGTCGGCGCGCGCGCGCATGTCGGCAACTTCGTCGAACTCAAGGCCACGACGCTGGGCGAGGGGGCGAAGGCCAACCACCTGACCTATCTGGGCAATGCGCAGGTGGGTGCGCGGACCAATGTCGGTGCGGGCACCATCACCTGCAATTACGATGGCGTGTTCAAGCACACGACCGTCATTGGTGAAGGCAGCTTCATCGGGTCGGATTCGATCCTTGTGGCGCCAGTGACGCTGGGGGCAGGGGTCATCACCGCGGCTGGAAGCGTGATTACAAAGGACGTGCCCGACGACGCCATGGCGTTCGGACGGGCGGGGCAGGACAACAAGGCCGGATACGCAAGGGCCTTTCGCGACCGGCTCAAGGCAGCGAAGGAGCGTGGCTGATGTGTGGCATTGTCGGTGTCGTTGGCAGGAATCAGGCCACCCCGGTCATTTTCGACGCGCTGCGTCGCCTTGAATATCGCGGCTATGACTCGGCTGGGATCGCGACGCTGGAAAATGGCCATGTGGAGCGTCGTCGTGCGGCGGGCAAGCTTGACCACCTCGCCAGCGTGCTGGCGCGCGTGCCGCTGCCCGGGGTGACGGGAATCGGGCATACGCGCTGGGCCACGCATGGCGCGCCGACGGAAAACAACGCCCACCCGCATGGCACCGAACGCGTGTCGGTCGTGCATAACGGCATCATCGAGAATTTCGAGGAGCTGCGCCGCGAACTTGAGGACGCGGGCCAGACCTTCTCCACCGATACCGACAGCGAGACGATCGCGCAGATGATCGATTATCACCTGCGCCGTGGCCTGTCCCCGCGCGATGCGGCGCATGAGACGCTGAAACGGCTGGAGGGGGCCTATGCGCTGGCGATGATCTTTGCCGGGCATGACGGCATGGTCATCGGTGCCCGCCATGGCGCGCCGCTGGTGGTGGGGTTTGGCGAGGACGAGATGTTCCTCGGCTCCGACAGCCTTGCGCTGGCGCCGCTGACGCGCCGCATCGCCTATCTCGATGACGGGGACTGGACCATCGTGACGCCGCAGGGGGCGGAGTTCTTCGACATGGAGGGCAGGTCCGTCACGCGCCACATCCGCACCACCGCGCTGATCGCGGGATCGGTGGGCAAGGACGGGTACCGGCATTACATGGAAAAGGAACTGCACGAACATCCCGTCGTGATCGGACAGACGCTGCAGCGCCTGATCGACCCCGCCACGCGGCGCGTCGTGCTGCCGGACCTGCCGTTCAACCTGGCCACGGTGCCGCGCGCGGTGGTGACGGCGTGTGGTTCCGCCTTCTATGCCGGGATGATCGGCCGCTACTGGCTGGAGCAGTATGCGCGCCTGCCGGTCGATATCGATGTGGCGAGCGAGATGCGCTATCGCGACCCGCCGCTGGTGCCCGGCGGGCTTGGGCTGCTGATTTCCCAGTCGGGGGAGACGGCGGACACGCTGGCGGCGCTGCGCGGGATGCGCCAGGCGGGGCAGCATATCGTCTCCGTCCTCAATGTGGAGCAGAGCACCATGGCGCGCGAAAGCGACGCGGTGCTGGGCACGGTGGCGGGGCCAGAAATCTCGGTCGCGAGCACCAAGGCGTTCACGGCGCAGCTTTCGGTCCTTGCCTGTCTGACGGTCGCACTCGGGCGCGCGCGCGGGTATCTGGACGCCGCCGCCGAGGAGGCGATGGTCACCGCGCTCCTCGACCTGCCAAGCCGCGCGAACGAGGTGTTCGAGCAGCGCGACGCGATCCGCCGCATGGCCGCCATCGTCGCCGGCGCGCGCGACGTGCTGTACCTGGGGCGCGGGTCGTCCTTTCCGGTGGCGCTCGAAGGGGCGCTCAAGCTCAAGGAAATCACCTACATTCATGCGGAGGCCTACGCTGCGGGCGAGATGAAGCATGGCCCCATCTCCATGATCGACCGCACGGTGCCGGTGGTCGCGACCGTGCCGTCGGGCCGCCTGTTCGACAAGACGCTGTCGAACCTGCAGGAGGCGAAGGCGCGTGGCGGGCGATTGCTGGTCTTTACCGACACGCAGGGCGCGCCCCGCCTGCGCGATGTGGCGGAAGTGGTGGTGGAGGTTCCCACGGTGGACGAATTCACCGCCCCCATCGTGCAGACCATCCCGGTGCAAATACTCGCCTACGAAGTGGCGCTGCTGAAGGGGACGGACGTGGACCAGCCACGCAACCTCGCCAAATCGGTCACGGTGGAATAGCGTTCCCGCCCCCACGACAGATCAAGGATCCAGCCGATGTCACAGCCGCCGCACATGTCTGCCGAGTCCGCGCCATCCGCCCACGGCCCGTCCGTGCTGGTGCTTGGCGCGGGGGTTTCGGGCATGACGGCCGCCGTGACCCTGGCCGAACGCGGCGCGCGCGTGGTGGTGCATGAACGCGGGCCACGCATCGGTTCCGGCGCGTCGTGGAAGGCAGGCGGGATGCTTGCCCCGTGGTGCGAGGCGGAGTCTGCGACGCCGGAGGTGACGGCGCAGTCGCTGTCCTCGCTCGACTGGTGGGATGCGCATGTGCCCGACGTGGTGCGCAACGGCACGCTGGTGCTGGCGCCCGCGCGCGACGTGGGCGAAATCGCGCGCTTCGGGCGGCGCACGTCGCATTTCCGCACGATCGGGGAGGCGGAGATCGCGCAACTGGAGCCTGAACTGGGTGACCGTTTTTCCCGTGCGCTGTTTTTCGAACATGAAGGCCACGTCAACCCGCGTGACGCGCTGATGGCGCTGGGCCGCCGGGTGGAGGCGCTGGGTGGTCGGGTCGTGTGCAATGCGCCCGTGACGTATGACGAAGGGGCCTATGACTGGATCGTGGACTGCACCGGCATTGCCGCGCGCGACGTGATGTCGGACATGCGCGGCGTGCGGGGCGAGATGCTGCTGCTGCGCTGCCCCGATGTCACGCTGTCGCGGCCGGTGCGCATGCTGCATCCGCGCATCCCGGTTTACATTGTCCCGCGCGCTGACCATGTGTTCATGGTGGGGGCGACGATGATCGAAAGCGAAAACGCCGGGGGCATGACGCTGCGCTCGATGGTGGAACTCCTCGGTGCGGTCTATGCCCTGCATCCGGCCTTTGGCGAGGCGGAAATACTGGAAACCGGAACCGGCCTGCGCCCGTCATATCCGGACAACATGCCTGCCGTCCGGCGCGATGGTAAGCGAATTTATGTGAATGGCATGTATCGCCATGGCTTCCTACTGTCGCCCGTGCGGGCGCGGGAAGCGGCGGATATCGTGTTCGGTTCCTGATCGGCGCAAAGCGAGGAGAATGCGGATGAAGATCCTTGTGAACGAGGAAGTTCATGACGTTGGCGTGCAGACGCTCGACGCCCTGCTGCGCGAACTTGGCTATGGCGACGCCTGTGTCGCCACCGCCGTCGATGGCGATTTCATCGCCGCCGCCCGGCGTGGCGCGCAGCCGCTTCATGAAGGGTGCCGGGTGGAAATCCTGGCGCCGATGCAGGGGGGATAGGCACGCGACATGACCCGGTTTTATGGAACGGAACTGTCCTCCCGCCTTATGCTGGGGACGGCGCAATACCCTTCGCCCGAAATCCTGGCCGATGCGGTGCGGCATGCGAATGCAGGCGTCGTGACCGTGTCGCTGCGCCGTGAATCGGCGGGGCAGCGCGCGGGACAGGCATTCTGGAACCTGATCCGCGACCTTGGCGTGCCGGTGCTGCCCAACACCGCAGGCTGCCACAGCGTGCGTGAGGCCGTGACCACGGCGCAGATGGCGCGCGAGGTGTTCGGCACCGACTGGATCAAGCTGGAGGTGATCGGGGAATCCGATACGCTGCAGCCTGACATGTTCGCCCTTGTGGAAGCCGCGCGCATCCTCAGCGAGGACGGGTTCAAGGTCTTCCCCTACATGACGGAGGACCTGGTCGGCGCGGAACGCCTGCTGCGCGCGGGGTGCGAGGTGCTGATGCCGTGGGGTGCCCCCATCGGGTCGGGCAAGGGGCTGAACAACCTGTTCGGGTTGCGTGCGCTGCGGGCGCATTTTCCCGACATCCCCCTGGTGGTTGATGCGGGAATCGGCGTGCCGTCGCACGCGGCGCAGGCGATGGAACTTGGCTATGACGCGGTGCTGATCAACACGGCGGTGGCGAAGGCGGGCAACCCGGTGGAGATGGCCCGCGCCTTCGCCATGGCGGTGGAGGCCGGGCGCATGGCCTATGTCGCCGACCCGATGGAGGCGCGCGACATGGCCGTGCCCTCCACGCCCACGATCGGTCAGGCGGTGCTGGCATGAGGGCGCTTCCCTCGCGCATTTACCCCGTCGTGGATCGTGCGGACTGGATCGCGACACTGGGGCAGGCCGGTGCAAAACTGATACAGTTGCGGCTCAAGGACATGGACGGGGACGCGCTGCGTGCGGAAATACGCCACGGTGCCGCACTGGCGCGGGCGCATGGTGTGTGCCTCGTGCTCAATGACTACTGGCAGGTCGCGATCGAGGAAGGACTCGACTTCATCCATCTGGGTCAGGAGGACCTTGATGAGGCCGACCTGCCCGCGATCCGCCGTGCCGGACTGCGCCTCGGGGTCAGCACCCACAGTCACGAGGAACTGCACCGCGCGCTGGATGTGCGTCCCGATTATGTCGCGCTGGGGCCGGTATGGCCCACAAAACTGAAGAAAATGCCGTGGGGGCCGCAGGGGGTGGAACGCCTGCGCGAATGGAAACGACTGGTGGGTGGACTGCCGCTGGTGGCCATTGGCGGGATTACGCTGGCGCGCGCGCCGTCATGCATCGCGGCCGGTGCCGACTGTGTCTCCGCCGTGTCGGATTTCATCCGCATGCCCGATCCCGCGGGGCAGGTCCGGGCGTGGCTGGAGGCGACGCAGGTGGCCGGGGATGCGGTCGGTGCGGGGGGCTGAAATTCTGTGTATTATCTGCAACGAGGATGTGGCATAAATACAATCGAGGTGTAGGCGGAATTTTCATGAACGACATGCCAGGTTAGGACCGCAGGCCGGCCGCCCGTCATCGGGACGGGTGAAAAATGGTGACGTGGCGTTTTTTATCCCCGCCCGGACGGGAAATCTTCGGGTGGCGGACATATTCTGTCCATGGTTGCACGACAGGATGGTCCGGAACGGGGATCTGGTTTCCAGAATTTGAGGGCGTTGAATGGCGATAGCGGGTCTTGCGGCAATTCTGATGGCGATTGCCATGTTGCTGGTGGTCGTCAGTACCGTACAGCCGATTGCCCGTCGTCTGGAACTGTCGGAAACGGTTCTGCTCGCCATCGTTGGCATTGTCATCGGCGGGGTGGCGGACCTTGTCCTGCGCAGCGCGCATCTGGAGATTTTCAGTGGTGCGGCTGAAACGCTGCTGGATTTCCCGCTCAACAGCGAAGCGTTCCTGCTGATCTTCCTGCCGATTCTCGTGTTTCAGGGCGCGCTGGGCATCGACGTGCGGCGTCTGGCGCATGAAACGGCCACGGTGCTGCTGCTGGCGGTGGTGGCGGTGGTGGTGTCCACGGCCACGATCGGGCTGGCGCTGTATCCGTTCGCGGGCCTGCCGCTGGCGGTGTGCCTGCTGCTCGGCTCCATCGTGGCGACGACCGACCCGTCCGCCGTGGCGGGGATATTCAAGGAAATTGGCGCGGCCAGCCGCCTGACCCGACTGGTGGAGGGGGAGGCGCTGCTGAATGACGCGGCGGCTATTTCCATCTTCTCCATCCTGCTGGCCTCCATCACCGCGCATCACAAGATCATGCTGGGTGGCGCGGTGCTGGAATTCCTGGTGTCGTTCGCCGGCGCGCTGGTGATCGGGGTGGTCTTTGGCCGCCTGACGCTGATGCTGATCGCGACCATCGGGGCCGCGCCCGCCGCGGAGATCACGCTGACGGTGGCGCTGCCGTACCTGTCCTATATCGTGTGTGACGAATTCCTCGGCTTCTCCGGCGTGGTCGCCACGGCGGCGTCGGGGCTGACGATCTCCATCTACGGCCCTTCCACCTTCCGGCCGCAGACATGGCGCTTCCTCAATGAACTGTGGCAGCAGCTTGTCTTCTGGGCGGGGTCACTGGTGTTCGTGCTGGCCTCCATGCTGGTGCCGCGCCTGCTGGCGGGGATGACGCGCTGGGACTGCGTGCTGATCCTGATCGCGACGGGGGCGGGGCTTCTGGCGCGTGCGTCCGTGGTGTTCGGGATGCTGCCCATCCTTGCCGCCACCCGCCTGTCGCCGCCGGTGCCGACCCAGTTCAAGATCACGATGGTCTGTGGTGGACTGCGTGGCGCGATCACGCTGGCGCTGGCGCTGGCCGTGACGGAGAACGAGCATGTCTCCACCCAGATCGCGCACTTCATCGGCATCATCGCCACGGGGTTCGTGCTGATTACCCTGTTCGTCAATGGCACGACGCTGCGTTATCTCGTGCTGTTCCTGAAACTGGACCAGTTGCCGCTGATCGACCAGGCGCTGCGCCATCAGATCCTTGCCATCGGACTGGGCGAAGTGCGCGACCAGACACGCGAGGTTGCGGGCGAACTGGGCTTTTCACGCAATGTCACGAACTCGGTGGTGCAGTTCCTCGACCGCCGCGTTACGACGGAACAGCAGGCCAACACGTTCGATACCGCGCTGGGCGACCGGCAGCGCGTGACGCTGGCGCTGATCGTGATCGGCAACCGCGAACGCTCCATCCTGCTGGACCTGTTTCGCATACAGGGCCTGTCGCGCAGGGTGATGGAAACGCTGCTGCGCTCGGCAGAGGCCATGGTCGATGGCGCGCGGCTGGAGGGACGCTTTGGCTACGTCCGCGCGCTGCGGCGCAGGCTGAAGCCGTCGCTGCGGTTCCGCATCGCGCAGGCGATCCACCACCGCCTGCATTTCGACCTGCCGCTGATGTACTGCATGACCGAACGGTTCGAGATGCTGATGATCGCGCATTTCGTCTCCCTCTCCCTGACGCGGTTCATGCGCACGCGCATGGAGCCGACGCTGGGCGTGCGCATCAGCGAAATCGTCGGCGAGGTGCTGGGCCGTCAGTGCAAGCTGCTGGATGAGGCATTGCAGACCCTGCGCCTGCACTACCATGGTTATTCCGAGGCGCTGGAGAACCGGATGCTGCGGCAGGTGGCCTTGCGGCTGGAGGAGGAGAAATACGACTCCCTCCTGTCGGAATCCCTGCTCAGCGATGAGCTGCATCGTGAACTGCACCGCGATGTGGAGCAGCGGCGCGCGCATCTGGATTTCCGGCTGAAGTTCAACATCAAGGCCGGGATCGAAAGCCGTATCCACGGGTTTGCCATCTTCAAGGGGTTGCCTGACGGGGTGCTGCATGACCTGTCGATGAAGATGTCGCTGCATTTCTCCTCCCCCGGGGAGCGGCTGTACAAGCGCGGGCAGAAGGTCCACACCATCTATTTCATCAGCGCGGGCCTGGCGGAGACGCATTACGCCGAACGTGATGTCCGCTTTGGCGCGGGGGCGGTGATCGGCGCGGAAGAAGCCCTGACCGGCGCGCGTGTCGCCGCGACGAGCAGGTCATTGCAGTTCGGGCATTTCCTGACGATGAGTGCGCGCACCTTCCGCCGCCTTGTGGAGGAATATCCCGTTGTGCGTGACAACCTGATGAAGCTGGCGCAGGCGCGTGCGGACGGGGAACTGCCCGATGCACGGCTGCTGCCGGGGGAGGGCAAGGACAGGCCGGGCGTGTCGCCATCCGACGATGCGATCGAACTGGCGATCGCGCCTGTCACCTCCGCCCTGCCGATGCGCGAGGACACGGACCCCGATAAAAAGGATTGAGGGCAGGGGATAATCCCTGCCCGCAAAATCATCATCCAGTCATTAAGACGTTTTTGGTGAAGCTTTTTTCAAAAAGCTTCGAAAGATGCAGCCTTCGCGAAGGCTGGTGAAGAAGAATAAAAGTTTTTGGATATCGCCTTCTGATCCAAAAACCTTCATCCGACAAAAAACCGGATCAGAACGACTGCAGCAGCCTGTCAAGATACTGCAGTTCCTCCGGCGGCCGGGTGCGGTCGGAATCGCGGCGGCGCAGTTCCTGCTCGATCTCGCGCGCGCGTTCGCGGGCGGCCTTGTCGGGCACGTGGGTGTCGCTGTCCATGCCCGCATTGCCATCGCCGGTCTTGCGGCCCAGCGGGTCACGCGGTTCCTTGCTGGCGCTGTCGTGGGTTTCTTCCTCGTCTGGCTGTCCGGGTTTCGACCCGCCGGATCCCTTGCTTCCGGCCAGTGACGGCAGGAAGATCGTCATGCCCTTGCCCGATCCTTTTGCCGACTGGCGCATCTGCTGGCCGCCTTTCTGCAGGTCCGCCAGGACCTTGCGTTCCGCCGTGGCGGCGTCGGGGTCCTTGCCCGCCGTCAGGGCGGTGCGCACGGCCTTCATGTCCGACAGCGCCTGCTTCAGCGCCGGGACATCCTTGCCGCTCAGGGTCTTGAACTCCTTTTGCAGTTCATGCAGCGCACGGGCCAGCGCATGCTGTGTCGCACGGTCGGCATGCTGCTGTTCCTCATGCGCTTCGGGCGTCTGGCTTTCGGCGGGGGGAGGCTGTTTCTGCGGGGAGGCCTGCTGTCCCGATGGGGTCAGGCCAAGTCGCCGCAGCAGTTCCGGTGTGGACAGGTTCGACAGGTCTTCGTCGTCATTCATGGTGTCCATGTCGGTCTGGCGCGCCGCCGCACTGGCCGCGTCCTGCTCGATCCGCTGCTGGGTGTGGTCCAGCAGGGTGGATTGCTGGTGGATCAGGTCACGCAGGGCGGCCTGCTGCTCGCGCATGTCCTGCTGTGCCTGATACTGGCGCGCGGCCTGCATGATGTCCTGCGGTGTCGCGTTACGCATCTGGCTGGCCATGTCCTCCATCTGGTGGAGCCTGTCCAGCGCATCGGCGGACCGCCCGTTGGCGGCGTCCTCCTGCAACTGCTGCATCATGCGCGACAGGTTCTGCTCCCCCGTCTGCGACATTTCGGGCATGGCCGGGATGGCGGAATTGTCGCGCATCGCCTGTTCCATCAGGGCCTGCATCTTGCGCTGGATCGCATCCTTCAGCGCCTGCACGCGGCGTTGCAGTTCGGCCTGTGCCTGCGCCGAATGGGTGGGTTTGCCGTCGGGTTCGCGCATATGCTCGATCTGCGCGTCGAGGGCTTCTTCGGCCATCTGGATGTCGAAATCGGCTTGGCTGTTGGCGATGTCGTCATGGCGGTCATGTTCGACATCCAGCGCCAGGTACCACAACCGGCCCACCGCCTGCTCGATGGCCTGCGCGGTGTCCACCTCATGCAGGCTGAGCAGGTAGGACACGCTGCTCAGGGCGATCATCAGGCCCGGACTGTGGGTCATCGGCGCGGAGGTCATGCCCAGGCCGTGCAGTTCCTCGCCCGCGGTAAAGCGGCTTTCACGGCCAAGGGCGAGGCGCTTGCGGATATCGAGCAGCGCCTTGGCCATCGGGTTGTGGAACACCCGCGCGCCCAGGCGGAAATGCACCGGGGCGGAGGTCGCGCTCATGCCGCTGTCGCTGGTCGCGACCAGCGTGGCGATGACATCCTCGCCCGCCCACGGGTCGGATGACAGGTCCGGCGTGGCCACGGCCTCGGCCGAATGGGGATGCCCGTTCAGCGGGATCGGCACCGACAGCACGCGCGCATGGGCCACATGTTCGTCCCCCGGCAGGCGCATTTCCACACGCAGCGAGGCAATGCCATAGGGTTGCGAGACCTTGTAGGGCAGGCGCGTGCGCCATTCCCCATCCGTCGCGCCGGGGTTCGCGCCCCATGTGACGAGGGGGGCGGGATTGGGCGTCACCTTCAGGTCCCACTGGCTCAGCACCCGTCCGCGTCCGCGCAGGCTCAGCGCGCCATCCGCCAGAAGCGGCGCTTCTACCGACCAGTTGGCCGGGTCCAGCGCATGGAATGTGTGGGAGCCGATGCTCGCGCCCTTTGTGGCCGGACGCGCACGCAGGACCGGCGTGCCATGCAGGCCCGTTACGGTCACGCTGAGCACGGCGCCCGCCGGGACGGTGGCCGTGCCCCTGCGTTCGTCAAGGAAGACCGGCGCGCCGGGGGCGTAGGAGGGCATGGTGATCCACGCATGGATCTGCGGTCGCGGTGCCTCCGCATCATCCGTGCCGGGAATGAATGCCGCCCCGATCCGTCCCGGTGCGCTTGGCCCGGCCCAGATCAGGCCGATCGCCAGCAGTGGCGCCAGTGCCAGTGTCGCCCATGACGTTTCGCGCCCCACGGGCCACAGTCGTGGCCACCCGGCCTTCAGCCGTCCGATCCGTGCGCCGGTGCGCTGCAGGTGGATGCGCCACAGGGCCTCCGCCGCACGGGTGGCGGCAGGGTCGGCCGAAGTGCGCGCAGGCGTGTCGAGCAGGGTCTGCAATGGACGATCCGCCAGGCCCGATGCCTGTTCGATACGCCGGTCGAGCGTGGCGTCGTCCGGCGCATGTCCCTGACGGTAACGGCGCAGGCCCCATGCCGCGCACCCCGCGCCCAGCGCCAGCAGTGCCGCGGCATGCACGCCATCGGGCAGGCGCTGGGGAATGCGCAGCAGGCCGAGGAGGGCGACGCCCCCCGCCACGTCCGCAATCGGCAGCATGATGGGCCACAGCCGTTCGACCCACAGGACACGCCGTGTCCGCACCCGCACCCGTGCAAGGCGCGTGGCAAAGGAGGACATGTCCGACACCGATGCCGTCGTTGGGCCGCGTGCCGGTGTGCCGGCCGGAATGTCGCCCGCCTGCGTCATTCTGCTCCGGCGGGACGGGTCAGGGTCTCGGGGATGATGTCGCACTCCCACAGGGTTTCGATCTTCTGGCGCGCGCGGATCACGTCCCAGCGTGACCCGTCAACCAGCACCTGAGCTGCCATGGCGCGCGCGTTGTAGGTCGAACTCATGACCATGCCGTACGCCCCGGTATCAAGCAGCGCCACGCGCGCGCCATCATGCAGGCGGGGCAGGGTGCGGTCATGGCCGAACGTGTCGCCGCTTTCGCATACGGGGCCGACGACATGCACCTGTTCCGCAGGGGCCACGGCATCGCGGGCCGACAGCGGGATGATGCCGTGCCATGCGTCATACAGGCTGGGCCGGGCCAGGTCGTTCATCGCCGCGTCCAGCACGATGAAGGGCGGCATCCCGTCATATCCGCGCTTGCGCAGGACAACGGTGCTGAGCAGCAGCCCCGCAGGCCCGGCAAGCCAGCGTCCCGGCTCGATCTCCAGCCGGGTGCCCAGATCGCCAAGCTCCGCGCGGATGGCATGGGCCAGGGCCTCTGGCGCGCCTTCGGTTTCATGGCGGTAGGAAATGCCAAGCCCGCCGCCGCAGTCGATGACCTCCACGCCCAGGCCACGCGCGCGGATGGCGCGGACAAGGTCGGCCACGCGGGCATAGGCCGCGCGATAGGGCTGCATCCGTTCGATCTGGCTGCCGATATGCACCGCAACCCCGGCGGCATGGATGCCCGGCAGGCTGGCCGCGCGGGCGTAAAGCTCCACCGCGCGGTCATAGGGGATGCCGAATTTGTTGCCCGCAAGCCCGGTCGTGATCTTGGCGTGGGTGCCGGCATCGACATCGGGATTGATGCGCAGGGCCACGGGGGCCGTACGCCCGCACGCCACGGCAACCGCCGACAGCAGGTCCAGTTCCTCGGCACTTTCGACATTGATCCGCGCGATGCCGTGATGCAGCGCCAGTTCCATCTCCGCCCGGGTTTTGCCCACGCCGGAAAAGACGATCTCGTTCGCGGGGATGCCTGCGGCCATGGCGCGGCGCAGTTCGCCGCCACTGACGACATCGGCCCCCGCCCCCTGCGTGCGCAGGATCTTCAGCACCGCGAGGTGGTCGTTCGCCTTCACCGCGAAATGGATGTCCACATCCAGTCCCGCATCACGCATCGCCCGGTCCAGCCGGTGATAGCGCGTGCGCAGGGTCTGCGCGCCCATCACCCACGTGGGCGTGCCCAGCGCATCGGCGATCGCATTGAGGGGGACATCTTCGAACACCAGCCCGTCGATGGCATGCATCGAAAGGGCAGGGCGCGCGGCCAGCAGGTCCTGTAATGTCGGGTCCTGCCCCGGGTGAGTGGAAAATGTGTCAGCCATCGCGACAGGATACCGGTTCACCCGGCAGCTTCCAAGGTGCAATTCATCATGGTGCACGTCATGACAGGGACGAAGGAAAGGAAGAAGGCATCATGCAACATCACGACCCGGTGGCCCCGCATCCCGGACAGCGCCTGACGGAGGCCGCGGTCACGGTGCGGGGCAATGCCCATGCGCCCTATTCCGGATTCGCGGTGGGCGCCGCGGTGGAGGATGGGGACGGCCGCATCTTTGCGGGCTGCAACGTCGAAAATGCGGCCTATCCCGAAGGCACCTGCGCGGAGGCCGGAGCCATCGCCGCGATGGTGGCTGCGGGCGGGCGGTCCCTGCGCAGGGTCGTCGTGTGCGGCGGCGGGCCGCAGCCCTGCTTTCCCTGTGGCGGATGCCGGCAGAAAATCCGCGAATTCGCGGCCGCCTCCGTGGAGATCGACATGGTCGATCCGCAGGGGAAGATCCTTGCGCGGCGTACCCTTGGGGAGCTGCTGCCTGACGGGTTTGGGCCGGAGAACCTGTGACCGTCTGTTTTCGCGAAGAACCAAGGGCTTTCGGGTGCCGCCTTTTTTCTGAAAGGCGGCGTCCCTTTGAAGCTTTTTGAAAAAAGCTTCACCAAAGACTTCTTCAGCTTTTTCCTTAACGGTCAGGCGCGGGGTAACTGCGGTTGTAGGTGAAGTCCGAGCGCGGTCCCGGCGGCTGGGGCGAGCCGATTCGCCCGCAGGCGCCCAGCATGCTGCCCACCAGCGAAAGCCCGATGAGGCAGGTCAGGACCCATGCGATGCGCCCCCGGCGCTGTCGTACGTGGTGGGTGTTCATGCCTTGTGTGCTCCCTTTTCCGCCGCCAGCGCCTTCTGCCAGCGCCGGGCCTGCGCGCGCACGTTATCCGGCGCGGTGCCCCCATGGCTGGTGCGCGACGCCAGCGAGGCCTCCACCGTCAGGACGTCGAAGATATCGGCGGTGATGCCTGCTTCCTCGGCCTGCATCTCCTCCAGCGTCAGTTGCGACAGGTCCACGCCACGCGCCTCCGCCTTGCCCACAAGGCGGCCGGTGACATGGTGGGCGGTGCGGAACGGCAGTTTCAGGACACGCACCAGCCAGTCGGCAAGGTCGGTTGCGGTGGAGAAGCCCGACCCGGCGCACGCGCGCATCTGTTCCTCATTGACGCTGAGGTCGCGGATCATGCCGTCCATCGCCGCCAGCGACAGGGAGGCGGCATCGGTCGCGGCAAAGACGGGCTCCTTGTCCTCCTGCATGTCCTTGGCATATGCCAGCGGCAGCCCCTTCATCACCGTCAGCAGGCCGACCAGCGCGCCGGTGATGCGCCCGCCCTTCGCACGGATCAGTTCGGCCGCATCCGGGTTGCGCTTCTGCGGCATGATGGACGACCCGGTGGTGAAGGCGTCGGACAGGCGGATGAAGGAGAAGGGCGCCGAACACCAGATGACGATTTCCTCCGCCAGGCGCGACAGGTGCATCGCCATGATCGACAGCGCGGAGAGATATTCCAGCGCGAAATCGCGATCCGACACGGAATCGAGCGAATTGGCCGTCGGGCGGTCGAAGCCGAGCGCGCGGGCCGTCATCTCCCGGTCGATGGGAAAGGACGTGCCCGCCAGCGCCGCCGCGCCAAGCGGGGATTCGTTGAGCCTGCGCCGCGCATCCGAAAGCCGCCCGCGATCACGGCCCAGCATTTCGACATAGGCCATCAGGTGGTGGCCGAACGTCACGGGCTGCGCCGTCTGCAGGTGGGTGAAGCCGGGCATGGGGGTCGCGGCATGTTCCAGCGCGCGGGCGCACAGGGTTTCAAGCAGGGCGGTGACCTGCGCATCGAGGCCGTCGATGGCGTCGCGCACCCACAGGCGGAAATCGGTTGCGACCTGGTCATTGCGCGACCGCGCGGTGTGCAGGCGCTTGCCGGCCTCGCCGATGCGTTCGGACAGGCGGGCCTCGATATTCATGTGGATGTCTTCGAGTGCGGTGCTGAAGTCGAAGGTGCCGGCCTCGATCTCGGCGGCGATTTCGTTCAGGCCCCTGCGGATCTCCGCCTCGTCCCCGGTGGTGATGATGCCGGTCTTCGCCAGCATCGCCGCATGCGCCAGTGACCCTGCGATGTCCTGCCGCCACAGCGCCCTGTCAAAGCCGATGGAGGCATTGATGTCCTGCATGATGGCCGCAGGTCCCCCGGCGAAACGGCCGCCCCACTGGGCGTTCGCCTGATGCGTGTTGGTGGTGTTCTTTTCATTTGCAGACATGTCGTCGTGCCCCAGCCATCTGTACGGACCCATCGTATGCCGCGCCCCGGCGCGACCGACGCACCCTAATGACGGGAAACGGCGGGCGCAATCGCGTGCTGGCGCACGGTCATGACGCAGAAGTGGGCCGGGACACCGGAACAGAATTCCCCGCGCCCCTTTCGTTCGGGCGTCGTGGCCGGTAGGGTCTGCCAAAATGCAAGATCACGGACAGGAGTTGTCGGGACCGCCATGAACATGACGCGCCTTCTGGGCGACGAAGATCCGTCGCCGGTGGTTGAATTTGGCCCCTCCGCCACGATGCCGGGCACACACGGGGGCGATTCGCCGTTCCTGTTCGTCAGCGATCATGCCGGTCGCGCGGTCCCGCAGCGGCTGGGTGACCTTGGCGTGGCCGAGGAAGACCGCGCGCGGCATATCGCGTGGGATATCGGCATTGCCGGGATGGGCAGGGCGCTGGCCAGACAGCTTGGCAGCCTGCTGATCGAGCAAGCCTATTCCCGGCTGGTGATCGACTGCAACCGTGCGCCGGGGCATCCGACCTCCATCGTGCGCGAAAGCGACGGCACGCAGGTGCCGGGCAACCTTGACCTGTCGGTCGAGGATGAAGGCGCGCGGGTGGAGGAGATCTTCCACCCCTACCACAACCGGATCGCGACCGAACTGTCGGCGCGCCGTGCCGCGGGCCTGCCGGTCGTCGTGGTGGCGCTGCACAGCTTCACGCCGGAAATGAACGGGGTCAGCCGCCCGTGGCATGCCGGGGTCCTGCATAACCGCAACCCTGCCTTCGGCCTGCGGGTGCGCGATTTCCTGGCCCGTGAAGAGGGCCTCGTCATCGGTAATAACGAACCCTATGCCCTGACCGATGTCAGCGATTATACCATACCCACCCATGCCGAAGGGCGTGGCCTTGCCTATCTGGAACTGGAGGTGCGCCAGGACCTGATCGCGACGGAGGAAGGGCAGCGCGAATGGGCGGACCGCCTTGCGCGGATACTGCCACAGGCATGGGAGGGGATGGGCGTATGACGCGGGCGGACATGCAGGCACTTCCCGCGCCCCGCAGGATCGGCGGACTGACGGCGCTGGCGGGTGTCATCGGCTGGCCCGTGGCGCATTCGCGTTCGCCGCTGATGCATAATTTCTGGCTGGCGCAGTATGGAATTGACGGGGCCTATGTGCCCCTGCCGGTGCGGCCCGGCGCGTTTGACGTTGCGGTGCGCGGCCTGCAGGCGGCAGGCTTTCATGGGACCAATGTCACGATCCCGCACAAGGAAGCGGCCTTTCGCATCGTTGACCGGCTGGACCGTTCGGCGCGGCGTTCCGGTTCGGTCAACACGCTGGTCTTTGCGCCCGACGGCGCCATCGAAGGATATTCGACCGATGGTGACGGCTTCGTCGCCAATGTGGAGGCGCACGGCATCGCGGTGACGGGCGGGCGGGCGCTGCTGCTTGGCGCGGGTGGCGCGGCCCGGGCCATCGCGGCGAGCCTGCTGGACCGTGGGGTTGCGGTGACCATCGCCAACCGCACGGCGGCGCGTGCGCACGAACTGGCGGACGCCATGCGCGCGGATGCGGAGGCGGGCGCGATGGTCGATGTCGCGCCCTGGGACGGGCTGGGGACGGTGCTGCCGGGGTGCGACATGCTGGTCAACACGACCTCTGTCGGGATGCATGGTGGGCCGCCGGGCGACCTGCCGATTGACCTGGCGCTGGCGACGCCTGCGCTGGTGGTGTGCGACATCGTCTATGTCCCGCGCCAGACGGCGTTGCTGCGCACTGCTGCGGCGCGCGGCCTGCGATGCGTGGACGGGCTGGGCATGCTGATCCATCAGGCGCGGCTGGGCTTTCGCAAATGGTTTGGCACCGATCCCGTCATCGGGGCGGAGGTCGAGGCCCTGCTCGATGCCGACCTGCGGGGTGAGGGATCCTGACCGGGCCTGCTGGCATGCGTGGATATGGGCGGCACAGGCGCGGCATGATCGTCGTGGGGCTGACCGGCGGTATCGGGATGGGCAAGAGCACGGTGGGCGCGATGCTCCGTCGGCTGGGCGCGCGGGTGTTCGATTCCGATGCCGTCGTGCATCGCCTGCAGGCCCCCGGCGGCCGGGCGCTGCCCGCCATCGGCCGGCTTGTCCCCGGTGCGGTGCGCAATGGGGTGCTGGACCGGGCGGCGCTGCGGCGGGCGGTCATGGCGGACCCCGCGCTGTTCAGGAAGCTTGAGGGCATCATCCACCCGATGGTGCGTGATGAATGCGACGCGTTCCTGCGCGCCGCGCGCCGCGCACGCTGCCCGATGGCGGTACTTGACATCCCGCTGCTGTACGAGGCGGGGATGGATGCGTTATGTGACCGCGTGATCGCCGTCAGCGCGCCGCGCGGGATACAGCGCCATCGCGTGCTGGCGCGTGGGCATATGGACCGCGCACAGGTGGATGCCATCATCGCGCGGCAGATGGATGACCGGCAGCGCCGGGCGCGCGCCGATCACGTTATCCTTACGGGACTGTCGCGCGCGCTGACATGGCGGCAGGTCCGCGCAGTCGTGGCATCGTTGCGCCATGCAGAAGAAAGGGGCCGCACATGAAGCGTTCCATCCTGTTCGATACCGAAACCACGGGGCTTGACCCGCTGACCGGTGACCGCGTGATCGAGATCGCGGCCCTCGAACTGATCGGCGACCTGCCAAGCGGGCGCAGTTACCGCGTCCTGATCGACCCCGAGCGCGACGTGCCGGAGGAGGCGTCGCGCGTGCACGGCTTCACCCGCGCGGATCTGGATGGGCAGCCCAAATTCGCGGACATCGCACCGGAATTCCTTGAATTCATCGGCGATGACGAACTGATCGCCCATAATGCGGCGTTCGATTTCGGGTTCCTCAATGCCGAACTGCGGCGCGCGGGACTGCCGGAACTGGCGATGTCGCGCATGGTTGATACATTGCAGATCGCACGCGCGCGTTTCCCGGGGATGCCCAACAGCCTCGATGCGCTGTGCCGCCGCTTTTCCATCGACCTGTCGGCGCGCACGACCCATAACGCCCTGCTCGACTGCAAGCTGCTGGCCGAGGTGTATATCGAACTCAGCGGCGGCAGGCAGCGTGGCCTTGGCCTGTCGGTGGAGGAAGGGGGCGGCGCCACGACCGCGACCTATGAATATGCCCGCCCGGCGGGTCATGCGGTGGTGCGGATCACTCCGGATGCGGCGGAACTTGCGGCGCATGCCACATTCGTGGACGCGCTGGCGGAGCCATTGTGGCGCGCCTGAAGGTTTTTTTTCGCCGGGATGTGAGGCATCCGGGGTTTGCGTTGTCCCCTTGTCATCGCTTTCATGCGCTTGGGGGTGTGGCCCTTCGCGCCTGCATGATCTAGGATCGTACGGGCGTAGCGTCAGGTTATTGTAAAGACAGGAAGAGAGCAGTGTCCCCGGACGAGATTGTCGATCCCTCGGTTGCCCCTTCCGATCAGTTCAGGCGCTTTGTCACCCATGTGGGGATTCCCGTCGCCGGGGTCCTGATGGTCATTGCCGTGATTGCCGGTGTCGGCTGGCATTCCTACCGCACGGTGCGCAACGGGGCGCTGAGCCTGACCCACAGCCTGCTGCTGAGCCAGCAGGAATATGTCGGCAACGAGGTCAACAACTACCTCGCCCCCGCATCGGCCGGGGCCGTGATCGCGCGCGACATGCTCCAGCGTGGCAACCCTTCGGTGGAGGACAAGATCTTCTACGGCTACAGCGGCAGCATGCTGCGCAACGTGCCGCAGATCCAGTCCTACTACCTTGCCGACAGTGACGGCAATTTCAGTCTGGTGCAGCGCGGTCCCGACAACAAGGGGCTGGAGCAGATCACCCTGCAGGACAAGGGCACGCCCAACGCCACGTTCATCCATCACATCTTCGATGACAGCGGCAAGCTTGTCAGCGAGCAGAAGACCAAGGCTAACGACTACGACCCGCGCCTGCATGTCTGGTACCAGGAGGCGGTCAAGGCGGGGAAAATGGTCTGGACCCCGCCCTATATCGTCGAGGTCACCAAGCAGATGGCGATTTCGGCGGGCATGCCCTACACCACGGCGACCGGCAAGACCTATGTCTATGCCATCAACATGTCGCTCAGCCACCTGACGGACTTCCTCGATGCGCTGAAGATCGGGCGCAGCGGGCATGGCATCCTGCTGGACCAGTCGGGCCACGTGCTGGCCGGCCACAAGATGCACGAGATCGAGGCCGCGGCCCACGGCGACCCGGCGAAGATGCTGCTTGATCCAGTGCATTACCCGGTCATGTCCAAGGCGTTCGATCAGTACCGCGTCCACAGCTATGGCACGCGCACCATCCGCAGCAAGGGGCAGAACTACATCGCCATGCTGTCGCCGGTGCCGCTGGCGTCACAGAACTGGGTGCTGATGCTTGTCGCGCCCGAAAGCGATTTCGCACAGTTCGCCAAGGCCGACGGGCGGCAGAACCTGTTCTTCGCCTTCCTTGTCGTCATCATGTCCTCCATCCTTGCGGTGCTGCTGTTCCGGCAGGGACGCAAGACGGAACATGTGCAGCATGACCTTGAACGCTTCCGCGCGATTTCCAATTACGAAAGCCATTCGCTGCAGACGGTCGCGTCCTATCCCGAACTGTTCAACCCGTCCGATGACGCGCTGATCCTGACGGAAAGCCTTGTGGACCTGTCACAGGCGCGGCGCGCGGGAATCTGGCGCATCCTGCATGATGGCGCCACGCTGATGTGCATCGATTCGTACGACCGTCAGCAGGATGCCCATTCCGGCGGGTTCGAACTGTCCACCAGTGAACTCAAGACATTCTTCGACGCCGTCTCCCACGGGGATTCGCTGTTGGTCGCCGATGCCTCCAAGGATGAGCGCACGGCCAACTTCTACCGCCTCTACATGCGTTCGATGGGCAGCCACAGTCTGTTCCTCGGCCCGATCCTCGGGGCGAACGGTCCCGTGGGCGTCATCACGCTGGAGGACGCGCCGCAGGCGTCGCTGGTCACGCATTTCGTGGACATGATCGCGGGCATCGCCGCGACCCGCTTCTCCGCTCAGCATTACACCGCCGTCGAGGCGGCGCGCGCCGAACTCGCCGATAACGAGAAGGTGCAGGAAGAAGCCCCCGATCCCAGCCAGGGCTTCCTGGTGCCGCCGGGGTCGCTCAAGGTCGATGGCGCGTATCCGCTTGATGTCGATCCCAGCAAGCTGGAAGGTTTCTATCCGGCCGTGGCGATCATGGTCATCAGCCTGTCGGACATGGTGATGACGGCGCAGAACGACCCGTCGGAAAACCTGAAGCTGATTGACGCAATGGCGCAGCAGTTGCAGGACATCGCCCGTCATTACGGCCTGTATTCGATCCGCATGCTGGGCCACAGGCTGGTCTGCGTGGCCGGGTGTTCCAAGACCCCGGACAAGAGCGCCCCCGAAAGGATGGCCAACGCCGCGCTGTCGATGCGTGAAGTGACGATGTCGATGCTGGCGAAGGCGGACCTCGACCCGGTCTTCCGCATCGGCATCGATGTCGGCCCGGTCTTCGGCGGCCTGCTGGGGCAGGAACCACGGGTGTTCAACCTGTTGGGCGATGCGATGGGCATGGCCGAACTGATGGCGCAGGGCGCGCCGGATGCAGGCACCATCCAGGTGACGGAGGAAATGTATCTCAGCCTGCGTCAGTCCTTCCTGTTCCGTGAACGTGGACGTTTCTTCGTGCCGGGGATGGGCCTGACACGGACCTACGTGCTGGCCGGACGGCGATGACCCCGAACGATCCCACATCCCCTGACGTATCGGCGGGAGCGCCCGCCACGCCCCCGCCCCACCCGGCGGCGGGGACGGCTGACGCACCCGCCGCACCGCCGCCGCCGCTTGTACGGCTGCTGTTCCGGGTTGCGCCATGGCTTGCGGCGATCGGGCGCTTTGTCCGACATCAGGTGCGCTTTACCCTCATGCTGGTGGGTGCGGGGTGGGGAACCTTCCGCGAAAGCCTGCGGCCCAATTCATGGCGCAGGCCGGTCATCTTCGAATTCCGCCACTGCCTGCGGCAGGTCCTCAGCGGGGGCCTGATCAGCACGGTCGTCACCGCCACGCTGGCCGGACTGATGGTGGTGTCGCAGGCGGCGTACTGGCTTGGCTTTGCGGGCATGGCGCAGATGACGGGGTCGATCCTCGTTTCCGTCCTTGTCCGTGAAATCACGCCCATCCTGGTGGGCATCATCCTGCTGGGCCGCAGCGGCATGCTGTCGCTGACGGAAATCGGGCTGATGGTGCTCAATGGGTAGGTGCGCACCATGCAGGCGCGTGGCCTCGATCCGTTCCTGACGCTGGTGATGCCGCGTGCCTTCGCCTTTACGTTGGGCGGGTTCGCGCTGGGGATGATCTTTGCGCTGGTCTCCCTGCTGATGGGCTTTTTCGTGGCCCATGCGACGGGGGCGATCAATTCCTCGGTCTGGACGTTCTTCTTCAACGTGCTGACGGCGATGACGACGTGGGATTACCTGATCATCCCGCTCAAATTCCTCCTCGTCGGGTTCTTTGTCGGTCTGGGGGCGTGTGTTTCCGGCCTGACCGTCAGCAACAATGATACGATCGCGACATTGATGCCGCGTGGCTTCGCCCGTGGCATCATGCTCATCATGGTGGTCAACATCCTGTTCATGCTGGATTTCTGACGATGGTGGCAAACGCTCCCCTTCTGGAAATGCGCCAGGTCGTTCCCTCGTTCGAGGAAACGGGCCTGATGCCCACACCCTATGATTTCCGGCTGATGCCCGGTGACTGCGCGGTGATCGACTGCCGCGATTCCGGGCGTGCGGCGATGTTCGCGGACCTGTGTTCGGGGATGATTTCCCTGTCGCAGGGGACGTGCCGGTTCATGGGGCTGGACTGGAGCACGCTTGCCGACCGGCAGCTTAACGCGCTGCGTGGGCGCATCGGCCGCATCCCGCGTGCGGGCGGGTGGATCAACATGCTGGGCACCCACCTGAACATCATGATGCAACAGCTTTACCACACCACGGATGATTTCGAGGATGTGGTCGCCGCGGCCACGACCCTGGGGGAACAGTTCGGTTTCCCCGGCCTGCCGATCAGTACGCCCGACCACCTGTCCACGGCTGATCTGGCGCGCGCGGCGTGTGTCCGGGCCTTCATGGGACGGCCCGACCTGCTTGTTCTGGAGGATATATCCGATATGCTGCCAGCAGAAATGGTACTTCCGTTTCTCGAGACCCTGACCGCGGCGCGCGACCGGGGATGCGGCGTGGTCTGGCTTGCGCGGCATGCATCGTCATGGAATGTCTATCGCAAGGCGGTGAACATTCACATGCGCCTTCTTGATGAAGGCCTTTTCCACATGCGGGTGATATAATGGCACAGAAACAACAATCCTATGGAATCCGTCAGCTTGTCCGTGTCCGCTATGCGGATGAATGGGTTGGTGTTCTTGTCCTTTTCTCGCTGCTGATCCTGTTTGGCGCGGTGCTGGAGGCCGGTGTACTGCGCAACTGGCTGACGCCGGCGGGACGGTTGCGGATTGTCCTGCCTGAAAATGGGGTTGGTGGCCTGTCGGTGGGCGATAACCTGGAGGTCATGGGCATCCATGCCGGCACGATCCGCCGCGTACGGATCAACCCGTCGGGCGGCATGTATGCGATTGCCGAAATCGACCCCGACATCGAACCCTATATCCGCCGTGACAGCGCGGCCGTGATCCGGCGGCAGTTCGTGGTCGCGGGGGCAAGCTACATCGATATCTCCCGCGGAACGGGGGAAAAGCTGGACTGGAGCTATGCCGTCCTGAACGCGACGAACGCGCCCAACCCGGCGGACACGATTACCCAGACCTTTGCCGATATCCGCGCGCGCATCATGCCGGTGCTTGATAACGCGCAGCACATGATGGCGACGATGGATGCGACCATCACGGACATGCATGCGGGCAAGGGGTCGATTGGCCGCCTGATGACCAACGACGACCTGATCCGCCAGGCGGAGGCGACGATCACGACGCTGAACGACACGATCTCCCAGCTCACCCCCATCGAGGGACAGTTGGCCACCGTGATGAAGAAAGCCGACGCCAGCATGGCCAATGTGCAGAAGGCAACGGGCGACCTGCGCGACGCATCGCCACAGTTGCCGGCGATTACCAAGAACCTCAACGATGCCAGCCAGCAGCTTCCGGTGCTTCTGGTGCAGGCGCAGTCAACGGCCCACAGCCTGCAGCAGTTGGTGGACCAGATGCGTGGCCTGTGGATCCTGGGCGGTCACGGCACGCCAACGCAGAAACATGGCCGACTGTCGCCGCGGAAGGTGCAGCCATGATGCGCGCAACATATCTGGCCTCCGCCGCCATGGTGCTTCTGCTCGCCGGTTGTGGTGGTGGAAGCAAGGTTCAGGCCCCGACCGACAGCACCCTGTCGCAGGATATGGATACCGGGCGTGACGCGGTGGACCTTGATCGCCTGTCGGTGGCGGAGGGGCAGTACCGCGCGGCGGGTGTCCGGGCGCTGGCGCGTGACGATGTCACCGCCATCGGGGATGCGGGCTATAACCTTGCTGTCGTGCAGCTTGATGAAAACAAGGCGCAGGATGCCCTGTCCACCGTGGCCTCCACACGCGCGGCGCTGTCGGTGCGTGGGGCGCAGTCGGATGACACGGGTCTGGACCTTGTGCAGGCGGGGGCGCTTTACCGGCTTGGGCGTTTTGACGAAGCCGCGAGCGCCGTAGCATTGGCCGCACGTGCGTCCGATCCCGCGATCGTGGAGAAGGCGCAGCTTCTGTCGGGTATCATTGCCGATGCCCGTGGCGACAGGACGACACTGGACAGCGCCGGTACCTATTTCGCGCAACTGCCCAGGACATCGGCATGGTCATGGCTGGCCGATGCGCAGGAAATCGCGGCGCGCAGGCTGCTGGTCGAGGGTGGGGACGCGCAGACGGCCTATCAGGACGCGATGCAGGCGGTCTCGGCGCGGCAGACGCATGTGGAATATCGCGACATGGCGCGCGGCCTGAGTGTCGCAGCACGGGCGGCGGGACAGGCGGGCAATGCGTCGCAGGCGGCGGACCTGTATATGCGCGCCAGCCAGAGCGCGCAGAAGGAAGGCGACACGCAGAATGCCGATGCGTGGCGCAAGCTTGCCGGGACCACCAGCATGCCCGACCCGTTCGCGGACCCCACGGCGCAGGCCCAGAAGGCAGCGACAGGCAAGACAACAGCCGCGAAAAAATAGGCGGCTGCCTGTAAACCCGGCATATGGTGCAGGTTATAGAAGTTTTTGGTGAAGCTTTTTCCAAAAAGCTTCGAAAGACGCCGCCTTTCCAAAAAAGGGTGGCGTCCAAAAATGTTTCTCTCTTATCAACGGTCTACCGGATCAGGTCGGGGCGACCTCGATGCTGGAATGGCGATTGACCAGTGTGGCGCTCGCCTCGTTCAGTCCGATGACCTCCACCGTCATGCCATGCTGGCGCATCTTCGTGACGATATTCTCCAGCGCGCCGACCGCCGTAATATCCCAGAAATGCGCCTGCCGCAGGTCGATACGGACCGTGCGTGCAGTGTCGCGCACGTCGAAGGCGTCGGTAAAACTGTCGGCCGAGGCAAAGAAGACCTGCCCCGTGACGACATAGGTGCGGATTTCCCCGCTGGCGTCACAGGTGCTGGTGATGTCGAGCATCTTCGACACCTGGAAGGCGAAGAACACCCCATTGAGCAGCACGCCCGCAACCACGCCCGCCGCAAGGTCATGGGTGGTGACGACAACCGCGACCGTCAGCAGCATGACCGTGCTCGACAGGCGGGGATGATGGACAAGGTCACGCAGCGACGACCATGAAAATGTGCTGGCGGAGACCATGATCATGATGGCCACCAGTGCCGCAACCGGCACCTGCGCCACCCAGGGACGCAGCGCCACCATCAGCAGCAGCAGGAACGCCCCGGCCACGAAGGTCGAAAGCCGCCCGCGTCCGCCATAACGCAGGTTGCCCACCGTCTGCCCGATCATGCCGCATCCCGCGATGCCCCCGAACAGGCCCACCGCAATGTTGGCGATGCCCAGGCCGGTGCATTCCATGCGCTTGTTGCTGTGGGTTTCGGTGATGTCATCGACGACGCTGGCGGTCATCATGGATTCCAGCACGCCCACCGTCGCCATGGCGAGGGCATAGGGCGCGATGATCCCCAGTGTCGCACTGCTGAACGGCACATCAGGCCAGACAAGGTGCGGCAGGCTGTCGGGCAGGCGCCCAAGGTCGGCCACGGTATGCAGCGGCATGGGGATGGCGGCCGCAACAGCGCTGAGCACCACGATGCAGATGAGGGGGGAGGGAATGGCGGTAAAGAATTTCGGCACGCCATAGATGATGACCAGACCCAGCGCGATCATGGCGTAGGTATGCCACGACACATGCAGCATATGCGGCACCTGCGCGGAAAAGATCAGGATCGCCAGCGCGTTGACGAATCCCGTCCGGACCGAGCGCGAGACATAGCGCATCAGCACATGCAGTCGCAGCAGGCCGAAGACCACCTGGAACAGGCCCGCCAGCAGCGTCGCGGCCAGCAGGTACTGCACGCCATGTCCCCGTACCAGCGCCGCCGCCACCAGCGCGACCGACCCGGCGGCACCGGAAATCATCCCCGGCCGCCCGCCAGTAAAGGCGATGACCACGCTGATGACGAAGGAGGCGTAAAGCCCCACCTCCGGATCGACACCCGCGACAAAGGAAAAGGCGATCACTTCGGGGATCAGCGCGAAAGTGCCCACCATCCCGGCAAGGATGTCGCGCCGTATGTTGCCAAACCATTCGTCGCGATAGCGTGTCAGTCCATTCATCCGTTCATTTCCATTCTGGTCCACGGGAAAAGGGGGATACATGCATCAATGCTGCATGCGGACTCCCCGAGATATGGGGAAGTCCCCGCGGTCCTGTTGGGATCGCAACCTGCCGGTTCATGCTTTTTCGTGAAAAAGCGCCCCGGACATTCTGGTCGCGCGAAAATAGGGTCTTCAAAATCCGCCAGACAATAACAGGCTGGCGGATTTTGTGCCCAGGTTTTTGCCGTAAAAAGAAGAAACCGCGCCCGTGCCGCCAGGGGACGGGTGTCAGTTGTCCGAAATGCTCATGTCCGCGCGCCGCCACCAGCATTCCTGCGGCGGACGGGGGGTGGGCAGCATCAGCAACGGATCCCCGGCATAGCGCACGGTATTGGTCGGCGTTTCCTCCAGCACGATTTCCGCGCAGGTCAGCACGTCGCCATCGGCGTGCAGGAACGCATTGAGCTTTGCCATCATCAGGCAGGCCATCAGTTCGGTCGTCGGATCGCCGGGGGTGACCACGATCCGCCCCGCGCGTTCGGGTTCATGCGTGCGGAACCATGACAGCAGCGGATCGCCCTCGCCAAGCTGGAAGGCATGGTCGAGGCTGTTATCGACGAAACCGTGCCATGTCCCCTTGGCCCGGTGGAAGGGGACGACCATGTTCTGCGTCCCGTCCAGGCGCGCAGGGTTCGTCGGGCGCAGGGTCACGCGGACATATTCGTTATGGCCATGCGGCAGCGCACAGCGTTCGCTTTCCCCCGAAAGCAGGCGGTGCGCCATGCAGAAGCGCCGGGTAAAGACCAGTTCAAGCATCGGATGTCATGGCCTCGAACCGTTCCCATCCGGCGCGCCGCAACTGGCAGGCGGGGCAGGTGCCACAGCCATGGCCCCACGGGTGCATGACGCCACGCGTGCCGAGGTAGCAGCTATGGCTTTCGCGGTTGATCAGGTCCACCAGCGCGTCACCGCCAAGTTCGCGCGCCATCATCCATGTCTGCGCCTTGTCGATCCACATCAGCGGCGTATGCAGCACGAGGCGGCTGGCCATGCCGAGGTTGAGCGTCACCTGCAGCGCCTTGATCGTGTCATCGCGGCAGTCGGGATAGCCGGAATAGTCCGTCTCGCACACGCCGGTGATGATGTGGCGCGCATTGCGGCGTGCGGCCAGTGCTGCGGCAAAGGTCAGGAAGATGATGTTGCGCCCCGGCACGAAGGTCGTGGGCAGGCCGTTTTCGCCCAGCGTGATCTCCGCCTCGCGCGTCAGCGCGGTGTCCGACACCGCGCCAAGTGCGTCGAGCGACAGCGTATGGTCCGGGCCAAGCCGCGCGCCCCATGCGGGGTCGAGCGCTGCCATGCCGTCGCGCAGTTTTTCGAGGCACGACAGTTCGACACTGTGCCGCTGCCCGTAATCGAAGCCCAGCGTTTCCACATGCGCAAAGCGTGACAGCGCCCATGCAAGGCAGGTCGCCGAATCCTGGCCGCCCGAAAAGACGACCAGCGCACTCTCACCCGAAGGTCCGGCGCAGGAGGGAGCGGGAATGGTCATGTCAGGGAATCCCGATCAGCTTGTGTGTCTGCAGCGAAAGCCGCCATTGCGGGTGCGCCATGCAGTATTCCACGGCACGCGCGGTATTGGCCACGCGGTCGGGGCCATCCATCGGCTGCAGCCAGAACTGCGTGAACTCCAGGCCCGCCACCTGTTCGGGCATCAGGCCGGGCTGCGGGAAGACCAGCTTGAGTTCCTGCCCCGATGCCTGCACCAGCGTCGTGCCCGCCTTGGGGCTGACGCAGATCCAGTCGATGCCATCAGGTGCGGCGACGGTCCCGTTGGTCTCCACGGCGATGAAGAAGCCGCGCGCATGCATCGCGTCAATCAGCGCCGCATCAAGCTGCAGCAGTGGCTCCCCCCCCGTAAAGACGACAAAGGCCCCCGCGCGGGAGGGCGCGGGCCACGCGGCGGCGATCGCATCGGCCAGGGCCGCGGCATCGGCAAAGCGGCCACCGCCCTCGCCATCGGTGCCGATGAAGTCGGTGTCACAGAACCGGCAGGCCGCGTCACTGCGGTCCTCCTCCCGGCCGGACCACAGGTTGCAGCCGGCGAAGCGGCAGAAGACAGCCGCCCGGCCGCTCTGGCCGCCTTCACCCTGCAACGTGGGAAAGATCTCCTTTACCGTATAGGACATGACAGGACGTGACCTTGGTTACGGCAGTGTTTCAGCAGGCGCCGGTTGTGTGCATGCCCAGCCGCTTCAGCAGGCGCATGTCGCGGCTGGCGGCGGGGTTGGGCGTGGTCAGCAGCTTCTCGCCATAGAAGATGGAGTTCGCCCCCGCGAGGAAGCACAGCGTCTGCGCCTCATCATTCATGTCCTCGCGCCCGGCGGCCAGGCGGACACGGCTGGTAGGCATGGTGATGCGGGCGGCGGCGATGATGCGCACGAATTCGATGGGATCGACCACGTCGGCGTCCTTCGCCGCAAGCGGCGTGCCATCGACGCGGACCAGCATGTTGATCGGCACGCTTTCGGGATGGCGCGGCATGCTCGCCAGTGTCGCGATCAGGCCCGCGCGGTCATTCTCGTCCTCGCCCATGCCGACAATCCCGCCACAGCAGACATTGATGCCCGCGTCGCGCACGTTCGACAGCGTATCCAGACGGTCCTGGTAGGTACGGGTGCTGATGATCTCCCCATAATATTCGGGGGAGGTGTCAATGTTGTGGTTGTAGTAATCCAGTCCCGCCTCACGCAGGCGGTGCGCCTGCGCGTTGTCGAGCATCCCCAGCGTCACGCAGGTTTCCATGCCAAGGCTTTTCACCCCCTCGACCATCGCGCAGACGGTCTCGAGGTCATGTTCCTTGGGGGAACGCCACGCCGCCCCCATGCAGAAGCGCGCGGCCCCGGCGTCACGCGCGGCGCGGGCTTCCTTCATGACCGCTTCGACCGCCATCAGGCGGCTGGCCTTCACACCGCCATCCTCGTGCATCGCGCTCTGCGGGCAGTAGGCGCAGTCCTCGGGGCAGCCACCGGTCTTGATCGACAGCAGGGTGGAGATCTGCATTTCCGTTGGGTCGAAATGCTGGCGATGCACGCTCTGCGCACGGAACAGCAGTTCGGGGAATGGCAGGGCGATCAGGGCTGCGACCTCGTCACGGGTCCAGTCGGTCCTGATGGATGACGTCGGCAGGACCGGGGGGGTGGTCGCGGGCGGCAGGGTGGCCGCGGTAAGGCCATCGGACATCTGGCGGGATCCTCGGACGGTTCGGGGGTTGGGGAAAGCAGCATCTGCCATACAATGGCGTTCCTTGTCACGGACTGCGCGGCACCGTGGAACGTTTTTTGGCGCAGGCCCCGGCGGGGATGTACGGGGGAACGTCCATGCGTCCCCCCGATGCCGGGCTTCAGCCCAGGATGCGCGCCAGCGTGGTGCCCAGTTCGGCCGGGCTTGCGCTGACATGGATGCCGGCGTCACGCATGGCCTCGATCTTGGCGGCGGCGGTTTCATGGCCGCCCGTGATGACCGCGCCCGCATGGCCCATGCGGCGGCCCGGCGGCGCGGTCGCCCCGGCGATGAAGCCCACGACCGGCTTCTTCGTGCCGCTGGCACGGATCAGTTCCGCGCCCTCGATTTCCGAGGTGCCGCCGATTTCCCCGATCATGACGATCGAATGGGTGTCGGGATCCGCGATCAGGCGTTCCAGCACGTCGGTGAAATCCATGCCCTTGACCGGGTCGCCGCCAATGCCGACGCAGGTGCTCTGCCCCTGTCCGATGGCCGATGTCTGGGCCACGGCCTCGTAGGTCAGCGTGCCGGAGCGCGAGACGATGCCCACATGGCCGCGCCGATGGATGGGGCCGGGCATGATCCCGATCTTGCATTCGCCCGGCGTGATGATGCCGGGGCAGTTCGGGCCGATCAGCAGGCTCGACGAACGTTCCAGCGCCATGCGCACCCGCACCATGTCCAGCACGGGTATCCCCTCGGTAATGCATACTATCAGCGGGATTTCGGCGGCTATCGCCTCCAGGATCGCATCGGCGGCGCCGGCGGGCGGGACATAGATGACGGACGCATCGGCGCCGGTCGCCTCACGCGCCTCGGCCACGGTGTCGAACACCGGCAGGCCGAGATGGACCTCGCCCCCCTTGCCCGGGGTCACGCCGCCGACCATGCGGGTGCCATAGGCGATGGCCTGTTCCGTGTGGAACGTGCCCTGCGCGCCGGTGAAGCCCTGCGTGATGACCTTGGTGGAACTGTTGACAAGAATGGACATCAGGCTGCTCCGGCGGTGCGAACGGCGGCGACGATCTTGCGGGCGGCATCGCCCAGGTCGTCGGCGGGAATGATGGTCAGGCCGGATTCGGCCAGCAGGGCGCGCCCGCGCTCCACATTGGTGCCGGCAAGGCGCACCACCAGCGGCACGTTCAGGCCCGTGTCGCGTGATGCGGCGATGATGGCCTCCGCGATCACGTCGCAGCGCATGATCCCGCCAAAGATGTTGACGAGGATGCCGCGCACCTTGGGGTCGGACATCAGGATGCGGAAGGCCGCGGCCACGCGCTCGGTCGTGGCGCCGCCGCCGACGTCGAGGAAGTTGGCGGGCGATTCGCCTTCCATCTTGATGATGTCCATCGTTGCCATCGCAAGGCCCGCGCCATTGACCATGCAGCCGATCGACCCGTCGAGCCCGACATAGGCGAGGCCATGCCGTGCGGCCTCGCGCTCACGCGGGTCCTCCTCGTCCTCGTCCCGCAGTTCGGCGAGGTGTGGGTGGCGGTAGAGCGCGCTGTCGTCGAACGACATCTTCGCATCCAGCGCCAGCAGGTCGCCCGACCCGGTGACGATCAGGGGATTGATCTCCACGATGGCGGCGTCCAGCCCGCAGAACGCGTCATAGGCGGCGCGCACGACCTTCTGGAACGCCCGGATGGAGCGGCCCTTCAGCCCGAGTTTCACCGCAAGGTCGCGCGACTGGTAATCGCAAAGGCCAAGGGCGGGGTCGATGCTGGCCTTGAGGATGCGCTCGGGGTGGGCGGCGGCGACGTCCTCGATCTCCATGCCGCCTTCGGACGATGCGACCACGGCGATGCGGCCATTGGCGCGATCCACCAGAAGCGAGAGGTAGAGTTCGCGGGCGATGTCGCAACCCGATTCGATGTATACCTTGCGCACAATCCTGCCATGCGGTCCGGTCTGCTTCGTGACCAGGGTGTGCTCCAGCATGGCGTGTGCGGCGGCACCCGCTTCCTCGGCGCTGCGGGCAAGGCGTACGCCGCCCCTGTCGTCGGCGGCGCCTGCGAAATGGCCCGCGCCGCGGCCGCCGGCATGGATCTGCGCCTTGACCACGGTCAGGGGTGCCGCAAGCTCGCGCGCGGCGGACGCCGCATCTTCGGCAGAGGTGGCGACACGACCGTCAGGCACTGGCATGCCGAACGAACGCAGCAGCGCCTTGGCCTGATATTCGTGAATATTCATCTTGCGACCCAATCTGTCGTTTTTCTTGTTGTCTGCGGAATGTGGCGTACACGATCCGTACGGGGTTTTACAACGATCCATGATACGCAGGCTTGGCGTTATGGCGAAACATGTGCCATGTCGTGCGGCGTAATGACATGTCCCGGTGGGGCTGACGGAGTTTATGCGAGAGTACGGGTTGCGATGAAACACTGGCGCATTGAGCAGATGGACTGGGACGGATTTGATCCGTCACGGGTAAATCCGGAGATCATCCCCCTCGTCAAGGCCGCGTCGGTGGTGGAGCGCAACGGTGTCGATTACGCCGCGTATCTCAAGAACGTGTTTGCGGATGACCCCGATTTCCAACAGGCGGCCGACCGCTGGGCGCATGAGGAGGTCCAGCATGGCGATGCGCTGGGCCGGTGGGCGATGCTGGCGGATCCGTCATGGAACTACATGGACGCGTTCGAACGGTACCGGAAATCCTACCGGCTGGACCTTGATGTCGATACCTCCATCCGGGGGTCGCGCACGGGGGAACTGATCGCGCGCTGCATGGTGGAGACCGGGACGTCCTCGTTCTATACCGCGCTGGCCGATGCGACGGATGAGCCTGTGCTCAAGGCGGTGTGCAAGCAGATCGCCGCCGACGAATACCGCCATTTCAAGCTGTTCTATGACCACATGCACCGTTATCTGGAGCGTGAGAAGCTTGGCGTGTGGCAGCGCGCGCGCATCGCACTTGGCCGTGTGGGCGAAAGCGAGGACGACGAACTTGCCTCCGCCTACCACACCACGAACGACGCGCCGGGGCAGCCCTATGACCACCGGCGCTGCATCGCGGCGTATATGTCGCGCGCGCTCAAGGTCTATCAGCCCCGCCATACCAACCGGGTGACGGGCATGATCCTCAAGACGATAGGATGGACACCGCATGGCAGGCTTCATGCGGTGATTGCACGCGCATTCTATTACCTTTTGAAATTTCAGCAGAAAAGATTTGCCCGCATGACGGTGGCGACCTGAGGCGCATGGCACGCAGAGACGGAGAAGGCATGACGGTAAGATACTGGCGCACGATGGCGGGTCCGGCGGCAGGCACGGCGGTCGCGGGCAGGTTCCCGCACCTCGTGCTTGGTGCGGTCCTGTCCGTTGCGGTCCCGGTGATGGGCACGATCCCGCAGGCCCACGCCGACGCGCCCGATGCGTCCGTCGCCCCCACCCCTACGGCGGCCACCGGCCCTGCGGCGCAGCCCGCATCGACGGCGCCGGCAACGGTCCCGGCGACCGCAACGCCTGCCCCGGCAGCCCCGGCAGCCCCGGCCACATCCGTCGCCACGCCGCAGCCCACTGCGGCGCCGCCCCCGCCTGCGTCCGTAGTACCGACCGGCCCCCTGCCAAGCGGCGGCCCCGACGCCCCGGAACTGGGCGAGGAGGCACGCGCGGTCCGCCTGCAGGCGGCGCAGATCGGGCTGCGCGCCTTTACCGCGCCCGATTTCCATCCCGGCAAGGTGCGCCATATCGTGCTGATGCGCTTCCTGCCGACCATTACCGACGCCCAGCGCGCGGAGGTGGTGCGCAGGTTCATGGCGCTGGGCCAGGTGTCGCGCCGTGACAACGGCCAGCAGGTCATAGCCAGCATCGAAACCGGCGTGCAGATGAGCGGCGAGGGCGTGGACCAGGGCTTTGAGCAGGGCTTCATCGTGACCTTCAATTCCGAAGGCGACCGCAATTACTACGTCGGGAAGCCGGTGGTCAGCGATCCCGCCTATTTCGACCACGCGCATGAAGCGTTCAAGAAATTTGCCGCACCCTATATCATCGGGGTGCTGGTGTTCGATTACGCGCTGCCTTCGCGTCAGGTGCAGCATACGCGCCGTGCCGCGGTCACGCGCCCCGGCATGACGCAGCAGCAGGGATGAAGACGCCCCCCCCCGCCCATGACGCGGGCAGGGGGATGGACATATCGGGTTTCGGGAGTGTCGCGCTTGTGTCGATCATGTGCGCCTGTCAGGAACGCACCCGCCAGAATGGAGAATTCTCATGACATCGGTCACGCTTGGACACCTGGACGAAACACTGCACGAGGCCACGGCCGCCGCCGTTGCGCGCGTGCTCGAAGCCTATGAACTGGAAATCGAATATGTCCCCGGCACGCATGAGGCGCTGATGGCGCACATGCGCAATGGTGATATCGACCTGTTCGTATCCGCATGTCTGCCGGATGTGGATGCGGCCTACCTCGACCCCGCGCTGGGGATGGAGCCGCTGGGCGACCTGTATCGGCCGGAATTCGGCTGGTACCTGCCCACTTCCGCCGCGACGGGCCTGACCTCGATCGCCGAACTCGCCGCCGATGGTCATGACGTGAACCGTGAGATCGTGACCGCGCAGTCCGTGCTGGACCGGGTGCGCCACGGGGTTGCGGCCTACAACCTGACGGAACATGGCTTCACCATCGCCGCCCGCCCCGATGAGGACGTGGTGGAATATGCCGACCAGGCGATCAGGACCGGCGATCCGGCGATCATCGCGCTGTGGCAGCCGAACTTCCTGCATTATGGCAGCACGAACCTGACGCCGCTGGCCGACCCCAAGGGGGCGCTGGGCACGGCGCAGACGGCGCGCATGCTGGTGCGCCGCGCCGTCCGGCCGGAACTCGACAGCGACATGCTCGACGAACTTGATGAACTGACGCTGGGCAACAAGGTGGTCAGCGCGCTTGACCATGCCATGCGCGTGGAAGGCATGAGCGCCGACGCCGCTGCCGAGGCATGGCAGCGCGGCAAGCTTCTGCCGCGCTGAGGTCCGGCCATGGACGCGACCGGCGGTGGTGATGCGCGCGATGGGGGGCTTGCGGCACAGTACGAGGCCTATCCCTATCCCGAGCGTGACCCGCGTGAGGAAAAGCGGCGGCTGCTGATCGGCAGCCCCAGCCACCTGCGTGAAATCGATTACTGGGTGTTCGGCGCGACCCGTCCGCGTTCGCGGCCACTGCGCGCGCTGGTCGCGGGATGTGGCACGGGGGACGGGGCCATCATGCTGGCCACCCACATGTCGCGTGAGGCGCGTCCCGGCGAGGTCGTGTGCGTCGATCGGTCGGAACATGCCCTGCGCATCGCGCGCGAACGGGCACAGGCGCGGGGGCTGGAAAACATCCGCTTCGTGCCGGGGGACCTGACGCGACTGGATGCGCTCGACCTCGGGGCGTTCGATTACATCGACTGCTGCGGCGTGCTGCACCACCTGCCGGACCCCGATGCGGTGCTGGCTACGCTTACGGGGATGCTGGCGCCGGGTGGGGGCATGGGGCTTATGGTCTATGCGCCCTATGGCCGGACGGGCGTGTACATGGTGCAGGACGCGCTGGCGCGGCTTGCCCCGCTGGAGGAGACGCCGGCACGCAGGCTCGATGTGGCGCGGCGCGTCATGCGCCACCTGCCGGCCACCGCATGGCTGCGGCAGAACACCAATTTTGGCGATCACCTGACGGGCGGGGATGCGGGGCTGTATGACCTGCTGCTCAACCCGCGTGACCGGGCCTATGACGTGATGGCGCTGTTCGGCCTGCTGGACCGTGCGGGGCTGTCGGTTGCGTGCCTGATGGAACCGCTGCGCTACGACCCGGCGCTCCTGCTGGCGGACCCGCGCCTGCGTGCGCGCCTGCGTGACATGCCCGAACGCGACCGCGCCGCCGTGGCGGAGGACCTGGCGGGCAACATGGCGACGCATGTGGCCTATGTCACCCGTGCCGATAGCCCGGTGTCACGCGCGGACCCGATGGCCATGGATTCCGTGCCGGTGATGCGGGAAATCCCCGGCGTCGAACTGGCGAAGCAGATCGGGCCGGACGACCGGCTGCCCTTTGCGTTCGGCACGCTGGTGGTGCCCGTCGCGGTGCCGCCGCAGACACGTGGCCTGCTGCCGCTGATCGATGGGGAGCGCACGGTGGGCGACCTCGCCGCTATCATGGAGACGCGGGGCATCCCCGCCGCGCGGTTCGCCACGATCTGGCGCACGATGTTCACCACCTTGTCCGGGCTGAACCGGGTCCTGCTGCGCGCACCGAAGTGACAGGCGATGGCGGTCGCCTGCCGATTGTCCTCTTTGGCGCACGTGTCTGCCCGGACGGCACGCCGTCACGCACCCTGCGCCTGCGGGTGGAGGCGGCGGCAGCGTTTGCGCGCACATGTGAACATCCCCTGCTGATCCCCACGGGGGCCGCGCGTGACGGGCTGCCGTCGGAGGCCGCGGTCATGGCCACGATGCTGCGTGACCTTGGCATTGCCGGGGAAAATATCCTGCCCGAGGAGACGGCGCGCGATACGCTGGAGTCGGTGCGGGCCTGTTCACGACTGCTGCATGCGATGGGGCATGACGGGCCGGTGGCCGTGGCCACGAGCGCCTATCACCTGCCGCGCTGCATGGCATTGATGGCGCTTGCCGGCTGGCGGGTCATGCGGGTGCCGCCCCCGCCGCATCCGGCCGCGCGCTCGGTGCCCCGGCGGTGGTTCTGGCGCCTGCGTGAGGGCGCGGCCCTGCCGTGGGATGTGCTGCTGATGCTGGCGCAGGGCAGGCGCGGGGCGTCATCGTGCGATTGACAGAGGGTGCGTCGTGCCGCCATCACCGCAGGGATTTTTTTGAACATTGAGCGGGACACGACAGCCATGCCTGTGCAAGCCTTTATTTTCCCCGGCCAGGGAAGCCAGTCCGTCGGGATGGGACGCGACCTTGCCGAAGCGTTCGCCCCTGCGCGCGAAGTCTTCCAGGAAGTTGACGACGCGCTGGGCCAGCACCTGTCGAAGCTGATGTTTGAAGGCCCGATCGAGGACCTGACCCGCACGGAAAACACACAGCCCGCGCTGATGTCCGTCTCGCTCGCCGTGCTGCGCGTGCTGGAGCGTGAGGGCGGGGTGAACTTGCGCACGGAGGTCGCGCTGGTGGCGGGGCACTCCTTGGGGGAATATTCGGCGCTGGCGGCGGTGGGGTCGTTCGGCCTGACGCAGACGGCGCGCCTGCTGCGCCTGCGCGGGCAGGCGATGCAGAAGGCCGTGCCCGTGGGCCGCGGTGGCATGGCGGCGCTGATTGGCGTGGACCTGGAACAGGCGAGCGCCATCTGCGAGGAAGCGGCCGTCGTGAAGGAAGAAGGCCTGCCGGACCGGCGCGAGATCATCGAGATCGCCAATGACAATGGCGGCGGGCAGGTCGTCGTGGCGGGCGAGATGCCGGCCATCGAACGTGCGATCGCCATTGCGAAGGCACGCAAGGTCAAGCGCGCGCTGGCGCTGCCGGTGTCCGCGCCTTTCCATTGCTCCATGATGGAACCCGCGGCGCAGGCCATGCGTGAAGCCCTGGCGCATGAGGAGATCCGCACCCCCGTCATCCCGGTTGTCGCCAATGTGACGGCGGCGAAGGTGACGGACCCCGCCACCATCCGCGACCTGCTGGTGCGGCAGGTCACGGGCACCGTGCGCTGGCGTGAAAGCGTGGAGGCGATGGTGGCGATGGGTGTGGACAGTTTCACCGAAATCGGGGCGGGGAAGGTGCTCTCCGGTCTCGTGCGGCGCATCAACGGCGACGTGGCGACGCGTTCGGTCGGCACCCCCGCCGATGTCGAGGCGTTCCTGGCGGCGCGCTGAGGCGGCACCAGTTGCGGCAGTCCCGCAGGCAGCGGGACCGCCATCCCAAGTAGCAAGGAAAATGGCTGTTAGATGTTCAGGCTTGATGGAAAGGTGGCGCTGGTAACCGGGGCGTCGGGTGGAATCGGCAGTGCGATCGCACGCGCGCTGCATGGGCAGGGGGCGTGTGTCGTCCTGTCCGGCACGCGTGAGCAGGTCCTGCGCGATGTCGCGGCGTCCATCGCGCACGACGCGGGCACGGATGAGGGACGGCTGCATGTCTGCACCGCCGACCTGTCGGACGCGGCGGCGGCGGACGCCCTTGTCGCCACGGCGGAGGAGAAGGCGGGCGCCCCGCTCGACATCCTCGTCAACAATGCGGGGCTGACGCGCGACACGCTTGCGATTCGCATGAAGGACGAAGACTGGAACCGCGTCATGGACGTGGACCTGTCGGCACCGTTCCGCCTGTCGCGCGCGACGCTCAAGGGGATGCTGCGCCGCCGCAGCGGGCGCATCATCAACATCGCCTCCGTCGTGGGCGTGACGGGCAATGCGGGGCAGGTGAACTACTCCGCCGCGAAGGCCGGCATGATCGGCATGAGCAAGTCCATGGCGCAGGAAGCCGGCGCGCGTGGCGTGACCGTCAATGTCGTCGCACCCGGCTTCATCCAGACGGCGATGACCGATGTCCTGCCCGATGCGCAGAAGGAAAAGCTGGTTTCCGCGATTCCTCTGGGCCGGATGGGCCAGCCCGACGACGTTGCATCCGCGGTGGTCTACCTCGCCTCCGCGCAGGCGGCATGGGTGACGGGGGCCACGCTGCACGTCAATGGTGGCATGGCGATGCCCTGAGGCGGGGGAGGAGAGAATTTCGCTGGACAGCAGGGCCGAAGTGGCAAAAAAGAGAGGGTGAACGGGGCGGCGCATCGCGACATGATGCGCCGCAGGCACAAGGAAATGCGATCATCGCCTTGGCGTGGACACGCAAACCGTGCTAATCGCCCGCAGCTTCGTCCGAAGCGGGCCGGACGCTTTTTCTCGCGTTTCCGGTTTGCGGGACGTTACCAGGACGAATGAGTTTCGAACCGCCCGTTTCTTCAGGGGCAGACAGGAAGCAGAGACAGATGAGCGAAATTGCCGATAAGGTTAAGAAGATCGTTGTCGAACACCTCGGTGTTGACGAAAGCAAGGTGACGCCGGACGCCTCTTTCATCGACGATCTCGGGGCCGACAGCCTGGACACCGTTGAACTGGTGATGGCGTTCGAGGAAGCCTTCAGCGTCGAGATCCCCGAAGATGCGGCGGAAAAGATCACGACCGTCAAGGACGCGATCGACTACATCGAGAAGCAGAAGGCCGCCTGAGCTGCGTTTGCAGCTTTTGAGGCTTGAGTAAAGAAACAGTCAGGTATTGTCAGATTCAGGGAGCAGGTCGGGTTGATACAGTCTGCCGGATTGGCGTCGAAACAGCGACGCGTTGTTGTGACCGGTATGGGCATCGTCAGTCCGCTCGGGCTGGGGATTGAACATAACTGGTCACGTCTGGTGGCGGGGGAAAACGGCTTTGGCCGCATTTCCGCGTTCGATCCGTCAGGATTGCCAGCGCAGGTCGCAGGCGAAGTCCCGGCCGGGCCCACCGAAGAAAACTGCCTGACTCTTTCCGACTGGGTTCCTGTCAAGGACCAGAAGAAGATGGACCGTTTCATCCATCTCGGACTGGTGGCAGCAACCGAAGCGGTCGAGGATTCCGGCTGGAAGCCCGAGACCGAGGAAGAACGCTGCCGCACCGGTGTCATGATCGGCGCCGGGATCGGTGGTCTTCAGACGATTTACGAGGCATCGGTCACGGTCAAGGAAGGTCGCGCGCGGCGCCTGTCGCCCTTCTTCATTCCTTCCGCGCTGATCAACCTTGTTTCGGGGCATGTCTCCATCAAATACGGGTTCAAGGGGCCGAACCATTCCGTCGTGACGGCCTGCGCCACCGGCGTGCATGCCATTGGCGATGCCTCGCGCATGATCATGCTGGGCGATGCCGACGTCATGGTGGCCGGCGGGGCCGAGGCTGCGGTGTGCGAACTCGGCATTGCCGGGTTCTGTTCCGCCAAGGCCCTGTCCACCCATTTCAACGATACGCCGGCCAAGGCGTCGCGCCCGTGGGACCGGGACCGTGACGGCTTTGTCATGGGCGAGGGTGCGGGCATCGTCGTTCTGGAAGAATACGAACACGCCAAGGCGCGTGGTGCGAAAATCTATGCCGAGGTCGTGGGTTACGGGATGTCGGGCGACGCCCATCACATCACGGCCCCCGCCGCGGGCCATGACGGTGCCTTCCGCGCCATGCAGGGTGCGTTGCGCAGCGCGGGCATGACGCCGGCCGACATCCAGTACGTCAATGCGCATGGCACCTCCACCATGGCCGATGACCTGGAGCTTGAGGCGGTTGAACGGCTGTTCGGTGATGACGGGCGCAAGCTTGCGATGTCGTCCACCAAGTCGGCGATCGGGCACCTGCTGGGTGCCGCGGGCGCGGTGGAGGCGATCTACTCCATCCTTGCGATTCGCGATAATGTCGCGCCGCCGACGCTCAACCTCGACAACCCCTCGCGGGAGAGCGTGATCGACCGTGTCGCGCATGAGGCGCAGGCACGTCGCATCGACACCATCCTGTCCAACAGCTTCGGCTTTGGCGGCACAAACGCCAGCATCATCCTGCGTGGTGTCTGAAGACAGGGGCTGAGACCTCCCGGTAACGGGGGATGATACGAAAGGGGTGGCGTGCGTAGGGTTCTGGCCGGACTGGGTATCGTTTTTCTTGTTCTGGTTCTGTCGGGGCTGGCGGGTATTGGTTTCGGGATGTGGGTGTTCACCCGTCCCGGCCCGTTGCCGGACGCACGTGTGGTCGTGGTGGCCAAGGGAGGGGAAGGCAGCGCCTATGCCTCGCTCCGGGCGGCCGGTGTCTTTCCCGATGATGCATGGACCCATCCCGTCTTTCGTATTGCGGTGCGCCTGACCCGTCCTGACGGGGCGCTTCATGCCGCTGAACTGACCTTTCCCGCACATGCGTCCATGCAGCAGGCCCTGTTCGTGCTGCGTCATGGCAGGCCGGTCATCCATCGCCTGACCATTCCGGAGGGGCGTTCGGCGCTGCAGATCGCGGCGTTGCTGGCGGATGCGCCCGCGCTGGACGGGACGTTTACGCCCCCGGCGGAGGGCAGCGTGATGCCCCTGACCTATGATTATGAATGGGGAATGTCGCGTGCGGCGCTGCTGGAGCGCATGCAGCGTGCCATGGCCCGTGCGCTGTCCCATGCATGGGACGGGCGGGTGCCTGATCCCGCCATTGCGGATCCGCAGGCGCTGCTGGTCCTTGCCTCCATGATCGAGCGTGAAACCGCCGTGGCGGAGGAACGGCCGATGGTGGCGCGTGTCTTCCTCAACCGCCTGCATCAGGGAATGCGGCTGCAATCGGACCCGACGGTGGTTTATGGCATCAATCAGGGGGCCGGACCGCTGGGGCATGCGCTGTCACATACGGACCTGACCACGCCCACGCCCTATAATACCTATGTCATACCAGGCCTGCCGCCCGGCCCGATCTGCTCCCCCGGTGCGGCATCGCTGGAGGCGGCGGCCCATCCGGCGGATGGGGACATGCTGTATTTCGTGGCCAATGGCCATGGCGGCCATGATTTCGCCAGCAGTCTGGGCGATCACAACCGGCATGTCAGCGCATTCAGGCAGCACCAGACATCGGCCCCCAAATAGAACTGCCTGTTAACGAGAATCATTCGGAAGTTTTTTGGGGAAGCTTTTTTCAAAAAGCTTCGAAGGACGCCGCCTTCCTGGAAAAAGGCGGCTCCCGGAAACTTTTGGTAATTTCCCTTACTGGCTGGGCAGGTCCTGGCTGTGGACCTCTCCGGCCTGCGCAGGCTGGACAACAGGCTGGCTGCTGGATGTCGTGGTGCCCGTGCCACCGGTGGGAACATTGGCCTGCGCCGCCGTCAGGACCTCGGTCAGTGCGCTGCGCAGGGGATCTGCCCCCGGATTGTTGACACGCATGGAAATCACGATGTCTTCCGGCCCGACGATCTGGTTGTAATAGGCGCGGTTGGCCGGACTGTTGACTTTCAGCTTTGATCCGCCCAAGGCGGCGCCTGCGAACATGCCCTTTGATTTCTGCACGCCCATGATGTCGGTGTTATGCGATCCTGCCGTCCCGCTCTCGATTCCCGAACCGGAGGAGGCAAAGGATGTCCCGGCATCCGCCCCGAACTTGAACTGACTGTCGAGCAGAGACTGCACGCCATTGTCGGTCATGACGAACATCATGATCTCGGCGTCCTGCATGCCCAGTTGCAGGCCGAAATTGGAGGTGGTGATGGTATAGAACGCCGGGTCCGACCATGAACCGCGCGCATCGCGCGTCAGCAGGACACATCCGCCGCTGCCGCCGCCAAAGGCGATGGACATGCGAAAGACGGACGGGCACACGATCACGCCGCGCGCCTGCGCAAGGTAGCGCGTGATCTTGCTGGTGGACTTCGCCCCGGAAAAGATGTCCCGCACCGCAAGCGTGGCCCTATCGACAAGGTTCTGTTCCTTTTCCATGGTCGCGGTGGCGGCCATGACGGCATTGCAGGGCAGCGCAAGCAGGGCTGCGGCCATGAGACTTTTGACGAAGAAACCGTTACGCACGCCTTGTGCTCCCTTTCGATCGTGCCGGACCGCGGCATGAGCGGGCCTGTCCCGCCGGGGGACATGACCCGTTTTCATGGCCGAATGATGGCTGGTTACGTCAATGCGCGACGTCCATCAATCCATTGATACGCCAACTGCGCGTGACAGTGCATCGGCAATATTGGGCGCGGCGGCAAGGATGGTCGCATCCCCGTCCAGCCCGCCATCCCGCAGGAAGGGGGAAACACGCGCCCCCGCTTCCTCCAGCAGGACGAGGGCTGCGGCGACATCCCACAGGTTGATGCTCATTTCCAGATAGCCATCCTGCCGCCCGCAGGCGACTTCGGCCAGCGCGATGGCGCCGGACCCGCCCGAACGCGGCATCGCCCCAAGGCCGAGGATGGCGTCGATCTTCTGCTGGAACACACCGGGTCCGACGCGGTTGCTCCACCCCATCTCGATCAGGGAGGTTGCCGGGTCGGACACGGGGGAGGCATGGATCGGCTGCCCGTTGAGGAACGCGCCATGCCCGCGCACGGCGGTATAGGTTTCCCGCAGGGCCGGGGCCTCGATAATGCCTGCGACCGGGGTGTCCCCATCCATCAGCCCAAGCGAGATGCACCACCGGTTGCGCCAGCGCGCGTAGTTGGAGGTCCCGTCGATCGGATCGACCACCCAGCGCAGGCTGCCGGTGCGGGTGCGTCCTTCCTCCTCGCCCTGGAACCCGTCCTCGGGGAACAGCTCGCCAATCCGCTGGGAGATCAGGGCCTCCACCGCGCCGTCCGTTTCCGTCAGCCAGTCCTGGGCGGCCTTCTGCGTGGCCTGCGGGCCGCCGGGGGCGGGGCGCATCTTCATCGCCAGGGCGGCGGCGTCGCGCACGACCGAACGGGCGGCCTCGAAACGGCAGAGGATGGGATTGGACATGGTGTTTCCTTTTTCTACAGGGGCGCTGGGGCCGGTCATTCAGAACGTAACGCCGTGCGCAGCACTGTGGCCAGCGCGGGATCTTCCATCCGGTTCAGTCGCTGCGCCGCCAGCATGGCGAAACGGTGGGTCACGCTGCGTCGCCGGGCGGGGGCCAGCTTGTGCATCGGGGCGGGGCGGATGATGGCCGCATCGGCGATCGCAGGCCCGTATCCCGACGCCGCAGCCACATCCACCACCATCACGCCCACATCGTCAGGCAGGACCGTCTGCGGGAAGGAATGGGGCACCGCGAAATAGAACGCATCACACCATGGACGGTATTGCGGCCATTTCAGGTCACTGCGGAAATCGGGCAGCCCGGACTTGATCTCAATACAGGTCAGGCGCCCGGCGAGACACAGCGCCATGATATCCGCGCGCCGCCCGTTGGGCAGGGGCATTTCATGCAGCACGGCCCAGTCATGCTGCGCGCACAGACATGCAACCGCGCGCCGGATCACGGGTTGTATGTCGGCGGTCGGCAGGTCCGGTTGTGGGGAGCGCATGGGAAGATCTGATGGCACGTTTCACACCGTGGGTCACAGGGTGTATTGCGGCTCTTCCCTATGCGGGAGGGGCCTCACGCCCGATCAGGCGCGTGACCAGGTCGAGATCGGCGGGCTTGTCCACGTCCACGGCGGCGCATCCGTCATCAATGGGGATCAGGCTGACGCGCGCACCCGTCAGTTGGCCAATGCGCGCGCACACGTCCGTGCGTGTCAGGCGGCGCAGGACGAATCGCAGCAGGATGCCCAAGCCCAGCAGGCGCGCCATGCGCAGCGGATGCTTGCGGTCATTTTCCAGCCGCTGCCACAGTTTCAGCACCGACATCGCGGCGGGCGTGCGCAGGAAAAACAGGTTGCAGCCCGAAAATGCACCATCGGCCAGACGGATCATCGTGCGTTTCGTATCGGGCACGTCGCGCATGATGGCCGACTCAAGCGCGATTCCCGCCGACATGTCACAGTTCGCGCGCGTGGAATCGGCGATGAAACCATTGATCCATTCGGGGCGCAGCAGGGCATGGTCCGCCGTAGTGACCAGCAGTGGCGCACCAAGGACGCCAAGCGCGTTCATGACACTGGCGCTCGGGCCCGCGGCCTCGGGGAGGAACGTCACCGATGGGGGGACCGCGTCGCGCACGGCGTCGGGGCTGTCGATACAGATCACGATCCGCCTGACGCCCGGCACCTGCATCAGGGCATCACAGACCCGCGTGATCATCGGGCGGCCACAGACCGGCAGGATGGCCTTGTGCGAAATGCCGGCCGCCTGCGCCATGGGGTCGCGCACGCCACGGCGACTCCCCGCAAGGATGAGGACATTCAGCCCCGCATCGGTGCTCATGCGGCGTTCCGGTTCGGATTCGCACCATCGGGACGGTCGCGCGGCGGCGAACCCGTCAGGTCCATGACCCATGGGTAGCGCTTCGCCTCGTTCTGGTCATAGCCGAGGTTGAAGACGCTGGGGCTGCGCGTGCAGCTTTTGGCATCGACGTAATAGCTGCGGAACAGGCGGTCGGCGATGAAGCTGGTGATGCCGTAATTGCCGTTTTCATTGTGGAAGTGATGCAGCACGTGACGCTGCTTCATGCGCTGGATCCACGCCATCTTCGGCTTGTAGTTAAGATGCTGGATACAGTGGAAGAATTCATAAATGCAGGTGATCGTCAGGCCCGCGCCAAAGGCCGCCGCCGCCCCGGCCGCCTGCCCGATGGCAAAGCCGATGGGGATGGTGACGATTGCGATGGTCGGAATGGTATTGAGCGGCGATCCGAACAGGACGTCGAGCAGGTGCGGATCCTGATGATGGTCGAAATGGATGCGCTTCCACAGGGCCGATGTCCATTTCAGGCGATAGAGGAACCGCCCGTGCAGGATGAAGCGGTGAATCGCGTACCATACCAGCGGATAGACGAAGACAACCGACACGATGCTGATGACGACCGGCAGCCATGACACGAACGTGTGGATCATGATGCCGAAGCTGCACAGTGCCAGTGCGAAATAAAGCAGGATGGTCGGATAGGTGAGATAGGCAATCCACAGTTGACGAAGATTCATCTTTCCCAGGTCGAAGCTGCGCCCCGTCCGGATCGATGTGTTCTTCAGGGTACTGGTAATCATCGTTCTTCTATCCTCAATAGCACTGTCACAACGCCGAGAATGAAAATTACGATCCCGACAAAAACCGCCACCACGGAGGGGAGCGTACCGGCATTGCCAAGAGCCCGCAACAGCCCCTGAAACACGACAAACACCAGACCTGCACCCAGGCACCAGACAGGCAGCCAACTGCGTGTCCCGGCCCGTGGAGGGATATAAACCACAGGAATAGCCAATAACAGCATAACCGTAAATGTCAGGGGTAACATGATACGACCCAGTATTTCGGTCATGAAAAATGCCGGGGACTGGCTGGACGGGAACTCATTACGCAGGACACGCAGCATCGTCGAGATCGAGAGCGGCGTATTTTCCGAAAGCTGCATCAGCACATCGGGCGTCAGTGCCTGCGGCCAGTCGAGCACGAGGCGCGTTTCATCAGTATTGTCGGCCTGTTCCACCCGGGTGGGGCTGAGCACCGTCAGGCTGTGGTCGGGCACCCCGCTCCAGCGGTTGATGAAATAGCGGACCGTCGGCAGGTGGATGACCTTCTGCAGGCTGCCGTCATCCTCGCGGCGATAGACGGTCACGTCATGCAGTTCCCGCCCGCCATGCGCCACGCCGCCGATATTGACCAGCGTCATGCCGGTGCGGAACAAGACATCGCGGGAGACCCCATTGGGGGAGGGATTGGTGCTGTTCCACCACCGTGCCTGCGCGATTTCGCTGCGTGGGACAAGCTGGTCATCGACAGCGACACAGAGCAGCCCAAGCCCCAGCACGGCCGGCATGAACAGGCGGAACAGGCCCGGCGTCGAAAGGCCCGCCGCACGCAGGATGGAAATCTCGTTCGAGCTTGTAAGATGCACCAGCGTGATCAGCGCCCCGATCAGCACCGCAAGCGGCATGGCGTTGCCAAACAGCAGGGGCAGGCGGATCACGGCGTAATACAGCACCCCCGACAGGCCGAGATGGCGACTCATGATCTCCGTGACCTGCTCCAGCAGGGCCAGGACCTCCATCAGCGCAATGATGACGGCGGCGGTGGCAAAGACCTTGGAGAGGAGTTCGCGCGTCAGATATCCCACCAGGACGCTGCCACCCGGCAGCAGGGTGCGCCGTGCCCAGCCGATCATGGGCGTGCGTCCTGGATGCGGCGCGGCAGGCCGTCAGGCGACAGTTCACGCTGGCTGGAGGGATGTTCGGGCATCATCAGGATGCGCAGACCCCCGCAGCGCCAGACCAGCGCCCAGACGCAGCCTGTGCCGAAAACCAGAGTCGGCAGCCAGATCACCAGCAGCGGCGACATGTGCACGTTCGCCACAAGGCTGAGACCCATCTGCAGCGTATGGTCGAACCCCACCAGCGCAATGGCCGCAACAGGCAGGCCGATGCTGCGCTTCTGCCGCTTCGCCATGACCGCCAGCGCACAGGCCAGCAGGGGGATGAACGGGATCGCCGCCGTGCGCGCAAGGCGGAAATGCAGTTCTGCGACCAGATAGGAATGCTTGATCCCGTCGATGCCGTGGCGGATGCCGCGATACAGTTCGGGCAGCGTCAGTTCACGTTCCGTCTGCCCGCGCGTGCGGTAGGCCTTCAGCTTGTCGAGTTGCCCGTGGTGGGAAAACAGTTCCGTCGTATGGTCGAAATGGATCACGCTCGGGCTTTTGTCATGCCGGTCGGTGATGATGGTGCCGTCAACCAGGTCGAGGCGGATCTTCTCGTCATTGTTGGGGATATACAGGTATCCCTTGCGCGCGGTGATGTAGCGCGTCAGGTCATGGTTGCTGTTGTCGCGGATGAAGACCTTGAACATCCGTGATCCCGCGTCATCCACCTTTTCCGCCGTCAGCATCAGGTCGTGCGAGGGGGCTGCGAACATGTGCGATTGCAGGTGCGGGGCCCATCCACTATGACTGGCGAAATACAGTGCCGAGCGGTAATTGTAGCGGGCATAAGGCTGTATGAACCCATAAAGCGAGAAGCTGAGCACGCCGAGGATGGCCCCCACGACGATGAAGGGCCGCGCGATGCGGAACATGGACACGCCACTGGCCATCAGGGCTTCGATCTCGTGGTTCTGGCTCATCCGCCGGATGACCGAAAACACGCTGACGCACATGGCCGCCGGCAGCGCCAGCCCGAGATAGTGGGGCACAAGGTCCGTCAGCAGCGACACAAAGGTCTTCATCGAGCTGCCATTGGATGCCAGCAGGTTGAACAGTGCCAGAAGCCGTTCCAGCAGCAGCGCCGCCATCACTACGCCCAGTGAGATGGAAAATGGCGGGATGACCTGCTGCAGCAGGTAATGATCCAGCGTTCCGGGCATCAGTCCCCGGAGACCACGGCGCATGGACGGAGGAAGGTTCATCGAGGCGTGCTTATACCCGAATGCGTCGGGGATGAAGAGGCCGTGGTGAAAATAATCGGTGGCGTGGCGACGGCCCTGCCGTCGGGCAGCATGATCCTGCGTGTGATTTCAGTGCGGTATCCCCCATCAAGGGGGGAGATATGCACCAGGTTCCATGATGCCGCGCGCGCCGGGTCTGACGATTGCGCGGATGCGGACGCCACGCCCGCGACGGGCACCGGGCCACCGGGCGCGGGCAGGGTCGCAAGGGTGGAGACATGGGTATGCCCGTGCAGGACCAGTTCCGCCCCATGGCGTGCGATGCAGGCGGCAAACCTGTCCGCATCGCGCAGGGACTTGCGCCGCGGTGTCAGGCGGGCCAGGGGCGGGTGGTGGATCATGACCACACGGCACAGCCCCTGCCGGCCGGTTTCCTCCAGCACATCCGCAAGCCGTGCGGCCTGGCGCGCGCCAATATCGCCATATGCCTGGAAACAGGGGGTGGGATGGGCGGAATTGATGCCGATCAGGGCAACAGGCCCCACCCGGCGGACAAAGGGAAATGGCAGGGGACCCATCCACGGGGCCCACCTGCCGATGGTCTGGTGCCAGTCGTGGCTGACGAGTGCATCGTGGTTGCCGGGGACCACCGTAACCGGCATCGGCAGTTCCGACAGCCAGCGTGCCGCCTGCGCGCATTCATCGGGCAGGCCAAGGTTGGTCAGGTCCCCCGTCAGCGCCAGCATGTCAACATCATGGGCCGCAATGTCCGCCATCACGCGCCGCAGGACGTCCGTACGGTGTATCAGTCGCCGGCGCTGCCATGACAGGTAACTCAGGGCGCGTTTGTTCAGCAGGTCACGCGCCCGGATGCGCAGGGTGTCGAGTGTCAGATGCAGATCGGAGGCATGTGCAATGAGAATATCGGTCAAAAGGCACTTTCCCCCGGATGCATCTGGATGCGCCAGACGGCTTGTCTGCTGGCTTCGTCATGTATGGATCACACCATCCCGACGGGCCATATGTCGAGATAAGCGGGTTTTCCTGGCTTGCAATAAGAGGCAGATGGTTGCTTATGACCCGTACGTCAAATTTCTAAACGATTGGGACCGTCCGTGACACCACGCTTCGTCATTATCCATAATCCGCGCAGTCGGCGGAATCGAAGCGGGAACGAACAATACAGCATGATGGCGCGGCGGTTGCTGGGGGATGATTTCCTGACCACCAAGGCACCTGACGAACTGGTGCGCGCCGTGGCCGACCTTGCGCGGCGCAATGTGCAGTGCATCGTGGTGGATGGCGGCGACGGTACGCTGAGTGATGTGCTGAGCGCGGTGCATCGTCATTACAGCCCGGACAACCTGCCCGCGATCGCGATCCTGCCTTCGGGGAATACGAACCTGATCGCGGGGGATGTGGGATTCGGGCTGCGCGGGATGGAGGCGCTGTCACGGCTCAACCGCCTTGCGGCGGGTGGCGACATGCGGCGCAACATCCGCCGCCGCCGTGGCCTTGTCGTCAGTTGGAGCGATCCGCAACGTTCCCCCGTCGTCGGCATGTTCCATGGCGGGGCCGCCTTCCGGCGGGGCATCGAACTGGCGCACCAGCCTGCGATTCTCGATCGGTATTCGCATGAAATGGCGGTGATCATGACGTTGTGCTCCTCCATCGCGCATCTGCTGTCGCGGCGTTTCCGGCAGGAATGGATGCAGGGCGACAGGGTCGCGCTTACGGTGGAGGATGCGCCACGGCGCGCCGGGTCATGTTTCCTGTTCCTTGCGACGACCCTGCAGAAACTGCCGCATGGCGTGTGGCCGTTCTGGCAGGGGCACGATTCGCATGACGATGGCATCTGGTACCTCGACGTGGCGGGGATGCCGCCACGCCTGACGGGGGCGGTGCTGTCACTGCTGCGCGGGCGTGTGCCCGCATGGCTGCGGCGCAATGCGGCCTATGACAGTGGCTGCGCCCGGCGGATCCGGCTGGAGATGAAGGAGGATTTCGTGCTCGATGGCGAAGTGCTGGATTCCGGCCCCGATGGCGTGACCTACCTGTCGGTCACGCCGCCCATCGATTTCATCCAGGCGTGAGGGAGAAGATGGCCCCGCACCCGCTGAACCCTGTCCCCGATGCCAGTGCGGCAGGCGGGATCGCGCACCTGCTGGTCTCCGAACTGGTTCAGCCTGTGCCTCCTGCCGTCACGTCCTTTGTCGCGGACATGGTCGGTCCGTCGCGCCCGCTCGGGGTGCTGTTCTATGGCTCCGCCCTGCGGCAGCCGGACCTGGATGGGGTGCTGGATTTCTACATCATCGTCGAACGCCTGCCGGACTGGCCCGCAGGTGGCTGGGCGCGCACGGCCAACAGGCTGCTGTCCCCCAACGTTGAATATCACGAACGCCACGTGGACGGGCGGATGGTGCGCGCGAAGGTCGCGATCCTGACGCTGGAGCAGTTCCGCCACATGACCGGCCGCAGGACGCTGGACACCACCATATGGGCACGCTTCTGCCAGCCCGTGCGCCTGGTCTGGGTGCGTGATGCGCAGGCGGCCGACGCCATCCTTGGCTGCCTGATCCGTGCGGTGGCAATGGCCGCGCGCTGGGCCATGGCGCTGGGGCCCCGGCAGGGCACGGCCGAAGAATTCTGGAACGCGCTGTTTTCAAATACCTATGGCGCGGAACTGCGGGTCGAGAGCAGCCGCAAGCGTCCGCGTGCCATCGTGCAGGGGCACGAGGCGCGTTACCGTGCGCTGCTGGCTGCGGCATGGCGGGCCGACGGGCTGCCTTTCGTGGAGCATGGGGACGTGCTGGAACCGACGGTCGATGCCGCATGGCGCAAGGACATGCGCGATGGCTGGTGGCTGCGCCGCAGGATGGGGCAGCCGCTGAATATCGCCCGCCTGACCAAGGGCGCATTCACCTTCGCCGGGGGCGCGCGCTATATCGCATGGAAGATCAAGCGCCATTCCGGCATTGACCTGCCGCTGTCGCCCTTTGCCGAACGTCATCCGCTGATCTGCCTGCCGCGCCTGTTATGGTCGCTGCGGCAGGCAGGGTATTTCAGGCGGAAACAGGGGCGCGATTGATGCCGAGTTCGCCTGCAACCGCAGCGAACACACTGACGGCCTGATCCACCTGTGCCGGCGTGTGCGTCGCCATGACGGAGGTGCGCAGTAGCGGGTGCTGGTCCGGTGTTGCGGGCGGCAGGCTGAGATTGACATAAACGCCAAGGTCGAGCAGCCGGTTCCAGAAGGCGACGGCCTGTTCCACATCATCAAGGATGACGGAGACGACCGGACTGGCCTGCGGCCCAGTGCGCAGGCCGGCAGCGTTCAGCCCGGCATGCAGGCGACGGGCGTTGTCCATCAACTGGTGGCGCAGTTCGGGCCGGTTTTCCAGTTCGTCCAGCGCCGCCATGGTGGCCGCGATGACTTCCGGTGGCAGGGACGCGGTGAACATGTAGGGACGTGAACACAGCCGGATCAGGTTCAGCCCGTCATGGTTGGAAACGCAGTAGCCACCAACCGTCCCAAGGCTCTTGGAGAAGGTGCCGACAACGAAATCGATGTCGTCTTCCACCCCGTCGGCCTCGGCCACGCCGCGCCCGTGCTCGCCCATGACGCCCACGGAATGGGCCTCGTCCGCCAGCAGCCATGCGCCGGTTTCGCGCTTGACCTGCGCGAATTCCGCCATCGGCACGACGTCGCCCATCATGGAATAGATCCCCTCCACCACGATCAGCTTCGCGCCGGGGGTGCCATCAAGGCGCCGCAGACGCTTGCGCAGGTCGTCGGCGTCGTTGTGGCGGAAACGGATGACCTGCGCATGGCCCAGGCGGCTGCCGTCATAGATGCTGGCATGGCTGTCGGCATCGAGCAGCAGGTAGTCGTCCTTGCCCGCCAGCGCGGAAATCGTGCCAAGGTTGGCCTGATACCCCGTGGAGAACACCATGCAGTGGCGACGGTGGAAAAATGCCGCCAGCCGGGCTTCAAGCTGCCGGTGCAGGCCCTGCGTGCCGTTGGCGATGCGCGAACCGGTCGTGCCGACGCCATATTTGCGCGCGGCCTCCACGGCGGCCTCGATCGCGGCGGGCGACTGGCTGAGGCCAAGGTAGTTGTTGGTGCCGAACAGAAGGGTCTCGCGCCCTTCGATCAGCCCGACCGTCGAGGAAATCGGCCGTTCGATCACCACGTCGAACGGGTTGCGCCCACCTTCGGCGGTCACGGCGGAAAGCGAACGTGACAGCCCCTCATATTTCGAAAAAATGGACATGCCGGTCAGGACGCCTGCTTGAGGGAGACGATGCAGGCGGCAAGATCGTCGATCGTGCGGATATCCGCCAGCCGGTCGAGGGGGACGGAGACGTCAAGCTTGTCCTCGATCTCCATGACGAAGTTCATGACGGCCAGTGAATCGAACGCCAGATCCTCGACGATCTTGCTGCCGCCATTGATGTCACGGGGAACCTTGGGGTTCGCCAGCAGTGTCTGCACAATGATGGCCGAGACGTCCGCTACCGTTTCACTCATTATTACATCCTTATGGCATGACCCTGCCGGATATCACCGAAAAGGGGGTCAGCGTGTCGTTGCCAGAGTCCGGGGTTTTCCGGAACAGGGGGCGCGCCTGATGGTGTCCCCCCATGAAGGACCCCCTTATGATTGAAAAACGGTATTTTGACCAGTGCCGCTTTAACCTGCCAGCAGTACATCCGTTCCCGCCGCATGACGGGAACGGACAGGGGCCGGTGGGATCAGGCCACGGAAATGCTGGTATCGATCGGCTTGAACGCACCCGACAGCAGCATCGCCTTCGCCCGGGCGCGCGTCAGCTTGCCCGAAGACGTCTGGGGCAGCGTGTGGGGGGGCACAAGGATGACCGACACATCAACCCCGTGCTGGCGCCGGAACAGGCTGGCGGTGTCGTTGCGCAGGGCCTCGCGCGCTTCGGGGGTGGTGGCGCGGCACTGGACCAGGGCCACGATCTTTTCCCCCTCGCTTTCATCGACGGAGAAGACCGCGACGTCACGGCTGCGCAGGGAGGCGATTTCCGTCTCCGCCGACCATTCAAGGTCCTGCGGCCAGATGTTGCGGCCGTTAATGATGATCAGGTCCTTGGCGCGACCGGTGATGACCACCTGCCCATCGAGCATGTAGCCAAGATCCCCCGTATTGAGCCACCCATCCGCATCGACCACCTTGGCGGTTTCCTGCGGCTGGCGGAAATAGCCCTGCATCAGGCTGGGGCCGCGCACGAAAATCGTCCCCAGTTGCCGGTCCTTCACGACCCTGCCTTCGCTGTCGCGGACCTCAAGCTCATGGCCGGGCAGGACTTCGCCGCAGATGACGAACGTGCGCAGCATCTGCGACGGATCATTGGAAGGCGAGGCGATGGCCTGCGTCTCGAGGATGCGCAGGTCGATCGTATCGGTCTGGATGCCAGAGCCAAGCGGCACGAAGCTGATGGCCAGCGTCGTTTCCGCCATGCCGTAGCTGGCGGTAAAGGCGTGGCTGTCAAAGCCGGAAGCGGCGAAGCGTTCGGCAAAGTCCTCAAGGATATGATAGCGGATCATGTCGCCACCAATCCCCGCGACCCGCCAGCACGACAGGTCGAGCGAGATGGACGTCGCCCGGCGCGCGCACAGTTCATATCCGAAGGACGGGCTGTAGGAAATCGTGCCACGGTTACGGCTGATCAGGTCCAGCCAGACATGCGGGCGGCGTGCGAATTCACGCGTCGGCAGCAGGTCCACACTCAGTTGGCACGTCATGGGGGTGAGGAAGAATCCGACCAGCCCCATGTCATGATACAGCGGCAGCCACGAGACGCAGCGGTCGCCTTTTTCACGGACCTTCAGGCCGTTGAGGGCGATGGCATGCGCATTCGCCATGCCCGACCGCTGTGTCACCGCGATCCCCATGGGAAAACGCGTGCTGCCGGAAGAAAACTGCAGGTAGGAAATGTCGTCCGGCCCGACTTCAGGCAGGTCGGTCACGGTAATCGGCGTGGCCAGCAGGTCTTCGGGGACACCGGCAAAGCGCAGGTCCAGCCCCTCGATCAGGTCATCTTTCCACGATGCGATGATGGAGGCGATGACCAGTGCCGAGGCATCCGCGCTTTTGACCATGCCGCGCAGGGTCGCCACATACCCCTCGCGCCCACCGAAGGCGACGGGCAGGGGAAGGGGGGCGGGAATCAGGCCGGCATACTGGCAGCCGAAGAAGATGCGCGCGAAATCCCCATCGCTTTCCGCGACGATCGCCACGCGCTCACCGGGTTGCAGCCCGAGCGACAGCAGGCGCTGCGCAACCTCGCGCGCCTGTTCGCGCAGGGTGCGGTAGGGCAGAGCCTCCAGCAGTTCACCCCGGCCCGAGTAGATATTGAAGCCACTTTCGCCTTCCGCGGCGTAATCGAGCGCCTGCAGGAACGTGTCGAAATCGCCGTAGCGTCGCGGCTGGCCAGAATCTGTAGGGGTCGGGAGACGTGTCATTTCCGGTAATGTGACTTCCACGGGCAGGACTTGGAATGAAGAAAACGCGGTCATCAATCATTTGACCTTAGAAAGTCAATGATTGAATTCGCGGCAGTTGCGGCGCTCGGCCCCGGCACGGCATGGCCGAACGTGTCATGTATATACGATTTCTGCCGGTCTAGGAATTGGGTCTGCATTGTAAATGCCCTGTCGATTTCATGGCCAAGATCCGCGACGGAATGGATCACGTTCCCCAGGGACCAGCTTGTGTAGTTCGGGTTGTCGCGCCAGTGGGTCGCATGCGCATCCAGGAACAGGCACGGACGCGGCGTAGTCAGGAATTCCGCGACCTGACTGCTGACGTCGCCCATATATAGGTCAGACCCCATGGTATAGGTCATGTCGATGCTCTTCTCGCTACCTGGATCAAACAACATATGTCCGCAGTTTCGGTACGGATGGAACAGCCGTTGTGCCTGGGTACGATGGCTGTCGAACAACCTGTAGTGCGGAGCGAAAACCAGATTGTATTTCTGCTGTCGCGCAAAATAATCGAGTATCTGAATGCCGAATTTTGGGAATGATGACAAGTGGCGGCTGAAATGCGGGTTATACAGGACGGTGGGGCGGTCATTCTGAAACAGTCTGTCGCGATGAATATTCATGCGCTGCACCAGATCGAATTTTGCATAAATTCCATTTTTATAATGGCCGGGACGCAGGCTGCCCTGTGCCATCAGGCGCTGCTCCACCTTGTGGCCAGCCATCAGGATATAGTCGAAGTGCCGGACATCCTTGGCAAAACCGACCGCCCGATCGCCCGCGCCATGCCGCGTCCAGACGAGTTTGGGCTCCCGCACGCCCATGCGGCGCAGATACAGGCTGGTGCGTTCGGGAACGACGATTGCCTGAAACTTTCGGAAATATTCTTTGTTTAAAAACAGGGCCAGTATCTTGTCTGCAGGTTGCGGACCGCGCCTGTCGATCAGCCGGCGGATGAAGGGCGGCAGTTTCAGCAGTTCGTATCGGACCCGTGCCTCTGGGTAAAAGCTGGCCAGATATTGCAGGTGCGCTTCGCGTTTTTCCGTCAGGCTTGCCAGATGGACTTCGACATCGGGGTGGCGGGCGGCCATTTCCATTGCGATGGGAAGGGAATGGAACTCCTGATGCGGATGTCCAATATAAGGGAAAATAACGCGCTGCACGTTCAATCCAGACCATTTGTGTCATTGCGATGCGGGATGCAAAGCCCCTTACGTATGAGGACAGGCCTGCACAAAGACAAGTTCCGGGTGTCCTGTCATTGATCATGTCCCAACATAAGGGCGCCGATTGACGGTCACGCGGTTGACGCGGACTGACGTGCTGGTGGCGTAAGCTGCAAGGGAGAGGGGGAGGCGTGAGCCTCCTCCTCTTTTTTTTGCTTTTTTTTTCGGGGGATGGTGCCGGGAATGGGAGTTTTTGGTACGAGTTTGCCGGTTTTCCGCCGTTTTTTCGGGGTTTGCATAAGGCGTTGACAATGGGGGGCGATCTCCGTAAAACCCGCTTCACCGAACGGCACACCAGCCGCTACGGACCTGGTCATTGACAATAGAATAGAGACTGGAAGGGATATGTTGGCGGCGTTTTGCTGTATCTGCGTTAAGTAGGTGCGGTGGAGGTGCGGTTGGATTGGGTGAC
>NZ_NKUF01000069.1 GCF_003206495.1 Gluconacetobacter entanii | reverse complement strand
GCTCTTCGAAAGAGGCCCCTTTTTTTGGGCTCCCGCCGCTTTGTGGTGAGCCCTGATGTTTGTGCCATCCAGAAAAGTCATTCCGAATGCCACTCCCTGTTGTTCCTGAACCAGTGCGAGCAGCCGCTCCCATACGCCGAGCTTCGCCCAGCGGATGAAAAGCTGCGCAGCCCGCCACCACGGACCCAGTTCAGCGGGGATACTCCGCCATTTCGCGCCATTCTCATGACGCCAGAAAATCGCTGCTATCGTCCGCCGCAGATCATGTGGCGGCGTCTTGCCCCTCGGGCGAACCTCCTCAATCAGAGGTTCCCAGATCGCCCATGTCTCGTCCGTAAAGGTGCCTGTTCTGTCTCCTTCTTCCATCCCTACAATATGGGAAGAAATTCAAGATCTAACAGGCCCTAGCGTCGGGATATAAGGTAGACAGCCGTCTGTTCATCATCATGACTGAATCAAAAGAACAGCCACGCCGCCTCGTCTGACGGCGCGCTCCGCTTTTGGTGGATGGCCTTCTTTCTGCCCCGACGCTTCTCCTGCGACCTCTCTGGCAATGCCGGTTCCGTTGCCTATATCATCAAATTCTGTCGCAGCAGACGTTATGTCTCGCCCCAATCCGATTTCTCGTGCAAGTTCCGATCTGCGCACTGTGTAATTGGGAGCGACCATAGGATAATGAGACGGAAGTCCCCACTTCCGCCGATATTCTTCAAGCGTCACGCCATAGGATGTTGATTTTCATTGAGAACTGATGGTGTGGACGGCTCGCAGTGGTCCTGAGAGGATGCTGAAGAGTTGACTGTCCAGTGGAGGAAACCATCACGCCGCAGTTGATCCGTACCATCAGTTCTCAGTCAAAATCAACGCCATGAGGGCGCTTCAGCGAATGGGAATTATTGATCACAAAGACGAAGTGACGCAATCATACGCGTGGCCACGGCTGTCCATATATATTTTTTTACACAAGGCACCGTTTATATGCGATTTTAAGCATCAATAAACGGTTTTGGACAACTCGGCAGGAATCTAATTCGAATGGCGGACCCGATTGGCGGCATGTGGCTCGCACTGAAATATGATGCAGAGCCATTCGGCGGACTGGCTGTCAAAAGCCAGCTTGGAAGTCGCCGGTCGAGCAGTCATCATAATTTATACAGCATCGAGACATATCCCGAAAACATGCGTCCGGCCGACACGGCAGCCGCACATCTGCAGTTTCATCTGCGACACGAACCCACTAGCCTTGAGTTGCTGGCGCGCGTTTTTGCGAAGACCGGACCAGGTTTTGTCCAGGAGTGGATAAACAGTGCACCGACAGGGCAATATGCCAGACGGGCGTCATTTCTCTTTGAGTTCGTCACCGGACAAACGCTCGTGCCGCCAGTCGACCTCGGCGGCAACTACGTCTCCGCACTGGACGGATCTTTTCAGGTAACAGCGTCTCCAGACAGGATGAGCAACGTCAGCCGATGGCGCGTCCGTGACAACATGCCCGGGAACCGCTTTTTTTGTCCCTTTATCCCGCTATCCACTCAACTCAAGACGGCTTCGGAGATGGACGTGTCTGCCGGTTACGGTGAACTGGTGCAGGAGTTCGGCGAGAACATGCTTGCCCGGGCCGCAGTGTGGCTGACAAACCGGGAAAGCAAGGCAAGTTTCACCATTGAAGGTGAGGAGCATCAACTTGACCGGATCCAGCGCTTCAGCCACGTACTCGCCACGAGAACCGGGCAAGGGACAGTCCCCCTGACAGATACTGACCTTGCCGAATTGCAACGCAACATCCTCGGTGACGTCACAATAACCGAGCATTTTGGCTTGCGGCTGTCACCGGTATTCGTTGGAGAATACACGATGAGGTACGAGAATGTTGTTCACTACCTCGCGCCTCCCGCAGACGACGTAGCGGATATGCTTGAGGGATTAAAAATTTTCCTCGACAGGACTGAAGGACAGTCTCCTGTCATGCGTAGCGCCGTGGCAGCCTTCGGGTTTGTCTACATCCATCCTCTTTCTGACGGGAACGGCCGTGTCCACCGGTTCCTGATAAATGACGTTCTCAGGCGGGACGGCGCCATCCCCGACCAGATCATCCTTCCCATCTCAGCCACCATCATTGGAGACCCGACGAGCAGGCGAAACTACGACCAGATTCTGGACAGGGTTTCAAAACCCCTGATGCGACAGATCACGGATCATGTCTCTTTCGATCGTGACATGAAGACCTATCCTGATGGGATAAAATCCAATCTCGACTTCTCAAGCCCTGATCTGGCGAGACCGGCCTGGCGCTATATCAATTTCGCCCCCCACGTTATCTATCTCAGCGCAGCACTAGAGATGACCATCAAGCACCACATGAAAGAGGAAGCCATATATCTCCGGTCGCACCATAATGCCCGGCAGGCACTCAAGGAGCTTGTTGAAATGCCGGATATGGATGCCGACCGCATCATCAGGTCATTACGGGATACTCGTTTCATACCCAGCGGCAAGATTCAGAAAGAATATCCCATGATCGAAAAATTCACGCTTTGGAACGCCATCTCTGAGGCGCTGAGGCATTCATTCTCTGAATGACTACACGTGGACCGCCCGTGACAAGAAGAAAGTTGTCCGTCACCAGACATGGGATCTGCAAAAGGATTGTCCGAGTGGAAAAGGCAGGCTGCCCTCGTGAGAGCACAACTTTGTAGACATCGCTTATGGATTTTCACTGAGAACTGAATTCTTCCACAAGGTGCATAACGCAAGGCTTAGGATCGCGATCCGCAACCTGGATTGTATAAAAAGCATCTTTCGTCCGGATTTATCGACGTAACGCCCCGAACTGGATCATGGTCCGGTCAAACAGGAACAGCCGCTGTCGGCACCCTACGACGTAGCGAAGAAGTTCTGCCTTCGTATATTGCCGCGTTCCTGAGCCAGCAGAGCGCCGCGCCGCCCGGTCGGCGGCGCGTTCCCCTTTTAGTGGATGGCCTTCTTTCTACCCCGGCGACGTCCTTGCGGCCTGTCAGACAATGTAGGTTCTGTCGTGTCCTCATCACCAGATTTGGTGGCAGTGGACATTATATCCCGCCCCAGCCCAATCTCTCTTGCAAGTTCCGATCGGCGTACTGTGTAATTGGGAGCGACCATAGGGTAATGAGATGGAAGTCCCCATTTCCGCCGATATTCTTCAGGCGTCATGCCATAGGATGCCTGCAGATGCCGTTTGAGCATTTTCAGCTTTTTCCCATCTTCAAGACATATGATATAATCCGGAAATACGGACCGCTTGATGGGAACGGCAGGTATCTGTTCTTTTACGCCCGAAGCAGTCGGGACGGACAATGAATTGTAAACAGTCCCAATCAGCCTGATAAGTTCGTCCGGCGATATTTTATTTTCCGATACATAAGCAGTTATGATTTCCACGGTCAGCGCCAGCTGTCTTTGTTGTTCTTCGGGCATTGTCCATCACCTCAACAGACGAAAAAACTGTGACCCTGTATATAGCACCGCTATTGGGAATAGTCCTCGACGTTTTCGAGGATTTGGCAGATTGCAGAACTGGTATGCTCTTGAGCAGATATCCGATAGGATCCTGCGCCTGCTCATCTGTATTTCATCTGACCGTCAACACTTCTTGCTTTCTACGGCAATCCTGTTACCCGTTTCCCGCCCAGCATCAAGACGCCATATCTGCGATAAGAGATCATCTGGATCCGGTGTCAGCAGAACACTCAGACACAGCTTCCTCTTCGGTCCAGGAAGGTCTTGAGGCGTGAACATGCCCGGAAGCTTCAGTTGGACCAATAACGCATAGCAGGCTTTCAGGGATCGGTTCGCGTACAACATCATTGAACCGAGTACGCAACTCCTTCTTCAACCAACAGTCGAACGGATCAGGATCTCCCCGGAAAGACACATCATGCATCATTGACCTGCTATCTACTGCTCGCCGCCTCCCTAACGATACGCAGCCGACTTCGTTGCGCAAATGACCAAAGCGTGCGTCAGATCTGAGATGTTGTCGCGGTATGGCACATGGTCGGCAGGATTCAAATCCGGTAAGAACAGCAGAAAGCCGGACGCTCTAGCTGGCGGCGCCTGGCGACGCAGATGGCACAGGGGGACGCCTGCCCAGCACCTGGGCGGCCCGTTGGCTCCGAAGCGTCTGCTCCGCACCCGTCATGACTGCTGGTGCGTTCCTGATCATGACCTGCAGCCTGGCGTCGATCTCGGCCAGACGCGCCTTATGCAGGCGCTCGGCCTGCCGCGCCTGCGTTTCCAGAATAATCTCCCTTCCATAGGGGCGACCTGACTTCGTCAGTGTCTCCTGCATGCGCCCAAGCGCGATCAGTTCCCGGATCCTCGCATCCCGGGCCTTGCGGGTTCGGGCAACCAGATCCGTACCAAATGATTTATAGGGTTTATGCGCCATTTTCTTTGCCACATGATTCCACAGGTCGTCACTGGTGATGGGCGTGGTATCCCCGAGCGGCCTCTGGTTCCGGACCGCCTCAAACGTCGCGCCATCGGAGATCATGGTCCATGTGGTTCCACGCGCACGGCTTTCCGCGACGTATGAGGTAAATCCCGTCGCCAGTTCAACGCCTCGCGGCAGGGCATTGATATGCTCATCGGAAGTAAGCCCCTGTGCCGCATCAATCGTCATGGCATGTCCGAACCCGAGCATTACCCGACCAGTCTTCACATCACGAAACCGCCGCCATTCGACATCGGCAACAAGCCCGTCCTTCGTGCGGACGCGAAGCCCCGCATCGCCATGGGCCAGAACCTCCACCACGTCGCCGTTATTTCCGACTGTGGCGCCCTTTCCATCCACACTGCCCCATGTCCGACGATACAGCCGAAGCCGGTCGCCCGTAGCGATCGCGAGATCATAGGTTTCGCCGCGCTGATCAATAGCCTGCACGGTGATTTCATGCGTCGAGATCTCGCCGCGCTCCTGCAGGATTTTACGGACAGCACGACTCAGATCGGCAGCATCCTGATTGGTCAGCGCCGACATGCTGATCGTCTTGGTCCGGCCTCGCCGCAGGCCGGCACCGTCGGCGACCAGAGCATCGCGACGCGTCACATACAGCCGGGCAATATCCTGCAGGACTTCCTCATGGTCGCCGCCGACCAGACGGATCGTTCCATCCGCCCGTTTCATATCGATCGCATCCCGGACTTCCTTCAGATGGAACCTGTTACGGACGTCGTCATCATTTTCCTCGTCCGTATGCGCGTTGGCCGCAGCCCCCGTGAACTCGTGAGATTCCAGATCGCTCTCTTCCGGTTCTGCGCCACGAAACAGATCAGCAATCTCGCGATTTCTTGCAGATACCTGCCGGACGCTGGACAGAAGTTCAGGCATATCTTCCGGATCCAGGACCCGGCGCAACATCTCGATGGCGTCCCCTGCCTCGATATTCTGCGCCTGCTCGTGGTCACCCAGCGCCTTGATCGTGCAACCAGTATCACGCTGCACCTGTAACAGGCGAAGCATCTGGCGTGGGCCGACCTGACCGACCTCGTCAATCACCAGTACCGTGTTTCGATCCACATCGACGTCACCCCTCTCCAGCCGCGCCAGAAAGGGCAGCATAGCGCTTGTGTCAAAGATGCCGGCCTCACGTAATGCGTCTGCCTGGCGCCAGGCATTGGCAATCCCGATAACCCTGCGACCATTCGTGTCATAACGCGTATCATGTTTCCACGCATCAACCAGCGGAGACAGCAGGGCCGTCTTCCCGGAACCCGCGACGCCGGTGAGCATGGAGAGCGCGCCGCCCCGGCCAAGAGCGTAGATCGCAGCCTTTTGCGTCTTTCCATGTTCGCTCGCGAAGTCAAGCGGCGATCGTCCGATCGCTTCTGTGATCTGGCGGTCCGACAGCGCCCCGCTCCGGTCTCCTGAAGCACGAGCCGCCTGAATCGCGAGGTCCTCCTCGATAGCGATCTGCGCGGAATTCGTCACCCTCAGCCGGTCGCCACGCATCTCCTGAATCAGCGAGACCCGTTCCCCGCCGAGTTCAAGACCACGCTGTTCAATAAGGGCCACGACATGATCGATGTCCTTCACCCCACCCTCGATGCCGGTGCCGATCAGGCCCCGGGCAGCATACGTTCTGAGCTTGTCGTGATCGATCACGGCGGCTGTTTCAAACTCCCTTGCGAGATGACGGGCAGCGAAACGGTAGGCAATATCGTATCGTTGTTCCCTGGTGCCCACAGGCGCTGCTGGCGTGCCAAGCAGACTTTTTTCCTCCCAGCCAAGACGCCTGGCCTGCTCGCGCCATATCTCATGGTCACTCGTACCTTTGTCCTTGTCGAGCCGGGCTGCCAGGCCGGCCATGGACAGGATGCGGCGCTTGCGGTCGATCGGCATATGCGCCCAGTCCGCTCCTTCCGCCGCGGCGTACTCCTTGGCCGCCCTGATGACGTTGCGTCGTCCCTTGCTGAAGAAATCCGATATATCCTGCGGCACGGCCGAGATGACCGTCGCCTGTTCATTCGCATCGTATTGCTGGGCGATGCCGATCCGGCGCAGTTCATCAGCGAGCTGTGCCTGGAAATATGCTCCAAATTCGTGAACGCGCGATCGCAGCCGCTTCGTGTCGAGTGAACCCACATGTCCCTCTTCCGTGACTACGACATTGAACAGGGCATTATGGATATGGGCATGGGGATCGCCGCCTGTTGGCGTATCGATCAGATAGGTCTGGCCTGTCCCCGCGTCACGCGCCTCGACCGTCGGGCGCGCGGTATCATGCCGGAATGACACCCAGGCGACCTCGCCCGGGTTGGCACCGTCTTCGCCCCCATGACCGCGCCGCGCGAAACCGATTTCCCGCGCGACATAGAGCATGGTGGCGTCGTTTGCCCGATCAATGGCGTGCCAGATGGCTGCCCTCTCGGCCTCGGTCGGCGCAAACTCGGCCGCAAGCGTAACTGATTTGTGTGGCGCCAGGGTCAGATCATAGGCACTGATCTTGCGGGCGTTCCTTGACCAGTCATCGCCATTATCGGCCCTCTTTGCTTCAAACAGGCGATTGAGTTGCGCGTTCTTAGGTGGTGTCTTCGGATCAATGCCAAGAGCCGCTGCAATCTCGGGTCGCATGCCCGGTCGCCACGAGGCCCGCCCATCGCGACCGGTGTAATAGCTGGTCAGTCGGCCACCATCCGCGTCAGGCACTTTTCCAGGCTGGGTACGGAAATCGTGCTCTGGATCTGGCAGTTCCTGCGTGAAATAGGCAGTGATCAGCCGACCGCTTCTCTCAGCCGAGATTTTCCGGAACGTCATCATCAGGCATCGGCTCCATCCTCATCATTGGGCCGGGCCGACCGGGGCATCCTGCCCTCCTGAATATCGAGCACCCTGCCGGTTGTAAGATCAATACGTCTGAGCATAGGGTTCTGGGCTGCGATCAAGGTTACCAATCGGCCGAGAATCTCATCAAGCGTGGGCCCGTCGGAATCTTCCGGCGAGAGGATTTCAATAATCAGGGATAGCTTGTCCTCAATAGCCCGAAGCCGTTCCCATAGGTCGTCGCCCCGGACTGGGGATATGCCTCGTCTCCCGGTTGTCTCGCTCATCTTCATCGCTTCCCACGTCAGAACATGGGAAAGTGTCACGTAGCATCACGCGACTGTACTGGCTTTCTTTTACGTACACGCTATCAGATCGCACGTGGCGTGACCGAACAGGCATCCTGTAAGACGTCGCCGCGAGCACGCTCCCGACAGTGGCCGCCATGCAACGCCAATCGCAGTTATCGTCCCGCCCGTGCCACCGCCCTTAGCTCCTTCGGGATTCATGACGTTGGCCTGGTGGCCCATCGCCTTCATCACGGCATCGGCATGGTTAGCGATGTCATTGGCCGTCAGGGTGCCCGTCGTCAGCATAGTGCTCGACTTCTCGAAGTCAGGCCCGATATTGGACTGAACTGCAATCAGGTCGATGTTGCCCTTGGCGGTGTCGCCTTTCTCGAACAGGTCGGAAACGGACTTGACCTGCCATAACGCCTGCGCCAACGTCGGCCGTCACGCCCGTCGTCGATGCCTGTGCATCACCATCGAAGCCAGCTTGTTACGTGTTTGCCACTTGGATAAGCGGCACGTCTACACCGCCAATCCAAAACCAGGAGAGCAATATTCATGTAGGCACTTTGCAAATTGTGCCTAATTGTGTGCATTTCCATTAACGACCGCTACGTTATGTTAAAAGCAACCTCAGACGGAGACGCAACCCTTTTCCTGCCATGATTTTTTCATCTGGGGAAGGCATGCTATGATTTTATCTAAATCTTCTGTCATTTTTGGAAATACAGTCTTATATTCATCGCTTCGATAACGCTTAACAAATTCGAAGTCACCAAGGATACACCGAACGATACAAAGCATAACTCCACGCTCTTGCTCGTATTCTTTATACCCTCCAGATGCTGTTACGGCATACCGTGCAGGAAGCTCTTCCAGCATGTCTTTTTCACTGTTAAAATTATAATGACTTTCAAAGAATGCAACGCCTTGAAGAAATATTCTTTTAATCACATCTTTAAATTCGTTTGCGTCACGCCAATACGGCTTATCTGATCCTCCAGCTTCTATAAACATCGCTCTATTTTGAATAAACCTTGGCGTAGATTGCAAAAATTCTGGCAACATGTTTAGGGCCTGTTAGGGCTTGATCCAGTCTGCTGCGGCAGCGATGTGGATGACCGCGAGGAACGACGTTGCTGTTTTTTCATATCTGGTTGCGACAGCGCG